>NZ_FUIH01000007.1:0-657082 GCF_900162695.1 Virgibacillus siamensis
GTACCAGTTGTTCCGCCAGGAGCATGGCTGGGTAGCTACGTGTGGTCAGGATAAGTGCTGAAAGCATCTAAGCATGAAGCCCCCCTCAAGATGAGACTTCCCATCACTTCGAGTGAGTAAGATCCCTCAGAGACGATGAGGTTGATAGGTCCGAGGTGGAAGCGTGGTGACACGTGGAGCTGACGGATACTAATCGATCGAGGACTTAACTATATCTTTTGATGAACCGTTGCAAGTACGCTTATTCAGTTTTTGAGGTATAAAATTTTTAAAACCTCTTGCATTTCTTGTCGGAAATGCATATAATATATCTTGTCCTTCCAATTAGAAAGGACATGTTTCATGTCTGAAGGTCTGGTAGCAATAGCGGAGAGGTCACACCTGTTCCCATGCCGAACACAGTAGTTAAGCTCTCCAGCGCCGATGGTAGTTGGGGCTTTGCCCCTGCAAGAGTAGGACGCCGCCAGGCTTGATGATACATACATGGCTTAGCGCTGATTCATTTGAAAGACTTCAATAAAGGTCTCAAGGAAAATAGCCGCCAAGGTTGTCATGTAACAGATAATTATGTATAATTTATTGTTGCATCGGATTACTGTTTGCATTATTCCACAGTAGCTCAGCGGTAGAGCAATCGGCTGTTAACCGATCGGTCGCAGGTTCGATTCCTGCCTGTGGAGCCATGGAGAGCTGTCCGAGAGGCCGAAGGAGCACGATTGGAAATCGTGTAGACCGCTATCGCGGTCTCGAGGGTTCGAATCCCTCGCTCTCCGCCATTTTTATTCAGCATTGGCCCGTTGGTCAAGTGGTTAAGACACCGCCCTTTCACGGCGGTAACACGGGTTCGAATCCCGTACGGGTCACCACTATTATATGGAGGATTAGCTCAGCTGGGAGAGCACCTGCCTTACAAGCAGGGGGTCGCAGGTTCGAGCCCTGCATCCTCCACCATTTAACTTTCATATCGCGGGGTGGAGCAGTCTGGTAGCTCGTTGGGCTCATAACCCAAAGGTCGCAAGTTCAAATCTTGCCCCCGCAACCAATTTTACTTCAAATACATATCTGGTCCGGTAGTTCAGCTGGTTAGAATGCCTGCCTGTCACGCAGGAGGTCGCGGGTTCGAGTCCCGTCCGGACCGCCACTAATTATTTGACTCATTTACATATGAATAGCGTTGTTAAGGTATTTATTTAGTTCAGCAAGTACATGAATTATTATATGTTGCAAACATTCCATTAAGGCTCTGTAGCTCAGTCGGTAGAGCAAGGGACTGAAAATCCCTGTGTCGGCGGTTCGATTCCGTCCGGAGCCACCATTTATGTGGAGGGGTAGCGAAGTGGCTAAACGCGGCGGACTGTAAATCCGCTCCCTCTGGGTTCGGCAGTTCGAATCTGCCCCCCTCCACCATTTTTTTATAGGGGTATAGTTTAATGGTAAAACGAAGGTCTCCAAAACCTTTGATGTGGGTTCGATTCCTACTACCCCTGCCATAATTATATAATGGCGGTCGTGGCGAAGCGGTTAACGCACCGGATTGTGGCTCCGGCATACGTGGGTTCGATCCCCACCGGTCGCCCCATTTTTAATTTAATAATTGGGCCATAGCCAAGCGGTAAGGCATCGGGTTTTGATCCCGTGTATCCTAGGTTCGAATCCTAGTGGCCCAGCCTTTTCTGCGGAAGTAGTTCAGTGGTAGAACACCACCTTGCCAAGGTGGGGGTCGCGGGTTCGAATCCCGTCTTCCGCTCCATTTTAAGAGTAAGCGTTTTTGGCGGTATAGCCAAGTGGTAAGGCAGAGGTCTGCAAAACCTTTATCACCGGTTCAAATCCGGTTACCGCCTCCAAACACATGCCGGTGTGGCGGAATTGGCAGACGCGCACGACTCAAAATCGTGTTCCTTCGGGAGTGTCGGTTCGAACCCGACCACCGGTATCGATTTTCAAAGTTTAATAATCGGTAATTGAACGTGAATATACCGTCAAATCAACGTTTCTCCATTGTGGGGAAGCGTTTTTTTGTGTTTAAAATACGTTAGTTTTTAGTGTTTTCCTACCGTCTCTAATCGTGTGCGTTAATCGTGCGAATAGTTACGAAGGGGGGTAAGCTATGGCAAGACGTAAGAACAACTTAAATGACCGTGAATTATCTATCGTCAGAAAAAGTGATAAGTCGTATGCAGAAACGTTTAAAGAAGCGATTGATTTATTTGTGACTGATTGCGATTTACGTAATTTAAGACCGTTTACTATCCGTTATTATCAAAACGAACTACAAGCGTTTCTAAACCAATTAGAAGAACAAGGGATAGATATGAAAGAGTTAAAGCCCTATAACGTTACGGAAGAACATATCCAAGAAAATGTTATCCGTTACATGCGTATTTACAAAGGTACTAAGATTGTTTCAATCAATACCCGTTTACGTGGGCTACGTTCGTTCTTTAATTTCCTTCACAAGAAGAAGCACATTCCTAAAAATCCAATGGAGAATATAACGTTATTGAAAGATAGAAAACATGTAATTCCTACGTTCTCAAAAGAACAATTAAATATGTTGTTTAATCAACCCGATTTAACGACGTTTACGGGAGTTCGTGACTATACAATAATGATGGTTTTCCTTGAAACTGGAATACGTGTGAATGAACTTGTAGGGCTATCACTAGCTGATATTCAATGGGAAGATAGTCTATTGAGGATAAGGAACGCTAAGACGTATAGAGAACGTCTAGTACCCATTCAAAGCGAAATGAAGAAGCAATTAAAGAAGTATATCTCCATTAGGGGAGTAGTCGAAAGTGACGCTTTATTTGTAACCATTGACGGAACACCTTTGTTAAGAAGGTCAGTACAACAACGAATCGACATATACGGGGTGAAAGCCAAAATAAAAGATGTTCGTTGTAGTCCTCATACATTCCGCCATACGTTCGCAAAACTAAGCGTTCAACAAGGGGCTAATATCTTCGAATTGCAGACCATTCTAGGACATACAAGCATGGAAATAGTTAAGACCTATGTAAACCTATTCGGAAATGATGTAAGGGAAAGACATAAGGATTTTTCGCCGTTAAAGGTATTAAAGAAACGGAGGTAACGAAATTGAACAACCTTCCTAATATCGACAATATGACTACCGTAGAGGCTATCCATTGGTACACGGGGGAGGTTGCTAAAGTTACTAGCCGTAAAGCACGTATCAATGGAACTTATTCAGAGGAATATTTAAAGGCTTTGAATGAGTGGAAGCTACGCCTTAACAAAAGGTGTAAATTTGACCGTAAGCAAAGAATGTTTTAGTAAAAAAGAAAAAGCCACGCGGTGCAACGCGTGACCTCAAATCTTAGCTATAACTAAATACGGAAACCCGACTTAGCTACTTACATATATTAACGAAAAAAATTAGTATATGCAAGGCTTATTAAGTAATGCTTTTTTAGCAGCTATGCAGGTTTTCCCGTCGTGGAGTGCCGACTAATACGACGATAATATAACCTTGAAAGGTTCGCCCTGCCGACGCAATAACAAGGGCTAGGACACGCTTTAACGTTCCCTATTGCGTTTTGTGTCCGAAGGGTGAAAAGCTACCCCTAAGTGCTGAACGAAGGAAGGGTAGACCGTTTACGGACGGTGTAGGACAAGCCACAACTAACATAGAATCCATTTCTAGTCCCACAATAAAAGGGTGTCGAATTAGCTAACTGAAAAGCCAAAGCGTAAGGTTAGGGACTATGTGAACCTGCTAGGGCTACTTGTTGCAGTAGGCTTGTTAAGGAGAAATCTTTTCGTTAATAGGGATACACTGCGGACACCTCAATAATTCCCGACGGATGTTGTCCAAGTATAACGACTATTCTTATAGCAGATTATTTTTTAAAAATCTCGTTATAAGGTAGTCGTTACTATGCCTTACGTATTCCTAAACTAGCCCTCAAGATGTTGCCAAAGATAAATACCAAATGCAAGTCTAAGGACGAAAATAATCATTAAAAAAAGGATTAGATACAATATGGATAACCGCCAAGCGTTAGGATATATGTTACTAGCTTGTAAAAACATTCGATTTGATAAAGAAACTTAAAGGGCTATGTATTTCCAATTCGATATGAAAACGGAGGAAGAAGCCGAGGAAATAGGACATTATTGGTATAACGAATTACTAAAATAATAATAATTTCAGTTCGTAAATACTTCAAGTAAGACCTAGATAATTGGTTTTTTATGTTAAAATGATAATGAAATATTACAAAGTTTATAAATGGGTGCACCTACACTAAAGTGGCAGGAAAGTGCAACAAGAATAGTATAAGATGGTTACATATAGAAACAAAGAAGGGGTGAATGATTATGATGGTCAGTCCAAAAGAGTTTTTTCAAAAAGATTTGAGATATATTATTAGGTCTGCGGTAGAAGCGGATGGAGAAAATCTATCTGATGTAAGGGTACAAATAGATGGTGAAACAGAAAATATGGATAGAGAAAAAGGTGAAGCGTTTATTGATGAAGTAAGTTTTAAACAGCTTATCAAAGAAGATGCAGAAAGTCCTCATAATCTTTTTTTGGTTTGTGAAGTGAATGGAAGAATTGTTGGTTTTTCAAGGTGTGAAGGGAACCATTTGAAAAGGTTGTCGCATAAAGTTGAGTTTGGTGTTTGTGTACTAAAGGATTTCTGGGGATATGGCATTGGAACAAACTTGTTAAAAGAAACAACTAAATGGGCTGATACAAAAGGAATCAAAAAGATTATATTGAATGTACTTGAAACGAATGGAAATGCAATAAAGCTTTATAAAAAATATGGATTTGAAATAGAAGGAATACTAAAGAATGACAAACTATTGTCGGATGGGAACTATTATAACACCGTAGTAATGGGAAGGTTTAACGGATAAACTCCCTTATTTAACATAAGGGTGTGAATGCTGAACGAGGTTTTTGACTTTCTTTTTTTGAATTAAAGTAGCAGAATTCTTCAATAAGATTTAATGATAAGGGGTTAGGTAATGCGAGATAGAGGTTCGGTAGTAATAGTAGATAATAAAAAGGTTGGACTAATTCAAAGAATTAGAGATGGTTATACTTATTATGTTTTTCCTGGTGGAGGAATAGAGGGTGATGAAACACCAGAAGAAGGTGCAAAAAGAGAAGCCCTTGAAGAATTGGGAGTAGAAGTAAAGGTTAATGAGTGCATAGCAAAAGTTGAATTTAGTGGAACGCAATATTTTTACTTATCCGAAATTGTAGAAGGAACATTTGGAACTGGGCAAGGCGAAGAGTACACCAACGAAAAGAGAGATAGAGGAACATATTTGCCAATGTGGATAGATATAGATAAGTTATCGTCTATTGATGTTAAACCGAGAGAAGTCGCTTTAAAAATTCAATCATTATTCAATTAAGGCAGGACATAGTATTTTTTTGAACACTTTCATGGGGTGTTCTTTTTATTTGCTAAACAAATATCGTAAACTTGGCAAGTTGAATAATACAAATTGAAATATAGTTCCTATCAAGGGAGGATTACATAGTATGAAAGGTGAAGTTTATCGAAGTGGTGAATCTATTTATATAAATAAACCCAAAGCAAACAAACTAGCATACACTGAATACAATGAAGAATTATTCAATATTTTAAAGTCTTATACTTGGACGGTTAAAGGGGAATATCTCTATTCTAACAAGCTAAAGAAATACCTTCATAGATATGTGATGGAATTCTATTATGGCAAAGAAGCAATAGACGAAGCAAATAAAAAGAACTTTGTTGTTGACCATATAGACAATAACGGTTTCAATTGTCGAGTAAGTAATTTATGTTTTATCCCTAACAACTTGAATAAGGCTAAAGGATTAACTTTCGACAAAAGAAGAATCGAAATGAAAGAGGACATGACCTTAACTTTCTATAAAGACTTCAGTACGGGACAATTCTAGATAACAATCGCTTTCCATAAAGAGTATTTTTACATTGTTAACGATAAAGCTATTCAAGTTGATAAAGCTTATTTTGTTTATGAGGATGACTTTGAACTTGTATTAAATGATTCAGGGAAAATTCTACAACAAGTAAATAAAAACGGGGAGTTCGACGAAAATAAGTTAAGTTGTAAAAAAATGCTATATCACCCCTCAACCTATATTAAGCTAACACCCGAGGAAAAGGGAAGCCCTATAATCGAAAGGGATGGAAAGCAATATATAATTCTAAATGAACATACCCGTTTAGGAGAAATCCCACCTGATAAAAATTTATATGATGAGGACAAAATATAAAAATGATTGATAATTTTAAGGGGGACGTTTTAGAAAAACTGATATGAGATGTTTCTAATGTTATTAGTCACAAATACCACTTGTTTTGAAGAGGTATTTAAAGAAAGGAAGTAATTTCCTACAAGTGTTATGACCCTTTGTCACAAAGATTTAACAATCGCTATAACCGTTGGCGGACAAGGGGTTCAGCCGTTTTGAAGAAAGTGCATAGAAATTTTTTCAATTCAGCACTTGTATTTTAGCCCAATACAATGCCTATATAATAGAAACATACGATAACTTACAAAGTTAAAGTTAATCGTTGTTAAAACAAATCGCGTTAGCGATTCGGCGAAGCCGATAAGGGTTTAAGGCGAAGTATATTCTTTTGTAAAGAATCAAAAGAGATTACGCCTTCGGCGTGTTACTCACTTCGTTCGTAACTGAATATATACAAAAATAGATATTAAATAATTATTGTTTACAATATAAAAGAATAAGACGGGTTATCCCGTTTTATATAGTCAAGTGTTCAAAGCCTTCGCCACAAGCCCCATGCCCCACATGGAAACGGAGGGGGCTAACACTTTTAATTACTTCTTGTTTATGTCTTTATGTGAGTGTTTACATGGTATTATTTCTCCTTTCAAAGACGAAGAAACCCCCGTTTCCTTAATTGGATTCGGGGGCTTTTTTATGTCTAATAATCTAGTTTGTTAACGGAATCTAATAGGTTTTCTTGTGATGATTTTACATAACGGGCAGTCATTAAAGTATTAGGCGTTCCGTCGTTCCTCATGTGTCCAAGCAGGACGGCGACTTCTTCAATAGAAACCCCTTTATTAACTAGCGACTTAGCGAAAGTGTGTCTTAGCATGTGGGCGTGTAGCTTTTCTATTGTAACCTTTCCTTTTGAATCAGATACACTGTTGAACTTTGCTAATAGATGATTAACGGCACGGGTTGTCATTTTGTCGCTTCGGTTTGTATCAAATAAATAGCTTCCCTTCGGCGTGTATCCTTCTTTATATGCTTTTAAATCCTTGTATAGACTATCGTTAATAGGAACTTCGCGGAATAAACCGTCTTTACCGTTTCGAACTCTTATAAAGCGTTTATTTAAAACAACGTCTTTAGATTCTAGGTTCGTTAATTCCTCAACACGTAAGCCCGTATAAAGTAGCGTAGTTATTACCGTATATTCTCTTAACTTCGGGCGTTTACGGTCTAAGAACTCTTTATAAGCCGAACGTAAAAGTAAATCAGTTTGTTCACCAGATAACCACTTCACGGACGTATTAACTTCGCGTTTCATTTTAACTTGCTTCGTAATATCTTCCTTCATGTGTCCATTAGCTTCTAACCATTTAAAGAACACCTTTAGGCGTTTAACATGCGTGTTAATCGTTCCTACGGTTCTTCCTTCGTCTACTAATTTCTTTTGGTACTTTGCAATATCACGAGGGATTAAAGCCTTTATATCGCTTCCTACGGTTTCTAGGAAGTCGTTAATCGTTGCCTTATGTCCTCTAATTGTATTGTGACTTTTATTTTCCGATTCTAAGTATTTCAGGTATGTATTTACTAGCATTAAGACAATTCCTTTCAGTCATTTAATAATTTTATTATATGTGGGAATCAGACGAAAATCAACTAATAGAATTTTTGTCACAATATCTCTAATAAAACCACAACTATAACTAAGGACGTATAAACGTTCACATTTAAGACAAGTTTTATAAAAAAATTTTCTCCTCACACTTGTATTTTAGCCCGTTACAAAGCTAATAGAGTGAGGAAAAGAAATCACCTTTTCCTACGGATACTAATTTTTTCTGCGAAGTGTTTAGACCGATTAACATTGTCATTTTGTGTTTCTTTGGAACGGATATAAAACGGAGGTTGAGAGAGTGGGCGTTTTTAACACCTTCCTTCGTTTTTCGTCCATTCTCTTTTTTTACTCTAAGTTGCACAAAGTAACACATTTAATAAACGGGAGGTATTGTATGAAAACAAATCAAGTTGACGGTGCGTTAACTATGGATAGCAACATGGTTATTCGAGGAAAAACAATTAAGGTTCTAAGAACAATTAAAAACCAAACATTAACGGACATGAGGAAAGCTACGGATTTAAATATCTCAATGCTTTCAGCTATGGAGAATGAGAAGCGTTCCCTATCAGCTAGAAACCAAATAAAACTATCAAGGTATCTAGTCCGTGATTTACGATACACGGCGGACGAAATTATCGTAATTCAAGCATTCATAAACAATAAGGAGGTTTAAAACATGGCTAAAAATTATCGCGAGTTATCGCCTAAAGACATTGAAGAACTGACCGAGATTTACCAACGGAGATTCCAGGGCGAAACAATTGTCTCTATTTGTAAAGAACTAGGCGTTGACCGTCGGACATATTACCGAAAGAAGGAACACCCACAATGGAAGAAAATCGAAAAGGAACTAACCGACAAGCTAATTGATAACGCCTATGACGAAATCATGCAGACGGTAGTACAAAAGGCGATTGGCGGTTCTCATAACTTCGCAAAGCTATACATGGACGTTACCGGCAAGATTAAGTTAACCCGTGAAGTTCGCGAGGACTACGAGAATAGACGCAATGCAGGTTCAACGTCGCCTATGGACTTAGAACAACTTAGGGCATTAGTTGAACAAGATAAAATTCGTAGAATTAAGTAATTTAACATTCAAGTTTTGAAAGGGGAAATTTTATTATGAAAACAATCAAGAAAGTCGAGAAGTTAATCGACAAGGGAGAAGCAAGAAAGCAAAAACTAGTTAGTAAAATTGAGGATTTAAAACAAGAAGAAAAGGCATTGTATGAAGCCGTTCAAGATGATTTTAATTTAGCAATTATTGAGGATAAAGAACCTTCTAAGAAGTTAAGCAGCGACCTTGAAAAAGTTCGTCAAGAACTAAAAGAAAAGCAATTCCAGTTAAGCCAAATTGACGCGGTTGTTCAAAAGGAACTAGAGAAGGCGAAAGCCGAAGTCGAGGAAGAACGCCGAGAGTATGAAGCCGAGAAACGCGAGGAATTCCGTAAGCTATTCGACGAGATTAACGAAGCTAAATTAGAGTTCCTTAACAAGTTAATCGAGTATCGTAACAAACACCGCGAGTATTCAAGCGAACACGTTAGAACGTTTAAGGATATTCACGAACGCGTAGGCTTGCGTATGCCAGACCCTAGAGAACATAACAAGATTTTCTTACAACAACGACACCAAATTTCAGACCGTTATAGCCCTATGGTTTACATGGACGAGTTACGCGGGGCATTGGTTGACGGTAAACTACCGTTTGCAACTGAAAAGAACAAAGAAGCATTTAAAAAGTAATTCACTCACTTAAATTTGTATTAAAAAAGACACTTCAACGGCGGGGCGTTCGATTGTCCCGTCGTTAATATTTGAATACTTGACTATATAAAATGGGGGCATTTTCAAATGAGTAAGGTAGACATATCGTTATGGGTTCTATTCATTTTCACGGCATTTCAAAACATCATGTAGGGGGCTATTAAATTATGAGTGTAACAAAAAGGAAGAAAGAAAAAGCATATAACGAAATATCCGAGGAACTACGTTTTGCAATCCTAGTAGACTATGAACAAGGTACTAAGTGGAGAGACATAGCAGAATTTCACGAAGTAGATTATAGAATCGTCGAATCAGTATGCAGGAAAAGACAATTCGAGGAACGAGAAGCACAAGAACGTAAAGAAGGCGAACGAGGTACAAAGACTATTCGTTACTTCAAGGGCGAAAGGTTAAGTGATGGGAAGCCGTCACCTATAAAGAAATATAACCTTAAAGACTTGACCGAAGCAGAGAAAAAGGAACTAGGATTCTTGAATTAAGTTATCAAAAATAGGGGGCAATTTTAATCATGGCACTAATCGTTAAACACAATCAGAAAATAATCGCATATTCACACGAAGGAAAGGTACGCGGGAGACTTTGCAACAAATGTTATAGCATGAAAAGAATTGACGCGTTCCACGATAACCCTAGAGGGTTTGAGGGGAAACATTCTACTTGTAAAACTTGTCAAGGGGTATATTCGAAGGAGAACCAAAAGAAGAACGAATACATTCATTCTAAGCTATATAACTACCGACAAAAGGCGTTAGAAAATGGACTACCTTCCGTTAACTCTATCGAGATTATGGAGAAGGCAAAGGACGAACAACGCGGAGAATGTGTACTAACTGGAAGTAAAGACAACCTATCTACCGACCATTTCACACCGTTAAAATGGGGTACGGGAATGGGCGACACTTACGAGAATATTATCTATATGGATAGATGGTTAAACACTTCTAAGGGCAATAGAAACCCCTTTTCGTGGATTAAGAATCAACCTAAAGAGATTCAAGACCGATTCTATTATATTCTTGTTCCAATGCTTGCAGACCGTAACGGAATGACACCGAGAGAGTTTAAAGAGTATGTAAACGAATGTTATGCAGAATACGAAGCTAACAAGGACTATAAGGAGGTTTAAACCGTGGAAGATAATAAATTATACGTAGAAGCCTTATTAAAAGGTAAGGAAGTTAGGAACATGAAATCCGAGATTGTAGAAATTTTCAAAAACCATTTAGAAAACGTTAATGATATTGAACTATTAAAAGCCGTTAAACAATACATGCTAAAAGGAGAGGTTAAGTAATGGAAAAGGTTACATTTTACGTTCACAAGGATTCTAACAAGATTGTATCTAAAGTTTGTGGGGGTTGCGGGGCTATTAAACTAGTAGACGACTTTCCAACGTTTGAAGAAGGTAAAAAGAAAATGAACTTTTCATCTAATTGTATTGAATGTGAGAAAGGGGAACAAGAATAATGACACGTAAACTAACACCTTATGAACTAATGGCTATGGGATACGATAAGACCGAAAAAGAGACATTAGAGGACGGCGGACAAGAAGCCGAGGTAATCAAGAAGGATAACAAGGAAGAACGACCGTTATCAGCTATTGAAATGTTAATGGCGGGCTATAATCCCGATTCTACGCAAAAGGAAAAGGAAGTAACCGTTAATCCTAACGAAATTGAAAAGGAAGGCGATAAGTAGGGTTAAGGAATTCAAATAGAAGCCCCAGACGGAAAGCAAACACTAACAAGAAGTCTAACGGCTTATAAGCCTTCCACGGCTAAACAAATGGTAGACGCACATAATAAACGAACTAGAGGGACGGCAAAATAAAGCCGTTCTTCTCTTTTGTCAAAAGGAGGATTAAAAATGCCAAGTAAAGCATATTACGAATTACTACACATGCTAGACCCCGAAGAATTAGCAAAAGGGAATCGACTTCATATCGAAATTGCTAAACGAATGGCGGGCGAACTTAAAGGGGAAATATATTGGAAACACCCCGACGAAAAGCCCTTCCGTGAAATGACAAGAGAAGAACAAATAGAAGCATTAAGAAAAATAGTTCGGGATTAAACTTCCCGTTCTTTTTTACATACTAGGCTTACGAGTTAGCCGTTACGTTTTTGCGTTATACGGCGATAGGGGATATTTAGGGAAATTGATAATATTATTACAAGACGGAGGACATTACGTTCCTTCGTCTCTTTTTTTTATATACATGTAGCTTATGCTAGTAACATGTTTGAGAGAAGCCCTACAACGAAGTGAAACATTCTTTATCGACCAATTACCCATCTAACTTCGTCGGAGAACGCCTTATTTAATTTCCCTTATATTTAGTCTTTATATACTATGGTTATTTTCGTTTGTGCCGTTCCTTCTCGTTCTTCAGCTTCTTCTAGTTCTACATCAAAAGATACCATTGTTCCTTCCATGTAGCCTTTATAACTTCGTCTACTAAATTTGTATCACATACGATACTTCCACGTTTTGTTAAAATATTGGCGTAGTGTTGGGCTTTTGTTGGTGTGGAATTTGCAAATTTAAGGACTTCTTCTTCCGTCATATAACGTAACTTTGTCATTATTTAACCCCTCCAATTCTTTTATTTTATTATATCAAAAATTCGGCTGGTACGTTTATCAACCTTTTGTAAAGATAGATACTTTTAGATAAGGGTTAGATAAGGATAGATTACCGTTAATAATGCACCTTGTTAATGCAGGACGGTTGGTTTAGTAAAGAGTATGACGAATAGTAAAATACAAATAACGTCCCATACGTACACACCCCTAATTATCTTTATTTGTGTCTATACCCCTTTTCCTTCCAGTAACGGCGGGTGTTTAACGTATATTCCCCGTATGTATTGTATATGGGTAGTGGGACAAATAACGCCCCTCATAGCGTAGCATACACCGTCAATTATTCTACAAGATACTAAGCTAATCCCTTATACGATTTTCGTCTTATTCCGTGGGGAATCGGACGAATATAACGCGTTAGATAATAAGACTAAACGAAAGACCAAGGATTAAAGACTATTGATTCCCTTTTTCTTTCGTCTGATTCCTCTTAACCCTTCGTACTTCCGTAACGTGATTCCTTATCGTTCACAATCAATGTGGGTTTACGTATATATTAACGTTCTAAGCGTTTGATAACGTATAGACCTACACGCCTAACCAATCTTCTAACGGCTTGCTACGTGCTTTCTATGGCTTCTCATAACGTCCTATATAAAGTGTATATGTACGAAAAGAGAAGGGGCGGGGGAACGGGGGACGCACACCCTAGCAATCCCACACCCCGCATGATTTACGTATATATTCTAAAAACCCCTTCCCGTGTCCTAATTCGATAAATTACCGATTCTACAAAATATAAATTTTCATAAAAAATTAGGGTGTTTTGTGCCTTCGTTAATTCCTTCAATCATCATTTACGGTTATTCAAACATGGCTATCCGTTACTTCCGAAAAATATACTTCTCCAAAAAATTAAGGGCTTTTGTGTCACAAGATAGCCCCGACTTTTCCAAAAAGATATTAGAAACATGTCACAAATTAAGTTCATTTACCACAACTATAAGTAGTCATCTTGTAAAAGTAAATTTAGCAGCTATACATCAAAAGGAGGAATTACAATGACTAGAATTATCGAACAATATACGGCAAAGGAAATAATGAGTAGTGAGAGGTTGCAACACTTAGCAAAAGAAGAAATGCTTCAAAGGGTTAAGGTATTGTATAAGGTAAAAGAAATACTAAGTTTTCCGCGTGACGGGTATATCAATATTTCTAATGTTGCCGAATTTTACGAAGTTGAAGAATCGAAGGTATCCAGCTTGTTAGGGATTGCGGAAGAACTCGAAGGGGAACTTAACTTACTTGTTTCTAAAATGGATATGTTAAATGTAGGGTTCTTGCTAAATGAATCAGTAGTAGCCCAAGAGTTAAGAAATCAAGTAGTAAACATTCGGGACGCGGTTTAAAGCCGTTGTCCCCTTTTTTATAACCTATTCCATATTCTTATTGTTAATAGATGAAGTAATAAACGTATAACACGTATGTTATCCCCGTTTTGTTCTTCGTTTTATATATTCGAGATTATTGCACGGTTTCGCACACATAAATTAAAAAAATCTAAGAAAATATCATTTATTTGTAGGAGGTTAAAACAATGCAAACAATAACGGAAGTGAATCCCGACCAAGTACATTTAATTGCAAAGAGAGAACGTATAGAAAGGGTGTACGGTAGGGGGACGCGGTACTATATCATAGCCTTAGAAGAAGCCTGGGGCGAATACTTAGACCTTTACGAGAAGGAAGGGAAGGACGCTTTTCGTATAATGTACGATAATCCTAGTATGTATTATCTTGTAGGGAAGAAGATAGACAAGTTCACTAAGGCGTGGAGAAGGAAGGGTTTAACTCGTGAGGACTTCTATTCTATCTTTTGGGAAACGGCATGGAAAATAACCGAAGCACATACTTTTAGGGACGATTATTTCCTTTATGAAAAGATTCCCCAAGCACTAGATAGTGCGGGAATTGATTTTGTGCGTGCTTGTCTTAATACCGATAAAAGGAAGGCGAACTATGATACGGTTAGTTATAAAGATACTAGTTCGTTCAGATTCGAAGGAGAAGTAGAAACAATGTTAATGATAGACCAATGTTGTAATGGAATAGAACGTGCGGTATTGACGACTTACTTAGAGTGTCCTAATCTTTCGTACACCGAAATAGGGCGAATACACGGGATAAATCATCATCAAAAAGTTAAAAGGTTAATTGATAGTGCATTGAACAAAATAAAAAAAAGCCCATTATAAAATGGACTAGTAAGCTATTTAGAAGATGTATCAAAAACCCTAACTTCAATTCTATGGTTAGCGAAGCCGTACTTCTCAACGGGTTCTATAAACTTTTGGGTGTTTTGATTATAGTTCTCCTTCATTTTATTTCTAATGTAATCTTGTGGAATTTCATCTACCGCCTTAATTTCTTCAATTTCGGTAGCTGGTTGTAATTCTTGTATTGTTTTTTCTATTCTTGCTTCGGCTTCTTCCCGTTCTTGTGCCGAAGTAGTGGATTCCTCTAATAATTGCCGTGAGTTTACGGACACGGATAATATAGTTATTAAAGGTACTACTATTGTTAATCCGATATGGAAAATTGCTTCATAAGGGCTATTATGGGATATACTCTTTAAGTCTAGGAATTTACTAGGGTCATGTTTAGTCTTGTTAATGAAGCTATCACATAGTATTTGAACCTTTTTGTTTTCGGGTGAATAGATACCGATTATCGGACGCTTTAAGGATTCAAATTTAGTGAAAAAGTCGTTAAAGTAATCAATTTCTAACTTTTGATACGTGGTATTCTTAAAGTTAGTGAAATCATTTTCTTCAATACTTTCCATTAGAATATCAAGCGAAGGCTTGTCCTTCTCAAAACTAACAAAAGAAGCAATAGTTTTACTTGTAAGTTCCTTTGTAGCTTTTCTAAAGTTTTCTTTATTTCTTTCATCAATTGCCGTTTCCTTTACTATTTCAAAAGCAAGGCTTTCAATATCTTCAATTACTTCATTATATGGAAGCCCATTTTTTACATTAGTGTAGTATTTAATTAGGTTGTTTTTATCAAGCCTACTAAACTGGTAATGATACAATAATTCGTTAATCCCTCTAAAATAAGCAAACGTTAGCCTTATCTTTGTAATCTCTTCATCGGGGAACATTGAAATTGGGTCAAGTAAGTGATAGAAGGTCTTTACGTCTGCTGATTTCGTGAGGTCTAAAAGCCCAATGTTTTGATAGGAGTTATTTATTTCAAATGATTCATTAAATATAATTATGTTCTTTGGTGAAATACCATGTTTTAAAGCAAGGCTTATAGTATTCATTAACTCATTTTTATAGTAATGCTTAGTTAATTGTGAAATGAAATCGGATATTTGCCATGAAGTTAGTAAGTCATCTTCCGTCCTTTTAAATTTAACTTCTAACTTCTTTGTAGTGTTTTTGTATTCTTCTTCGTTAAACAAAAATAACCCTCCTAAGTAATCAATCCTCTTTTTTCTGGAATTTTTTCTTTAGCATTTCATCATACTTATTTAAAGCGTCGGTCACGGCTTTATTCTTTTCGTTCTCTATCTTAGTCTCGACTTGTTTTTTGTATAAATCACTTACAAATAAAGTGAAGAATGAAAAACCTATACTATATAGAAGAAACACGTTAGAATCTATGGAGTTAACTAACCTTTTGAGGAAGGTTATGTTTGTATTAAGCATAGGAGAGAGAACGATTAAAACAATACTAAGAATAAATAATACATTCTTTGCTATCTTTCGTAAGATATGTTGTTCACTATCTTTCTTCAAAGGGTTATCTAATAAACTTGAAATACTCATTAACAACGCACCCAATGAAAAACCGAATATGGAAAAGTCCCCAAGTGTTATGTATCCCAACGAATAAAGAGGTGCACCAAAAATAAATATTATCCCCAATACTAAGATGATTCTTTGTTCCTTCAAGTCCTTAACACCTTCTTTCGTACTAAGACATAAAAGAATAATATGCTACAAATTTCACACTTATTTATATATTCAGTTTACATTATTTAGAAGGAATATTGAACATAAAATTAAGGTTGCAAAACAATTAAAAATCTACTATAATGAAACTTGTTCGTTAATCGTATGAATAGTGACGAAAAGAAAGCCACAATTGACGTTTGAATATACGGTCAAATCACGGTTTCTTAACGATTATTAAATTTATAAAATTGAAAGCACGACTCAAAATCGTGTTCCTTCGGGAGTGTCGGTTCGACCCCGACCACCGGTATCCTATAGACGATGATATGGCGATGTTTATTCGGAAAATAATCCGATTGGACAATCGTCTTTTTTTTGCGTTAATAAGGATAAGCATTTTAAATCGATTAAAGTTTGTCTATTAATTTATTGGACTTTGGAGGATGTATGGAATGATATTCAAGTAAACAATAGATTCAGGTGATTTCCATCGTCCTGAGATGGAAAGGTTCCAAATAAAGTGGAGCACCGTCTTCATGCTACCGAGAAAGCGGCTTTGAACGGCAACTCAAATCATTGAACCGGCTGTTTTGTTGCATTAAAAAATTTTCTTGACTTTTAAAAATACTGCGTGTATTGTATATAGTAATCAATAATTGAATACTGAAACTCTTATCAAGAGAGGCAGAGGGACTGGCCCTGTGAAGCCTCAGCAACAGACTTTTTAGTACTGTGCTAATTCCAGAAAGCGTGAAGCTTGCAGATAAGAAGAGTATTGAACACACGGCAAAACCCTCTTCTTATTTCAGAAGGGGGTTTTTTCGTTATTTAATTCACTGCGACAACTAAATTCAAAAGGAGGAAATGTTATGAAGCGCAGTTTGGAAGATCGTTTAAAAGAAGGTACCGTAATTGCAGGGGAAGGCTATTTATTTGAATTGGAACGCAGAGGATATTTGCAGGCAGGTTCGTTTGTTCCTGAGGTGGCTCTTGATAATCCTGAGGCATTAAAACAGGCATATCGGGATTATATGAATGGCGGTTCTGATGTTGTATTGGCTTTTACATATAATGCTCATAGGGAAAAAATGCGTATTATTGGAAAAGAAGATTTGCTGGAACCCTTAAACAGAAATGCTATTCGCCTTGCAAAAGAGGTTGCCAAAGAGCATCCAAAAGAAGAAGCGTTGGTGGCAGGGAATATATCGAATACCAATATCTTTAATCCGGATGATCCGGAGTCAAAGGAAAAGGTTAGAAATATATTTGCAGAAATGGTTACATGGTGCAAAGAAGAAGGGGTCGACTTCATCAATGGTGAAACATTTTATTACCATGAAGAGGCGCTAATAGCACTGGAAGAAATTACTAAACAAAGTTTGCCGGCAGTCATTACATTCGGGTTAATGGGCGAGAACATTTTACGGGATGGATACACTGTGGAAGAGTCCTGTAAAATACTTTCCGAAAAAGGAGCATTGGTCGTTGGTATGAATTGTTTCCGTGGTCCTGATACCATGCAGCCGTATCTTGCCGCCATACGAAACAATGTTGACGGTTATGTCGGCGGTTTGCCTATCCCATATCGTACAAATGAAGAACACCCGACATTCTTTAATTTGCCTGATGGGGGCTGCAGCTGCCATTTACCTACAGAAACAACATTTCCGACTGCTCTTGATCCGCTGTACCATAACCGTTATGAGCTGGCGGAATGGGCAAAAGAAGCAAAAGACACAGGTATCAACTATATTGGCCTATGCTGTGGTGCTTCACCGGCGATGCTGCGGGCCGTGGCGGAAGCTGTGGGTGTTGAAACAGTAAATTCCAGATACTCCCCTGATATGGAGAAGCATTTTCTATTCGGGACAGATAAAACACTTCAAGCGCATAATTTAAATTATCGATTAAAAGCATAATTGATTAACAATAACATCTTATCAAGAGAGATGGAGGGATTTGTCCGGTGCTAAATCCAAAAGGTTAATGCTTCCTTGATGATAAGAAGAACGTTTTCATTTTTGGGCCTTCTTCTAATTGGAGGTCCTTTATTTTTTCCAAAAGGGTGAACAATATGTCTGCAAAAAGCATTGAAACCAAATTGGTGCAATTAGGAAATAACAGTGATGGAGCTACAGGTGCTGTAAATCCACCAGTGTATCTTTCAACAGCATTTCGCCATGAAGGGGTTGGCAAGTCCACTGGTTATGATTATAGCCGTACCAAAAATCCAACACGCGCCATTCTGGAAAATGGGATTGCTGAGTTGGAAGCGGGTGACAACGGCTATGCCTGCAGTTCGGGAATGGCTGCTATTCAGTTGGTTCTTTCCCTTTTCCGTTCCGGTGATGAACTGATTGTTCCGGAAGATATCTATGGAGGAACATATCGCCTGCTTCAACACTATTCGGATGTTTATGATATTCGTGCAATATATTCAGAGTTTTTGAATGTGGATGTAATAAGGAAGTTAATAACTCCCGCAACGAGAGCACTTTTTATCGAAACACCGACTAACCCGCTAATGCAGGAAATAGATATCAGCCAATATGCAGCACTCGCTCATGAGTACAATTTACTGCTTATCGTTGATAATACATTCTTAACACCCTACTTTCAGCGGCCAATTGAGCTGGGAGCTGACATCGTCATTCATAGTGCCACAAAATATATTGGCGGCCACAATGATGTGCTGGCTGGTTTGGTTATTGCTAAAGGTGAATCTATATGTGAAAAGTTATCCGAAATCCATAACGCTTCCGGCGCGGTTTTGTCCCCATTTGATTCATGGCTGACCATCAGAGGACTTAAAACACTTGCACTAAGGATGAGACAGCATGATGAAAATGCCCGGAAAATTGCTTCCTATTTATCAACTGAGCCGATGGTTGCTGATGTATTATACTCTGGCAAAGGCGGTATGCTTTCATTTCGTCTCCAGAAAGTGATTTGGATTGAGCCTTTCTTGGAAAACCTGGAGCTTATTTCATTTGCAGAAAGCCTTGGAGGTGTAGAAAGTTTTATTACCTATCCCGCAACTCAAACTCATGCAGAAATTCCAGAAGCGGAACGAACCCGCCGCGGAGTTGACAATCGGTTATTGCGCTTTTCCGTCGGCATTGAACAAACCGAAGACTTAATAGCAGACTTAAAACAAGTATTTTCCAAAATTAAATAGAGAGGAGAATTGGATATGAGTACGAATAAAAATCATCTGGAAACAAATCTGATCCATACGTCATCAGGATTGGACGTTGAACAAAAAACGGGTGCTGTTAACGTGCCAATCTATTTATCATCAACCTATCACCAGGAAACGTTTGATGATTTTGGGCCGTATGATTACAGTCGTTCCGGTAATCCGACAAGGCAGGCATTGGAAGAAAAAATAGCTGAACTCGAGGAGGGTGTGAGGGGATTGGCGTTTTCTTCCGGAATGGCAGCTATTTCAACAGCTTTCATGCTTTTATCTGCAGGTGATCATGTCCTGGTTTCCAAGGATGTATATGGAGGCACCTTCCGTTTTGTTACAAAAGTATTGTCCAAGTTAAAAATTGAACACACTTTTGTTGATATGACCGACCTTAGTAAAGTTGCAGAAGCAGTTGAAGAAAATACAAAAGTTATCTACATCGAAACACCCTCAAACCCCTGTATGAACATTACGGATATTAAAGGTGTCGTGGAAATTGCCAAGGCAAATAACTGCTTAACATTTCTTGATAATACTTTTATGACCTCTCTTTATCAAAAACCAATTAACATCGGGGTAGATATCGTGCTGCATAGTGCCACCAAATTTTTGTCTGGCCATAGTGATATTATTGCCGGATTAGCAGTAACAAAAAATGGAGAACTTGGTGAACGATTAGCCTTTCTGCAAAATTCATTCGGATCTATATTAGGTGCGCAGGATTCCTATCTGTTGCTGCAGGGAATTAAAACGCTTGGAGCGCGCCTGAATTCTTCATCCAAGACAGCTCTCGATATAGCCGGTTATTTAAATGAACATCCTTTAATCAATATGGTGTTTTACCCCGGCTTATCTTCACACCCGGGGCATGGCACTCACTCCAGGCAGTCCACAGGTTCGGGAGCGGTTCTATCATTTGAAATCGCCGATGTAGTTGAAGCCAAAACGTTTGTTGAACACATTCGCATTCCTATTTTCGCTGTGAGCCTTGGAGCGGTTGAGAGCATCCTTTCGTATCCAGCGAACATGTCACATGCCGCAATGCCAGAGCATGAACGTGAAAGCAGAGGTATAAGTAATGGATTATTCCGGTTCTCTGTGGGCTTGGAACATGTGGATGATTTGATCGCTGATTTGGATCAAGCTCTGCAGACAGCGTATGTACGGGAGGAAGAAACAGTTGGAGTGAGGGGCATTTAGTTTTCTTTGCACTGCTTCAAATCAAAATTGACAAACAATATGCTATTATTTCTGAAATAAGAGGTAGTATATGTGAAAACCTTTTTAAGTTACGGATTTAAAAAGGTTTTCAATTATTTAAATACTAAGTTGTTTTTTTTATATTAGATATTATAAAATAACACACATATAAAACCAACTAAATTGATAGGTATTTAAGGGATAGGGGGGATATATTGAATGAAATGCCGGTCATCAGAATAAAAGCTATGAAAATAAAGGGAAATCAGAACAAGTATTGAACAATATTAACCTCAAAATCAGTAAAGGAGAGACCATTGCCATTTTAGGAAAAAGTGGTTGTGGAAAAAGTACCCTCCTTAATTTAATTGGGGGATTTTTAACAACGGATGCTGGCCAAATTTATTTCAAGGGGGATAAAGTAACGAAAGCAAGCAGAAAAATTGTGATGTTGTTTCAGGATTACGGCCTTCTGCCATGGCGTACTGTATTAAAAAATGTGGAGTTAGGTTTGGAAAATACAAATCTGTCATCCAATCAGCGTTGGGAAAAAGCACTCTATTATTTAAATATGGTCGGCTTGGAAGATAGGCTTGATCGGTTTCCATCACAATTGTCGGGTGGAATGCAACAACGTGTAGCCATTGCACGCGCTCTCGCAATTGAACCGGACCTACTTTTAATGGATGAACCATTCGGTGCTTTGGATACATTTACACGTTATTTTCTGCAGGATGAATTATTGAAGATTCAAAGGCAAGCTGAAACTTCGGTTATTTTAGTTACCCATGATATTGATGAATCAATTTACCTGGCTGACCGTGTCATTATTATGGGGTCAAATCCTGGTCAAATCAAACGGGAGGTACCAATCCATACATATAAGCCAAGGGATAGGAGCGGAGATGACTTCCAATATTTCCGGAAACTTATCTTAAATGAGTTTGAATTGATTCATTCTAAACCTCCAATTGAATTCAATATTTAAACAACAAGGGGGAGAAAGATGAAAGGTAGAAAAATAGTACTGATGAGCAAAGAGAAGAATAACCTTATTGAGGTTCAGGTTTCTAAAGATTTTAGCAGAGTATTTTTTATTTTTGAGGCAGAGAATAGTGATAAGCTGCAAGACGCTTTAGCTCAAATAGAGGTTAATGTTGAATTAGTAAAAGAAGTGAGATTGGTTGGTAAAGAATTAGAAGAAGTAAAAAAACAAGCCGATAAAGTAAATTACCTGGTGGAATGGAATTTACCTGAAAGTCTAACAATGGATAAATATTTAGAACGTAAAAAGAAAAACTCTGTACACTATGCAGAAGTTCCAGAAGTTTCGTTCTCAAGAACTTATGTATGTGAAGATATGACAAAATGTCTATGTTTCTATGATGCACCGGATGAGCCTGCTGTAAGAAGGGCACGAGAAGCAGTACAAACTCCAGTTGATTCGATCACTGAAATTAACAATGACTAATATGATTAATTTCCTGAAGATCTCTTATTATCATGAGAGATCTTCAGTTTAGTTGGAAGATTGGAAAGTATAAAATTTTCTTACTGCATAAGTGCAACTAAGGCTTTTGCCACAAAGGCCTGGCGATAAGCTAGTTTTCTAATACATGAAGCATCACCATGTCTCATTAAAAGGGGAAACTAATATATGGTTGTAAAAGAAGAAACAGGAATTACAAGTACCTTAGACATTGTGATTCAAGAGAAATTAAAACCTTTTGTCAGAAGAATTGATACTGAAGCCTATTATGCCGAGGAATATTTAACGGGGTTGGGTGAAATAGGTTTGTTGTGTTCTGATGGTATTTCAACCAGTGAACTATTGGAGCAGGAATTATTTGTTACGGAAAAGACAGCACAATATTGTATGACTACTGCATTTAATTTATGGTGTCATCTTGCTTCATTAACCTATTTACGAAATAGTTCGAATGTGTATTTAAAGAAGGATATACTCCCATCTCTTGAAAAAGGTATTTTTTTAGGGGCTACAGGATTATCAAATCCTATGAAATACTATGCTGGGTTGGAAAAGCTGCATTTACAAGCGAAACGTACTGATGGCGGGTATGTGTTAACAGGAAATATTCCTTCTGTTTCGAATTTAAAAGTTAATCATTGGTTTGCAGTTGTTGCTGCTTTAAAAGAAGGTCAGCAGGTGATGGCCTTTGTACCTTGTAATGCAAAAGGATTAACTTTAAAAGAAAAAGTCGGTTACATGGGGGTAAATGGCAGTGCGACATTTGCTTGCAGATTTGCCGATGTATTTATTCCTGATAAATGGATAATCAGTGATAGCGCCGCAGAGTTTTGCGAAAACATCAGGTCAACTTTTGTATTGTATCAAGTTCCACTTGGTCTTGGGGTCACAAATGCGTCCATTCAATCAATGAAAAGAGCACCTCAAAAACAAGGCGGGGTTAATACATTTTTATCGATTCAACCCGAGGAGATAGAGCAGGAATATCTGCTTATTAAGGATAGGATAGCCAAACTACTGGAGCACAATAATCTGGATTGGAAAGAAGTCTTGCAAATCAGATTAGATATTGACAAACTGACAATTAAAGCAGTACACGGGGACATGTTACATTATGGTGGCGCGGCATACCTGCAAAAGAGTAATTCGGCAAGAAGATTAAGAGAAGCCTATTTCCTGATTAATTTAACACCGACCGAAAAACATTTGGAAAAATTGTTGGCAACGACTTGAATGAAAAGAAAACAAACAGAACGCCTTTTTAAATTTCAAAATGCGTATAGAAAAAAGCCTAAACCGTTGATAGACAAGTGGTTGGGCTTTTTTATGTGATATACAACTGCTTTATAGAAGTATATTTTGTATTATACACCAGGTCTTTTTTGGTAAATAATTCTTGGTAATATGAATATCTCTCCGCTGAAATCAACATGATTGATTTCAAGTGTCACGATGCTTTCAGCTATTGAACCAATACATTAAGCATTTTTAGGTACCTATTTAAACAATATTTATATTATCTTCGGTTTTGGAAAAGCTATGCCTGAAGAAGGTGATATATTGAAGCAGGTTACTTACGTTTATTGGATAGGTATGATTATCGCGGTTATTTTTGTGATCTGGGGTGTTGTTTTTCCTGAAAACATCACTAGCGTTATGGAAAGTTCAAAGGCTTTTCTATTGGAAAAATTCGGTTGGTTTTATCTGCTGTCAGCCTTGGCTTTTTTGATATTTGCGATTTATTTGGTTTTCAGCAAGTATGGAAAGTTAAGATTAGGCCGTGATGATGATCGACCAGAATACAGTCGCGCGTCATGGGTTGCAATGTTATTTAGTGCTGGAATGGGGATTGGTCTGCTCTTTTATGGGGTGTCAGAACCAATTGCACACATGACCAAACCGCCCTTTGGAGAGGGAGGTACAACGGAATCAGCAAAGATTGCTCTTCAGTATACGTATTTAAATTGGGGGGTTCATGCCTGGGCCATTTATGCCGTTGTAGCATTGGCACTGGCCTACTTTAAATTCAGGAAAGATGCCCCTGGGTTAATGAGTGCTACATTGTATCCCATTCTTGGTGAAAAAACAAAAGGGCCCATTGGTATTACCATTGACATCATTGCAGTATTTGCCACGGTGTTTGGGGTGGCTGCTTCGCTGGGACTCGGTGCAGCACAGATTAACGGGGGGCTAGCTTATTTAACAGGAATTCCGAACAGGTTCTGGATACAGATTATTATCATACTGGTAACAACTGGATTGTTTATACTTTCAGCAAGTACAGGTATTAATAAGGGGATCAAATATTTAAGCAATGCGAATATGGGGCTTGCAGTAGTATTGTTTATTCTCTTCTTATTTCTTGGCCCATTACAATTTGTCATTAATCTATTGATGACAACAACCGGTGGATATTTGCAGAATTTGCCGTTTATGTCTTTTCGGATGGCTCCGTTTAATCAGGAGAATGCAGCATGGCTTCAAAACTGGACAATCTTTTTCTTTGCCTGGTGGATAGCCTGGGCTCCGTTTGTCGGTACTTTCATTGCCCGTATTTCAAAAGGACGGACAATCCGGGAATTTATAGTTGTCGTCATGATTGTGCCGACAGCTGTCTGTATATTATGGTTCGGTGTTTTCGGAGGTACGAGCATTTATTTCGATTTGTTTCAGGGGACAAATATTGCAGGTCAAAGCTTGGAGACTGCCCTGTTCGCAACTTTCAATGAGATGCCATGGAGCGGTGTCTTATCCACCATTTCCTTATTTTTGATTGCCACATTTTTTATCACATCAGCTGATTCGGCCACCTTCGTCTTAGGCATGCAGACAACAAATGGCAGTTTAAACCCGCCCAATTTTGTTAAAGTGAGCTGGGGATTATTTCTTGCGGCATCTGCATTGATCTTGATGGGAAGAGGCGGTTTGAGCGGACTGCAAACAGCAATTATTGTCAGTGCTTTACCGTTAACAGTGGTCCTGATATTGATGAGTTTTTCCATGCTGAAGGTTTTGGGAGAAGAAGAAGTTGAAGAAAAGAGACTTGAAAAGAAACTGGAGAAAATCCGGCAGAAAAAGAAAAGAAAACAAACAGAGAGGAATCTGCAGACTGAATTTGGGGCAGATCAGGATATTAAGATAAAAAGTACCAGAAAGAAAAAAAAGTAACACGATGGCTAAATTACTCAAAAAGCTCATAAACCTTGAAACGACAGGGGTTATGAGCTTTTATCATCTTAAGGTATCTTTATAAAAACATCTTCTCCAAATCTAACGGCTCAATATACTCCCCGTCTTTATAAGCTCGCATATTACCACCGGAAATCTCATCAATCAGAACAATTTGTTTATCTGCATCGGTGCGTCCGAATTCGAATTTGATGTCATATAATTCGATGTCTTTTTTGGCAAGTTCTTCTTTAACCACATTCCCGATTTTCTGGGTAAGTTCTTTTAGCACTTGGTATTCGTCTTTGGATAAAATGCCAAGCATGTCAAGAGCATCTTCACTTATCGGAGGATCTTCGCGCGCATCGTCTTTCAAGGTAACTTCAACGAAAGCGTCCAGTTGCTGGCCTTCCTCAGCATAAAGACCATATCTGCGTAAAAAGCTTCCAACAGCCCGGTATCGGCATATGACTTCGAGGCCGTTGCCAAATACTTCTGCAGGTTTAACGGTCATCGTTCTCTGCTCGATATCAGCATCTATATAATGCGTTGGGATGCCTTTTGCTTTTAATGTTTCAAAAAAATATTTGGTAAGTTTCAGGCCTGCTCGTCCAGCACCTTCCATGGACAGGCCTACTGTATTTGCGCCGGGATCAAAAACACCGTCTGTACCTGTGACATCATCTTTAAATTGAAGCAGGTAGTTTCCGTCTTCCAGTTCATAGACATCTTTCGTTTTTCCAGTGTACTTAAGCTCCATGTCAAATCTCCTTTTACATGTTATATCGGTCTATAATTATCATAATGATAATATAATAGAAGTACAAGTACATATACAAGTGGTAACTCTAGCGATCATGATCATCAGAGTGATAGAATGGATATGTAAGAAAATTATATAAGTTTGTCTGGAGGAAAATAAAAATGGAAAGTAATGTAACCTTGTTGAACTTTGATGGGGCATACACTAAACAATCTTTCTACCGGAATGGCCCTTATAACTGGATTGAACTTGAATCGATGCCAAATACCAATCTGTTTTGTGAAAAAGATAATTTAAGGCATATTGACGATAAACTGCTGCAACGAAGACCAAATAACCTTCATTTTATCGGCAGTGGAAACTATCATTACATTTCGTATGTGCTGCAGTCAAGGATAGAGAAGCCGTATACATTAATTTTATTTGACCATCATACTGACACACTTCCAAGTCCCAGTGAGGACCTGATCTCCTGTGGTTCCTGGGTACTGAATTCCCTTCAACAGCTTCCCATGCTTCAGAAAGTATTTATTATCGGTGCTGGCGAGGATGCGCCGGAACATATCCCCTCATCTTTTAAAACAAAAGCAGTTACGTACGAGAAAAATTTATTTCCATTAAACTTATCTCCCATAATAAAATCTATTTTAAACAATATACCGACGGATTCCGTTTATGTCAGTATCGATAAGGATGTGTTGGACAAAAAAGATGCTGTAACAGGTTGGGATCACGGGACATTACGGTTGAAACAAATGATGAAAATGGTAAAGGCCATTTTTCGCAACACTACTGTTATTGGAACCGATATTTGCGGGGAATATCCGGTTAATCCGGCGAATGAGCACCAAAAACAAACGAGAGACGTGATCGAAACGAACAATCGCACAAATCGGTTTATCCTTGAATGTATCAAACGATGGGCAGGTTCTGACCGTAAAACTTCTGCATTATTGAATGCTTAACGTCATTGGCAGGGACAGGTTCATTGGCGTCAATAACGAAACTGTCCTTCCGTTTAATTTCTAAGCATCATATCCCTTTAAAAATTCGATGTCTTCATTTGATAAAGGGTGATTGTTAATCTTTAATCTTCCGCTGTTTGTTCTTTCCAGTACCACTTTTCCATCCAGGAATACTGATTCCGGCAATACATATGGGATATCATGCCCCACAAGTTTTCCTTCATGATTATAAAACAGATACCCTTCTTTTTTGTCGTATATGAAGGAGTTAATTTTCATATTTGGCGTAATCAAAAGCGTTATTCTTTCATGATCGTTCCACATTACTTTTATAAGGATTTTTTTCTTGAGCTTCTTTTCAGCTAAATCTTTCAAAGCGCTTAATGAAGTCGTTTTTACCATTGTTTTACCTCCAAGCTGTTTGTAATATTATCTTATTATTTTTCAATCGCTGGTACAAGAATCGGTTCTCCCTATTTTCTGAACATATTGTGTTAAGATGTAAACATGAAAGACACGTCATTCATTTGAAAAGGAGAGTAAGCTTGAAACGCAGAGTTGTTGTAACAGGATCAGGTGTTATTTCACCATTGGGAAATGATGTGGAGACCCTTTGGAACAATATTAAAAAGGGGAAATCCGGCATTAAGCCGCTGGAATCGGAAGAATATCAGGACATCAGCACCAAAATTGCCGGCTATATCGATGATTTCAATCCGGAAAAGTTTCTCGAAGCAAAGGAAATAAAAAAATATGATTTATTTACGCAATACGGGCATGCTGCGGCAATGCAGGCACTGGAACAGTCAGAACTTGATTTGGAATCAGTGGACAAGGATCGTGTCGGTGTTTACATCGGCTCCGGAACCGGGGGACTGCAAACACTGTTAAGTAATCATGAAACGATGCTGGAAAAAGGTACAAGACGGGTATCACCTTTCCTGATTCCAACGATGATTAATAATATGGCTGCCGGTCTGGTGGCGATTAAAACAGGCTTCCGCGGACCAAGTTTTGCGACTGTATCTGCTTGTGCAACGAGTAATCATGCTATTGGTGAAGCTTATTTAAATATTGCCCATGGATACACTGATGCAATTCTGGCCGGCGGTGCAGAGGCAACCATTACACCACTTTACTTTGCAGGCTTTTCCAAAATGCGTGCCATGTCAACTAAGAATGACATACCTGAAGCAGCATCACGTCCGTTTGACCGGCATCGGGATGGGTTTGTTATGTCAGAGGGTGCTGGTGTTTTATTTTTGGAAGAATATGATCATGCAAAAAAGCGTGATGCTCCTATTCTCGGGGAAATAATTGGCTATGGGAGTACAACGGATGCGTATCATATAACCGAACCGGACTACCGGGGTGCTGCAAAAGCAATGAAATTGGCCATTGAACGTGGAGACATTAAACCGGAAGACGTTGATTATATTAATGCCCATGGGACAAGTACGCCGGCTGGTGATGTTTCCGAGACAAAAGCGATTAAAGAAGTTTTCGGTGCACATGCATATCGCCTTAAAACAAGTTCAACCAAATCGATGCTCGGACATATGTTTGGTGCGGCGGGTGGTGCTGAAGCCGTTATTACGCTAAAAAGTATGGCGGAAAATATGTTTCCGCCGACAATGAATCTGGAGGAACCGGATTCGGAATGTGACTTGGATTATGTTGCGAATAAAGCAGTTGAAGGCAACATTAACATTGCCCTATCCAATGGATTTGGATTCGGCGGTCATAATGCAGTAATTGCTTTTAAAAAAATATAACATCATGAAACTTATACAGAGGAGGAACATGAATGTCTGCAAATCAAACTACACGCAGTCAAAGTGTATCAGAAAGACGACAGGCGCTGGAAGACCGCTTTCCGGCATGGCCGCGCGATACGGTTGCCGGACACTTCGAAAAAGCATGTTCGCAATACAAGGACAGGCCATACCTTTACATCAATGATAAACAATTAACATATGGGGAAGTTTGGGAAAGAGCAGTTCAATATGCAAAAGCATTTATAAAGCTTGGGGTGAAACGAAGGGACCATATTGCCGTTTTAATGGATAATGATTCTGCTTACCCGTCATTGATGATTGCTTCATCCATCGTCGGGGCTGTTTTTATCTCGATTAATGCGATGCTTGCGAAAGATGAACTTGCCTATATCATTTCGCAGTCAGATACTAAGTTTTTGCTTTTGCATCAAACGGTAAAAGATAAGCATCATGGACAAGCAGTTGCGGAATTACTGGATAAGGAAGATTTTCAGGAAAACAGTCAATTGGGGCAAATTATTTGTATTCCAAATGAAGCAAAAGCGTTGATAGATGATCGTTTTCTGAGGTGGGAAGCGTTTCTCAAAGGGGCGGAATCTGTTTCCGACAAGGAACTGGAGCAAAGGTGGGCAGAATCCCGCTATCCGGATGAAGCAGCCATTATTATGTATACATCCGGGTCAACGGGAAGCCCAAAAGGTGTGATGCTTACCGATGATATGCTCCTGCGCTGCGGCTACAGCACTTGCATGAGCAGGGCGATTGAGGATGGACGTGTGACGTTTGTACCGCTTCCGTTTTATCATTGCTTTGCAATCATTGAAGCGATTTTCGCGATGTCCTTTGTCGGGGGCTCATTCATATCGGCACTTGGGGCATCTCCGCTTCGGTCACTGCAATTAATGGAAAAATATAAAGCGAACGATTATCTTTGTGTTCCGTCTACACTCGTTTCATTATTGAATCATCCGCGCGTAGCTGAATTTGATTTATCCCATCTTTTTGCCATGTGGTGCGGGGCAGCGCCGGCTCCAATCCCGGTATGGGAACAAGCAATAGAAGTGCTGGGTCTGACAGAGACGATTACCGGTTATGGGCAAACAGAGGTGGCATCATCAGGCGTTACAACGGAAATTGGTGATTCGCTGGAACGTATTTCGACCAGGGTTGGGCGTCCGAAACTTGGCGGTGCAGCTGGACTGCCGGAATTTAGCGGCAGTCCAGTTCAATACAAAACAATCGATCGGGATACAAGGGCAAATTTACCGGAAGGGGCTGTTGGTGAGCTTGCTGTACGGGGAGCCACAGTGTCACACGGTTATTACAATAAACCGGATGAAACAGCTAAGGCCATCGATAAAGATGGCTGGCTGCGAACAGGAGATGTTGGTCGGATTGATGAGAATGGCTATATTCAGCTTCTTGGCAGAAGTAAAGAAATGTATAAGGTGTCCGGAGAATTGGTATCGCCCCGTGAGGTAGAAATTGTCATCTCCCAGCATCCGTCAGTGAATCAGGTGAATATCATCGGTGTACCGGATAGACTGACAACCGAAACAGGTGCTGCATTTATCGAGCTGAAGCAGGATGAAGCATGCACACGAAGAGATATTATTGACTGGTGTTCATCCCGGCTTGCCCGTTTTAAAGTTCCCCGTCATGTTTGGTTTATCGATCCATCTGAGTGGCCGATGACGAGCACCGGTAAAGTGCAGAAATTCCGTTTGAAAGAAAGCGCAGCGAAAAAGCTTTCAGGAAACTAATTGTTGAAGTAAGGAGGAATATCAGATGACATCCACTTGGCATCAGACAAATTTTCGTGTTCCGTATAAAGATACAGACCGGATGGGAGTTGTACACCATGGTAATTATATAACCTGGTTTGAAAATGCCCGTACGGAGTGTATGCGCCATTACGGTATCACATACAGTGAAATGGAACGGACAGGATTTTTACTTCCGGTACTGGATGTAAATGTTACGTATAAAAAATCAGCACAGTATGATGACTGTATCGCTGTTTTCACGAAAGCGGCGAGTTTTTCACCAGTTCGACTGGAGTTTGCGTATGAGGCAAGAAAAATAACGGATGAGGAATTTATGAACAACAACGGCGGGAGAGCAGAAGCGGCAGAACCTTTTGGAAAATTGCTGGCAAAAGGAACCACAATGCACATGTGGGTGAATTCGGAATGGAAACCAGCCCGAATCGATAAAGGCGCCCCTGAAGTGTATGCGATTCTGCAAAACTTAAAATAATAATTCAAAATTTATGACGCCAAACGAAAGAGGGATTGTAAATGACAATGACACAAACAGTTCCATTCCGAAATGATATCGTAGGGTCTTTTCTGCGGCCAAACAGGATTAAAGATGCACGTGAAGCCGTAAAAGAAAGTAAACTGACACCTGAAGAATTACGCACCATTGAAAATCAGGAAATTGAAAAACTGGTGGAAAAACAAGCTGCTGCAGGTCTTCAATCGGTTACAGATGGTGAATTTCGCCGCAGCTGGTGGCATCTGGACTTTATGTGGGGACTTGACGGAGTCGAAAAAAGAGCTACTGAAAGCGGTTTGAAATTCAATGGAATCGAGACCCGAAATGAAACAGCAAGCATAACCGGTAAAATTGATTTCTCGGCACACCCATTTTTAAAGGATTTTCAATTTTTGCAGTCGATTGTTCCTGAAGGCATCATGGCAAGACAAGCCTTTCCGTCGGCAGTTCAATTTTTATACGAAATTACTAAACCGCATAACATCGAAAATACTAAAAAACATTATCCCAATAAAGAAGAATTATACGATGATGTTGTGCAGGCGTATAAAAAAGCATTTCAGGCATTTTATGATGCAGGCTGCCGGAATATCCAAATGGACGAGGTTGTCTGGGCAGTTTTATGTGACAAGGATTACCGGGAAAACGCAGCTGATGAGGGCATTGATCTGGAGAAACGTGCCAAAGAATATGTGGCATTGAATAACCGTATACTTGCCGATAAGCCGGATGATTTAACTGTCACTACCCATGTGTGCCGCGGCAATTACCGGTCAACATGGCATTATTCGGGCGGGTATGACCCGGTTTCAGAAGAGTTGTTCGGAAATGAAAATGTGGATGCTTATTACCTGGAATTTGATTCCGACAGGGCAGGCGGATTTGAACCACTTCAATACGTTTCAGGTGACAAAAAGGTAGTCCTTGGTCTGGTAACATCGAAAAGACCTGAACTGGAAAAAGAGGAAAATGTGATTGCCCGGATTCATGAAGCATCGCAATATGTACCATTGAACCGTCTATGTTTGAGTCCGCAATGCGGATTTTCATCAACAGAAGAAGGAAATGAATTAACGGATGAAGATCAGTGGAAAAAACTCCACTTAATTAAATCAATCTCTGAAAAAGTGTGGGGCAAGTAAGATACGTTATCCCTCATAATATCTTCTTTAGCTGGTTAATCTAGTTTTAACCGGACAAGGAAGGCAGGGATTCGAGTCATGAATAAAGTGTTTACGGTGCTGTGTATAATTGGTGTACCAGTATCTGTTGCTGGAGCTATCCTTCATTGGTCAGCTGTACTTATGTTTATCGTGTATTGTTTAACAATCATAGCTTTAGCGAGCATTATCGGTCGGGCGACAGAGAGCCTTGCGATTGCAATGGGGCCCAGAATCGGAGGGCTGTTAAATGCGACGTTCGGAAATGCAGTGGAACTGATTATTTCTATTTTCGCTTTGAAAGCTGGTTTGATCAGTATCGTTCTGGCGTCGCTGACAGGTTCTGTCCTTGGGAATTTATTGTTGGTTGCCGGACTTTCTTTTTTTGTTGGCGGCCTGAAATATAAACGTCAGTCGTTTGATGATCAGGAGGCGCGGCATAATGCGGGACTCCTGATTTTTGCCGTCATTGTAGCGTTTGTTATTCCGGAAGTGTTCACACATGAGATGAATGACCGGGATACGATGATTATCAGTATCGGAATTTCTGTTATATTAATCCTGTTATATCTGGCAGCACTTCTGTTTAAATTTGTAACCCATCGTGGTGTGTATCAAGATAAGGCTAAACCGGATGAAAACAGTCAGGAAGAAGAGGAGCCGGAATGGGGCAACATAAAGGCGATTGTGATCCTGGCCGTCGCGACAATTGCTGTTGCGTACATTTCAGAGCATTTGGTGGACACATTTGATGTAGTCGGCAAGACATTTGGATGGTCTGAATTGTTTATTGGGGTAATTATTGTTGCTATCGTCGGTAATGCGGCAGAACATGCTTCGGCCGTTATGATGGCCTATAAAAATAAAATGGATGTTGCGGTGCAAATTGCTGTCGGATCAACACTCCAGGTGGCAATGTTTGTTTTGCCTATTCTCGTTCTTCTGTCCCTGATTTTTACGACATCAATGCCGCTCATTTTCACTTGGCCGGAATTAATCAGCATGGTAACGGCGGTATTGCTAATGATTATGCTGTCAAACGATGGCGATTCAAACTGGTTTGACGGTGCTGTATTGTTGGCCGCTTACTTTATAATGGGGATTGGCTTTTATTTTATTTGAAAACCCTTTGCTGCTTGTAGTGCTATTAAAACAAGGGAGGTGCTGGTTTGGTAAATGAAATCATCTTAAATGACACGCCCATTCAGGTGGACAGCTACGAAGAAAATCCCGATGGCTTTTGTGTAGAATTCAAAGTTACGAGTGAAGGCTACCATGATATTACCACGCTTTTATACAAAGGTATGTTTGATATAGAAGTTCCTGAAAAAGGCTTGGCATTTAGAGGAAACATCCGTGAGTATTCCACTTCGATTACAAACTTGTATGAAAGTGGACAGGTAGGGGAATTCCGATTGTGTTTACGGGAAGTGAAAGAATAGGCTGGGACATTTCAGAAAAGGGTAATTCAAAAGACGAACAATTAAAGGATTAGCGTAGGAAATATGCGGAGACTCCTGCGGGAGGAAAAGCCTAGGTGAGACCCCGCAGTGCGTAAGCACGAGGAGGCTCAGCAGCTTCCCGAGGAAAGCGAAGTATATTTCATATAACCGGTGTTTTTAGTCAGTCCGATTACTGCATGTTTAGATGCCCCGTATGCTGCGCCCGCATGGGCACCGTTAAATCCGCCGGTTGAGGCGGTATTAATGATGACGCCGTTTTCTTTTTCCAGGAAAATCGGCAATGCTTTGCGCATCGCCCGCATAACACCTTTCGTATTCACATCAAAAATGAGGTCCCAGCGTTCATCTAAAATATCCCCGACCGGTTCAAACCCGTCCATAATACCAGCATTATTGACAAGAACATCCAAGGTTCCATATTCAGCTACTGCTGTATCAATCATGTTATCGATATCTTCCTGTTGTGCAACGTTGACCTGAATGGCTTTGGCGGTTCCATTATGTTCGGTGAGTTCGTCAACCGTAGCTTTGGCACCTTCCAAATTCAAATCAGCTGCAACAACCTTCGCGCCTTCTTTAGCATATAATTTTGCAATTTCCTTTCCCATTCCGGAAGCTGCTCCAGTAACGATCGCCACTTTATCTTTTAATTTCAACTTAATTCCTCCTCAAGAACTTATTGAACATGTGTACAATAAAAATTATACTGGATAGTGAAAAGAACCACAAACAACGGAAAGTACGGTTTATGTTCAGTAATCAACACTTGTATTTAAAAGTGTTTAATTATGGGGTGAAAAAATTTGAAAACGGATCTTCGGATAATCAAAACACAGGAAAGTTTGCGGCGTGCGCTGCTGACATTATTGAAATCAAAGCCTCTGGAATCCATTACAATCGCAGAACTGTGCCGTTTGGCAAAAATTAACCGCGGAACCTTTTACATGCACTATAAGGATGTTCACGAAGTTTTTAAACATTATGTAGAGGTGATTATTTATGATTTGCAGAAGTCGTATGAGGAACCATATCATAAAACTAACTATGAGATTGAAAAGATCCAGGCAGATATGATCAAGATATTTCATCACGTGAAGGAATATCAGAGTTTTTATCAAATTGTTTTCGATGAACGGATTCCAATGATGTATTATTATTTGTTATTTGATACAATCCGTTCGTTCATGAAGGAGTCCATTAAAAAAGACAGGCTGGAAATGGAACAGGATATCAATTACGATTATTTAATCAGTTACCAGACAAACGCTATTCTTGGGATTCTGATTGAATGGCACCGGGAAGGTTATGATACATCCATACAAGAACTTAATAACCAGCTTATTACTATCGTTTCAATGAACAGTCCATTTCAGGGAAGTCCAAAATAATGCAAAACTTTTCGGAATAATAATAAAAAGTGTTAGAATAACGATTAAAGGTCTTGTGGGAAACAGGACTTTGAAAAGCGAACAGAAGCGATTTGAGTTTCTATCATTTATGAAAGGGTTGATCATATGAAGGTTCTTGTAGTAGGTGCGAATGGTCAAATCGGCAAACATCTGGTTTCATTTATTCAGGAAACAGATGGGATGGAAGCAAAAGCGATGATACGTAAGCAGGAGCAGGCATCCTATTTTGAAGATTTGGGTGCGGAAACGGAAATTGTCGATCTGGAAGGTGACATTGATCCTATTGCAAAGGCTGCTGAAGGCGCTGATGCGGTTGTATTTACAGCAGGTTCCGGCGGGCACACAGGTAAAGACAAAACGATTATGGTGGATCTTGACGGCGCCGTGAAAACCATTGAAGCGGCAAAAGCTGCTAATGTAAAACGGTTCGTAATGGTGAGTTCGTATGATACAAGCCGTGAAGCAATTCAGGAAGCGAACGCATCCTTTGCACCATATGTGATTGCAAAACATTATGCAGATGTTTGGCTCCGTAATACGGATTTGGATTATACGATTGTTCATCCGGGATTGCTGACAAATGATAAAGGAACTAGAAACGTTACTGCTGCATCTGAAGTGGAACGGGGAGAAGTTCCGAGAGAAGACATTGCCAGAGTTCTGCTTGCAAGTCTGCAGGATGAAACGACCGTTGGAAAAGAATTTCAGGTTGTAGGCGGTTCGACACCGGTTGCAGATGCTATAAAATTGGTTTAAGTGAAACCTGGAAAAGACCTCTTTCGAAGGCAACACCTTTGGAGAGGTCTTTTTATGATGCATTCGTTGTATGTTTTATCATCCCTTCCTGGTTTATCAGTCACTTGACGGGTTTTATCAGTCAGATACCGCGGTTTATCGGTCACTTTGAAATTTTATCAGTCACTTCATGGATTTTATCAGTTAGATACTGCACTTTATCAGTATTTCAAAGGCCCGCTCGCATAAATCCGGCCAGATTTTTAATACTAAGGCAAAAAGGAGGGCTATGATGGCAAAGCGAACAAAGAAACATGACGCAGACCAAAAGAACAAGCAGGGATTTGATTCCAGCAAACAGGATTCCGAGTTTTCCAAAGAAGTGGGAAGTGCAGAGGCGAATCGGCTTAAAAAAGAAAGGGCTAAACAAAGACGGGCGGATTACTGGGGTCTTTAATGGCGAGTTTATAAAAGGTTGATAAAACGTGGATACTTGTGTCAGTATCGTGGATATCACATACAAAATCGTGGATATATTTCGATTTCGGTATCCGCCTATATGTAATCAAAATGTTCCAAGTGGACTATTCCCACTTGGAACATGTACTTATTGTGCTTCAGTTGCGTTGACAGTTTTTAATACGGTACTTTCTCTTTTCCCATGCATGAAATAATATAACGCCGTTGTTATAAGCACGAGAGCACCCATTAAAATATACAGGTTGCTGTATCCGGTTATCGGAATGATGAATCCAAGCACATATGGCCCAAAACCGAGTCCTGCGTCAAGCGCAATATAATAGGTTGATGTGGCAAGTCCCACACGTGAAGGAGGCGTGACTTTTACCGCAATCGCCTGTGTGGTTGATTGCATATTACCGAAACCGAGTCCGATCAGAACACCGGCCAGTAATAATGGAATACTCGATTCCGCAGTACTTAGCAGTAATAACCCCGCTGTAAACAAAATAAACGCCGGATACATAACGGAATTGGCACCTTTTACATCCATCAGGCGTCCTGTGAATGGACGTGATACAAGGATTGCAACTGCATAAACTACAAAGAACACGCTTGCCATTTCGACCAGGTCAATTTCAATTGCATAAAAATTAATAAAGGAAAGCACACTGGAGTACCCAAGGGATACAATTAGAATTACAAGTGCAATTGGCAGTGCATTCGGCTCAATAAAATTCGAAAGTTTCCATTGTGCTTTCTTCTCAACATTCACCGGTTTTTCCACTTCCGGTACTTTCAAAAAGAGCGCAATGATCAAACTGATAATTCCCAGTGCGAGACAAAAGCCGAAGATGACTGAAAATCCCGCATGCTGGCTCATGAACAGCCCGATAAAAGGACCGATAGCTGTAGCAAGTGTAATACTCATGCTGTAAAAGCTGATCCCTTCTCCTTTTCGCACTTCCGGAATTACTTCGGCGACAATTGTTCCGGTTGCCGTACTTGCCATCCCTAAAGCGATACCGTGCAGCAGCCGGGTGATCAGCAGAAACGTGATGCCTGCTTGGATAAAATAAAGAAGCGATATGAAAACGAAAAAAATCAGTCCGAAATACAGCATGCGTTTGTTGCCGATTGTGGTAATCATGCGTCCGATAAACAGTCGTCCGATTAATGTACCGATAATGAAAATTCCCGTTACAAGACCCGCCTGACTTTCGGAAACACCGTATTGTTCAACTGCGTAAACAGCCATTGTAACCAATAATAAATAAAAGACCAGGTATAAGAAAAAGTTTGCGGATGATACGATGATAAAATCTTTTGTCCAAAGTTTTGCTCTTGATTGATTCACTTCACTGTCTCCTTTTTCATCATGTTGTTTCGTATTTCTTTCATCAGTTGGATTGTCTTTTGCTGGTCCGCATATGAAATTCCGGATAAAATTTCTTCTTCAAATTGATCGATTGTGATGCGAATCTTTTCATATACAATTGAGCCAGCTTCCGTAAGCTTCATTCGTTTTTCACGTTTGTCTTTACTCTTCGCCTGTCCCACATAACCCATTTCCTCCAGGCGATTTATAGTTCTGGTGATGGTTGGTTTCTCCACGCCATGATAATGGGAAATCTCCACATTTGTTGAAGGGCCATAATTGTATAAATAATACAAAATAGTCCACTGTGCACGGTGCATGTTGTGTTTGTTCAGCTGCTCGTTCAGCCGATTTTCAAATGGACGGTACAATAGGATAAGCTCGTGAAAAAACGTGTGTGTGTTCTTTATGGGAAAAACCCCCTTAATTAGTTAGCTTGGGTAATAGTTAGCGTGAGTAACCTTATAATAATATCAATTTTTTGGCGGGTTGTCCAGATATAAAGTCAAGTTGTTGTATTTTTATGATTAAAGGGATAAATTGGATAGAAGGAGGTGGGTGTATCGATGAACATTACAGCACTCGTAGGAAGTATTCGAAAAGATTCGTACAATATGCAGCTTGCTAAAACTATGCAGGAACGGTACAGTGATAAGTTAAACATTAACATTGCCGATATCGGTTCACTGCCGTTTTTTGCGCAGGATGAGGAACATAATCCTCCGCAGATTGTGCAGTATTTTAAAGATTCCATCAAAAATGCGGATGGTGTTTTGATTGTAACACCTGAATATAACTGGTCTGTCCCCGGCGTATTGAAAAATGCACTGGATTGGACATCAAGGGTTGATAAGGTATTGATTGGCAAGCCGGTAATGGTCGTTGGTGTGACTCCCGGTACAGCAGGGACATTGCGTGCCCAATTGCATCTCCGTCAAATATTGTCAGCACCTGGGATCCAGGCAAATGTCCTTGCACCGGGTGGAAATGAGGTATTGATTAATTTTGCCGGACAGAAATTTGACGGTGGAAAACTGGCAGACAAAGACACCCTGGAATTCCTTGACAATAAAGTAAAGGCATTTGTCGATTTTGTGGAATCTTTCTAAATGGAAACAGGCATCTGAATGATTTTATTTGGATGCCTGTTTTTTTAAATCAATTGTAAAAAAAGATTGGGGAAGGGAGATTGTATGGACAAGTCAATTATTTTAGGTGTACCGAAATTGGAAACGGAGCGGCTGTTACTTAGGAAAATCAGTCTCGATGATATTGCGGAAATGAATGAATATGGATCAAGTGACAATGTTTCCAGATATGTATCATGGCCAGCACACCAATCCACTGATGACACGAAAAAGTTTGCGGATATTGTTCTGGCGGGGTATGAATCCGGTGAGCCTCCATTTTGGGGAATCGTTTTAAAAGAAAACAACAAGCTTATTGGAACAATCAATTTTGTTTCTTGGATGCCGAAGCATAAAACAGGTGAGTTGGGATATGTACTTTCAGAGCGTTACTGGGGAAGGGAGCTAATGTCAGAGGCGGTTGACAGGGTGCTTGATTTTGGATTCCGGGAAATGGCACTTGTTCGGATTCAGGCCAGATGTTTTACCGAAAATCTTGGTTCTGAAAAAGTTATGAAAAAGGTTGGCATGACTTATGAGGGAACACTTCGGAAGGCGATGTTTGCTAAAGGAAGACACTGGAATTTAATGATGTATTCGATTCTGGATGAAGAATATTTTTCGGGTTAAATCGAAATAATGGACTGGTGCATATGGAATTGGCGCTATCTATCTAATTCTCAAATCAACATACGAAACCATTATCACAGTCCAACCTCCTGTATGCATAGTTTATAAGCAGGGTAAATAACCAGACAGGAGGGAAGCGAACGATGAATTGGTATGCAAATGGTCCCCAATATCGAATGCCTTTCCACGGGTACCCGCAGCCTTATCCGATTAATCCGTATCGGCAGCAGACAATACGCGGGCAGGCAACCTGGACAGAAGGCGGTCCGGTTTCGAAATGCGGTATTCCATGGTCAGCAAATGAATATATGACAGTCGCAGTCAGTCCGGAATCACCTTATCAATGCGGTCAGACATTAAAAATAACGAATCCCGCCATCCCGCAGCGTGAGGTGATCGTAACGGTTGTTGATGTAGTCCCTGGTGCCCCGCCAAATCGGATTAACTTGCAAAAACGGGCTTTTACCGCATTAGGTGCGAATCCGGCGCAAGGGGTTATCAGTGTGGAAATTACTCCGTCTCCTGAGCTTGAAGGCCAGGAATGGGGGAAATATCTGCTTGAAGTTGTACAGATTGGGTATCCGAACTACGATATATTGGAATACGATAAAACCGGAGAAACACATTTGGCCGGCAATAAGGTGAAAGAAACATATGAGTATGTCCTGGAGTCGCCTCAGGAACGCTTGAAAGTCCGCGGAACTGTTATCTATAATGCAGTCACCGAGCGAATCATTTCCTTTGATGTTCAGGAAATTAATGAATAAACTGCACTGTACCGCCCGGCAGGCTGACAACATGATCAGTTCCGGGCGTTTCTGTGTGTAGTAACAGCAACCACTGTTAGACTATCTATTTCATTTCTTCTGTTTCCTCAGCATACAATGCCGTTCGTTTTATATTTACACCGACAAATGACTCGAGGATTGCCTGTCCGCCTGCAATGGCAAGGATAAAGATAATATATTTAGCGATATCGGGAATCCAAAGGCAGGTCAGTCCCAGAAAAATCGCGCTCCAAACACCGGTACACCAATAGCAAGTCAGAAGGTAACCGAACGTTGATTTTGGAACTTTTTTCGTTTCTGTTGGTGAGATTTTTTTGGTTGTTAAAAAGGGTTTGCGGATGAATTCGGTTATTTTATCGAACACAATTAAATGTGTCAGCCGATAGCTGGCAAGTATCAACATCGTAAAATCAATCCACGTGATATCAAGTCCCATAATACATACCTTTCCGATTTTTTCCTTAGTTTTACCTTAGTGTTGAATTTTACCCATACAAATAGTGCGTTCGGAATCTGTAAAGATATGGATTTGTTTTTAAGTTTTCAACAATTCCAAAAAAGCACTTGATTTATTAAGCGCTTACAATTATAATACGTTTAGGAATAATTAGTTTGTTTAGTAAACAAATAATTGAAAGGGGAAATTAGAATGCGTAAAAATTTGGCAGCACTTTTTTCAGTTTTAATTTTTGCGGCAGTTGTTTTGGCAGCTTGTGGAGGCGGTTCCAGTGAAGGAGCTTCAGGTGAATCAGGCGATTCTGAGGACACAACTGTATTGCGATTGGCAGAAAACCAGCCGGAAGATTATCCCACCACAATTGGAGCAAAGAAATTTGCTGAATTAGTGGAGAAGAAGACAGATGGACGTTATAAGGTAAAAGTGTATGCAGGCGGTCAACTGGGTGAAGAAAAGAGTGTAATCGAGCAGGTGCAGCTAGGGTCGATTGATTTAGCACGTGTTAATGCAGTTCCATTGGCGGAGTTCTCCGAAGAAATCGGCGTGCTATCCATGCCGTTTCTGTTTGAAAATGAGAAACAAAAATGGAAAAAGCTGAATGGTGAAGCGGGTCAGGAACTTTTAGGCACATTGGATGGCTCTAATTTGGTTGGACTGGCATTCTATGATTCTGGTGAACGAAAATTTTATAATTCTGTTCGTCCGATTAAGACGGTGGAGGACATGAAAGGACTTAAACTTCGTGTTCAAAACTCTGAAATCGCGATTGATGTTGTAGAGGCATTAGGTGCTTCCGCAACTCCGATGGAATATGGTGAAGTGTACTCAGCCATGCAAACCGGTGTCATTGATGGAGGAGAAAATAATTTTCCAAGCTACTACACCGCCAATCATTATGAAGTGGCAAAGTATTTTACGAACTTGGGTTATCAAGGTGTACCGGAAGTGTTAATGGCTTCCCAATCATTATGGGATAAATTAAGTAAAGAAGATAAGAAAGCATTCAGGGAAGCAGCGCTGGAATCGGTAAAAGTTCAGCGTGAAGCATGGAAGGATCTTGTGGAAGAATCCAAAGCTAAAGTTAAAAAAGCCGGCAGCAAAATTATTGAGGTTAAGGATCCTTCCAAATGGAGAGAGGCTGTACAGCCAGTCTACGATAAATACGGAGATAAATATGGTAAATGGATTGATAAATTAACAAAATAGAGAAATGATTCAGGGAGGAAGTGGGGGGAACCTCACTTCCACATTATTTTTGGCTGCAGTTAAGAAAGTCATTCTTACTGTATTCGCAAATCTGACTTGGTAAATTTGTCCAAGTTTTTCAAGGAGGCTGCTTCTATGAAACTATTACAAATCGTAAAGAAAGGTCTTGACCGGCTGCTGTTGATAGCTGCTTTGGCCATGCTCGCAGCAATGGTTGTTTTAATTATTATACAAGTGTTTTCAAGGGAATTTTTCAGCTATACACCTTCCTGGTCATCCGAGATATCGCGGGTACTCTTTGTTTGGGTCAGTTTTCTCGGGATTGCATACGGGTTTAAGGAAAAACTGCATATTGCATTAGGTCTCATCGTTAATATGATGCCGGAAATCATTCAGGATATCTTTGATGTTCTGGCAAAAATAATCGTAATCGGGTTAGGAATCCTCATGATTTATTATGGCTGGCAATTTACGATGCTGACGGGAAAATCAACTATGCCAGGCTCTGGCCTCCCTTCCAGTGTTTTATATGCAGCAATACCTGTATCAGGATTTTTCGTCGTAATTAATGGAATCGAGCTTTTATTTAAAAAAGGAATGCATCAGGATTTAACAGATGTAACAGAGGGGTGAGAAAGTGGATGTATTTGTTTTAATCGGCAGTTTTATACTGCTTCTCGTCTTTAGAATTCCAATTGCCTTATGTCTTATTGTATCTGCTTTAGTTACGGGACTGTACATGGGTTTCGAACCGCAGGCAATCTTGCAGCGCATGGTTGGGGGACTGAATTCGTTCTCTTTACTGGCAATACCTTTCTTCATACTTGCTGGTGAAATTATGAATGAAGGAGGAATTTCGCGCAGGTTAATAAATCTTGCGAATGTTATAATTGGAAAAATCAGAGGCGGCATTGCGATGGTAAACGTGCTGGCAAGTACCTTTTTTGGTGGTATTTCGGGATCTTCACTCGCAGATACCTCATCGCTTGGGTCTGTCTTAATTCCAATGATGAAAAAACAAGGGTATGATTCGGATTATTCTGTTTCGGTTACTATCTCAAGTTCAACTCAAGGTGTCATGATTCCGCCGAGCCATAATATGATTATCTATTCAACGGCTGCTGGGGGTGTATCGGTCGGGGCGCTCTTCATGGGGGGACTTGGCCCAGGAATTTTACTCGGTATAGGAATCATGATTTTAACATACATGATGGCCGTTAAACGTAATTATCCGAAAGGTGAACCAGTGAAAAAAGCGGATATACCTAAAATCGTTCTTGACGGTTTGTTGGGTCTATTAACCATTGTCATTATTATGGGCGGTATTCTCAGTGGTATATTCACTGCCACAGAGTCTGCTGCGATTGGGACACTATATGCCTTTTTAATTACGTTTTTCGTTTACAGGGAAATCCCCATTACGAGAATGGGAGTTATTTTACAACGCACTTTCAAAACACTGGCAATGGTACTGTTTTTAATCGGTGCCTCGTCAGCTTTTGGCTGGCTGCTTGCAATATTACAAGTTCCTGCCATGGTATCAGAAACATTATTAAGCATTTCTCCAAATGCTGCTGTAACCGTTCTTTTGATACTGATTATTCTGTTGCTGCTTGGCATGGTTATGGATATGGCACCATTAATTCTAATCGCAACTCCAATATTATTGCCTGTGGCGCAAACTGCAGGAATGGACCCGGTTCATTTTGGTGTGGTACTGATTTTAGCTCTTGGAATTGGACTGGTTACACCGCCAGTTGGTTCGGTGCTTTTTGTAGGTTCGGCAATCGGAAGAATACCAATCGAAAAGGCATCGAAAGGAATGCTGCCATTCTACGCAGTCATGATTGTTGTATTGCTGATGGTAGCCTATATTCCAAGTCTATCATTATATCTGCCGGGACTTTTTGATCAATAGATTAATATTACTCGTGTGGTACGCCATAAACCTTTATTTGGATTTATGGCGTATCATCTATCAAAAAATGATGCTCTGAAGAAAAAACTTGGAGGGAGTGGGGAATATCGTTTCCAAATTAAAATCAAGTAAAAACTTTATATTATCATTATTGTTTGCCGGGTGGCTTCTGGACTACCTTGATCGTATGGTAATGAGTGTCGCAGTAGTCGCAATTGCCGGCGATTTCAACTTGGAACCCACTGCCATCGGTGCTGTGATCAGCAGCTTTTTTGCAGGGTATGCGCTGATGCAAATTCCCGGCGGCTGGTTAAGTGATAAATTCGGGTCAAGGAAAATTTTGATAGGTTCCATTGTTGCCTGGTCTTTTTTTACTGTGTTAAGCGGTTTAGCCTGGTCATTGATTTCATTATTGATTATAAGATTTCTGTTTGGCATTGGGGAAGGTGGTTACCCTGCCTCAAGTCAGAAGGCCATTGCAGACTTTTTCCCGAAAAAGGAACGGGCAAAAGCTTCATCTACCATGATGTCTTCCAATAGTTTCGGACTCGCGCTCGGGCCGCTCGTTGCAGCACCGATGATGGTGTTAATGGGCTGGCGGACAATGTTTATCGTGATTGGTTTGGTCGGGATTGTTATGGCGATTTTATTTTGGATTTACATTCGCCCGCCAAAAGAATCAGAAGAGGAACAGGACAATTTGAACAAAGCAGTTAAAGTTCCGATGAAAACATTATTAAAAAATGCCACTTTATGGAAAATAGTTTTGATGTGGTTTGGAGCAGATGTTGTTCTTTGGGGACTTGCCGGCTGGATGCCTACATACCTGGTTGATGTACGCGGGATGGAGATTCTTTCAATAACAATTGTCGCCGCATTGCCAGCATTTGCATCAGGGATCGCTGTTATAGCGGGAGGTTGGTTGTTAACGAAATATTTCTACGGCCAGGAAAAATATTTCACCGGTATCGGGATGATTTTAACTTCCATTTGTTTATATTTCATGTTTACATCATCTTCTGTCACCAGTGTTATCATGTTTTATATATTAAGTATGACATTTGTATCGACAGCTATCGTAACGACCTTTTCATTGCCGCACAAATTACTTCCCAAGAAGGTTATTGGTTCAGCAATGGGTTTTGTGAATATGGGCGGTCAAATTGCCGGGTTTTTGGCGCCGCTTGCAATGGGCGTATTAATTGATGGCTTTGGAACGTACAATGCTGCTTTCTGGTTTTTAATAGGCGGGGGTGTATTATCGATGATTGCCGCTTTTACCATTAGTAAAGAAAAAAGGTTTTCGGGAACTGAGGAAGCAAATCCCGCACAGTAAAACAAGAGAAGAGGAGAGAGGTATACATGAAAAATAAATTAATGAAAATGTTGGAATCCCGTAAAGATGAAATGATTCAAATTCGCCGTTATCTTCACGAAAATCCGGAGTTGTCATTTAAAGAGGAAAAAACAGCGCAGTATATTGCAGACTTTTATAAAGGAAAAGATGTTGGGGTCCAAACACAAATGTTGGAAATGGCTATGGAATTATCGTGACCATTAAAGGGGACAAGCCTGGAAAAACAATTGGTCTGCGGGCGGATTTCGATGCATTGCCAATTAACGAGGAAACGGAGGTCCCATTTAAATCAAAAAATGAAGGAGTCATGCATGCATGCGGGCATGATGGGCATACGGCGTATTTATTAATTCTTGCCGATTGCCTGATCCAATTAAAGGCTGAAATTGCCGGAACGATAAAAATAGTTCACCAACATGCGGAAGAGACACCGCCAGGCGGGGCAAAAAGTATTGTTGAAACCGGAGTGTTAGATGATTTGGATGCTATTTACGGCATTCATCTGTTTCCGACAGATCCAGTGGGTGTTGTCGGGTATCGCAGTGGTTATGCAATGGCGGGAAGAACTTATTTTAAACTAACCGTAAAGGGTGCAGGCGGACATGGATCTTCTCCCCATATGGCCAATGATCCGATTGTTGCTGCTTCCCACTTCGTTACCGCAGCTCAAACGGTTATCAGCCGCCGATTAAATCCGTTTGAAATGGGTGTTGTTACAATTGGCTCATTTGATGGAAAAGGCTCTTTCAATGTAATAAAAGACAGTGTTGAACTTGAGGGAGACGTACGTTATATGAATGCGAAAACCCAACAAGTAATTGATCGGGAAATCCACCGCATTGTAAAAGGAATCGAAGCAGAGTTCGGCGTTGTTTGTGAACTCACATACACAAGTGATTATCCGCCGCTTTACAATGACCCGAAAATCACAGCAGACGTAAGGGCAAGTCTGGAAGAACTCCATGACCAGAAAAATGTTATAGAATTTCCAACGTTCTCCGGATCAGAAGACTTTTCCTATTATGGTGAAAAAATACCGGGCTGTTTCTTCTTTATCGGCTGTAAACCAAAAGGAATTGAGAATGCCTATTTCAATCATCATCCAAAATTTGATATTGATGAAGATGCACTGCTGATTGCCGCTAAATCAGTTGCACAAGTTGTTTGCAGTTATTGTGACCGTTCGGAGCGACTGATTCGAAAGGTGAAAAATGGTGGATGACATAGAAAGAGTGGAGCATGTCTGCATTGCGGGCATGTTTTTTTAGTGTGGGGGCCTGTCAAGGGTCTCTTTTTTTAGCAGTAATTACGTGATAGGAGCGGATGACTAAGTTACCCCCAGAACAAAAATGGTGTAAACGAATTTATGAGTAACAACTAAATTTTGCGGGTGGAATACAAGTGGTGCAGTACATCATTTGTAAAATGATACATATAATGATAAATTTTAGGTTGAATAGATATGCAATTGTGGTATTTAGGCATGATTGCCAAGTATAGCTGATGTAATAATTGGAGGTAATGACGTGAAAATAATTGTAGCCGGCGGAGATGGCTTTTGTGGGTGGCCGACCGCCCTTTATTTATCAAAAAAAGGTCATGATATAGCTATTATTGACAATATGGCAAGGAGAGAGTGGGATAATGAACTGCATTCCAATTCACTTACTCCCATTGCCACACTTGAAGAACGGACAGCAAAATGGAAAGAGCTGACCGGAAAAGAAATCCGTGTTTACAATGGCGATTTGAACCATTACGATTTTTTGCGGGAAATTTTAAAGAAAGAGCAGCCTGATGCATTCGCGCATTTTGCAGAACAGCGCTCAGCGCCTTATTCCATGATTGATCGTGAACATGCAGTATTTACCCAAACCAATAATGTAGCCGGTACGCTGAATGTGCTGTACGGTATTAAGGAAATTGTTCCGGAGTGTCATCTCATCAAACTGGGGACGATGGGGGAATATGGCACACCGAATATTCCGATTGAAGAAGGGTATATTGAAATTGAGCATAAAGGACGGAAGGATGTATTACCGTTCCCGAAACAGCCTGGTTCATTCTATCATTTGTCCAAAGTGCATGACAGCCATAATATTACGTTTGCCTGTAAAATCTGGGGCATAAAGGCAACCGACTTAAATCAGGGGGTTGTATATGGACTCGAAACGGACGAGACAAAGATGGATCCTGTTTTAACAAATCGGCTTGACTATGACGGTGTATTTGGCACAGCTTTGAATCGTTTTATCATCCAATCAACAATTGGTCATGATCTGACAGTTTATGGAAAAGGCGGACAGACCCGCGGATTTCTTAATATTAAAGATACAGTTCGCTGTATTGAAATTGCAGCAGAGAACCCGCCAAAGAATGGCGAATTCCAGGTATTCAATCAGTTTACTGAGGAATTTTCCGTAAAGGATTTGGCAAACATGGTTGTAAATGCTGCACAAAAAGAAGGGCTTGAGACGGAGATTGCCCACCTGGAAAATCCACGGGTTGAGTCGGAAGAGCACTTTTTCCATGCAGAAAATACGAAACTGCAGGACCTTGGACTTGAACCGAACCTGCTGACGGAAGAAGTGATTCGGGATATTATCAAAACAGTCAAGAATCACAAAGAACGTGTGATTAAGAAGAATGTATTGCCGCAAGTAACCTGGAAGTAAAATAAGGACGTGTCATCATTGAAAATTGCTATCATAACCGAGACATTTCTGCCTTCAACAGATGGTGTTGTTACACGGCTGAAGGCTTGCATCCGATACTTTTTACGGGAAGGGCACGAGGTCCGTGTTATTGCGCCGGACCTTGGCGTGTATGAGTTTGAGGGGGCACAAATTGATGGGCTTCCTGCAACGACACTGCCTTTTTACCGGTCTAAAAAGTTTTCACTGCCGAACCGGAATGTAAAAGATCTGCTGCTGAACTTTAACCCGGATGTTGTACATGTCGTTAATCCGGCAATTCTTGGAGCATCCGGTGTTTACTATGCTGATAAACTGGGGTATCCGATGATTGCTTCCTATCATACAAATGTGGCAAAGTATTTGGACTACTACAAGCTTTCCCCATTTAAGCCTTTGATCTGGTGGTATTTCCGGAAGCTGCACAATAAGGCAGATTTGAATCTCTGTACGTCCAATACGGTAAAAAATGAACTTGAACAGCATGGCATTGAACGTGTTCATGTTTGGAAACGCGGCGTGGATACCGAATTATTTCATCCGAATAAATATCATAAAGAAATGCGGGACAAACTAACAAATAACCAGCCTGAGAAACGATTATTATTGTATGTCGGCAGACTTGCAGCCGAGAAGGAAATTGAAAAAATCCAATCTGTTTTGAAGCGCTCCGATGATTTTGTGCTGGCAATTGTTGGTGATGGTCCGCATCGCAAAACACTGGAAAGTCATTTTAAAGGAACGAATACGGTGTTCACAGGATTACTGCACGGTGAGGAACTTGCCAAAGCATACGCGTCTTCTGATGTGTTCGTTTTTCCTTCCACAACAGAAACGCTTGGTCTGGTCATAACGGAAGCTATGGCGTCGGGACTGCCGCTTGTTGCGGCCGAAAGCGGTCCTACCTGTGAGCAGATTCGTGATAATCATACAGGTCTGTTGTATGATTCAGCTAAAGCCGGTGATTTTACTGAAACAGTTCTGAAATTTGAGGATGAAACGTTGCGGAAACGTCTGGCCAAGGCAGCACATGAAGATATTGCCGAATTAGGCTGGGACAATCAGTCACGACAGGTGCTTGATTATTACAAGGAACTGGCGAAAACCCAAAAAAGAAAGGTAATGTAATCGAGATTCCTATGACCAAACAGAAACGGAAAAGCGGCCCATTTCAATTTATGCAATTCAGTGTGATCGGAGTTTCCAATGCATTGATTGATATTGGAATTCTAAACCTGCTGCTCATCCTATTCTATACGGATGAAAAAGCCATGCTGATTTTGTATAATACCATTGCATATACATTGGCCATCGCCAACAGTTATTTCTGGAATGCCAGATTCACCTTCCAGCATGCAGCTAAGGGGAGCAACCGGCAGCGGGTTTTGTTTATTATCCAGGCAATTATTAGCCTCGGTGTGAACAATCTGGTGTTTATCGGAGCAAATAACCTAATGGAAATTATTGATGTTCCAAATTGGCTTCGGTACAACATCGCTAAAGGATTGGCAATGTTTTTGTCTTTTTTGGCAAGCTTTTTTATGATCAAGTATATGGTATTTCGAAAAAAACGGAAAAACTGAGCCTGATGAGGGCTCAGTTTCTTTCGTTCAGCATTTATTTTTGCGGCATTCCGGGTGGATAATAATACGGTGGTACTTTGATCCATCCGCGTTTCCGCATTAATACTTTCATTTCCGCACCGAACAATGACTTCTCAGCAAGAAATTCGGAAAAGATAATAGACACATCCGTTCTGATTGCCTGGGCCGCAGCAGTTGCGGATAAACTAACAGCATAGGCAGTTTTTACGGAAATTCCATTGGCAATTTCTCCGTCGGTTAATTTCACACCTAACGGCACATCTTTCGGGTTTGAGTTGGGCTTGCTCTCCGCCACTGTGGGTATAGGTGCACCCTCCTTTTTCAAAAAATCCTCCATCTGTTTGGCCTGTGATTTACATTGTTCCGAACTCTTTTTTAAAACTTTAAGTAATTCATCATCAGTTGTTGTATTTAAAGCTGTAAGCATATAATTTTGGGCCTCATTCATTGTCGCGGTGTAAAGCCAGCAGTAATATGTTTCACCTACATGCAGCGGCGGTTTTGGTTCATCGTCAACCATTGTTTTCAACAGCTTGATTGCAGCCTCAAAAGGATTAGGCAATGACTACACCTCCTGTTTATCATTATTTGCCGTAGTTGCTGGATGTATTCTTGGAGATTTAAAGCTTTGGATTCACATGCTGGGGGAGGGGATAAGAGAAAAATCAACCTCCAGAATGAGAAATCGACCCTCATGAATGGAAAATCAACCCTCATGAATGGAAAATCGACCTTCATGAACGGAGAATCAACCCTCATGAATGAGAAATCGACCCTCACGAACGGGAAATCAACCTTCTACCAAGGTTATCGACCTTCACCAAAAATTTATCCTCCTGCCAATAACAACAGCCTGCCAAAACAGAAATCTTGCACATTCCTAATGCCTGTTGCACTATATGTATAGAAAAAGAAATGAAGGCAGGGTGAGGAAATTGGTTGCTGCGGTTCGAGTGGCTTTTTTTGTTGTGGGACTAATATCGTTCAGTTTTGGAATTTCGGTTGCGATTCATGTGCAGCATCTGGGGATCCACCCTTGGGATGTATTAAATGTTGGGCTTTATGAAAAATTCGGGTTGTCTATTGGTACATGGAATATAATTTGCGGGCTTACGCTTATTGTTATCTCGTGGATTCTTGATAAAAGTTATATTAAACTTGGAACGTTTTTGAATGCGTTTATGGTCGGGATGTTTGTGGACCTTTTTTTGTGGCTGGATTTGCTCCCTAAAGCCACCCCTACTTGGATAGATGTCATGTTTATGCTGACCGGAATTATTATTATGGGAATAGGCGGCGGCATGTATAATGCTGCGAGACTTGGCTCCGGACCGCGCGATGGCTTTATGCTTTCAATGGCGGATCGGTTTCATGCACCAATTGGCAGAGTGCGGATTATTACAGAAAGTCTTGTGCTGTTGTTGGGACTCGTTCTTGGCGGCCCGGTTTTCATCTTTACCTTTATTTTTACATTCGTGCAGAGTCCAATTTTTCAATTTACGTTTTTAAAAATCGACCGCTACATCAAACACCTTGATACAAGACATACACAAAATCTGCAATCGCGTGCCAAGTGATGAAGATGCCCGGGGACAATGAATTGCACCCCGGGCATTATATAGTTACAGTTGTGCTGTTTGCATCTCAGTTTTGTGCGCCGGCTGTGATGTATCGCGATCCACATCGTAGTTCACCATCACACTTTTTAAGGTGAACCAGACCACAGCAATGAGTATAATCATCACAGCGACAAGCAATAAGACAAATTTTCTGCCGCCCACATCCGTCATCCCCTTCAGTTTCCTTACTTTTAGGTTAGCAAACCCGTTACATCCTGTAAATACAGTCATCGGGATGGACAAAGTTTGTTCAAAATTAGCGGATGAGTCTGGACATATCGTAGTTTTCCAAATCAATATCCAGTTCATTTCCAAGCGCAAGATTTGCCAGTTGTTTTCCGACATATGGTCCCATTGTCAGGCCGGATGAACCTAATCCATTTGCATGAAGCAACCCGTTTAAACCGGGAACAGCGCCAATAACGGGAACAGATTCAGGTGTCATGGGCCGGAATCCGACGCGGGTTTCCAAAACGGTAGCTTTTGCCAGTTCCGGTGCCATTTCAATCGCATGATTCAAAATCCATTGCAAACCTCCCGCTGTAACACGTCTGTCGAAACCGACATGATTTTCCTGGGTTGCGCCAACGACGATCCGGTCGGAAAATGTGAGCATGTATTGATTAAATGGCGGCTTGACGACGGGCCAATTTTCCGGGGAAGTATCCGGCATTTGCAAGTGAACGATTTGTGCACGCTGTGGACGAATATCGAATTGGATACCGAGCGGCTGCAGCAATTGGGGCGTCCATGCGCCTGTTGCTGCAATAACCGTATCCGCAAAAATAGTCTCATTATTGATGTTAATGCCATTGATATCCGAATTCTCATACAAGAGTGAAGCATCGCCATGAATGACCCGTGCCCCATGCTTCTCAGCGCCGCGCAGCAGGGCATTTCGCAGTGCACGTCCGTCCACACGCGCTGCACCACTCACATGTAACGCACTGTAGCCATCAGACAACAGGGGAAACATATTTTTTGTCTCGTTTTGATCCAGTAACGTCAGTTCACCAATTTCGGGTGCATCTTCCCGACGATTTATGGCATGTTGTTTTAAGGCCGATAGCTTGTCCATATTAGTGTGAAGATTCAGTGCACCTACTCTGGAATAACCTGTTTCGGTTTCACCATCAGCAGCAAGGCCTTCAACCAAATCCTGATAAATCCGGGCACCGCCCTTTGCCAGCTTGTACCATGATTTATTCCTCCGTTTCGACAGCCACGGGGCAACTATTCCTGCCGCGGCATCCGTTGCTTGACCAGCATCCATTCGATCGGCAATAATTACCTCCGCACCAGCCTTTGCCAGCTGATATGCAGTGGAGGCTCCAAGTATGCCTGCACCGATTACAATAACTTTTTTCATACAAAAACCCTTTCTATTCTGAAATAACTATAAGTGTAATGTATTGATTTGTAAATAAATAAAGGAATTGTCAGCCTGCTTATCGAAAATAATAGAAAGGCACATTACATAATTCTTCCTGCTATCTTTAATTCAACATACTTGATAAGGGGTTGGCACTTTGACTAAAAAGAAACAAAAATTTGGGATGGGACGGTATGGCTGGTCGATTATCAGTGTTATCTTGCTGTCGCTCGCAGCCTCCACGCTATTCTTTTTAAATTTGTTCGGATGGAGTACACCATGGTTGGATGGTCTGGCATCAGGATCGGAGGAACCAATTTCCAAGGAAACAAAGGAAAAAGTGCATCAAGTGAATGAAACAGTTGGCAAATCCCACCAGGATGTCGGGGAATTTGTATCGAATACGCATGATTTTTATAATAATACAACCGGTTATGGTGACATTGAATCACTTGATTGGGATCAGCAGCAGGAGCGGGCGAAGCAAATATTGACTTCCTTGGAAAAATTGCTGCCAAGCGTTAAAAATGAACCATTAAAGCAGGATTTGCAGCGAATACAAAACTTGGCCAATGCGGTGAAAGATGAGAAGGACAAGGAAAAAGTCCGTTATCTGCACCGGATGTTTCATGATCTGGATATCGCTTTGAACAATTACAAGGCCTATGATAGAATCTGGAATGTGACTCAAACATTGAAAACTGCAAATTAGTACACAGCACCCGTGTATATATGATAATCTTATACATGGAAATGACTAGACAAAAGGGAGTAATGACACATGGACAAGACGTTAATTTTCGGACATAAAAGTCCCGACACAGATACGATTTGTTCTGCACTTGCATATGCAGACTTGAAAAAGAAGCTGGATGTAAATGCTGAACCGGCACGACTCGGTGAAGTTAATGCCGAAACACAATACGCACTGGATTACTTCGGAGTAAAAGCACCACAGATGATTGAAAAAGTTGAATCAGATATTAACGATGTAATTCTTGTTGACCATAACGAATTCCAGCAAAGCGTTGATAATATTAATGAGGTGAAAATCTCAGAAGTTATAGATCATCACCGTGTTTCCAATTTCGAAACGAAGGAACCACTTTATTTCCGCGCTGAACCGGTTGGCTGTACGGCAACAATCCTTAACAAAATGTACAAGGAAAATGGTGTGGATGTTTCCAAGGAAATCGCCGGACTGCTTGTATCTGCTATTATCTCAGATTCTTTATTACTGAAATCACCAACTTGCACAAAGCAGGATGTTGACGCAGCATATGAACTTGCTGACATTGCCGGTGTCAACCTGGAAACATATGGCTTGGAAATGTTGAAGGCCGGAGCGGATATCAGTGATAAAACTGCCAACGACCTGATCACAATGGATGCCAAAGAATTTTCCATGGGCAATGCGAAAGTGGAAATTGCTCAGGTAAATGCAGTTGATATTAACGAGATTTATGCGCTTCAGGGCGAATTGGAAACTGAAATCGCAAAAACGATTGAAGAAAAAGGACTTGACTTGTTCCTGTTTGTAGCAACGGACATTTTGAACAATGATTCAGAAGTGCTTGCGGCAGGGGAGTCAAAGGCAATCGTTGGAAATGCTTTTGATGTTACACTTGATGAAAACAGCAGAGCATTGCTAAAAGGTGTTGTTTCACGTAAAAAACAAATCGTAACTGTTCTCACTGAGGAATTCACAAAATAAAAAAAGGCCAAATAGAAGCGTCCCAGCCATCCATATGGTTTGGGGCGCTTTTTTAGCTTGGGGAGCAGGAGGAGTAGAATTCGCAAGTCGTCCGCCCCGCAATCAAACCAAAACTGCTCTACAGATTAAACGTTTCCTCTTCGACGGTAAACTGATTTAGTGCATCCCAGTCAATGTCATACCCGATGCCGGGTCCTTTTGGAACAGTGATTCTGCCATTTTCAACGATCACTTCCGGTGTGATAATATCTTTTTCCCAGTAACGTGAAGACCCTGCTGTATCACCCGGGAGTGCAAATTGTGACAGGGAAGTTAAGGCAATATTGTGTGCCCGACCAATCCCCGCTTCCAGCATACCGCCGCACCATACTGGAATTCCGTGGTCCCTGCAATAGTCGTGAATACGTTTTGCCTCAGACAATCCGCCTACACGTCCGATTTTTATGTTGATGATCCTGCACGCTTGCAGTTGAATAGCCTTTTTCGTATCTTCGAGCGAATGAATGCTTTCGTCGAGACAGATCGGGGTACGCATGACCGCCTGTAATTTCGAATGATCTACAATGTCGTCATGAGCAAGCGGTTGTTCGATCATCATCAAATCAAGCCCATCCAGTCGCTGCAACTGGTTTATATCGTCAAGTGTATAAGCGGAATTGGCATCTGCCATGATTGGAGTGTCCGGAAATTGTTTTTTCACTGCCGCCAGCACATCATAATCCCAGCCTGGTTTGATTTTGATCTTGATACGTTTGTATCCTTCCTGAACATGTTGCTCAATTGTTTTCAGGAGATCTTCAATCGTCGGCTGGATACCAATACTGATGCCAACATCTATCTCAGCTTTTTTGCCTCCCAGTGCCTCAGCAAGCGGAATGTTTTTTTGTTTAGCATAAAGATCCCAAACAGCGCCTTCCAATGCGGATTTGGCCATATTGTTCCTTCTGATTGGGCGTAAAACTTCCAGGACATCATCCGGATGGTCCAACTTATTCTCCCGCAGCAGCGGGATTAAAAAATCTTTCATCACGTGATGATTGGTCTGAACAGTCTCTTCATTGTACCAGGGACTTGTGAACGCAACAGACTCGCCAAAACCGTGATTCCCTGCATCATCAAGCACTTCTGTTACAAAAAATTCCTTGTCCTGCAATGTGCCGAAGCTTGTTGTGAATGGGTGTTTCATCCGCATTTTCAATTTACGCACCTTGATCTGTTTCATTGCAATTGTCATGTTAGTAACCCCCTGAGGATTTTTTAGTAAAAACATAATAGCTGATATTTCTGGAAGGATCCCGTAAAACATCGCGTGCCGCGTATCCGTTTTGGAATAGCTGCAGAAATGCTTTTCGCGTCACTTTCCGCCATTCATGTGCAAGCGTGATATTTTTCGATTTAAGTGCTTGAAAATTTCCCGGTATAGCGACAAACCAGCTGCCGGCATCTTCTGTAAAGCGAGACATTTGCGCAATAGGGATATGGTTGTCCTTCACATCTGTAAGCATCCGCTCTGATTTAAGCTGTGTGGCCGGTAAGGGTTTCTGCTCACTTGTTATCCATTCAATCTGAATCCGGTCAGTCGGCAGTCCTTTATTTAATCTGTCACCCATTTCACCGTAATGGTTAACATGGTATGCTGCACCTGCAGCACCAAGTTTATGGATGTTCAGGTAGGCGTTCAGGCTTTCCAGTGGATCAAATGTCCAGGTGATTATCGGATAGCCCAGTTCCTTTGCGAATTCAAATTGTTTTAATTTCATTCGCATTCCGAGCCCCCCGCTCTGGTAACCAGGTAAAATCCCCAGCATATGTGAGCATAGATAGGCGGTTTGCCCATCAAACCCGGCAAAACTATACAGAAATCCGATCATTTTTTCCCCGTCAAATGCTCCAAGAATGATTCCACCATTATGCATTGCGGTGAATGTTTGGTGAACCGGGTTGGGGGACATTTGCCAGACCGACTCCTCAACTTGTTGCATCTCAAGCAGTTCGTCCATTGTTTGTAAGCGGCGGATGGTCACGTCATACGTCAATTCCGGCACCCCTTTCGGCAGTTTTTAATAAAGCAGCAGTTATGATTTCAATCGTTTTTGGAATAGGCGTTAACGTTGAGTCCGGGAACTTAATCGTTTCCAACATCATTCGTCTCCTCTCTTCCAACCATGAAAAAATCATTTGCTGCTGCGGAATCAAATGCTTCGATACTTCGTTGAAAACATGCAGGATTTCTTAATGCAATGGTAGAAACAATACTGTTCATCAGGGAAAACACTGCTGGCACAATATCCAAGGTTGACAGTTCTTTCATATGTAAGGCAAGAATAATATCTGAGTACTCTGTTACAGGTGAATATGCATTGTCAGTAAAGCTGATAACTGTTGCACCGTGCTGTTTAGCGGCTTTTGCCAGCCGGATAACTTCATTTCCATATCTGTGATAGGAAAATGCAACAAAGACACTTTGTTCATTCAGTTCTCCAATACGTTTCAGACTGTCCATACCGGGTATATATTGCCGGGCGTTCCCAGTAGCTATATCCATCGCTAACGCGAACCAGTTTGCCAGTGCAAAGGATGACTTAACCCCGGATATGATAATGGATTCGGCATTAATTAAATTTGCAACTGCACGTTCCAGATCATCGTCTGAAATCTGCTCTGTCGCAGTTTGAATGGCTGTTATGTCATGGAGCATCATATCTTTAATGGAGGTCTGATTCGTTCGGGTCATCATTTGATTGCGGTAATTTCCCAAGCTGCTCTTTTGGAAAATACGAGTCCGGTATTCCTTCTGCAGTGCGCTGTACCCCTTGTATCCCAGTTCATGTGCAAAGCGGATTATGGTGGTTTCACTGACACCGATAAGTTTTCCGGCAGTTTTAGCCGAATTCATCGCAAATACAGATGGGTCCCGGTATAGAAAGGCAGCAATTTTTTTAAAGCTTCTGGAAAATCCGGATTGATGTTCTCTGATTTTTTGATATAACTTTTCCATGTTGATCCCCATTCGAAGTATTCACTTCATTTTTATATTAAAAAAAGTATATGCTTTTTATTATATGAACCATACCACGTTTTAACTGTTTCCGCAACATAGTTTTGAGAATTGTTGAAAAATAAAAGATCATACAAAAAATCCCGGCCGTAACCGGGATGGAAAATGCTTATTGGGCAAGGACTGTCTTTTTTGAAATAATGGTTTGGAAGATGAGGAACAGACCGCCGACAGCCCAGTATAACGGTAGGGCAGCGGGAGCATTCAGCGAGACGAATCCAATCATAATTGGTGAAATAAAACTGAAAATCGCCATCTGTTTGCGTTGCTTTTCATCCATTCCAATCAGCGAAACACGCGCCTGGACAAAATAAATCAGCACCGCCAGCGCGGTCAGAATGAGATCGGTATGTCCCAGGTTAAACCATAGAAAATTATGCGCCGCAATTTCCGGAGTGCGGCGGATGGCATAATAGAAGCCGATTAAAATCGGAAATTGAATCAGCATTGGCAGGCAGCCCATCGATGAAAGCGGGTTTAATTGGTGCTTCTGATAGAGTTTCTGCATTTCCTGCTGCTTTTCAATTTTTGATTCCGTATCGTTTTTCCCTTTATATTTTTCCGTAATGGCATCCATTTCCGGCTTCATGAGCTTCATTTTTTCCTGCATTTCTCTGCTTGTCTTCATTTGTTTCAGCATGAATGGCATAATCGCCAGGCGGATCAGCAATGTGATAACAATGATGGACAATCCAAAGTTACCGCTGAAAAGAGTGGCCACGTATTTGATGAAAATGGAAAACGGCAATATAAAATAGCTTTCGAAAAAGTTGGCTGAATCCGGGTCAATCGGTTCGTTTGTAGCACACCCTGTCAGCAATAATAATAGAAACGCTCCTATTAGACTATATTTTTTAATAAAAGTGAATACAGATTTTTTCTCCATTGTTGTCCTCCTCGTAATATTTGGTTCTGTTGCAACGAGAAGGAATGGTCATCCGTATCATCATCAGGTGCATCGATACGTTTGGTGGTGTGCGTGATCCAGTTATGAATTTCTGTTATTTGGCTGATTGGTTCATTTTTTGGCAGCAGTTTTATATAAACCGCATGGCATTCCTTTGTGTAATCATAATTGCTCAGGATGGAATGATGCACATTCATATTCATAATTTGATAGCTGCAGATCAAGGAAAAAATAATGCTCAAATAAAAATACATTGGTGAAAGTTCCCCGACCACGTCATAAATCAATTCGAAAACCATCTGTATTCACCTCCTTTAATATTCATGTCATCTATAATACGGTATAATGATATCATTAGTTTCACGGAATTAAAAGTGAGGATATTTTGGCAAAGGGGTGTTTTGTTGAGCAGGGGATTGTTGCATTTGGGAGGGGGTTGCCGTATTGCTGGCAAGCGTTTATTTCTATTTTTCTTCCGGGCTTGATTGGCTGCTGTTTGCAGTGTTATTATTCGCACCAGATATATCGATGTTTGGATATGTACACGGGAAAAAAGCAGGAGCGATAGTTTACAATCTTTTTCATACATACGTGATACCGATTATGCTTCTGTTGGCGGGGATGCTGTTGCTGCATACCACGTTTGTTGCAGTCGGTCTGATTTGGACAGCACATATTGGCATGGATCGGATGCTGGGATTTGGCTTAAAATATCCTGATGATTTTAAAGACACACATTTGACGCGAGTATAGAAAGGGGCGGTTTAACATGACCGAGAAAGCGGCACTGTCATTCAGTGGAGGCAAGGACAGCTGTTTTGCCTTGTATAAGCTGCAGAAGAAGGACGTTAAGATAGCTAGTCTCGTAACAACAATCTGGAAAAAGAGCGGTGACACCGTTGCACATGATGAAAAGCGGGAACAGATTGTTCAGCAGGCTGATCGTCTTGGGCTGCCGGTTTACTTTATCGAAACTGATTTTGATACATATACGGAAGATTTCGTGACAGCCATCAAGCAGTTGAAAGCAGAATATGAAATTGATGCGATTGCATTCGGCGATATTTACTTGGAGGGACACCGGGAATGGGGAGAACAGGTTGCACTTTCGGCCGGTGTTAAGGCGATGTATCCTATCTGGACCAAGCAGGAAAAGATGATGGCACTGCTCCATGAAGTAATTGATGCAGGTTTTAAAGCTAAGGTCATCAAGGTCGATGGGGAGCGGCTCCCGACCGAGTGGGAAGGACGGTTAGTGAATAGGGAATTTGCGGAAAATATTTCTGCGTACGATGTATGTCCGATGGGAGAGTCCGGCGAATATCACACGACAGTCTTGGACGGGCCAATTTTTGAAGGAAATAGGCCGTGATGGAAAGTTTGGAGGTGGATCGTATGAAAGTATTGACCGTAACTGGATACAAACCAATGGAACTGAATATTTTTAAACCGGACGATTCGCGAATTTCCTTTGTCAAAGCCGCCATCGAAAAGCGCCTCATTGATTTCGTTGAGGAAGGTCTGGAATGGGTAGTCATCTCCGGACAAATGGGCGTAGAATTGTGGGCCGGTGAAGTCGTGCTGGAGATGAAGGAATCCTACCAGGTTAAGCTTGCGGTAATTCCGCCTTTCGAAAATCAGGAAGCCCGTTGGCCGGAAGCTGTTCAGCTGGTGTATCAGGAATTACTCGCTGGAGCGGACTTTTACAAGCCATTATACAAAGGAGATTATCAGGGGCCTTATCAATTTCAGGCAAAAAATATGTGGCTGGTCGACAAAAGCGACGGCTGCCTGATGCTGCTGGATGAGGAATTCCCGGGCAGTAACCGGTTTTTCCACAAGGCAGCGGTGGATGCTCGCGACGATTATCCAATATATTTAATTACCCCGGCCGACCTGGAGGACATCGTTGAGGAAGTGCGCATGATGGATGAGGATTATTGGGAGTGAGAGTGGGGTGATTAAATTGCTTTTGCCGCTGAAATCGGTAAATGCTAAAGTTCACAGGTGTTTTGCTAAAGTTCAGAGTGAAAGTGCTAAAGTTCACAGGCAAAATGCTAAAGTTCACAATTTAAATGATAATGTTCACGTCTGGAATCCAGGCAATAGAGATTGATGACCATCAAGCAGGATTTTTTCCGAACTATGTCGAATATATAATATTGCAGCAAAAAAATTGAATAGAAAAGGTCGTGTTCTATTGTTCATTAAACCGCTTAAAATTCCCCTCCATATTTTAAAAACGATGGCCCTTGATAGACGAACCCCAAAAACACATCCGCACAAACAATTTATCAGCCAGCAAGCGACTAACTTGTACTCCGGATATAAAGGTGAAAAGGCCCTCGAATACTACCTGCAATTTCTTCCCGAGAACCAATTTTTTATTTTTCATTACCTGCGTTTTCTTGATAAATATGGTCATTTCCAACTTGATTTCCTTCTACTATCTGCCTATTTCCATTTGATCATAGAGGTGAAGAATGTTTATGATAATATGAACTTTGATGAATTAGGACAGGCATTTCGTGTAATGGGTGACGATGTGGAAGTGTTCAGAAGTCCTATTGAACAGGTAAATATGCAACATAACAGGCTTAAGAGCTTGTACCGCAATCATGATTTTCCAACAGTTCCGATCAAAAAAATAGTTGTGTACAGCCGTGACGATATGTACCTTCGTAATTTAGCCAACAATAAAGTCATTAACGACACCGTTATGCACCGCGATCATGTACTCCCCAAAATTGAAAACTTTACCGAAATGTACCAAACTCCATACTTTTCTGAGGAGCAATTGATGGAATTATCTTCCACGTTGATGGGAGCTCATCGCCCCGAGGATTTTTTATTAATGGAAAGACTGAGGGTATCTCAGGAGGAACTGATTAAAGGCGTTTTTTGTCCAAATTGCGGATGTGTCCCAATGTTGTGGAAACATGGGAAGTGGCATTGTAAAAGTTGCGGGTGTGTTTCGAAAAATGCGCATCGGACTACTCTTGCCGATTATGCTTTGTTATCGGATGAATATATTAATAATAGACAGGCACGTCAATTTTTACTGATGGATTCAATACACACGGCCAAGAGAGTGTTGCAGAAAGAGGCGTCGGAGGAAATTGGCAATCGGGGCGGAAGAAAATATAAATTAGATATCGATAAATTGCTGGCTAAATGCTAAAGATTACGGTTATTTCGCTATAGTTTAAGATAAAAGTGCTAAAGTTCATATGTAAAGTGCTAAAGTTCACAACTTAAATGCTAAAGTTCACAATTGACGCCCGCCGAACTGACGCAAGGCCAAAAAGCACGGCGAATTGTAAACAAACACCGAAGAGCCATTTAACGGTGCACGAAAATGGGTGAAAGAGAATCGCGGCCCCACTAAAAAAGGAAGCCTGCCATCGGGCTTCCTTTTTACATACAGACATCTTCAATATGCGTGACGGCATCAGCACTGCAGATCATGTCCCTGGTATCCGGATTTCCGTTTGATTGTCCGGTTGAGCTGAAAAGATATAGTGCAATCAATACCGGGGATGCAAGTAACGCCAGGAAGGCAATCCAGTAAAAAATCCGGAATTTAATCATAAAAAATCTCCTCTCTGCTATTAGTTTATTATGAAAGTCAGTTACCGGTGCACGTCGAAAATCGGAAATCTATTTTTAGTTCATTTTGTTTTGTTTGACCGCGGGGTTTGTTAAACTATAGGGAGTTAATTTTTCGGAAAGGAAGTGGTGATGATGCGATTCATTCGGGACGGGATCCATTTTTATTTTATTGGTATCGTCATATTGACACTGGGAATTGCACTCACCATTCAATCAGCATTGGGTGCATCCCCTTTTGATGCACTTCTGGTCGGACTGCATCGGACTTTTGGTTTAACGGTTGGCAGCTGGGAAATCGTTGTTGGCTTCTCCATGATTGTCGGTAATGCACTCGCCATGAAAAAAAGACCGGAATATCTGGCGCTAATCACATCGCTCGTAACCGGAATTGGTATTGATTCGTGGCTGATCCTTCTTCGTGACTGGATTGATCCGGCTGCATGGCCCGGACAGTCGATTGCGCTTACTGTTGGCATTATTTTAATCGGACTCGGCGTTGCATTTTACTTGCAGTCTAATTTCGCACCAAATCCGATGGATCGAACGATGCTAGTCATTTCGGATTTGACCGGCTGGAATGTGACATATTCCCGGGCTGCAATCAGTGGAGTGCTGGTCATTGTTGCCTATCTTTTTGGCGGAGCAATTGGAATTGGGACGTTGATTAACGCGCTAATTTCCGGCGTGATTATCAGCCTTTTCCTGCCATATGTGAAAGCACTCCGCCGTGGACCGCGGAAACGCCGGAATAAAATGGCGCAATGAAGCGACACAAATGCAGTGATTGAACACAACTGATGCATAGTTTCCTTTCCTCTTCAAAAACTAGGAGAGGGAAGGAGGCGTTATTTCATGGGTAAAGGTAAAAATCGCAAAGGACCAAAACAGCAGGAAAGCCCCAACCTGCCAACAGGTCCTAAGCAGCCGTATGGTGAACCGCTCGACGGATCACATAAAGTGAAACAGCGTAATCATTCACGGCAAAAACAAAAATCCGATCATGATATGTAAAAGACAGTGAACAGCTGTCTTTTTTCATGCACTGAAAATCGCCGGCATATCATTTATAGATAGGAGTGATATGTCATGCATGAACAACGTGTGATGTCAGTATCCGGCACGGCATCTCTGTCAGCTGAACCGGATATTGTTACAGTCGAACTGCAAGTGGTAACGGAAAATATGGAACTTGCAGCAGCTCAGCAGGAAAACAGCCAGTCGATGAATCAGGTAATCCAAGCATTATTAAACATGGGGATCGAACAGGAAAATATTCGGACGACGGCATTTAACATTTATCCGCAGTATGACTTTGTGGATGGTGTGCAGCAATTCAGGGGATTTGAAGTGACACATGCAATTCAAATTACGATAGGAGACATCAGTCGGGCAGGGATGGTGATTGATACCGCCGTTCAGAATGGTGTGAACCGGGTGTCGGATGCGGAGTTTGCGCTAGCCGATCAGGATGCCATCTATCAGCAGGCATTAAGCATGGCGCTTCGTGACGCTTATGCGAAAGCACAGAAACTTGCAGCAACGATGAAATTAAACGTTATGCCGATTCCGGTTGAAATTGATGAAAAATCGGATACCGCACCGGTCGTATATCAAACCTATACAACTGCGAAAGCTTCCACCAATTTGCAGCCGGGACAGCTGAAAGTTACTGCACAGGTTGATGTGAAATTCCTGTTTTAGGAAGGAAATCCGGCCCCGATAGTCGAATACAGACTAGTACATTAAATGGAAAGGGGTCTTTCATATGCGGGAATTTCCAGTTCTTGAAACAAACCGCCTTAATTTAATTCATATTGATCATCAATTTGACCAGAATTTTTATGATATTATGTCCAACGACGATGTAACCGAATTTTATGGGATGGAAAGCCTTGAGTCAGTTGAGCAGGCAAAAGCGATTATTGACAGCTTTCAGCAGCTGTTTGAAGCGGAGCGCTGTATCCGCTGGGGGATGGTTTTGCATCCGAGCGACGAATTCATTGGTACTATAGGTTTAAACAATTTAAATGTGAAAGGTAAAAAAGCGGAAATCGGCTTCGAACTGGACCCAGACCAGTGGCGAAAAGGCATTACTACGGAGGCAATCAATGAAGTGCTCCGCTACTCGTTTGAGGTGCTGGACTTGTACCGAATTGGCGCAGTAGCGTTTCCAGCCAACACAGCATCCAATTCCCTTCTGAAAAAAATCGGGTTTGCACAGGAAGGAAAGTTGCGCGGATACTTATTTCAAAACGGCCATTCTCATGACGCTTTCGTTTACTCTATCTTGCGGGACGAATGGATTGAACGCAAAGGCGGACTGGCGTAAAAGCAATTATTTTATTTTAGGCAGGGCGGCGAATGCCGCCTGTGTCGATAAGACAAACTGAATCCTCAGCAGGCGACTGCACCCCCAATCATGAAGTGGATGCAAATGACCGAATATTACGGGCCGGCTGTAACGGAGAAAAGCCACTCGAATTCCTCCTGAAATTCTCACGGACCAAACCTACATTCTTCAAAATCCCCCTGAATTTCGGACATCACCTATATCCGATACACGCTGGAATTCCAATCTATTTACCGTTAAGATGGAAATAAACAAGGAGGGGGTTTCGATGGAGGCAATTATGTCAATTTTTATATATGCTGTGGGACTTTTCATTCTGTACTTGGTCATTACGGCTGCAGTCCGGCATGGGATTGATAACTCAGCTGCGGGGAAAGCATTATTAGAGCATTACCGCCGGACATCCAAGGCGGATAATTTATATAGAGGTGACGATTTGGATAACTATTAATAACGGTGTGGGGTGAGCGAATTTATGAACATTCGAATGGCGACACCTGATGATGCGGCCCAAATCGCCAGGGTGCATGTTGACAGCTGGCGTTCTACATATAAAGGAATTGTTCCCGATTCGTTTTTGGATCGAATGTCGTATGAGAAACGAACGGAGCGGTGGAAGCAAAACAGTGTCGAACAAAATGTATTCGTTGCTGAAAATAACAATACTGAAATTGTCGGCTTTGCCAATGGCGGGAAAGAACGTCAGGGGAAATTTGCAGGGTATGATGGAGAATTGTACGCAATCTATCTTTTTAAGGAATATCAGGGCAAAGGAATCGGCAAACGTCTGACACAGGCAGTGGTTGATTCTCTTTTAAAAGAAGGGTATCAAGCCATGGTAATCTGGGTGTTGGAAAAAAATCCGGCCGTACATTTTTACGAAGCAATTGGCGGGCAGCCATTGGGCGAGGATGAATTGGAAATCGATGGTGCAAAACTGAAAGAGATTGCTTACGGTTGGCAGGATTTACAACAATTTTAATGGAAGTCAAAACGTTTGCAGGATTGGAAAAGGGGAATATGACATGCGAACACAATACATTAGCAGGATAAAGCATGCCTATCCGCTGAATTGGCGTTTAGGGCAGGCAAGCGGAAGTATATGTAAACTATACTTTCCTTCATGATGGTTTTTGGTATGATAGAATAATAGCAAACTTTGATTCAAACAAGAGAAAGAGGAGAACAACATGAGAATACAGCGATTAAAAACGACGGAAAATCCTCCAATGGAGTTGCTGCTGACAGCGGATCCATCTGAGAATAATGTACGTGAATATCTGTCCAAGGGTCAATGCTACGTTGTCAGGAAAGACAATGTGGTTATTGGGGTGTATGTCCTGACCCAGGAAAGGCAAAATAAAATGGAGCTTGTTAATGTGGCTGTTCTGGAACATTATCAGGGGCAGGGGATCGGTACAAAAATGATTCAGCACGCAATTGCGAATGCACAGTTGCAGGGTTATCAGTTTATTGATGTCGGAACAGGAAATTCCAGCATTGATCAGCTGCGACTGTATCAGCAGTGCGGGTTCCGGATGGTCAAAATCCGCCGCGATTATTTTGTGGAAAACTATAATGAGCCAATTTATGAAAATGGAATCCAATGCCGTGATATGGTTCGACTGTCAATCCCATTGCGGGCATAAGCGCAATTTGTTTTTTTGCAAAAAGACGTCACTGCCCTGTGTTGGACAAGCCGGGCTGTTCCAAAATTACACGTGTATACGATGATAGGCATATTGCCGATGTTATGGAGAACGGATGAAAAACGAATCACTGAAGCATCCACGACATACACCAATGGAGGAGATATCATGAAGAAACTGCTGCGGCTTGCCATTAAATATGGTCCCATTGTCTATCCGATGGTCAAAAAGTTTATCAATAAGCGCAAGCGTAAAAACGGTCAGGTTTAACCACTGAAAAAGCCTATCAGGATACCGCCCATCCAATCAGAGGACTGGTGATTTTTGCTTTCAATCTGCATATGACATTTTTTGATTAGAAGGGAGAAAGTTTGTCTTTGGATTTATGGGAACTGATAATGTTAATTGCTGTATTGTTTGTTGGCGGTTATTTTTTGGAGAAGGGACTAAGAAAGTGGCTTAACATTGGAAAATCAAATAAACGGTTTGCGAATAAAAAACATGAATGGGCTGTGTTGATCACGGGTGCGGCAGCTCTTGTCGTCTTTTTATTTATGAACGGGATTTTCAGAACCAACAACGTCAATATAAATCCAGGGAACCTTATTTTGTTGATTCCAGTGGTGATGATGTCAGTCGAAGCATTCATGCAATGGAAATATCACGAAAATCCGCGGGAATATCTTATTACGCTAATTTTTCTTGGGATTTTTATAGTATTTGCAGTAACGTTTATGGCAATCTTTGGCATCCGTTATAACTAAAAAAAAGAACCTCCATCAAAGAAGGTTCTTTTCTGTGCTTAGTTCTCTGTCATTCGTTCTTTACGGCTATTTTCCTCGGTCAGGAAATCAAAGAATGTCTGCATGCCGAACTTTGGCTGTGCTTTAATATTACGAATATATTTTTCCTTGGAATAGTCGTTGACATGTTCGCTCTCGTTAATGCGTTCAATCATGTGTTCCATGCCGATTTTGTACATTTCTTTTTTGACGTGTTTAGATTCTTTAAACAGTGCGATCCCGACCGCCGCCATCAGCGCATAAATTCCCAAAATCACCATGTTATCCAGTGTCCATCCGCCTGAAATCAGCGAAAAGAACAGATTGGTAATGGAGATTGCCAGCAGAGGCAGGGCAATCAATGAATACCGTGAACTTTTTTTCAACTGCGGTTTAATCATTTCTGTCATAGCCTGCATCTCTTTTTCAATGAATGCAGGAACATTTGTCATCATAAAATTATTCATAACGAACAATCTCTCCTTAATGTATTCAATCTATCGCCATAGTAAGTTTTTTGACGTTATAAAAATAGACCTGACCAAATAAATTGGTAAGGTCTTGCTAACAACAGTTGGTTGCCAACAAAGCCGAGAGCGTTTGCCCTGTAATGACGACTTTGCTGTAAAAGCTACTCCCCTTAATAGGAATATTCTTATTAACTATATTATATCGCTTGTAAGGCAATATGTCATATGTAAAGCTTGGAAACAAGGAAAATGTTGTAAGTTGTTTCACAATACAGTACAGTTAAGGTAAAAGGGGCGAGGCACGTTGAACAACTGGTTATACATCCTTTATGCATGTGTATTGGGTGTTCTCTCAATTTTTACTGGTGAGATGGTAACGTTTGTAATGCTGGGATTCATTTTGATTACATTACAAAATGTTAATATGAATCTAAAAAGAATCTATCGTAAGCTGCCGGAAAAATCAAATACAGCAGCAGATGAAGGGGGCAATGCTTATGGCAACAATTGATGATTTTATGAAATTGGATCTGCGGATTGGTACGGTTCTTACAGCGGAACCATTTCCGGAAGCACGAAAGCCTGCCATTAAATTAGAGGTGGACTTTGGGGAGCTTGGTGTCAGGAGGTCATCTGCTCAAATTACGGAGCGATATGATCCGGAGCAGCTTGTCGGACGTCAGGTTGTTGGTGTGGTCAATTTTCCACCGATGCGGGTTGCCGGGTATAAATCGGAAGTGCTCGTTATCGGTGGAGTACCTGAGGACGGCGATGTCGTGCTGTTAGGGCCGGATGAAAATGTGCCCAACGGAACGAAAATTTCATAAAACAAATTTTAAATCTATATTGGGGGAGTCGGCACAGGATGTTTTATCGTAAAATAGTAACTACTTTTTTTGTTGTGATGTTCGTCTCCCTGATTCTCGCATGCCTTAATATACTGGGTGGTACTCCAAAATACAGCCTTGGCAATTATCTGATCGGCTGGAGTCTTTTTTACATGGTGTATGTCGGACCGATTGTTTTAATTTATGGCAACCTGGTTTCTGTTTTTCTGGAATATTGGCAGAGGAGCTGGACTAGACCCCGGGATTTGTTATATATATTATTGCACGGGGTACTTGGACTGGCGAACGGGTTGCTATTCGCCAGTCTGGCAGCTGCATTGTATGGTGCTGTGGCGGCTTTGTTTTATGCTGTCATTGACCGCTGGCTGTTCAGCCGGAAGCGGAAAGGGAAACGGAACAGGCTGTATTTAATGTTGATTCCGTTCATTGTTTACGGTGTTTTGTGGGGTATTCTGCAATGGGCATCATCATCACCGCCGCCATTTACCGCAGCGGATGCGGTGGAATATGCCACATCCGGTAAAGGAACAGCGATTGAACAATTCCCGGATACAGTTGGAAAATGGGAAGACAGCATCAGCGGATACCATGTCGTCCGGGAAACGAGCGTGGAGAAGATTGATGATGAGGAGTACATAGTGAAGTTCAAGGAGACATGGGAAAAAGGCGGCGAGACAGGATCACGTCTTTATACATATGAAGTAGACAGGCAATCCATAACAGCACGCGAAATTAAAGAAGAAAAGCCACCCTATTAGCATGAAGTTATTCGACATTTTCTGACATAATTCGGGTGGTGCCTGTCACCTGTCGAATAATATTGGCCATCAAGGTGACGCCGGTTAGGCCGATGATAAGGAACAGGCTACTCATGATTGTTGCGGGAAACAGGCCGCCGAGGGTGATGGCTCCTCCCGTGATGATCATAGTTCCTTGTCCCATGAAGCTGTTCAGGGCAAGATATGAGCTGCGTTGGGAATCAATTGCCAATTCCGCGAGCAGGCTTTGCCTGACCGGGATGTACATTAGTTCCCCTCTGGAGATGAAGACCATCAAGCCCAGCAATACCCATGGTGCTGTAACATACAGACGAATTCAAGCGCAAAAGAGGAATTTTTTGAACAATCGTCGAAATAAGATTAAGGTGGAAATGAAGGACAAAACTATAACTATTATTCGACAAAATGCGGGTAGTGCCTGTCGCCTGTCGAGTAGGGGGATTATTTTTGAAGATTAATATTACGAGTGTTTTTGTGGAGGATCAGGAGAAGGCGTTGAGATTTTATACAGATGTGCTTGGGTTTGAGAAGAAGACGGATATGCCTGCGGGGGATTTTAAGTGGCTGACTGTAGTGTCACCGGAGGATCCGGATGGTGTGGAACTGCTGCTTGAGCCGAACGATAATCCTGCAGCCAAAACCTACCAAGAGGCAATCTATGATCAGGGAATTCCGACGACTTCATTTGCAGTGGATGACCTTCATAAAGAATATGAACGTTTGACGGAATTGGGAGTAGCTTTCACTGCGGAACCAACGGAAATGGGTCCGGTCACGTTTGCTATTTTTGATGATACGTGCGGAAACTTGATTCAAATTTCACAAGGAAAATAGGGCAAGGAGATGTATTCTATGAAACTAGTTGAAGAATTGCAGGCTGCGCTGTCAAAGGAGCGTGTTTCTGAAAATGAAACATTGTTAGAACAGCACAGCTCGGATGAATCATACCACAAACCCAACCGGCCGGAAATTGTTGTTTTTCCGGAAAACAGCGAAGAGGTCAGTGAAGTTGTCAAACTGGCAAATCAATATAAAACTACAGTTGTTCCATATGGGTTCGGCTCCAGTCTGGAAGGAAACGTTATTCCGTATGAGGGCGGCATCGTCATCGATTTTTCCATGATGAACAAGGTGCTGGAAATTCGTGAAAATGACTTTCTCGTAAAAGTTCAGCCCGGTGTCACACGTTCACAGCTTGATAAAGAATTAAAAAAATATGGCTTATTTTTTTCCGTTGACCCGGGTGCAGATGCGACACTGGGCGGTATGGCCGCAACAAATGCGAGCGGAACAACTGCCGTTCGTTACGGGATTATGCGTGATCAGGTACGCGATATGGAAGTCGTGACGGCAGACGGCTCTATCATACATACCGGGAATATGGCCGCAAAGTCATCTTCCGGCTATAATTTAAATGGTGTTTTGGTAGGATCTGAAGGAACACTCGGCTGTTTTACCGAATTGACACTGCGGGTGTACGGCATTCCGGAAAATGTTATGGCAGCTAGAGCAGAATTTCCAACCGTGGATGATGCGGTCGAAGCCGTTATTTCTATTTTACAGGCTGGCATTCCGATTGCCCGTGTAGAACTTGTGGATGAGCAGTCTATCAAACAGATGAATGATTTCAGTGATACAAATTATAATGCTGTCCCAACACTTTTTCTTGAATTTCACGGTAATGAAGCAGGGCTTCAGCAGGATGTGGAATTTATGAAAGAAATTGTGATGGATATGAATTGCCAAGAAATCGAATTTGAATCCGACACAGCTGCACGCAACCGGCTGTGGGAGGCACGTCATAATGTCGCATATGCTTACATTCATGGACATCCGGGTAAAAAACAGATGGTAACCGATGTATGTGTGCCGATTTCGGAACTCGCCGGTGCAGTAAAGGATGCCAGGGCAGCGGTCAATGAATCAGGTCTTGCCGGTGGAATTGTCGGTCATGTCGGTGATGGAAACTATCATATCCTGCTAATGATTGATGTCAACGATCCAAACGATATCGAAAAGGCGAACAAAGTTAATGAACGTATTGTTGAATATGCATTGGAACGGGGAGGCACCTGCACAGGTGAGCACGGTGTCGGTGTCGGCAAGCGAAAATACCAGGAAAAAGAGCACGGGGATGCGCTTGAAGTCATGCGAAAAATAAAAGCAGCACTTGATCCGGATGGTGTGTTGAATCCTGGGAAAGTTGTGTAAAGGTAGTAAGGTTTGGTCTGCTGGATTTTAGCGAATTATACATGCCGGATTCAAAAACGCTTCGGAGCAATATCCGAAGCGTTTTTCATCTCATCCTGTCAGGCAAAAACGTTCACCGTCCACATGTATATTTAAAAGCGTGTCGAGCTGCTGGCTGCACTTAATTGTCCGTTCATCTGTCAGGCCGTATTTCAAGCCGAGCTCTATCATTTCCTGTTTTTTTGCCGAAACCGCTGCTGACAAGTCAAAATTCGATCGAGCCATCAATCTTCTACCTCTCATTCCCAAAATTTTTATCCTGAAGTTTTGACAAACACCGTTTATTAGTATGCCGATTAACCTATAAAATTTCAATAGATTCAACAAAGGTTGTCATAACATTACAAATTACGACACACCTTTTCATTTTTCCGGATTATTAGTAATATAAATAGAGAGGTGAAAAAAATGAAGCTATTAGACGAAATTCTGGAGTACAATGAAAAGTTTGTTGAAGGTAAGGAGTATGAAAAATTCGAAGCAGGCAAACTGCCGAAAAAGAAACTTTTGATTCTGTCATGTATGGATACGCGGCTGGTTGAATTGCTTCCGAAATCGATGAATCTGGAAAATGGTGATGCCAAGGTTTTAAAAAACCCAGGTGCCGTTGTTTCAAATCCGTATGACAGTATCATGCGCGGGATTCTGGTTGGTGTATATGCGCTGCAGTGTGACGAGATGATTATTGTCGGTCACAAAGACTGCGGAATGTCCAGCGTCAATACAACAGATTTGGTAGAAACCATGAAGAGTCGCGGAATCAACCCGGAAAACTTTGACACTGTGAAAGATGCCGGTGTGGATGTCCATCAGTTTTTAGCAGGATTTGATAATGTGGAAGAAAGTGTAACACACAGTGTCAAAACCGTTAAAGACCACCCACTGATGCCGGGCGATGTACCAGTACACGGATTGGTAATTGATCCGAAAACCGGTAAACTCGACACAGTTGTAAACGGATATTAAAACAAAAAGAAAGTAACTGCATGATTTCCGCAGTTACTTTTTTGTTGTCACCCAATACGTTAAATTCAGGAGTGTTCGTGTTTCCAGGTGGTTTCGTTGCCGCTGACAGGGCATGCTGGGAACTTTTCATCCTTATTCAGTTTGGCTTTCTCACCGGATTGACACATATAATATCCCTTTACTGGTACACCCTGACCTGTTCTGTATTCACGATATTCTTGCTTCATGCTGTAACCTCCATTCAAGCTTATTGTTGCCCATATTTACTCCCACTATAATATGAACGTAAAAAAGCACCTTCGCCGTACAAGCGAAAGGTGCTTTTAACTGTCCTATATTCTATATGACAAAATCTGGGTCGTGCCAGGCACTACTTATTTCAAGGCGTCTTCCACGGATACATAATCATACCCGAGGTCCTGTGCTACGGCTTCGTAGGTTACTTTTCCGTTTAGGACGTTCACGCCGCTTTTGATTGCTGCATTGTTCTTAATTGCTTCTTCAGCACCTTTGGCAGCAATTTTTTCAGCGTATGGAACGGTCACATTTGTCAGGCCGATTGTTGCCGTGCGTGGTACAGCACCTGGAATGTTCGCAACCGCATAGTGCAGTACATCATGTTTTACATAAATTGGCTTATCGTGAGTTGTCACATGGTCGACTGTTTCAAAGTTACCGCCTTGGTCAATTGCAACATCAACGATTACAGATCCCGGCTGCATGGATTTAACCATTTCTTCCGTAACCAGTTTTGGCGCTCTTGCACCAGGAATCAGCACAGCACCAATTACCATATCAGAGTCTTTAACAGATTCCGCAATGTTAACTGGGTTGGACATGAGCGTTTGCGCGCTTGAACCGAACATTTCCTCCAATTGGCGTAAACGGTTCGGGTCAAGGTCAAGGATGGTTACATCTGCACCAAGACCCGCTGCAATACGCGCTGCATTGGTACCAACCATGCCGCCGCCAATAACTGTAACTTTGCCGCGGTTAACACCAGGCAGTCCGCTTAGCAGAATTCCTTTGCCGCCTTTAGCTTTTTCCAGATATTGTGCACCGATTTGTGCAGCCATCCGACCGGCAACTTCACTCATTGGAGTTAAGAGCGGCAATGTATTGTTAACAGTGATAGTTTCATATGCAATCGCTGTAACGCCTTTTTCTACCAAAGCTTCTGCCAGTTTCGGCTCGTTTGCCAGGTGAAGGTATGTGAACAGGATAAGCCCTTCACGGAAGTAATCGAATTCGGATTCAAGAGGCTCTTTAACCTTCATGATCATTTCTGCTTTTTTCCATACGTCTGAAGCGCTTTCAACTACCTCAGCACCAGCTTCTTTATATTCATCGTTTGTAAAACTGCTGCCAAGACCAGCATCTGCTTCAACCATCACGTTGTGGCCTGCTTTAACCAGGTGCACAATACCAGCTGGAGTAATCGCAACACGGTTTTCATTATTTTTGATTTCTTTAGGAATACCGATAAACATTTATAACATCCCTTTCAATTAAATAAGTATAGTATTAATTATACACATTGTTGCATAACTTTTCTTCATTTGGAAAGCTAAATGGCTGCCGTCCGATTTGTTAAAAATCACAAATTCCTCTGATTCATTTCGTTCACAAGAAGATCCAGGTACAATGTCATCTTTTGGTTGTAATTCCGCAAATCAATATTGGCAATTTCTGCAATCCGCTTCAGCCGGTAATTCAATGTATTTATATGAATATGCAGCAACCGGGAAGCCTTATGAACATTGCCATCACATTCCAAAAACATTTTTAGTGAAGCAAGCAAATCAGAGCGATGTTCCTGATCGTATGCCTTCAATTTCTTAAGTGAAGGGTTGTGATAGTAATTTCGGGAACGGAATTTGTAAAACTCATGAATAAACTGAAACACGCCAAGATCATGGTAATTGTAAACATCCTGCAGCCTTTCCGGAAACTGTTCTTTCAATTCCAGCACTTTTAATGCCTGTTTATAGCTGTCGGTAATGTGTTCAGGCGAATCGTATATTAATCCGTACGCACCTATAATCGCCTTAACGTGTAATCTTTCTTTCATCTTATCAATAAAATCCGCTGTAAAATCGTTAATTGAATCCTTCTCCGTACCAAGCTGGGCAAGAATAATCAGTTGGTTTTGGTCAAATAACCGAAAAATAACCCGTGCCTGTTTCAACGTTTCTGTTAAATAATAGGCATGGCGTTCCATTGTCTTCGTTACTTCACCGTCAAACTCAATCAGGACAACACTCAAGTCCCCTTGTAATTCCATCCCGAATCGTTTTGCCTGCCGTTCAATGTCTGTTTTATTGCGTACGTTACCGGACAACAGTTGCCAGAAAAATTCTTTGTAACTTTCTTCGGAATTACGCTGTTTCTGCTGGTGCCGCAGCAGATAATTTTGGGCCAGCTGTGCGGCTTCCTTTAGTATCTGAATCGTATTTTCATCAACGGTTTTTTCATTTGTCTGTGCCCAGATAAACCCAAGGATAACCTGATTTTTGCGAACCGATACTGCAATACGATTTCCAAGTCCGACAGATTCGATGGGCGGGATAATAACTGGTTCATCACTGTCAAAAAGCTTTGCCATCACACCGCTTTGCCAAAGACCGTTAATAACGTCTTCAGGGACCTTTCTTCTAATAATGGTTGCAACCCTTGCTTCATCCACATTTGATTCATGTTTGCTGTAGGAAATCAACCTATGATTGGAATCCTCTATCGTAACCGGGCATTCCAGAATCTCACTGATCCGATCAGCCAATCCGTCAGGCGATTTAAAATCATCATGCGGAAATCCGCGGTTATCTGATGAACGAAAATGCATACTATTGCTCCTTATTTCACTCTCTGTTTTCTTACCTCAAGAATACCACAAAAAGAGGTCAAAAGTATCCATTTGTTTGTTTCAACAAATTTTCTGATTTATGTTGTTAAATATCACTAAACATTTGTTTGATTTTTGTGATATACTAGACTATGTTTTCAGTTTAGACAACTTAGATAGACTAGGGAGGATAATATGAAACGGATTTTACAAATTGGAAGCGCTTTTATGGGAGTTATCATTGGAGCCGGACTAGCCTCCGGGCAGGAGATTCTGCAGTATTTTACCAGTTTTGGTTATATGGGGATATTTGCCACCATTATATCAACTGCTTTATTCGCGTATTTGGGCTTTATACTGGCAAGGCTCGGCAGCCGCATGCAGGCTACCTCACATAAAGAGGCGATTTATAAAGTGAGTGGATGGAAATGGCTCGGCGTGATTGTGGACTATATCATTATTTTTACTCTATTTGGGGTAGGGGTAGTGATGATCGCCGGAGCAGGCTCCATTTTCAGTCAGCAATTTGGACTTCCTTCCAGTTTCGGTATAATTGTTATGAGTATATTGGTAGCAGTTACCATTATGATGAATATTAGTGCTGTTGAGAAAGTAATCGGAAGTATCACACCGTTTTTGATACTGTCTGTAATAGGTGTATCGATATACAGTATTGCAACAATGGATTCATCTTTTACAGAACTTGAACCGATTGCAGCCGGATTGCCATCTTCATTGCCGAATTGGTTTATTTCCGGGATTAATTATGCTTCATTTAATATTGCAGTTGGAGCTTCTATGGCTCTATTAATGGGCGGTAATGAAAAAGATGAAAAAACGGCATCCATTGGCGGACTAGTCGGCGGACTGGGAATTGGTGTTATAATTGTCTTAAGCGATTTGGCCATTTTCTCAAAAATTGAAACAGTTGCCGATGCAGAAATGCCGATGCTTGAGCTGGTGAACAATATTTCACCGGTATTGGGAATTGTTTATGCGGTAATTCTGTTCGGTATGGTCTTCAACACTGCAGTTGGAATGTTCTTTGCTTTTGCGGCTCGCTTTACCGATGTTGGCACAAGTAACCACAAAATTTTTGTAATTATCACCGGAATTGCTGCATTCGTGCTCAGCTTTGTCGGATTCACCGATTTGGTCGCCTTATTCTATCCGACAATTGGTTATATGGGGCTATTCCTGATACTGGCACTAATTATTGCGCCATTCAGAAGTTCCTTAATAAAAAATGATGAACAATCTTCAAGGGAAAGTGCGTGATTAAAAAAAGTGGCTTGCCGACGCCGGCGAGCCACTTTTACTTATTTTGATTTGTTTTTTCCATATAAAATCCATGGTGATTTCAATATAAAAGCATGGTCAGCCGGTAACGTTTGTGCCTCTTCTTTGGTCAAATCCATCCAGATATACGTCTCCTCACCAGTTTGATTTGCCAGTTGTCTGTAATCGCGGCTGATTGTCTCCCAGAGGCCTTCCTGATCGGATAGGTCAGACCATGGATAAATGACATGCAAATATTGGTGCTTTTTCTGATCCGGTTTGGTTATTAAAAATCTGGACGCATCGGCATTCTCATAAAACGTCCACTTACGTAATTCATGGTCAGGAAATAAATTCGCCGTTGCCGGAAACGGATAATAACATTCATACGGAAAAACGTTTCCCGGTTCTATGAACGTTTGATGGATCCATTTTTTCCTCCGTTCCAGTTCTGTAACCGGCCTCCATGGCATCGCACCGGATTCCAGCATGGATGTATTTTTTGTCAGTGCGCCGTGCAGCATTGTGTATTCCGAAAGTCCGATTTTTTCCATTACCCGGCGTGCAGGCAAATTTTCTTCCTGTGTATTCGCACCAACCCACTGAATTTTTTCATCCCGAAACGCCACATCCTTTATATACGACATGATCTCGGATGCATAACCTTTCTTTTTAAAACGGCGATCAGTTCGTATTCTGCCAAGCATGGCATATGTATTAGCATATATGGAAATCCCGCCAATGCTGACGAGTTGCCCGTCCTGAAAGAGCCCGTAAATACGATTTGGTTCCCGGCTTAATCTGTCAAAAACCCTTAACACATAATCATTTTCAATCCCTGTATCCATCGCTTCAACAAGTGGTTTATCATCATCCTGCAACAGGCGAATCGTACTGCTCATCGTTCACTCCACTCCCATTTTGGTTATGCATAATTGAATATTCATAACTGCTGTCTATTCCAGTAAGCATCATCCATTCCGAAATTGTCGAACGACACCCCTGCAAAAAACACTGTACCATAAGGGGGAATTGTTTGAAAATAACTGGATTTCTGGCAGGAATTCACATAGAAAAAGCGAAATAGTAAGGTAATTAATTGATAAAGAGGTGAGGCTTGATGTCTGTTTATGACACTCTATTTTTGATGCTATCATTTGGGACACTCTTGGTTTATATACTGACGAAAAACAAGAAAACACATGGTACTAAAAGACCTATGAAACTGGAGAAGACGTATCTGCATGTTATCATAAAAAAATTTAAAGATATGAAAAAACAAGGTGACAAAACGATAAACCGGCTGTCGGAAGAGGAGATTCACTGGGCGTACAATGATGCGTCGAACAGTGTTGCGGTAATTGTAAAGCATTTAAACGGCAATATGGTATCCAGATGGACAGATTTTCTGAATTCCGATGGCGAAAAGCCATACAGAAACCGTGATAATGAATTTGAAGATGATCAGACCTCCAAGCAGGAGCTGATCTTTGCCTGGGAAAAAGGTTGGGAAACGCTTTTTTCCGCATTGGACAGTTTAAAGGAAGAAGATATAATGAAGCGCATCTACATTCGCGGAGAAGAACATACTGTACTAGAGGCAATTGAAAGGCAGCTGGCTCATTACGCCTCACATGTCGGTCAAATTATATATATTGGCAAACAGGTGAAAGGGGAGAGTTGGGAAAGTCTCAGTATTCCTAAAGGGAAATCACAGAAGTATTTGGAAGACATGCTAAAAAAACATGAACGGGAATAACAAAGCTGATCCTTCTGTTGAAGGGATCAGCTTCGCATTTTTTTATCCAACGTTTGAAATCAGCATTCCACCAAAAGCCCCGGTAATAACAATCACCCAAGGAGGCAATTTCCAGTAATACAGCATGCTGAACAGGACAGCTCCAAGCGCAAAGTCCATCGCTGTTGATATGGAACTGATCCAGATAGGGGAGTACAAGGCAGAAATAAGAATCCCGACAACAGCAGCATTTACGCCAATCAACACACCTTTTATTTTTGGATTGCTTCGTAATGCATCCCAAAACGGAAGCGTCCCTAATATAAGCAGAAAGGCGGGAAGGAAGATTGCAATCATTCCGAGCAATCCGCCCTGCCAGCCATGAATTACTGCACCAATATAAGCGGCAAATGTAAACAGCGGACCCGGTACCGCCTGTGCTGCACCATATCCGGCAAGAAATTCTTGTTCGCTCAACCATCCGGCAGGGACAAATTCCTGCTCCAGTAATGGCAGGACCACATGTCCGCCACCAAACACAAGTGATCCGGAGCGGTAAAAACTGTCAAACAAGGTAAGCCACTCAAGCTTCGTAATATTGCTTAAAACCGGTAGGACAAATAATAATCCGAAAAATAACGAGAGACAAACAGTACCCAATTTTTTTGAAACAGGAAAATGTGAGACTTTCGATCCTTTTTCTAGCGCGGTCTGTTTCCTGAAAAGAATAAATCCAATGGCCCCGCCGATTAAGATTACAGCTACTTGCGTAAAAGCTGTTTGCCATAGTAAGGTAACGATTAAGGCAATGAGCGCAATCGTTTTTCGCTGAATATCCGGAGTCAGTTTTTTCGCCATCCCTAACACAGCCTGCGCCACCACAACTACCGCGACAATTTTTAGCCCATCAATCCAGCCGGCATCCTGCAGATTGAACGTATGAAGCAAGGATGCGAAAATAATTAGTGCTACGACAGATGGCAAGGTAAAGCCTATAAATGATGTGATTCCACCAAGAACTCCACCGCGCTTTACCCCAATACCAATTCCAACCTGACTGCTTGCAGGGCCGGGTAAGAACTGGCATAACGCAATCAGATCCGCATAACTTTCCTCATCCATCCATCTTCTCTTTCGAATATATTCATCGTGAAAATACCCAAGATGTGCGATTGGCCCACCAAAAGAAGTGAAACCAAGTTTAATTGAAACCATTAATATTTCAAGCAGTGATTTCAGCTTATTTTTTTCATTCATGCGGGGGTTATCTCCTTTAGTCCTTAATTTCTTTAAACAGTTCAAACGCCTTATCACGTGCCTGTTCCAAAATAATCTCGCCTTTATCTGTAGCCGAATAATATTTCCGTACTTTACCATCCACGTTTCTTTCTTCCTTCAGCAAAAGTCCATCCGATTCCATATTGTGAAGGATGGGGTACAGTGTTCCCGCACTCATTTCATAACCATGTTCCTTCAGTTCATCAAGCATCCAGACCCCATATATTGGGTGTTCCATAGCATGATGCAAAATATGGATTTGAATGAAACCAAGAAAAAGCTTCCGCAATATACGATCTTCCAACCTGAACACCTCCCTTTGATTTCGAAACACAATATCGAAAGTCTATATTGCAAAAATAGCATATTGAAAAGAGGCGCGCAATGGGGAGAGATGATATTTTACAATAATTTAAAAATCATAAAGGGGAGAAGTAGAAAGTTATCGGCAGAGCGAAGAATTTTAACAGGACCTAACCGGTATATGGTATGATGTACTATGCTTATCATCGGAAAGGGAGCTGGTGTTACGGTGGAACGAATCATGGTCATGGGGGTATCAGCCGGGGCTGGAAAGTCAACGTTTGCCAGGAAACTCGGCAAAAAATTGGACATTGATGTGTATCATCTTGATGCTTATTTCTGGAAGCCGGATTGGGTGCAGGCATCCAAAGAGGAATTTCGTGACAGCAATCAGAAAATAGTGGACCAGGATCAATGGATTATCGAGGGGAATTACAGTACCACATATGATATACGAGCTCCGCGTGCAGACACAATCATCTACCTGGAGCTGCCGCTTACAATCTGCATGTACAGGGTGGTAAAGCGGTGGCTGACCAATATTGGAAAAACCCGCCCGGACATGGGAGCGGGATGTAAAGAAAAATTGGATTATCCATTCATAAAATTTATCATAACGACCTACCATAAGCGTAAGCAAAAGATGCGCATCAGATTCCGGGAATTCCAGGAAGCTGACCCAAGTAAAAAGGTTATCATCTTAAAGGGAAGAAAAGAGATTCAGGCATATTTTGACAATGAAATTTGTTCGAATTGATTTCAATGTAAGATTGTATTATTATGTAATTTATTGATTTTATGCTTGAATTAAAAGCTAACGTATACAATTCACCGCCAAGAAGAGGGGAAAAACGTTGAAGATAGGAATTGACAAAATAGGATTTTACACACCACATCTATACCTTGATATGAACAAACTTGCAGTGAGCAGAGATATTGATCCGGGTAAATTCACCATCGGAATCGGCCAGGAAAAAATGGCAGTTCCTCCTGTTACGCAGGATCCGGTTACACTTGCCGCAAATGCCGCGTATGAAATTTTGGATGAAGCCGACAAAGAGCAAATTGATTTTGTGATTTTTGGAACAGAGTCAGGTATTGACAGCTCCAAGTCGGCAGCTGTCTATGTCCATGAATTGCTCGGAATTAATCCAAATGCACGTGCAATTGAAGTGAAGCAGGCATGCTACGGCGCAACTGCCGCCATTCAGATGGCAAAAGGGCATATCGCGCTGAACCCGGAAAGCAAGGTGCTTGTGTTGGGTTCAGACATTGCCAGATATGGATTGAATACATCAGGAGAAGCTACTCAGGGTGCAGGTGCAGTTGCACTTGTCATCTGCGCGGATCCGGGAATCATGGCACTTGAAGATAAATCTGCTTACATGACCGCCGATGTAATGGATTTTTGGCGTCCCGTCTATTCCGATAAGGCGTTCGTCAATGGAAAATTATCAAACGAACAATACATTGCATTTTTCGCGGATGTATGGGAGCAATTTAAACAAAAATCAGGCCTTGACCTGAAAGATTTTGAAGCAATTACATTCCACCTCCCATACACAAAAATGGGCAAAAAAGCATTGAAACCTGTTTTGGAGGATGCGCCGGAAGATGTTCAAGAGCGGCTGAAAGCAAATTATCAGATCAGTACCGGCTACAACCGGAATGTTGGAAACATCTACACCGGATCACTGTATTTGAGCTTGCTTTCCTTACTGGAACAAAAAGAGGATCTGAAACCAGGCACGCGAATTGGACTATTCAGCTATGGATCGGGGGCTGTCGGTGAATTTTTCACAGGTATCCTGCAGTCAAACTACCGGGATTATCTGAAAACAGAAAATCACAACAAGATGTTCGCATCACGAAAAGAAGTGACTGTCCCTGAATATGAAGCGATTTTTGAAGAAACGCTTCCAACAAATGGATCAACGGTGAAGCTGGATACCGATGCTGATCCGGCAGTCATTTGCCTGGCCGGTATATCGGAGAATATGCGTCAGTATGTGAATAAGCTGAAATAAAGAAAAGAGGCAATCTTCCACAATTGGGGATTGCTTCTTTTAGTGTGGTGTACGATTTTATCCCTATGTTTTAATGTGCAGCCGCCAAAATGGCTGAAAAATTAATCGGATCGCCAAAGTTCATAATTCAGTTCCCGTCCAACTATATGTTTGCCCTTCTACTAAAACTTAATTATTTATCACCATCGGAGCAAGTGGACCGTCTTCATTAATGATGTCCTGAATGGCATAGACGGAAATCGGGAACATCGGAAAACCGAACACATATGGAGTAATCTCATAAAGCTGAAAATAGATAACGAGAGTTTTATCAGCAATGTAAAAATCCTGATTCGGCTGGATTGTTACTGGATTTTCAAATGTATCAATATCCCGCTCGGCGATTTGTTCATTAATTAATTCAGACAATCGCTCTACATAATTGCTTCCCGGCTTAAATAAATCACTTAAACTGTATTGTCTCCGCTGATCCAAATCAAATGTTAGTGACTTGATGTATGTCATGCCATGGGCTGCATGGTAATGATAAGCATAGTTGGATAATGTTAAACTCAACACATTCCGCTGGTTATTTTTAATTTCAAAGGAACCGTCCATTTCCACAAGCGTCGTCGGCATTTCTTCAATCTGCATGTTAATGAGTTCCTGGGTTTCATGCGCAATGGACTGGTTTATAAATCGTTCCATTGACCGATCCCGCATGCCAAACACCTTTGGATAGATGACTTGGATTTGCGGTCCGTTACTGATGCGAACCGGCTCAATATTGACTGGTAATGCTACAGGCATATTTCCCACCCTTTACTGGTTTTGTGCCTAGTTTATTCAGGGAAAAAGGAATTGTGCTTTTCCACAATGGAATGAAATATAAGGGACAATTTATTCTTTTGTAAAAAAACAATTAATTATAGTAAAATATAATTGATTTGCATACTTATCATTAGTCTGTTTCGAGAAGGGAGGGAACCATTAATGCAATGGTATACAAAGGTTATAAAGAATTATGTCACGTTCGATGGCCGTGCTAGACGGATGGAGTACTGGATGTTTGTCCTGATTAACGCAATTATTGCAACCATACTATCCATATTGGAGTTTCTACTTGGGATTCCTACAGTATTGACAACATTGTATTCATTATTTATCTTTCTGCCATCGTTGGCAGTAAATGTCCGAAGACTTCATGACACGGGAAAATCCGGCTGGTGGATATTAATTTCATTGGTTCCGGTTGTCGGTTGGATCATCTTATTTGTCTTTATGGTCCTCGATAGTGAGTTCGGCCGAAACAAATGGGGACCGAATCCGAAAACAAGCTTTTAGGAAAATATACAGGAAAATGGTGTATCAAATCAGATGCACCATTTTTATATGCAACGTTAGCGGGTGATTTATGGAAATATACTACAGCTTGACATACTTAGGCAGATTTCCATCTTTCATTGCACTTATTTCTTATAATTGGGCTGTAACCATACTTGGGGCGTTTATCGTGATTTGTGGAGTTATCTAACTACATGGAAAAAATGACAATGTTGTTGGAAAATTGTGATATAGTAAAATGGAAAGGAATTGTGGAGCGGGAGTGACTTTTATGGCTAGTGCAGAAAAGGAAGCAATCGTTAGAACATGGTTTGACGAGGTGTTTACGAAAGGTAATTTGGATGCAGTCGATACTGTTGCAGCCAAAGATATGGTGATCTATTCACAGGGGCGTAATGAAAGCGCTGTCGGAACGGATGGCTTTAAAAAATGGCTGGAATGGTACTGTGACTCATTTGCAAATCGAACATGGTTTACAAACGATATCATTGAAGAGGAGGACAAAATTGTTGCCCGTTATACCGGTTACAGTACATATAAAGGCGGGTTATTGGATATACCATCGGAAGATCAAAAAGTGACAGAAACAGGCATTATTATCTTCCGTATTGAAAATGGAAAAATTGCTGAACAATGGTGTGAAATGAGTGATCTACAGGTGGTACAGCAGCTTTTGGGAAGTGAATTTTTAATGGCAAAGTAACGGCTTAAAAATCAGACGACAGGGGTGCAGGTGATGGGGAACTCCGCAAGCATTGCTAAGAGACTCGCGGCGTTGGTGATTGATTATTTTTTGGTCGTTGTTTATGCATGTATATTATTTGGATTGGCAGCACTGTTTTATCAGTTCATACTTGATGGAATTCCTGACACAGGACGTTTGACACGCGAACTCACAGCGTTTTTAACATTGGCTTTTCCAGTTTTTCTATATTTTGTAATCATGGAATCCGCTGCAGAACACGCAACATATGGCAAGCGAAAAATGAAAATTTGCATAGCATCAACAGACGGGGATTCCCCAACTTTATTCCAAGTTATGCTGCGAAATGTTATTAAATTGTTGCCATGGCAAGCGGCTCACACGTTTATCTTTACCGGAATGCATCAGGAATGGACTCTGTCGGGATTAACTTGGATGATGGTTGTTGTGTTCTGTTATGGCTTGCCAATCCTATCAATCTTATTCCTCTGTTTTCGTAAAGACCACCGTGTTGTGCATGACCTTTTTGCAAAGACGGTTGTGATGAAATCCGATCATTCCTGACTTGTGTCGGATAAGGTTGATGTGAGAAGAACAATTGTATTAGATCTGAAAAGGTTAATTCCGACATTGGAAATCACGTTTAAGGGAATGAAATAGGATGAATCTGACAACAGAAAATTTAAAGCTACGCCCCTATGAAGACAATGATGAATGCTTCCTGGCATCTATGTTAGCTGATCCGGAAATCATGCGCTTTATCGGGGACGGTAGAACAAAAGATGAAAATGGAATAAAAAATTTCCTGGATTGGATCTATCATACTTACGAAAGAGGATCTGAATTCGGTTTGCATGTGATGGTTCGTAAAGATGGAATTCCTGTAGGTCATGCTGGTTTAGTTCCACAAGTGGTAAGTGGAATAAACGAATTGGAGATTGGCTATTGGATTAATCGGCCATATTGGAGACTCGGTTATGCCACTGAGGTTGCAACTGCCCTGAAAAGGTATGGCTTACAAAAGTTAGGTGCACCGAAATTGATTGCTTTAATACAACCGGGAAACTCCGGATCCAAAAAAGTGGCAGAGAAAATCGGAATGCATGTTGAAAAAGAAATTGTGCTGTCCGGAAGACAGGTTCTCGTATACGCTGTATACAAAAATGAGAACCGATGACTGTGAAAGATAAAAAAAATGGATGGTGCTGGATCAGGGATAATAAAATGGAATTTTAAATTTGAAATCATACAATCGGTCATTTTAAGTGTAATAGGAAATGAAATTTTAACTATACATTAAGGAACATAACGGTTTTCGTTATAATAATAGTTTTCCGTAATCGGGCCATATTGTTGAATAACTTAGGGTGAAAATAGTTGACATTTTAGGGGGATAATTATGAGCATTGGTATTAAATTTCCAAATGATGAAATAAGACAATTTGAACAAGGTAAACCGATTGTTTTACTTGGAGCCAACGGTGCAGGAAAAACAAGGCTAAGTGTAAAAATTGAAGAATTAAATGATCCGAATTTTAATAATAGAGAGGTTTCGGAGACTTTATTAGTACAGAGAATTACCGCCCAGAAATCACTTTCTTTAAGTGAAAGCATAGTGATTAAAGGGTTAGATTCCGCAGAAAAAGAAGCAACTGTAGGTTCGGATAGTCCTAACTCAAGTAAATTTGGATTTAGATACGGTAGAAATCCGGCCACATCCTTGTTAAACGATTATGATAAAGTTCTTTCGTTATTTTTTGCTAGAAATAATAAGTTAGTTGAGCAATATCATGAACAGTGTAGAATTGCTCAGTCTAAAAATGAAGCATTTCCTCCACCAATTAAATCCCTAAAAGAAAAAGCACAAGAGATATGGGATTATTTACTTCCAAATAGACAACTAGACCTTTCTGGAAATGAAGTTCATGTAATATTTAATAGCGAACGATACCATGGGAAGGAAATGAGTGATGGAGAACGCGTTATTCTATATATGATAGTACAAGCTTTATCTGTAAAACCAAATTCCATGTTAATTATAGATGAACCTGAACTCCATATTCATAAAGCTATTATAAAAAAATTATGGGATAAGCTTGAGGAAGAACGTCAAGATTGTGTTTTCATGTATATTACTCATGATTTAGATTTTGCTGTTTCAAGAAGCGTAAACGAAGTTCTTTGGGTCAAATCTTATAATGGTAATGAGGATTGGGATTATGAATTTCTCCCTTTGACAGATTACTCAGAGTTACCAGAAGGGCTATTGTTTGAAATGTTAGGTACACAAAAGAAGGTAATATTTGTTGAAGGCACTAAAGAAAGTCTTGACTATCTTTTATTTCAGGAATTGTATAAAGACCTCAATTATCACATAATTCCATGCGGTGGTTGTTCACAAGTAATTAACTATGTTAAAGCAAAAAAAGGCTATTCAAAACTTGACTATCTTGAAGTGTATGGGATTATTGATAGGGATTTTAGACCTGATAGTCAACTTGAGTCTTTAAGGCTGGATGGTATTTTTGCACTTGATGTTGCAGAGGTGGAGAATTTATTTATCGTGCCTGAAATGCTTGAATATATTAAAGAAAGGTTAGGGAAAGACGAAGGTGTGGTTGAAGAAATAAAGGATTTTGTAATTAGAATATATAATGGAATCAAACAAAAACAATTGCTAGCAGCTTTCTCGAGTGAAATGAACCATCAATTAAAAACATTAAATTTAGATGAGAATATTGATAGTGATGGTGTGAAACGTAAGATTGAAAATAAGTTTTCAAAAGAGAATATAGATTCAATTTTCAAAGAGAAAGAGGATTTATTCTTATATATTAATGAATATGAAGATATCCTAAAGATATTTAATTTCAAGGAGTTATCTGACAAAATATCTCCAAAGTTTGGATTGCAGAAAGGGGAGTATAGAAAGTTAATTATAAATTTATTAAAGAGATCACCGAATTATCAAGATAAGAAAAAAATCATTGAAGCAATAAGACCTTATACACCCTATATATCTGCATAAATATATAGGTAGTTATGCATTAATACGATCGGGCGCGCGGAATAAAAATGCGTCCACTATTGCTTTCTCGGGCCAATTAGCGAAAAGCCTCTGGAGCTTTAAATGTTATAGTAAAAGAAATAGAAAAAAGGAGAATAAAAATGAAAACAAAAGTTATTTTTGAGCACAACGGTGAATTAGATGTAACTAACTTTGAAGATAAGATGCGAAAGCTATCCGAAGAAAAGAATAGAGAATGGTTTTATGACGAATTCACTTTTAATGACTATGGAGACGATCAAGGGGAGATCATTATTTCCTATAAAAACCCTGAATTAGCATTCCCACATGCAAACCTTATGCAAACAGAAATTAGTTTACTTAACGATTCATCCCTTCAAATAAAAGAAATAAAAGATATAAGATAAATTACTCCAGAATCGAGCGCCATTCCGGAAATAAGGATCAGCGCCCGAAATGTACATAAGAGCCATTTTGTTAAATAATTTGTTACGATATTTGTGTCTAACTGGGCATTAGAAACTTAAAAGTGAAAAGGGGAGTGATCATCAATATGGAGAGTTTTTATGTGGCATCAAGTTTCAGAAATTTAAAAGCCGTTCAGTATGTTGCGAAACACTTAAAGAGTAAAGGTTATATTCATACTTATGATTGGACAAAAAATGCAAATGGAAAAGAAGAACAAACATTTACATTTGAAGACTTGGGGAATATAGGACAAAAAGAGAAAAATGGGGTAATGGAAGCTGACTTTATTGTAGTTTTATTACCAGGGGGAAAGGGTACTCATACTGAATTTGGTATTGCACTGGGTCAGGGAAAGAGGATTTTTCTTTACTCACCAAATGAAGAGGTAAATAATTTTGAAACAACGAGTACATTTTATCATCTAGTAGAAGTTGAAAAATGTTTTGGAACACTTGATGGGTTATTGGAACAAGTTACTGCAGCAAAGGTTTCTTAAATTATCGGGCGCTATTCCGTAGTAAGGATTAGCGCCTACGTTGGAGTGCATTATAGCATAAAATAAAGGATTATGGACTGGTATATAGAAGTCTAAAAATAGAAGGTGTATAAACGAAGGGGGAGAGAGTAAATGAAAACAGCATATTCTGTTACAAATCCTGAATACATAGAAACTGTTGTCAGTGACGGAAACAAAATATTTCCATTCCTTTTGGATTATAAGGACAATCTTAGAAAATATGGTGAAGTTAATGAACCAAAAGGTATTGTGTTTCATGATTTTGAATCCGCAACATCGGTTTTTTCAGAAACTCCTTTACCAGCATATACCTCACGTGATCTAATACATTTATGTCCTTCAACTAAAATATGGAAACAGATTTATTTAGGCGCTATTAATGAATCAAATAATGAAATGGTTAAATCATATTTTAACGAACTTCAGTTAAAAGATGTAGCGATAATTGCAGCCCATGAATGGACTCATCATCTCAATATATTAAACAACTTTGAAGGACTTGATTCAGAAAACATGTGGTTTGAAGAAGGGCTATGTTTTTATTTACCAAGAAAAGTGTTAATGTCAAATGACCAATTGAGGGGAATAACAAAAGTTGAAGAAAAATTAATTGAAGAGTTTCAAAAATCTTTTGGAACATATACCTTAAACTTTTTTGGACAGTCTGATGAAGGTGGATTTACTGGTGCATTGTATGACTATTGGCGCGCAACTTGGCTAATCACTTATTTAGCTGAAAATTATTTAGAAGGAAATATAGATGGTCTATTAGATTTATTCGAAAAATGGAAAGGATCGGGAGAACGTCTAATTCAAGATTTTATTGTTTCTGAGTTAAGAATAACCCATGAACAAGCTGAATCTTTTTGGTTAAGTTAGGGCCGGTTGAGTCTTCCGTTATCGGGCGCAGTTGTTAAATAGGCACCATAACTGATTCGGACCATCATGTCGAGGTCATAAGTAAATCAGTTAAACAGAGGAAAGCAGGATTTTGACATAAGGATCCAGTTATGTAAATGATGCATTCAATGATATAATGATGTTAGTAAATACAAGGCGGTGTTTAAAATGAATGTAAACCGTGAAGAGCTAAAACAGTTAATTGACTTTATTCACGAAGAAGATGCAGCTGAAGTATATGATTTTATTGGTTATCTAAACATGAAACGGGAAAGGGAAGCTATTGATCAATTTGATTTAGACCTATTTACGGAGGATAAGGAACTCATCCGTCAAGTACAGAAAAGTAAGGAAGATCGTACAAATGGACGTATTTACAATCAAGAGCAGGGTCTAAAATATCTTCAGAACAAAATTAGGGAGTTTGAAAGTGAACAAAACTTATAACGTTTACTGGTCACAAACTGCCCTTGATGAATTGAGTAATATACTTGCATATCCCCCAGAAGTTAAAGAACGCATTTATATGGATACTTTTGAACGTTTATCATATATGCCCATTTTGACTGCAAAACAAATACCCAATGGGACTTTAAAAGGATACTGGGTAAGACTTGGTTTATATCAAGTTATGTTAGTATTTGAAGTTAATGAGGAAGAAGCCGTTGTTTGGATTGATGGTATTAAACATAAGAGAGAAAATGTTTATTGGAAGAAAAGGTAATTAGTTTGCAGAATTGCCCATGGAAAGAGGCTTCTTATTGAAGGTAATCATCAAAATAAAGAATGATTTTAGGGTTATTTTCAATCTTACGCATAAAGGAAAATTTAGAGGAATGATCATGGTAATTACAGCTGTATCTATTAGCTTGTGAGCCATGGTTTATTTTTTTGGATTTTGTCCATTCAATGGTTTGTAATCTTCTCCAATCGGGCGCTTTCCTTGAAGAAAAAAAGTATCCAGAATTGAGGAAGTTAGTGGAAAGATCATTCTTATATATTGAATGTGACAGGAGTGGGTTGTTATTAGTAAAACCAAATCAATGGTTGAAATAGTTCCTAGACTTGACCATACAAAGCAGTTTATTGAGGCAGTGAAATTAAATCCTGAAAAAAGTAGAGAAGAGCTATTCATTGATATTTTTGAAATCTCTAAAGAGGAATTAGAAGCAATGTTGTTCTTCGGAATGTTTAGCTTAGATAATGATATTGACTCACTTGAATTACAATTAAATAAGATGCGTAAGCTTGCCAATGAACATTTTATTAAAGAGGAACTAGAGCTTTTACAAAAACAATTCCCTTCTAATAGATCCATCCAATTAGAGTTGTTCATACTTGATGAAAATGATGATTTTGTTAAGGAAAAACTTGATGGGGTTTCTGCCTTTACAGAATGGGATGGTAGGATGTGTTTTGCGGTTCTCCCTGAAGATAATATCCGCACAGCACTGAAATCTGTTATTACTCACGAATATCATCATCACTGGCGTATAAGTGCTTTGGACATGAATGAAGAGAGCCAGACTTTACTTGACCGATTGATTTTGGAAGGTTTAGCAGAACACTTTGTAAGAATAAAATTAGGGGAAGTTTATCTTGGACCATACAAAGATGCTCTAACAGAAGACGATGCTAAAACATTATGGAAAAACACATATAAAGAGCATTTATTTGATAAAGGGCAAATAACAGATTTATATATGTTTGGAAATAAAGAAAAGGGCTTACCTTTTTGGGGCGGCTATTCTTTAGGATATTACTTGGTAAAGTGGTATCTTGAAAGGAATGAAGGTATTTCTATTGAAGAATTAACCTTGCTGCCTTCTGATAAATTTATTGCTTACTTATAGTACTAACGTGGATATCCCACAATAATAGCGCATCTCCGTTTTCATTAACTACCGGCTAATATAAGCTTAAGACAATGCTGCAATCGGGCGCTTTCACGGAATAAAGAACAGCGGCTAAAATAATATTGTTGGGCCATTTTGTGGAAAAAAAAATAACGAAAGAGGTGACCGAAATATTTTTCACATCAAAAAAAGACGCTACCTATTCCTTGATTTTTTGGGGGACTGTTGTCTTTGTCTTTTTTAGTATCCTTCTTAGTTTTTCGCTAACTGTACCCGGTATTATCATTGGAATTATTGGTTTAATGGCTATCGGGTTTATGCTATGGATATGGTTCGGCACTGGTTATCGAATAGAAAACCATGTTATAAAGATTAAAAATGGACCGTTTAGATCAGAAATCGCCATACAGGATATAAATAGTATCGGTAAAACAAAAAGCCTTATGGCAACACCTGCTTTATCGGTCGAAAGGTTGACGTTGAGGTATGGCAAATATAGTGAAATGCTGTTATCCCCCAAGAATGAAAAGGAATTCGTTGAGTTGCTGTTAGCCAAAAATCCTCAAATAAAACTGATTGAAAAAACATCATAAGTTAAACAATAGGGCGCGATTCACTAATAAAAACCGCGCCTTAATTGTATATCAGCCAAACCAGGGGTGTTTTGTGTAAAAAATAAAACACATAGTTTGGAGCATTTACTCATTTTAACAATCGCCAATTATAATATTTACACTTTTGACAAATATTACAGTTCGATTATAATAAAATTGTGAACGTTTACAAAATTTGATTTAATCTTACCGTATCAGTCATTTAATTGATATGTAATCAAATCAGATGAAACCCTTTTCTTACATAGAATCACAATATTGCAGTCGTTTAAGCCAGACACTTGTAAAATTATGATTTGGGTTTAATGACTCTTTATTAAAATTTTGTATCGGATGGAGTTTTTAGAATGAAGAAAGTTCTTCCTGTTGTTGTGATTACACTACTAGCCTTAGCATTGGTAGGCATTAAATATTATCCGCATATAACGCATTTTTTTGCGGATGATTTGGAAAAGGATTCAATTTCAGTTGGTAAAGAGGATGTATCGATAGAGAATACAAAACACAAAGATCCTTTTCTGAGCGAAACATATCCATTTGGTAGTGAAGATGCTGAAAAGTTTGCCAAAAAACACCCAAAGAAGTTTAGCATTGTGAAGAAAGTGCATTATGCGTGGGATCATTTAAAGAATGTGCAGGGTGAATTTGAATGGGGACACACTGGGGGAGAAACTTTTCATGTAACTTTTTATCTGGATTTAATGAAGGAGAGAAACCGGGTAACTTTAACAAGAAAACGTGAAGGTAAGATTATTGAAATAACTAATCTTCTGTTCAAAGATGGAATCGCTATTCGTCAAAGACCGCAAAAAAATATTTATACAAAGCAAAATACAAATGGTGATAAGGGAGATTATTATCACTACTTGGGATGGTCCAATACCACGGTAACAAGTAGTCAGTGGTCCAAGCTTATTTATGATAATTATCCCGATTGGAGTTATCATGTTGTTGAGGAAAACGGCATGCAAGTATATAAAATAAAAGGGAACATATCAAAAAGTGTGTCAGAAGTTGCGGCTGGGCCTTTCCAAATGACAGTTGCCAAGAATACTGGTATTCTTCTAGATTTGAAAACTTTTGGAAATGATGATCAGGTTGACCTTTTTGTAAGAACAAAGAACCTAAAAATCAATGAAGGTATTAATAACGAAAACGAAGTATTTCAACTGGACATATCAGGTGATAAAAAGGTCTCCAATAAAACATTTAACCTAAGTTCGGTTGGTGCTGAAGCTGAGAAGAAATAGTGGGGAATAATAATATGCTAGTACATAAATATTGCTCCAAAAAAATGGTGTTTTTCAGTATAGGTTATATCCTGGTCATTGCGATACTTTGTACTGTCTATGCCGCTAATGGGTTCAGCAATTCGTTGTTTGACTACATTGTCAATCTAAGGTCAGGTGGCAGTATGAGCGTGTTAACATTCTATGTTGGAGTGTTGCCGACACTCGCCATTCTCATACCAGTTTTAATTGACCAACTGGAAAATGATATTGTTATTACAAGAATAAAAGAAAAAAGAAAATTGCTGAATCAACATATGGTTTTTGCTGTAATAATGAGTGCTTTGATAACGTTTTTATTAGCGATAACAGGTGTGGTCAGCTCTTTTGTGGCAGTTGGACATATCGATAATTTATGGCCGACGCAGCAAGGGATGGTCTATCTTATTCTAGAAAATAAAATGCATTTCCCCCTTTATGTAGATCATGTGACAAGCATGAAAGTTTGGGGCTATTTGCTACTTTCAAGATTTTTAATGACCATTATGATAGCATTTATTATTATTTTGCTAAAAGCTGTTTTACAAAAAAATGTCTTTGTATTTTTTGTCACGCAGATTGTTTTTTGGGCTGATAGTTTTCTTCCACAAGAATTCAGCCTTTTTACGGGCAAGCTAAGAGTTGGTTTAGACACCTGGTTGTCACCTCAAGAACAGGTGTTCAATATTATTTATACCACTTTAGTCATTGTCATACTTTATCTGATTTGTAGTCGCTTGTACAGAAAAAAGGAATTTTATCAAAAAATAAATTAGGTGAACTATATGTTAGGAATGGAAATAAAACGAATCGTAACTCGCCCGGTCTTATATGTATTACTTTTTACAGGCTTTATTCTGGCACTAATGCCGGTAATTGTGTCATGGCCGGGAAATGTATCAGATGACTATTATATCTTATATCCAAGAAATCCGTTTATAAGCTGGATGTTTTTTGGAGCCGCCACGTACAACATTTACGTTTTAATATTTCCGTTGTTGGCGGCACTTCCGTATTCAGATGCTTATGCCCAAGATTACAATTCAGGACTTGTTAAATCCATTTTAACTAAGGTGAATAAACGCAAATATCTCAATATTCGTTTTATAGTTAATTTTATTGTGGGTGGAGTGGTAGCCATTTTCCCACCTGTTGTTAACTTTTTACTGCAGATGACCGCTTTCCCGGTGATAGAAAACAGTATGTATTATGGAATGAATTCGGTCGGGACGCAATCTTTTATGCCGGAACTTTTTTATCATCAACCCTTTCTATACATATTGGTCAGAGTAATCATGTTATTTTTATTGGGAGGTTTGCTCGCATCACTAGGATTGGCACTATCAACGGCTGTTAAAAACAGATATATTATTCTTGTTTTTCCTTTTCTAGTATTTATGGGACTGGACGTATTGTTTGTCAGTACAGGCTTCGTTAATTACTCTATTTCGATGATGTATCTATTCGATGTTCCTTTTCATTGGGGTTTTCCATTATATTTATTAATTGGAACAATCGGAAGTTATGTTTGGTATAAAATTGCTGGTGAAAAAAATGAAACGATGTAGCATTATACGAATTTCGTATCTGGGGTTAATGTCCATCAAAAGGATTTGGCTTATTGGCTTGCTGTACTGTTTTGCAGTTCTTTGTTGTCTGTTGCTCATTTCCCAACAAGGTTCCTGGTCTGATTGGGGTATTTTCGATTTAATCGCTGATGTGGGTGGACTTTTGGGGAGTACGAATTTAAATATGTTTCTTATTGTTGCAATCCCTTTTATTGTAATCGTATTAACTAGGTTTGTTGATGAAAGTGAACGAAGTGGATTTATATTGGCATTAACGTCACGCTTTCATATTTGGCATGTACAAGTTGTTTCAGCAATTATGACTTCTTTGATGCTTACATTGTTTGTATTGGTTGTTTCCTTTACCGGTGGCGGAATGCTAATTGGATTTGAGAATACCTGGCTTCAGGAAAGTGGTTCAATTGGGCAAGTTGTAAATGACTCTGAACATTTTCTAATGATTGTAGATAATGTGGAAACAAACAGAGTCGTAGCAGTGTTATTTATTACGAAATTCCTCGGTTTCCTTATGATTTCTTTTTTGGTGTTATTTCTTAAGCAATTCGTGAAAAATGGTGCCTTAATCATGATTATCCTAGTTATTCTTGCGGGCATAGATTATGCCGCCTTGTTGCCAATGCGAATTTTTGTGGGAACTGCCATTTTAACGCTGAGAGATTGGGTGGAACCGTCTACTACCTTATTTCATTGCAGCTATTTGCTGATATTGTCACTGGTATTGTATGGAGTCACCGGATTAATCTATCAAAGAAAGGACTTCCTTTCATGAACGCCAAGGGTTTTTATAAGCTGTTTATTCGTGATTTAATTAATAGTTGGCAATATGGAAAAATCAAATACCTTGTTTTTTTTACCATAATTATATTTTTGTCGACTATGAAAAGCCTTCAAATTAAACAATTTGATGCAAACAGCGTTGGAACATTTTTTCTGTTGCTTCAGGATAATGGGAAAATCAAACATATTACCGATTATCAAATCCCATTTTATTGGAATTTTATTCAGTTTTTTATTCTGTTTTTGATTGGAGATTATTTATTTAATGACTTTCAACGAAACAAAACGTATGCCTTAATACGGAGTGGTTCAAGGACTGCCTATATTTCAGCAAAAATTTGTTGGATATTCATACAAAACATAATCACAGTGGCATTGTTATTTTTGGCTATTTATGTTTCATCAGGAGTTGTTTTAAACGACTTTTCCATAGGTATTTCTGATTATTTTCTAACTGCAATTGAACCAGCAATGAATATGGAAACGTCGCCTGAACAGCTTTTGTTTCAAATGTTGGTTGGTTTTGTATTAACAAGCGTTGTGTTGTCAGGCATTATATTATTGGGTATGCAGTTTTTTGAGAAAATCACGGTGTTTTTCAGTGTGATCTTACTATGTAGCATATCTACTTTTTATGGAAGCAAGTGGTTACCGGCTGTGCATTCCATGATTTTAAAACATCACATTTTCAGTCAGAATCTCAGTCTGACGTTTAGTTTTTCTATTATTTACTGCATATTTTTATACGCAATTTTAAGCATTGCTATTGTAATGGTGTTTAGGAAAAAGGATCATTATTAGGAGGAAAAAAGATGACAGATACAGCCTTCTTGCAAGTGAGTCAGTTGTCAAAAGAAATTAAAAACGAATCTATTTTAAAAGAGATCAATCTAACCTTAAGCAAAGGGAGGATTTATGGCTTCAGGGGCAAAAACGGCTCTGGTAAAACAATGTTGTTCAGGGCGTTAAGCGGATTAATTCTTCCATCTAAAGGCTCTGTAAAAGTCGATGGTCAGGTACTCGGTAAAGAAATATCCTTTCCATCAAGTGTTGGCGTACTGATAGAAAATCCGGGTTTTATCAATGGTTATACCGGGTTTAAGAACTTGAAGTTGCTCGCTGATTTAACAGGAAGAATCAGTGATGAACGCATTAAAGAATCGATACGACTAGTTGGACTCGACCCGGAAGACAAACGAAAATATCGCAAATACTCACTGGGCATGAAACAAAGATTGGGAATTGCCCAGGCGATTATGGAAGAACCGGATCTTATTATCCTGGATGAACCAACTAATGCACTTGATTCAGATGGAGTAGGAGAATTTAAAGAGTTATTGCTGAATTTAAAATCCAAGAATAAATGTATATTATTGGCAAGCCATGACAAGGATGAGCTTAATTTTCTTTCCGATATAATTTATTTAATGGAGAATGGAAAAATTATTGATACGTATGACCCGCAAGGTGAAGAAGATGAATAAAAAGAAGTGGATGCTGGTCATTTTATCGGTAGTGTTAGTTGTTGTCTGGGGATTTAGGGTTTATCAAGTAAATGCAGGTGTAGCGAAAGAATATAAAATTAACACGTATGAGCTTGGAGAAGAAATAAGACTAGACAACGCTATTTTACAAATCAAACGTGCGTCTTATGGCAAAATGAAAACGGAAAATAATTATAAATCAATACCATTCACCATTGAAATGGAAGTCCATAATGTATCAAATAAAAATATTGATGTCATGCATTTATTAACAGCTAAATTGGGATATGGACTGGATTATTTTCAGACCAGAGACGGGGAGTTTAGTGTTGAAAAATTGCGCAGCTTAGAACCTGACATGACTGCCAAAATTATTTTGATTTATCATGTTTCACCTAAATATAAGGGAGACCGGCCAAAAGTTTACCTTGATCAGCGTTTGTATAAGGATAGAGTTATGCGAAATTATGAAGAAGGGTACAGACTCGGGATAGCAATTCAATTATAGAATTTTGCTTGTTTTTATCTTACTGTATATTTTAGGACATTCTGACAGTTGTTTGGTTTTTTCATCAAAAGATACAATGGTGGTATTTATGTACTGAACCTTTGGGGACTTTTTAGGTCAAACTACTTTTTATTTACAATACACCTTTCAACAATACGATACGAGCCAATAGCAGAAAGGACTATTACGTTAACGGGCGCGATTATCTAATAAAATCGCGCCAATATCGCACATAAGGCCCAGATTGTTGCAAAGTAAGTAATCCTGCATAAGTGTGCACGATAAGTCGGATAATGTACTATACTTCCTGCTATTCTATTGATGAAGGGAGGTCATTGAAGTGGATTCACTTAAGAATATGAACGACGCCCTAAGATATGTTGAAGAAAATCTTATAAATGATATTGACGCTCGTGAAGTAGCAAAGCGTGCATTGTGTTCAGAGTATCATTTTAAACGAATGTTTTCTTTTCTGGCAGGTGTAACATTGTCGGAATACATTCGGCGAAGACGTCTCACGCTTGCGGCCTTTGAGCTGAACAATAGCGATTTGAAAGTTATTGATGTGGCCATGAAGTATGGATATAATTCTCCGGACTCTTTTACGAGGGCGTTTCATATCCTTCACGGAGTAACACCATCGGAGGCCAGAAATAATGGTCACACCATAAAAGCTTATCCACGAATGACCTTTCAATTATCAATTAAAGGTGGGAAAGAAATGAATTATCGAATTGAAGAAAAACGAGGATTTAACATCGTTGGGATTAAGAAAAGGGTTCCTATTATTTTTAACGGGGTTAACCCAGAAATTGAATCTATGTGGGAAAGTTTAGATGATGGGACTATAAATAAGCTCAAAAAACTTTCCAATATCGAACCTATTGGTTTGATTAGTGCATCTACCAACTTTTCTGAAACTCGGATGGAGGAAAAAGGGGGATTGGATCACTATATTGGTGTGGCTACAACAAACGAGTGTCCTGCTAGCCTGACTAAACATGAAGTTCCGTCTCTAACGTGGGCCGTGTTTGACTCTGTTGGACCATTTCCTGAAACGTTACAAGATATCTGGGGACGTATTTATTCCGAGTGGTTTCCTTCTTCAAACTTTGAGCAAATAGAAGGCCCCGAAATACTTTGGAATGAAAATAAAGATACAAGCTCGCCGAAATTTAAGAGTGAAATTTGGATACCAGTTAAGAAAAAATAATAATGGGATTTCAACTAACGGGCGCTTTCTTTGAAAAGAGCGCCCATTTTCATTGACTAAATAAGAAACAGTTTTTCGAATTAAAGAATTACGATAGAATAGGAAATAAGGACAATGAGAAAGGGGAGGCATACATGGTACCCATATCGATAGAAGCTTTTGTGAATAAGCATTGCAAAAATAATCCTGAAGAAAATCCTAATCAGTTAAGAAAGGATCTGAAACAGGCAGTTAAAGATAAGAAAAATGGAGAAACTTATTTCAACTGTGGTCAGGAAATCTGGGCGGTAGGCAGTGCGGTTGCTTACCAAAGCTGTTTTTCGTGTTTAACAGGGGAAGCAGATTCCTCAGAAGACTATGAAATCAACGGGGTGTGTTGGTCATAGATAAGATTTATTTTAGCGGATATTCATTATTTGTGAAACAAATAGGAATTTGAATGGATCAATAAAATGCTGTAGTAAGGGGGAATTCGGTTGAAAGTTCGGCTGTCGGAGTATGATAAAAATTGGGTTCGAATGTTCGATAATGAAGCCCAGTTTTTAAAAGAAATCTTCGGGGATGAAATAATCAAATTTGAGCATTTTGGAAGTACCTCTGTTCCAGGCATGAATGCAAAGCCTGTTATTGATATGATGTGTCTTGTAAAAGACATCAAGAAAATCGATTCATTCAATGAACGGATGCGCATACTTGGATATGATGTTGCTGGCGAATGGGGAATTCAGGGCAGACGATTATTTCGAAAAGGTGGGGAAAATAGAACCCATCATATTCATGTTTATCAGTATGATAACCCACAAATAAGGCGACATCTGGTGTTACGAGATTATTTAAGGACTCATCCCGACGAAATTGAAAAATATAGATCTTTTAAAGAAGAATTGGCTGAACAATATGACGATACTGCTTTCTACAGCAAGGCAAAAAAACCTTTTGTAAAGGAATTGGAACAGCGGGCGTTAAATTGGTTTGAAAACCAAGAACCATAGAAATTAAATTAGTGATTGTTCAATCATCGGGCGCAGTAATCGAATAAGAGCTGTGCTCGTCTTGCTCATAAGGGCCAGATTGGGAAAGTAAACCTTTGTGGAAATTACAGATATTTGAGATAATTGTTATCAAGATAGCACATAGGATCATTGAAGAAATATGAATTTTTGTAAGGGTATAGAAGTATAAATGATACTAATATAACTAATGATGCAGCCAATTTGAATGCAACCAATTTAAAAATTATGAGGGGGTGAATAAGTGGACACTTTTGTGCAAATATCACCTTTTTTTGTGCAAGGAATAATTTTAGCAGCTGTAGTTTATATAGTGATAAGAATCCTTGAAAAATCACAGAAAAACAAAAAGTAATGGAAGTGCCTTTATTCTCGGGTAAGTAAACCTTACTAGCTAATAGCAGAAATGAGACTATTCCAGAAAAGGGCGGCAAGGAGATCTATTCAATGAAATATTTTATAAAATTAAATTTGGTTAGTATGTTATATGCCCTTATCATATTTATTCCGATTCGATTTATGGGCGAATTATACAGGGTCAGTAGACTAACCGGTTGGGAATTTAATACTGTACAGACAATAGGTTATATTGTTATCGTTATTGAATTTATAATTGGTACACTCCTTATCATATTCTTAACAAGAAATTTACTGAGAGGTCGTAAGGCTAACTTTTGGACAGTAATCCTATGGGTTCCATATTTTGTTCTTTTTGTATATATAATTGCATCTTTGTTTCCGATAACATATGAAGGTGATATGCTTAGCCCCGGAGCCGGTTTCATTATGATAGGTATATTAATGGTCTATCCCCTTTATGTTTTAATTATCAATTTCATAGGTTTCACAAGTGATGATAAAGGAATAAATACAGTCTAAATTAAGTCCGTGCAGAATTTTATTTCAATAAAGGGTCGTTGCGTAAAACATTGTACTATGCCGATAACGGGCGCTTATCAGAAATAAGATAACGCCCGTTATTAGCTTATTGAGCCATTTTGCAGAAAGGTTCTGATGGTTAATAATCGGGGTGTGGCTGGTCTCTTCCTGGCGGAGGCAGTTGAAAGGGGGGGGCGTTTGAACAGGCAGTTATTCGCAAGGTTAAAGAAGAGGCAGGGTTAACAATAGAAGTTGAACATATTGTTTCGGTTAACGAAGCCTTTTTTAAGGAAAGGGATCACTACGCTTTGTTTACAACATTCAAAGCAAAAATAATTAACGGTAGCCCTGCGGCACTGCTTTTGGTGAACTTTAATCAGATCAGAAAGCAAAAATTTACGATGCGGTCACTATACCCTGTGGATGGGAAGAATGCTTACAAGTATACAAAAGGTTTTAATATTCTGGCCATCATTGCATTTGCGTTAGGGATTTACAGGATATGTCCCCATTTATGACCCAAATAATGCGGTCCCAAGATCTCCAATTTTTCTTTTTACAACAGCGACTGAGTTTTCCGTCAGTATTAGTGGGACGTTTTTACTACTTGTTAAGCCGGTAAACCAATTAATCGGTACTTATGAAAAGACGTTAAGGAAGAAAAGAATAAAAAGAATGAGGTTTACTAAGGTAATGAGATAAACCATGAGTGGATCTAATATACTTAGTAGAAGTAGGAAAAGGACTAGGAGCAATAGGTCATCTAAGAGGTATCTGTAAATAATTCAGGAAGAAATAGATATACTGAAAAAGGAAGCGGAAAATAGATATGAAAAAAATTATAAATATATTCCATTAAAATGTGTGCAGAAAACTCTGCACACATTTTTTCTTGTTCTCTTGATTGTTGATGTAGCAGGATTATTTCCAATTGGCATTAAATTTGCACTAATATTTTTAACGTTATTAAACAAAGGAGGGAAAAATCTACATTCTAATAAAGTAGAAGGGTAGAAGAAAACAGTTAGGGGTGGTAATTTGGAAACTCTATACATTAGTCGATGGTGACAAAACTACTGATGAGAGGATAGGTCATATTGGTATTTAAATATTAGAAGGAGAGAGAATATGTTCAATAAAAAGGGTTATACACTGATACTATTTTTAGGATTAAGTTTGATGGTTTCTCTTTCAGTATCGACTGCATTTGCAAGTTCTTCGGAGAGTCCAAATAAAAATGATCATGAAAAGAAGGCGTCAATAAGTTCACCTAATGGAAAAGTTCATTTGGATTTTGAACTGTCCGAGAATGGTAAACCACATTATGAGCTTTCCTATAAAGGGGAAGAACTTATTGAACCTTCCTCCCTGGGATTTGAGTTTAAAAATCAGAAGGCGTTAAAAGGCAGCTTTAAGATTGTGAAAACATCTATGAAAACGTTTAATAATACTTGGGAACCCGTATGGGGAGAAAAATCAAAAATAAGAAATCACTACAAGCAATTAACGATTTATTTACAAGAAAAAGAAGCTCCCAATAGAAAAATGAATTTAGTATTTAAGGTTTATAATAATGGGGTAGGGTTTCGGTATGTCCTGCCCGAACAGGAAAATTTGGATAAAAACATCCGGATTACAGCTGAAAATACGGAATTCAAATTTTCCAGTGACAATACCTCCTGGTGGATTCCTAATGACTGGAATAGCTATGAATATAACTATAAGAATACACCGTTAAGTGAAGTAGAAGAAGTTAGTACACCTTTTACAATGAAAACACCTGAAGGTACTTTCCTTACTGTTCATGAAGCGGCACTTATTGATTATGCTGGCATGGCTTTAAAAAAGGTAGATGGGGAATCAACGACACTGAAAAGTTATTTAGCCCCATGGCCAAATAGTAATGTCAAGGTTAAGAAGGATGCTTTGCCGGTGAAAACACCGTGGAGAACCATTCAAATAGGAGACGATGCCGGTGACTTGGTAGAATCTGATATGATTTTAAATCTGAATGAGCCCAGTGCTTTAGAGGATACGTCATGGATTGAACCAATGAAATATATCGGGATTTGGTGGGAAATGATAAGTGGCGATTCTACTTGGGAATCAGGGCCAAAGCACGGTGCGACAACGGAAAATGCAAAAAAATACATCGATTTCGCTTATAAATATCTTGATTCTGAAAATCAAAATATTGGTCTGTTAGTTGAAGGATGGAATATAGGATGGGATGGAAATTGGATGGAAAATGGCGATGAATTTAGTTTCACTCAACCTTATCCTGACTATAACTTAAAAGAAGTTGTCGAGTATGCGCAAGATCATGGTGTGTCCTATATTATGCACAATGAGACTTCTGGAAACATCATAAATTACGAAAAACAAATGGATGAAGCATATGATTTATATCAAGAATTAGGAATTCATGCTATTAAGAGCGGTTACGTAGCCGATAACGGAATGCATAATCCAGAAGACCAAAGTCACCATGGTCAATATATGGTTAATCATTATTTAGAAGCCGTGAAAAAGGCAGCTAAGCATCAAATAATGATTGATACCCATGAACCAATTAAGGGAACCGGCCTCCGTCGTACTTATCCTAATTGGATGAGTCGTGAAGGAGTTAGTGGAATGGAATATGCTGCTTTTGGCGACGATAACAATTTACCTAAGCATTCGACAATCCTTCCATTTACAAGAATGATGGCTGGACCTATAGATTTTACACCGGGCATATTTGATGTGAAAACGTCAAACAATCCCAATACTAGAGTCCTTACAACCCGTGCAAAACAATTGGCTTTGTATGTAACAATCAGCAGCGGGGTCCAGATGGTCGCGGATGAACCCAAAAACTATAAAGACGAAGACGGAAATATTTTACCAGCCTTTGAATTCATCAAAGATGTTCCAGTTACGTGGGATGACATCATTGTACCGAAAGCTAAAATTGGTGATTATGTCAGCATCATCCGCCAAAAAGGAGAAGAATGGTATATCGGAAGTATCACGGATAAGCAAGCGAGAGACTTAGAAATAGATCTCGATTTCTTAGACAAGGGTAAAAAATATGTCGCAGAGATTTACTCGGATGGACCTAACGCGGACTGGAAAACGAACCCGAATCCGGTTTCAATAAAGAAAGCCATTGTGAAGTCCAATGACACATTCGTTGCGTCTCTTGCAGCTGGGGGCGGGCAGGCCGTCAGAATTTATCCAGCAAGTAAAAAAGAAATAGCAAAACTTCCAAATTATAAAGCAAAGAAAATGAAGTTGTCTTATACACACGTTCCTGAGTCTATCCAATCAAATGATTCATTTGAAATAAAGGTAAATATTAGAAATAAAGGCAATGTCATCGTTGGAAAAAATTTAAAACTGCAAATTGATGGCAAAACAGTCGCAAAAAAGCATGTAAGAGTTGCTCCTGGAGGTACTGAGGAAATCAGATTCACCTATAATAAACTATTTAAAACCGGTGATCACAGAATCAGTGTAAACGGATTACCTGCTAAAAAGATAACGGTAGAAAAGAAAAAAACAATATTTGAATACAGTAACTTTAGTGTATCAGCTCAAGATCAGACAATTACGGCAACAGCTGAAGTCACTAACTTTGGCAGCTATAAAGATGTGGCAGAAGTGCCGCTTTTTATTAATGAAGAATTAGTCAAGAGGAAGAGGATTGAGGTACCTGCCCAAGCAGGGGGAGGAAGTAAAGATGTGACATTTACTTATTCAACTTCTGACAATATAGGTGTATATAAAGTGGCCATCGGTAATCTTGAGTCAAAGTTGGCAGCGTTACCTAAAATTGAACTTGCGGGTGGTTGGTTGTTCCACAAAGGGGACAATCTCGACTGGAAAGCACCAGGATACGACGATAGCGGGTGGCAAAAAGTAAACCTGCCGGCAAGTTGGGAAGAACACTCTAACTATACGGAAAATAATGTCTATGGCTGGTACCGGAAGGAGATTTTTATTCCTGAAGAGTGGAAAGGTCATTCATTGAAGGTAACTTTAGGAAAAATTGATGATATGGACGCGACCTATTTTAATGGCCAAAAGATTGGCCAATCTGGAAAGTTTCCAACTGGGGATGGTTGGGACGGAGCGAAAACGGCTTGGAATCAAATGAGGGAATATACTATTCCAGCTGATACTATAAAATACGGCCAGAATAATGTTATTAGTATTAGGGTATTTGATGGTACAGGTGGAGGCGGAATATATAGTGGACCGATTAAATCTATTAAGTTAGTTTCGGAAACAACTGCAACTAACTTGAAAATGCTTGTTCAGCGTTACAAGGAAACCGGTGAATTCGCAAATGACCGTGTTGCCCGTTCTTTACGCATTCACCTGGTTACAGTGAGCCGTTACGAAGAAAATGGTTCAGCTGAAAAAGTTGTTAAACACATGAAAGGTTTTAAACGTTTGCTGGACCATCAAAAAGGAAATGATTTGATTTCTGAGAAAGCCTATAAGGTTCTCAAGGCTGATGCTGACTACCTGATTAAGAAGTGGCAATAGATTTCTTAAGGGTGATACAAGGTAATAACTCCCTGTGGCAGGCGATGTCTTGTCACAGGGAATCCAAACAAATACGGGACGATGAAGCAGCGAAGATATGCCTTCCTTTTAATATGCCAGCTTCGCTTTTAAAATGTGTGTAAAACTTCTGCGCACATTTTCTTTTAAAAAAGCGTAATTTGCGGTCCCGATTATTGTTAGCTAACCAGGGGTCGCTGAATAAATAAAATTCCCTGTTATCACAAGGATTTTAAAGGTTTTTATCGAATATGTTTGTATGCATTTTCGGACTTTTCTGCTAAAATGAAACGTGGACTATAACTAACAAACGAACGGGGATCAGCATACTATGAGTCGCATGATGGATATTTATAAACAGCTCGGTAAAGCAGGCGAAAACGGACTTAGTGCCGGTGACATCGGAGAACAACTGGATATCGACCGTTCAACCGCCAGCCGTTATTTAAATGACCTGGTAAAAGCAAATAAAGCCGTGAAAATTTCAGGCAAGCCGGTAAAGTACGCATTTAAAGTATCCGTCCCTAATCAATCTGCAGGTACAGATGTGATTGGAGCCGGCGATAGTCTGCAGCCTATTTTGCAAACAGGTATGGCAGCCTTTTTGTATCCGTCAAGACCACTGCCAATTTTGCTGACAGGTGAAACAGGCACAGGTAAATCCTACTTAGCAGAAACGTTGTCGGAAATGGCAATCGAAAAGTCGAAAGATAAAAAAGAAGCACCATTTATTGCTTTTAATTGTGCTGATTATGCACAGAATGTTGAATTGCTTGTTGGACAGATTTTCGGGATTAAAGAAGGTGCATTTACCGGTGCTGCCAGGGATAAAAAAGGGTTGGTCGAACAGGCAAATGGCGGGGTTCTTTTTCTTGACGAAATCCATCGTCTCCCGCCATCTGGACAGGAAATGTTATTTTATCTTATGGATAAGGGTGTTTATCGCCGGCTGGGTGAGGCGACACAGGAACGCACTGCTAACATAGCTTTAATCGGTGCCACTACGGAGGATTCCCAAGATTACTTGCTATCAACACTATGGAGACGTTTTTCCGTTAAGTTAAATATTCCGCCACTCCGGGAACGAACCATCGCTGAGCGAGAGGCGCTGGTTGAATATTTTCTAGCTGAAGAAGCCGCGAAAATGAACACATCCTTGGCCATTGAGGATAATTGTCATGATGCATTTTTGACGTATAATTGCCCGGGGAATATTGGTCAATTGAAAAGTGATATACAGATTGTCTGTGCCCGTGCTTACTTACGGTATATCAATGGGGAAGATGAGAAAGTTGTTATAAAAATGGAAGATTTCCCAGGTGAAGGTACTCCATCAGCTAAAGGGGAGCTGCAGGCTGTTCAGATGATTGAAGCGAAGAAATCGGGGGGAAAAGCCGCCTTCTCATTTCCGAATATATATCAGCGATTGGACAGGTCAGATGAAAATGAAAATGAAGATTCACAAACTGTTGTACTGAATTATATTCGGGATCTGACCGATAAGTATCAGCAGCCGGGTGGCCCGCAACAGGGGTGGCAAAAACTAATTGGCGATGACTTGTTATCCGCTTTAAAAAAGGCGGCGAACCAGTTAAAAGACAATCCGTCTGTAACTATTCATGAAAATCAGCTGTATGTCATTGGGCTGCATTTGCAAAATTACCGCAACCATTTGAAGGGGGATGTGGCCAAAGCCCCGATACCGGTAATGGTTCATCCAAATACAGCCTATCGTCAAGCGGCAAATCAGCTTGCTGAATACTTACAGAAATCTATTGGAATGAAGTTACCGACAGAAGAAGTCGAATTGATTGCACATTTTTTGACACCTGACCAGCAGTATCAGCGGGAAGCGTCCCGTGAACAATCCATAGCAGTCATTCTGGTGACTCATGGGAAAACAACGGCATCATCCATGGCAGAGGTAACAAACTATTTGCTTGGAAGTAATGTTATCCATGCGGTTGATATGCCGCTGAACATCTCTGCCACTGACACGTACGAACGGGTCAAACATAAGATAAATGGGCTGAAACATACTAAAGGGGCACTAATACTCGTTGATATTGGTTCATTAATTACGATGGGTGATGCAATCAAGCATGAACTGGATGTACCAATCAAAACGCTATCAAGTGTGAATTTGCCTATGATTTTGGAGGCTGGCAGGAAATCATTAACTTCCGATCAGACATTGGATGATGTGTATGATGCAGCAAAAAAAGCCATGTTTGCATTTATGGAAAAAGAACAGGAATCGGCAAATATTAAAAAGAAACGGCTGATTGCTACGGTATGCTTTACAGGTGAGGGTGCGGCGCAATTACTTGAGTCCTGGATTGAAAACCAGCTTTCCACATTTGATCAGGATGTGTTAATCCGCACGGTGCGAATCGATCCCAGTACGAAAGATACATCAGTTCTTGATGATTTAAAAAGCTACTATGAAGTAATTGCAATTATTGGGACTGTACCGGTTTCCATTGATGGTATTCCATATATTCCGGCTTGGGAACTGCTGCAGCAGGAGGGAATTTCCCGGATGCTGAAACTGCTGGAGATCACCCGGCAGTCAAAAATTCCTTCGGTGGAAGAAGATGTTTCAACGGAGGAACTTTATGATCTGATTGTTCAGGGGCTTGGCGAAATTGTTACTTATGTTAACCCGAAAACCATTGCAGGAATTTTAAATAACCACATTCCTCCAATCCGTGACTATTATAACTGGGACACAAACAGGGAACTGGGCATGTGGATGCATCTCAGTGTGTTAGTTGATCGGATTATTTCGGTTCGTGTAAAGGGGACCTTGGAGCAGTATATTTCTTCATTTCCAATTGATAACACGACGGCACTTATAGCTAAGGAACATAAGCTTTGGAATCCGCTTTTCCATAAAATCGAAGAAGCGTTTCAGGTCAAATTTACAAATGAAATAAAAAAAGAATTAGTTAAGCTTTCTCGATAATGTGTGCAAATAGTATTGCACACATTATTTTTTTGTGTTTTTTTACAAACTTATAAAAACATTTTGTTCACCGAAATACTGAACTTATGGCACTTTTCTGCTTGTAAGTGCAGCCATCATTTATGTTGGCATGTTTTTTGCATAAATATATATGGTTGCGCGATGGTTATCCTTTCCTGTTATGTGTAACCGGAAGTATAGAAGGTAAAAACGTTGGATTAAAAAGGGGGGATTAAAATGAAAAGGTTTTTATTTATATATGGACTTGTATTTTCAATGATTTGGATTGGTTATGGACTGTATTCTGTATTCACCAATCAGCCATCCGCTAATCTGATTCTGGGATTCGGTATAGCCTTTTCGGTCGTTATTTGTGCCGCAACTTGGTTTTCCTATTGGTTGATGGGGCACTATCAGAAAATTGATGCCATGGCAAAAAGAATTCTTGCCAAAAACTAATACAATTAAAAGGAGAGATTCCATATGAAATTAATTATTTTATGTAGCTGGGGTGCTACGTCAAGTCAGTTGGCTAAAAAAGTACAGGAAGCAGCAGAAAAAAAAGGGATAGACCTTGAGGCATTCGCAGGGGGTACAGGTGAATTCAAACAAAAAGCGAGCGAATATGACGTCGCTTTATTGGAGCCACAAGTACGCCATCTGAAAAAGGAGGTAACCAAGGTAGCAGAACAGCATAGCATTCCGGTTGAACTGGTTGACCAGCGTGCATTTGCATTAATGGACGGCGATAAGGTGCTTGATCAAGCACTGAACATGATAAAGGGGGATCAACAATGAATTTAGCACAATGGCTTGAAGATCACCTGATGGAACCATTGGGTAAGATAGCGCAAAACAAATATTTGCAGGCAATTCGTGATGCATTCGTTATTTTTGCGTTACCGGTTATTATTACCGGGGCGGTTTTCCTGATTATCGCGAACCCGCCAACCTCACTGGACTGGGGGATTATAAACGCTTGGGAAGATGCGGTTAAGCCGATTCAGGCACAGCTGTTATTTCCATTCAATCTGACTTTTGGGTTAATGGCAATGACTGTTGCGTTTGGTGTCGGGTACAGTCTGGCAATCCGGGAAGATATGGATGCCGTTATGGCAGGTATCCTCTCCATGTTGGCATTTTTCATGACTGCATTTCCGGTAACAGATATTACGCAAGTGCCATTTGGAGAAATTTTAAATTATCTTGGTGGACAGGGATTATTTGTAGCAATTATTTTAGGTATAGTCACTACCGAACTCATGCGTTTTCTTATCAATAAAGGTGTGGCTTTTGAAATGCCCGCGGGTGTACCGCCGTATGTGATGCGAACCTTCAGAGCGCTTGTTCCATTCATGATTATTTTGCCGTTGGTTTGGATATTGGCCTGGATTGTTTGGGAAAACTTTGGAAAAACAATTCCACAATTGGTATTGGACCTGTTCAGTCCGCTAGTAGCAGCATCCAACTCTTACTGGGCAGCACTTGGTATGATTTTAGTAATGCTTGTACTTTGGTCCATTGGTATTCATGGAATGAACGTTGTGTCTTCAGTGGCATACCCGTTTTGGATGACACAGCTTGCTGCAAATGCTGACGCTGTGGAAGCTGGGGAAAAAGCAACTGGTATCGTAACAGAGCCCTTCTTCCACATGTTTACACATATTGGTGGTTCCGGTGCAACACTTGGTCTGGTGATTTTCATGCTGTTCTCGGCATCTGTTCAGCTAAAACAGGTTGGCCGAACAGCAATTATTCCGTCATTGTTCAATATAAACGAACCGGTTATCTTTGGGGTACCAATTGTGTTGAACCCGATATTGATTATTCCGTTTGTATTAGGTCCGGTCATTATCGTAACCATCAACTATATTCTGTTTGCCACCGGTGTAATGCCTCCAGTGGTTGTTCAGCCACCATTTACAGTGCCTATTTTCTTTGGCGGATTTATCGCAACTGGCGGATCTGTGATAGCGGGACTTGTTCAAATCATGAACGCGATTATCGCTGCCGTTATTTACTATCCATTTTTTAAGCGGTATGAAAAACAACTTGTTGATGAAGAAAGTTCATATAACGATGCAGAACCGGCAAACAGCTAGAGAGGGGTCAGCAAAATGAATTATGAAGAAATAATGATGCAGCTTATTTTACATGGCGGAAACGCCCGTGGTGCGGCATATGAAGCATTAAACGAGGCTGAAGAATACAATTTTGAAGAAGCTGAAAAACTGCTTGAAGAAGCGAATGAGGAATTTTTAAAAGGACATCAATATCAGACAGAGCTGATTCAAAGTGATGACGAAGAAGCACCAAACTTCTTTATGATTCATGCACAGGATCACGTCATGACAGCACAAGCTGAATTGCAATTGGTTAAGCGGATGATTACCCAATTGAAAATGACACAGAAACTTGAACAGCGGATTGAAAAACTGGAACAATAAAAGTATTTCAATGATACTGCCTCACATCACGGATGTTAGGCAGTATTTGTATGGGAGGGCTAGAAAAATGAAATTCGGAACAATTGGAACAAGCTGGATAACAGATGCATTTATTGGCGCGGCAAAGGAGATAGATGGATTTATGCTGACAGCGGTTTACTCCCGGACGGAAGAGAAGGCCGCCGATTTTGCAAAGAAACATGGCGCACAGCACTATTTTACAGATTTGGAAGAAATGGCAAGCAGCTGCCGAATTGATTGTGTATATGTTGCATCCCCAAATTCAGTCCATTATGAACATGTCCTTACCCTTTTAAAACATAAAAAGCACGTAATCTGTGAGAAACCAATTTTTTCAAATACTAAAGAATGGAAGGAAGCCTACCGGGCTGCAGAAGAAAATAAGGTTTATTTATTTGAAGCAATGCGTAACATTCATTCGCCCAATTTTACAAGGTTGAAGGAAAATACAGGTCGTATTGGCCGGGTTCGTAACATGTCACTACAGCTTGTGCAGTACTCATCACGATATGATAACTACCTGCAGGGAGAAAGGCCAAACATTTTCACAGCGGAATTTTCGGGTGGCGCCCTTGTTGACCTGGGTGTGTACCCACTTTCCGTTGCGGTAGGATTGTTTGGCGAACCGAACAACGTTTCGTATTACCCAGTAATGTTTGAGAACGGTGTGGATGGCAGCGGAACATTGGTTTTGACTTATGATGGTTTCACAAGCACAATTTTTTGTTCGAAAATAGCCAACTCTTTCAATTCCTGTGAGATTCACGGTGAAGAAGGGACATTGGTGTTTGAAGGTGCCGGCGAGATAAATAATCTGCGGTTAATCAAGACTCCATCGAAAGAGGAATCGGCATTGAAGTCGGTTGCGGTTGATAACAATATGGTGTACGAGATTGAGCATTTTACACAAATCATTAAGAATGAAGATAATCAGACCTATGAGTATCTCAAAAATCAGAGTTCCATTGTTCTTTCTGTTACAGAAAAAGCGCGCAAACAAAGCGGTATTGTTTTTGGTACAGAAAAAACTGAAATGCAATAAGCACATTGATGGTAAAACGGTATGCATGAATGTCTGAAAAATTTTTGTATGGATAATTTCTATAGCTACGATGCACTAATGAATTATTGCTGTAATGTGTTTGGTGCTATGTTGACCTTTGCCCGGATTGTAATGTAACCTTTTCCAGTCTCATAGGCTTTGCGTATTCCACTTTTTCTTAAAATTTCACCGGCTGGTGCGACAGAGGGAGTTTTCACGGAGGAAAGTGGGGAAAATCAATCAATCTTAGGCAAACGGGCGCCTATGCGGAAGAATAGGAGGATCCAAAAATATTATCTTAGTTACTGTTGAAGGACGTAAATCTAAAATAAAGGTTACGTCCTTTTTAATGGGAGAAGCAATTAAGCAGAGTTAACAGTCAATGAATAATTAATTAAAAATACCTTGCATTACAAGTTACTTGAACTTATACTTAATATATACCTTGCAAAACAAGATAATAAGAATGGTGGACTTACAATGTCGCAAACTCAAATGTTAAAAGGAATCTTGAATGGTTGCCTCCTTGCAATTATAAAGGGGGAAGAATGCTATGGATATGAGATGGCTGAACGTTTAGGTGATTATGGTTTTCATGATATAAGTGAAGGGACAATCTACCCATTATTAATGAGAATGCAGCGGGAAGGACTTGTAACGTCTGTTCGTAAAAAATCAACAGCAGGTCCCAAAAGGAAATATTATTCTCTTACGGAAGAAGGTGTTCAGGCTTTACATACTTTTTTAAACAGGTGGAGCCACCTTGAAAAAAGTGTTAATACAATTATTAATCAAGAAACCAATGAGCGAGGTGGGAAGAATGGAAGAACATCAACTAACAGATCAGAGTAAAAAATTTATTGATGATTTAAGACTGTACTTATTTTCAAGTGGGAAAAATAATCAGGAGATTAACGAAATTGCTGAAGAACTTGAGGATCATCTTGTTGATGCTGAATTGAATGGGAAGTCAATTCAGCACATTGTTGGATCATCACCCCAGGAATATATGACAAGTATTTCAAACGAGATGACGAATGACTACAAAGCTTGGGCGAAATATGTTCCACTTATTGTGATGGGTGCAATATCTTCTCCAGTTTTAGGAGATGTAATGGAAGGTACATTAAGCTATAGCTTATTACAAATCATTGGAACGACATTGTATAGTATCATATTCATGGTGGGAGTTTTTACAACTTTTCGCTATGTGGCCAAAAAGCAATTGTCTAAGGCAGCAGAATTTCTTTTATTGTTGATTCCAACATTTATAAGTATTCTTTTCTTTATAGGGTTGATCACAGCCGATATGTTTTATCAAACACCTACCATTGAATTTGGTATGTTAGGAAGCGTCATAACAGGAATCATTCTTATAGTATTTGTTATTCTATTTTCAATTTGGGCTAAGACTGCTATTTTACCTGTAGTATTGATAGCACTTCAACTTCCGACATTTCTACTATCTTTCACTTCATTCAGTGAAGAAATGCGGTTAGTTACTGGAATGTTGTTAACCTATTTACTGATAGGCGCCTATTTGTTTTTTGAATTTAAAAGATTAAAAAGAAAAGAATGATGTGAATTCAATAATTAAATCTTCAAAACGGTTTTAAGCAATACGAACGGGAGCTAATCCAGAATATGAAGTGACCCCATAAAGTTAGACAGGTTATTTTGTTAAGCAACTGGTTGGGCGTGAGTTCGGAATTGTATGGGACTCATGCCATTTAATGGAATAACTTTTTGATGAAAAGGGGGGGACATAGATGTTTTTAAAGAGGTTTAATCGAACAGGAAAAGTGATTGCATTTATAGGATTGTGGGTTTTTGCCTTTGGAATTGCATTTAATGAGACGACATCAGGGATTTCAGGTACCCCAGAATCATCTGCAGCATCATCAATCCCCTTAATTGTCATAGGTATAATAATGTTGATTACGTCAAATTTCTTCAAAAGAAAACGTGAAAGATAATATTATTCGGTCATCGGGAGCAAAAATTGAATAACTATTAATTGTTATCAGTTTCTAATTAATGAAAGAGCTGCAAAATGGGGGATTATGGGAGGGGTTTTTAATGTCATTACCTGAATGCTGGTCTTGTAAATATATTTTTAAATGGGGAGAATTATTATTTTTTATCGATGGTCATAAGAAATGCCCAAAGTGTGGTGAAAAGCAATACATTACAACACACAGTCATTGGAAATCAGGTTTTTATTCGCTGGCATTATTACTTATTCTTTTCATACTGAATATATTCGATCTGACTGTTACTTTGACAGCTATTTTCACTTTTCTTTCGTTGGTAGTAGTCTTATCACTTATCCCATTTAAATTAGAATTTACAAATGACAGAGAGCCATTCTTTTAAAGTAACTAACAGGTGAGTTAGCCCAATTTCAGATATAAACATTAAAGCCTTGTTCCGCAAAAGGGCGCTATTCCATAAGGAATAGCGCCAATATTGTATATAAGGGCAAGAGTTGAAACACTTATTGAGAAATTAGAGGTACGTATGCCAAATCATCATTTGTTACGATTATTTGTACATTATCTTTGCTCCACATTATCATAAAATGTCTGAAAATTCAAGTCTTGTTATACATCTGTAGAAGGTGTATTAAGTAATAGAGGTGATAAAAAATGGAACAAAAAAGTATGACTGCACTTGTAAGCGCCTTTGCTCGAGCGTATCATTCTACGCAAAAAGAAATAAAAATATTTGATGATTATTTAGCTAAGGAGGTTTTAACGAGGGAAGAATACGAACAAATCGCTAGCCATATGTCCAAAGGCATTGATTTCTTTAATCCGTCTTTTGATGGAACAGAAGGTAAAGCTTTACAGTGGGTGGTAGATAATCAATTATCTCCTTCTCCACTCGGGAGAGCTGCATTTTCTGAAAAAATGCTTAACAATGCCGTGAAAATTGGTGCGGAGCAATATTTAATTTTTGCTGCGGGATACGATACGTTTGCTTACCGTCAACCTGACTGGGCGGCAAATATCGAGATTTTTGAATTAGACCATCCGGATATGATTGCGGACAAACAAAAACGCATTCATGATATGGTAGAGCAAAGGCCTAAAAACTTACACTATGTTGCTGTGGATTTTACGGAAAATAATTGGCAGAGCCGTTTGTTTGATTGCAAGGCACTTGATCAAAACAAAATTAGTTTTTGCAGTTTATTGGGAATCAGTTACTATTTGTCGGAAGAAAACTTTAAAGGGGTCTTTCAAGTGTTATCAGAACATCTACCAAAGGGTAGCAGTGTAGTTTTTGACTATCCTGATGAAAACACCCATACAAAGAAGGCAGGCGAGCGTGCTCAAAAACAAACAGCTATGGCCGGGGCAGCGGGCGAAAAAATGCTTTCTGGTTATTCATATTTTGAGATGGAAAAGCTGTTGAGCGAAAGCTCTTTTCTGGTTTATGAACATATGACGCCGGATAAGATCACCAATCAGTTTTTTCAGAGATATAACGAAGCTAATCCACAACATCAAATGACGGCATTTGATAATGTTAATTATTGTCTGGCTGTGAAAAGATAACTTGCGAGTCCTTTATACCAGAAACGGGCGCGTTTATCGAATAACGCGTCCTTTTTACTTTTAGGGCCACATCCTAGAAGAAGGCGATTGCTAAAACCTGGGGATTTTTAAATAATTGTTATTAAGTCAAATGGCAGTTTAGTTTAGTTAAAACTAATTTTAATTCAAGAGGAGAAGAAGATAAATGGTTGCGGGAATTATTGTTATACTAGCCGTATTTCTTATACTGGGTATTATATTTTCAAGTGGAAAGGCATCTTTCTTAATTGCAGGCTTTAATACGATGTCAGAGGAAGAAAAAGAAAAATATGATCAAATCGCGTTGAGTAAGTTTATGGGGAAAATGATGTTTGCTTTATCATTTAGTTTGATGATCTTGGTACTTAGTGAGACGCTTGAAAACAGATGGTTATTAATTGTTGGACCTGTTTTATTCATAGTGATATTTGTATTTATGCTTATCTATACGAATTCGTGGGAAAGATTTAAGAAATAGTAATGAGACTATTCAAGAAAAGGGCGCGATTGTATGAAAATCATAAGCCTGATTCCTCGTTAAAAGAAGGAGGAATCAGGCTTTATATATTTATTCTATAATGCAAAATAACGATGAAAGTGACGAGTAGCCCTTTTACCACCATGATAGTCAAGAAAAACCAAAAAAATGACCACCATTACAAGGTGATCAAAATAAAAGGGGCTCAATAGGGAACCTACATTCCCTTAAGTGGTTGTTTTTATTATAACCAACTTATTAAAGTTAAGTCAATGGAAAAGGGAACAGTCGTTTGTTTTACGATAAATTTTCAGATTTCTTTTTAAGTTCACGTTTTATTCGATAGATTGTATTTCTGGAAACGTCTGTATATCGGTGAATGTCCATGACAATTTGTTTTTGCTGCAAGATCTTAATAACTTTTTCATATACAGCTTTATCCTTTCCAGTAGCGTTAGCGTGATAATTAACTTTTCTACCTTTATATTTAGCCTGTTGATTTTCCTAATTCAATACCTGGTTTCGTTTCTCGAATAGTTTTACGTTCTTCTTCTACCATCCATGAAAGTAATTGAAATACAATATCTGTAACTAATTGACTGACCCCTTCAAGTTCTACATATATTCGGATATCAAGAACTAGCATATCAGGGGTCACCTTCTTTCCTTGTATTATTTATTAGTTCTCCCTAATGAGAAAAAAATTATGTTTATTTCTCAAGATGCTTCAAATCAGTATGAAAAATAAGTTGCTGCAGAAAATAAGGAGTACTTCCGTCAAATTCCATGGAGTTATCATCAACGTACGAGAAGAATTAATTCTACGTACTTGGAATTGCGGTAACATCTACTGGGGTTGTGTTGTGAAGAAATAAAACCATGTAAACCAACCAATGAGTCACGGGTTAGATTATTGGCCTTTTGACACAATGTTGGTTGAACCCCGTCAGAAGATGATTTTGGCAGGAATGCTAAAACAAAAGGAGGTGTAATCCATGAGTATATTGACACGAATTGCGCTGGTTTTAGTTATAATCGGTGCTATTAATTGGGGGCTTATTGGGGCATTCCAGTTTGATCTGGTTGCTGCAATTTTTGGTGGACAGGATGCCGGCTTGGCAAGAGTTGTGTACGCCTTGGTAGGAATTAGTGGATTGGTGTGCATTGGCCTTTTATTTAAAGATTCACTAGAGCAGGACCATGAAGGTGAAGGTATTTCAAGATCAGGGAATATGGCATACAGTACGGAGTTTGCGGAAGAAACAGATATATCGGATGAGGAAAGAAAAAAATAGAAATCAAGTAAAAAAATCAATCTTGAACAGGGACTGTGTTCGGCACAGTCCCTGTTCAGAAAAATTAAAAAGGATGTTTTGTTATGCATAATTTGGAAAATCATCTTGTTGATTATAAAGAAGGATTAAAGAAATATGAAAAATATATGCTGGAATTGGTGCAAACATTCCATGAATATACAGAGCACTGTTTCAGGGGTGGAGAAAACTCCTTGAAAAATAAATAATTCAAATTTTTTGCATGAGTAATTTTTGTAACCCAGTTAACGGGAATCCCAAGTAATGATTTATACGATACATGGTAATCATACCTGGATACATTTTCTGGGGTAAGCGTCCAGTAACTTCAAAACGCATCCATGGTGGGGTGAAAATCCCAGGCTGTTTCGAGCGATATAGGGAGAAGTTGGGATGTTTCAAATATATATAATTTCATTAATTATCTCCTCACTGGTTTTTTATGAATTCACTGTATACATGAAGTTTCTGTCTGCTGCAATACCCAAATCCGTTTTGTCCAAAACATGGATGACGGTTCAGTTTAATTATGCAGAAAGCCTACCATAAAATAAAGAAATGGAATGGTTAGTATACACAATATTGTTGTTAGCAGTACGCCGATTGATGCAAATAATGTGTCACCCCCATATCTTTGGGAATACAGCGTGATAGTTGGAGCGGAGGGCATACCGGAAACGATGACAGCGATTAGAAGGACTGGTAAAGGAACAGAAAAAAAGGCAAAAATGAACAGAGTTGCAGGGAGCAGTACAAGTTTTGATGCAGCCGCCTTCCACAGGTAGCTGTTTTTTATCAGAATAAAAAACTCTTTACAGGGTATATTCGCTATTAAACTTCCAATTAAAATCATGGAAAGGGGGATGGTCATTTTGCCGACGCTTTCCAATCCAGTGGATACGATATCCGGAAAACTTATCGGAAATAAAAAAATGGTAATCCCTGCCAAGGTGGATAGAATACCCGGATTTAACAATATATTTTTCCAGTTAATCGTCTTTGCATTATTCTGGTGAAATAAATATACTCCGTACGTCCATATTAGAATTAAATAGCATAAGTTGAATATGGTCAAGTAAACAATTCCTTTTTCACCCAGGAGAATAAAACTGACGGCATAACCGATAAAACCCTGGTTCCCAAAAATAATCAGGCCTTCATAGACACTTTTTTGTTTCGCTGGAAGTCGCGCGTTTTGTCGCATCCAAAATGCCAAAACGCATGAGACCATAAGTATATACACTGACATGGCAATCAGCCACGTAAATTCTTTTGCTAAGGAAACAGAAAAACGAATGTCAAGGGAAAATAAAATGAGCGCGGGTAACGTGATGTACAGGATAAGCTGTGTCAGAACATCATTTGCATGTTTGTCCAGAATACCTGATTTCCTTGTGATAAATCCAAGTGCGGTAATACCGTACAGCATCAACATTTCTTGCAAAAATACTACTGCCGATTCCAAAGTCATCACCCTGGATTACTGTATGTGACAGCAGCTCAAAGGTTAATAGTAGATGAAAATTGTAATGTCAGTACTAATTTATGGATGGCTATACGACCAACACACACGTCATTGCCCCCGTTCTTCCGTGGTAATTAATAGTAGCCGGTAAAGGATGTACAACCCAATATAAGCTCCAGTGACTAGAAAAAATGGATTCAAAAAAACAGCATGAATTTCTGTCATAAAGACGGTATTATCTTTAATAATTTGATAAATAGATAAGGAGGAAATGGTCCCAAATATCAATGTGGAGATGATTGCAGCTATATTAAAAATTAAACGATAATTCGAAGAAACCTTTTGCAATAAAAACATTATAAATGGCACTACGATAGTGCCAGCAACCAGAAAAACACTCACAATATCACCTTCTGAAAATAATTTATATCACTAGTATGACCTCCAGGCGAATATTAAGTCGTTCTGTCTGGCATATTTCTTGTCTGCGGCAGTCCTGCTTACAAACATATTCCTTTTTCCCGAAGATTTTCGATGCATTCCAGTAGGTAATCCTGATTATGCTCGGGATAAATTGGGTGGTCAGGATGGTAATTTGTTTTATTAAAATCCTGTTTAAGAAAGGGTGGACAAGCTTTTCCTCGGTAGTATGGGTCTTCCCATTGCGTGGCATTCCGGTATCCTCTTCGTTTCATTTCGCTCATCACTTTCATATGGTATAGGTAGAGTATATATGGTGAATGATGGAAGACATAATTAACCGTCGCATGCTTTTTGCCCCAGCCATTCCCTCGCAGTGCACAGCATTCGCGGTGCTGCCCCAATAACTGCTGACGTGGTAACTTGGGAAGAAGTTGTTCATGCCATAAACGCATTATTTATCCTCCATTTCATCATTTGGACTGATTCCATTCCATAACAGGTCCACAATCTGTTCAGCCATTTTGTCTGTATCAGAAAAAAACTTTTCCTCTTGATTATCTAAATTGCCTATTTTCAACAATGACAAATAGGCATGAACAGTAAAAATTGGTTGGACACTACGGATTTCCACCCGTTCCATGGCGTCGATAAACGCGTGTTCCAATGCCTGATACATATCCGTTTCTGCCTGGTGTATTTTTTGTTGTTGCTCGGGTGACAGGGCATTGTTCAATCCTTTTGTTAATCCGTTGGTATCAACATTGGTGGTTGCTTTTAAATGTGTTTTTGTAATGTTTAAAAGCCGCTTTTTTAAAGGAAGGTTTTCCTGCAACATGCTGTTCATTTTCTTACGAATGCGAATCATCATTTTTACCATTGCTTCGGTAAATAATTCCGCTTTGCTGGCATAGTAATAGTAAATAGTGGCTTTTGTTACATTGCATGCTTTCGCAACATCGTCAACTGAAATAGTTGGATACCCATTTTCCAGGAAAAGACGGGAAGCTGTCTGAATAATAATTTCTTCTGTTGGCATTGTTTGGTCACTTGTCCGGGGTCTGCCCAGCGGACGTTCATTTCTCTTTTTCAAATTGCTCGCTCCTTGTCGTTACTTATACGAGATTATATCATATTATACATGACAGTTGATAATTAACCAACCAGTATATATAATTACAGTAACATGTTGGTGTATTTAGGAGTACTGCGACTTTTTAGCATACCCGTTATTGTTCAAAGGGGACCCTGAATATAGCAGACAATCGATTTATTGTTTTATATTGTGGTAATCCTACATACAGCACCATTACAAAAAGATTCTTAAGCCTAAGGGAGGGAGATTGATGAATAATTTATTGGAAAAATGGGGGAAAACCGTTGCAAATAGGAAGAGTCGTTTTGCAACATTAGTAATCTGGGTTTTGATTATTGGTATTCTGACAGTTCTGTGGCCCCAGGTAAACAGCCAAACGACAACTTCGCAAGATCTGTTGCCGGAAGATGCCATGTCCAATCAGGCAGCAACCATAATGGAGAAGCAGTTTCCGGATAATAATGGGATTCCGTTATTGTTGGTCTGGTACCATGATGGCGGATTAACGAAAGAAGATTATAAGTCTGTCAAAAATTTATATCAGAAACTAACGGATAATCCATTAGCACACCAATCACTTGTACCACCACTTGGAAAAGCGCCAGTTCCTGCACTAAAACAGATGGCTTCCGAAGATGGCGAAGCACTTATTACCCCAGTGTTTTTTAAAAAAGCCGCGTCAACAGATGAATTGCAACAAGCTATGAATGTGCTGAAGGACAGCGTGACAGATTTAACGGGACATGATCCGTTTAGTGGAGCAACAACATCTGATGATTTACAAACGAGGTTTACAGGTCCAGTCGGTATCCAAACAGATGCCACTGAATTGTTCAGTCAGGCCGATATTACCTTATTAATTGCAACCGTCGTACTGGTATTAGTGTTGCTGGTCGTGTTGTACCGCTCACCGATATTAGCTGTTGTTCCGCTTATAAGTGTTGGAATTGCCTATGGAGTAATCAGTCCTTTACTCGGTTTTATGGCACGGGAAGGCTGGATTGTGGTTGATTCACAGGCTATATCGATCATGACGGTATTGCTGTTTGGCGCTGGGACGGATTATTGTCTGTTCCTGATTTCAAGGTATCGTGACGAATTACAGCTGGAGGTTAATAAATATACCGCACTGCAAAAGGCAATCGCCCATTCCGGTGGAGCGATTATGATGAGTGCGCTGACGACCACTATCGGACTTCTTAGTTTGTCGCTTGCACAATACGCTTCTTATGACCGTTTTGCCGTACCGTTCAGTCTGGCTATATTTATTGTGGGGATTGCTGTACTTGCATTTCTGCCAGCCATTTTAGCATTACTTGGCAGAACCGCTTTTTTCCCGTTCATTCCACGTACAGAGGAAATGGCCAGAAAGTTGGAGGTGAAGAAGGGCAAACCTGTTCGTCATCCCAAAACCAGGAGCTGGTTCAGTAAATCAGTCGGCCGTTGGGTGACAGAAAAACCATGGCTTATTATTGCTGTATGTACCATTTTCCTTGGAGCAGCGGCTCTCATTGCACCGAAAATCTCGTATACGTATGGACTACTTGATTCTTTTCCGGAAGATATGCCTTCAAGGGAAGGGTTTACCATCATTGCGGAACACTATCCTTCGGGTAAAATTGCTCCCGTACAGGTGATTGTTGATTCAGAAGGAAAAGAAATATCCATACTACATACACTTGTTTCCATGGATATCACGGAAACTGTCGGTAGTCCAAAAACAGGGGAAGATGCGGACTATCAGGCGTACGAGTTAACATTGGCAATTGATCCCTATTCGGAAAAAGCGATTAATAAGATACCTGACATAAAAGATGCAGTTGCTGAAGATCTTAAAGAGGCAGGAATCGAGAATGCCGATACCAATGTCTGGATTGGTGGTGAAACAGCAACGCTATATGATACAAGACAGGTTACAAATCAGGATCAGAGCATCATCATTCCGGTAGTGCTTATCATTATTGCAGCGCTTTTGCTTGCTTATCTCCGTTCCATTGTGGCGATGATTTATCTTTTACTGACCATCTTGTTGTCCTACTTTTCTGCGTTAGGATTAGGCTGGTTATTTATTCACTATGGATTAGACGCATCCGCCATGCAGGGATTGATTCCGTTGTATGCATTTGTGTTCCTTGTGGCGCTCGGTGAGGACTACAACATTTTTATGATGTCGAGCATTTGGAAAAATCGCGAAAAAATGCCGTTGAAACAGGCTATTTCAGAAGGTGTTGGACAAACGAGTGGTGTAATTAGTTCAGCTGGACTAATTTTGGCAGGAACATTTTCGGTATTGGCAGTCATGCCACTGCAAGTACTAGTACAATTCGGCGTAGTAACGGCAATTGGTATTTTGTTGGATACATTCATTGTCAGACCGTTACTGGTTCCGTCCATCACAACTGTACTTGGAAGGTATGCTTTTTGGCCAGGTAAATTGTGGAAGAAAAAATAAATGTGATATTCGGTTAAAATTTATTCATAAAGGTACAATGGGAATATAACCATGAAAGGGGTGTATTCACTTGAATCAACAGGAAATAAGAGAAAACATTGAAAACATCCTGGACAACAGCGCCGTTGGTGTGATGGCGACTGTCCAGCAAAACAAACCACATTCACGATACATGACGTTTCATCGTGATGGTTTAACACTTTACACAGCTACAAATAATAATACGCATAAGACCGAGGAAATAAAGGAAAATCCCCATACGCATATTTTATTAGGATATGAAGGGGAAGGGTTTGGTGATGAGTACGTGGAATACGAGGGAAAAGTCAGCATCAGCCAATCCGATGCGATGAAAAAAAAGTTGTGGAATGAATATATGGAAAGCTGGTTTAGCGGGCCAGATGATCCTGATTATATCGTACTTGAAATAACACCACAGAAAATTCACTTAATGAATAAGAAAAATGCTGAGCCAAGAATATTAAATTTATAAGATTTAACCGGGTATTTATAGTGCCCGGTTTTTATGTGTATTTCATCGATAAGAAATACTTTTTCAGATACTTCTATTATGTGTGCAGTAAGCTTGGTATGTTTTTTTTATGAGGAGTAAATAATACCATTAACACCTTTAAAAGGAGTGGTTGTGTTGATTGAATTGCAAACAGAACTGGAAGGAAAGCAGACATACTTTCGTAATATGGTGAAATACAGAAAAAGACTGAATTATTGCCTGGGCGACTGCTGGGATTATCATAAGGGATGCTTGGACTCAGCATTATGGCGTGAAGGTGGTGAAACAATATATTTGAGGCTTCCTTTCAAAGTGTTAGAGGGAGAATTGGATCGACCGAATGCCTTGATTGAATTTGAAACACCCTATGTGATAAAGCATGTCGTCAATACGGGATTGGATAGAAGTGCTGGCGCTCTCGGAGCTGTCTCAGGGTTCAGCCAGTTTCAGGATCCACTGGATCGGGATGGTTTAATCAGGGATAAAAATGAATGGGAAGAAAACGGTGAACAAGCTGTTGAACGAATTGTGGAGCATGTCAGTTTTCTGTAAGAAAGTCGGAAAAGTTGGATTGGACATAAAAGTAAATAGTTGTTAAAGAAGGATTTAAGGTGAAAAATGCCCTCTGTTGAAAGGGCACTATAATTTTCATTTGTCTTTTGCAATTTTTTTCCTGTCAGGAGCAAGAGGGGGCTGCTCCAACCATCTATTTTTCGTCATAATATTAAACCATTCTTTCGTGACCGTCAGACTTTTTAAGATGCTTTGTTCATAATTCATAACAAGATCCGTTCGCATTGCAGTTGCAAGACCTGTCCCATGGAATGCTTGTGCGGTTTGCAATAGGAATCCTATATGATACAACATCAGCTTATCTGAAAAAGGGGACTCCTGAGAAGTTGTTACTTCTGATTCCCATGACATTGGTACAGGCAAATTATCTTTGTGTAATATTTTTCCGAATGATTGAATTTGCTTATCCGAAGCTTTTTCTGCTGACTTTAAAAACTTTCTAACTTCCTTTGATTGCGTTACCTGACTGAATCCAATTGAAAGGGACTTTTCCATTATCTTTTTCTTCATGTTTAGTGAGAGACTGATAATTTCCGTCGCTGTCAATGGACGGTGATCACCAAAGTAGCCGTCGATAAACTGTTGCCCTGATATAAACTCAGGATTATTTTCTGGATAAAAGTATGGATCTCTTTGGAAATGCCCTTTTTCTAAAAGTAATTCAATCGTTTGGTGGTACATCTTCTTCCCACTATCATCACACCCGTCATAAAAATCCCTCAGATCCTTTCTTACCGAGGAACTGAGTGATCCCGTATGCCCTAATAATCCATGTAATGTCATAATGTGCAAATAGTGTAGGCAGAAAATGTCAGAAAACAATCTTTTTGCACCTTTATTAAGATCCGATTCTGTAAATCCAATCGGAACTGGAAATCCTTCATTTTCAATGAACATCGATATCTGTTTTTTTTGTTTGCTAAATATATGTATTGCTTCTTCAAAAAGCGTTTTTATTTTTTCATCTTCTATGATGGACAACATATATTTGTTTATAATATCAACAGCTGTTCCGTTTACATATTCTCCCCATAATGTCCCTATTTCAGCGGATGTGAGTTTTAAATTTTCTTTACTCATATAATCACCTCGTCTTTATGTTTCCCAAAGTGTTTTCATTTTATTTAAGAATAATTGTTAAAAGAAGCAATTAAGCAAACGGGCGCGCGCGACAAGTTCCGCTATAAACCCTCTCAAGGGTGAACATGCGGGGAATTCTATTAATTTTAACGTTACAACGGAGGATGGGAATGATGGAACCATGTTTCCTGAAACCATCCCATCAATATTCCTGCGTGCGTCATGAATGACAGTTCATGGGGTACGAAGCACAGGTAGAGTCGGCAGAAGGAAGGCTAAATCCATTCCAATTGGAAAAGGTATGCTAACTGATATGCCGGATGGCTGAAAAAGTAGACACGGTGAGAATGTTCCACTAGAAGCGAACTGACAAACTTCCGAATGTAAGGGTCTAAAGTTTGAACATAGTGTAAAGCTATGTCCCAGCTAACGTTGGGGCGAGTGGTGTAGAGTAAAACTGCGCCCTCTGAAATACGCTATACCGAACAATGGCGGTATCGTGCTCGCAGGCTTAAAGGAAGCACCTACGTCTAAAATGGATAGCTACGTTGTAAGGTACTTGGGAAGTAAGGAACGTTGAAAGAAGGACTGTCATCCGAAACGTTTGTAATAAGGCGAAAGTCGAAATACATTTATCCTTGCGAAGGTAGGGGTACGACTGATGAATCTCTGTAATGGGAGTGGAGGAACAGCCCCAAGTCTAGCGAATTAGAATGATTATTTTCTTCACGTGAATGACACCGATCGGGTAGGAATGTGGGAACATCACTCTTTGGGAGGGATGCCACAGTGTCAACTTTGAGATATTGGGATTACTACAATATGACGGAAACTTTTACGGATTTACACAAGAGGGCTAGTAACAACCATTCATTTAACCATTTATATGAAATGATTACATCACGAGAGAACATTATACTAGCTTATAGGATGGTCAAATCTAATAAAGGGTCGAAAACATCTGGCACAGATGGAAAAACCATCAAAGATATCAAAAGGCTTACGGAAAATGAATTAGTGAACGTAATTCAAACAAAACTAAAAAACTATCATCCTAAGAAGGTCAGAAGAAAATGGATTGAAAAGGAAAACGGTAAATTAAGACCACTTGGCATTCCATGCATTCTTGACCGTATCATTCAACAGTGTTTTAAACAAGTTCTTGAGCCAATTGCTGAAGCCCATTTTTATAAACATAGCTATGGATTCAGACCGTTACGGTCTACTCATAATGCTATGGCAAGAGTACAATTCCTAATTAATCAATCGCAGCTTCATTATGTTGTGGACATTGATATCAAGGGGTTTTTCGATAATGTTAATCATACACTTCTCATCAAACAGTTATGGAATTTAGGCATCCATGATAGAAAAGTATTAGCTTGTATATCTAAGATGCTAAAAGCTGAAATTGATAAAGAAGGAGTGCCATCTAAAGGTATACCCCAGGGCGGTATCTTATCAACGATATTATCGAACGTTGTATTAAATGATTTAGACCAGTGGGTTGCAGATCAGTGGGAGTTTTTCCCCCTCTCGAAAAACTATAAATCTCAAGTTGGAGAAAGATATGCGAAGAAACGTTCAAACCTCAAAGAAGGTTACCTCGTCCGCTACGCGGACGATTTTAAAATTCTCTGCCGAGATGGAAAAACAGCCCAAAAGTGGTACCATGCAGTTAGATTATATATTAAAGAACGTTTAAAACTGGATATCTCACCAGAAAAGTCGCAGATTGTGAATTTGCGAAAAAGAGAATCCGAATTCTTAGGGTTTACCATTAAAGCCAATATAAAGAAGGATAAAAGGGTTGCCCATACAGGCATCAAACGTAAGAAACGGGAGAAACTTAAAGAACAAGCTAAAATGCACATCCGAAGGATGAAAGACTCCCCTACAGTCCAAAATGCTTTACGCTTTAACAGTTTTGTTTTAGGTATTCACAATTATTTTAACAGAGCTACACATGTCAATCCAGAATTCTCACGTCTTGCCTATGATCTAAAGGCCTTTCTGTACAATCGCCTTCGTACTGTTGGGAAATATGGACATCCAATCAATCCTACTTCAACCTATAAGAAGTTTTATAGTAAAGGATTTAAAACGTTCAAAATTGCCACTGTACACCTGTTTCCTATAGGAAACGTCAAAACAGTAAATGCCATGAACTTTAGTCCATCATTATCTCTTTTTACAGAAGAAGGCAGAAAGAAAATTTACGATAAATTAAAGCCAAATATTGAATTTGAAATCAGCGTACTAATGAAGGCAAATCTCCCAGATAGAACAGTTGAGTACATGGATAATCGCATTAGTCGTTTTAGTATGAAAATAGGCAAATGCGAAATCACAGGTTGGAATTTAACTGCTTATGAAGTTCACTGTCATCATTATACACCCAAACATCTTGGAGGAACGGATAGGTTTAACAATCTTCGTATTCTTCATAAAGACATACATCGGCTTATACATCGTAAAGATAACGAAATAATTGCATCCGAGACACAGAAATTCGGATTGAACTACTCAATAATAAAGAAACTAAATCAATACCGAATGGAATGCGGGCTGGAAGAGGTAGAATTATCTCACGTCTAAAAGTAACGAAGAACTTATAATCAATTATAAATCGGTAGATGGAGCGCCGGATGCTGGGAAACTGGCACGTCCTTGGTGTGGAGCAGGGGAAAAGCTGGAGATAATTTCAAAGGCTTACCTATTGCTAACAAGAGTTGAACAATGATGGGTTGTTTCTAGCAATCCATTTTCTTAGTATTTAATGATTATTGCAGATGAATTGAGCAAACTTATGCGTAGTTTTGAGCCACCAATTGCAGGATATAGAGCCGCCCATCTGCGGAGCTAAGAGCCACTAGTATACAACCGCTCTTTAATGAATAGACTCAGAGCCACAGCGGAGCTGTTTGCCATTGACTGTAACGCCCGATTCTTTGCATATGCTAGAAGGGGCGGGACCCCGCCAGCAAATGCTTTAGAATCGGATTGTCCGTGTTATTATACTTGAGCAGGTGTGCCTCCTTGGCATTATTTATGACAGACTTGCGATTGTTCCTCAACACGGACAAAACAATAGTGGCGGGCAATATTATTTGCGCTAATTTTAGCAAAACATTGGTGGTGGATCTCCTTCGCAATACTCATTTAATTCATTACAAGGCAGCACTTTACCGGCAAGCTCGTGTGATTACTTAAATGCACCAGGAGACCACCAACTTAAAGTTCAGGTATATGATAAAGCATAACTGCTAACTTTACTTCTCTATTTTTATCTCCATTAATATGAAACTTGTAATTTAACCAGGATTCATCCTTCTCATTAACAAAACCAAAATAATTTGGATGACTAATTATTTCTTCTTTAGTGGTTGTGTAACCGTCAAGTAAAATGTTACAGTTTTCGCTAATTAATTTGTTACACTTATTCCTCAAATATGGATGATCTATGTTTCATCCGATAACTATCCCCATTTAAATGAATGATCTCTGCTCGATGAATAATGCGATCCAGTATAGCCGTTGTTATGGCTGGGTCGCCTAACAGCTCACCCCACTCCTTCGGTGCCTTATTGGAAGTAAGTACAATACTGGCGTTATTATATAAATCGTTAATTAAATGGAAGAATAAATTTGCTTCATGTTGGTCCATTGCCATAAACATTAGATCATCAATAATGACGAGATCTGCGTTTCGTATACGCTTCAACCTGGTTTGTGATTTGCGCGTGATTTCCTCGGTTTTCAAGGCATGTATCAACTCATCCATGGATGTGAATATTACCTTATAACCTCGATTAATTGCCTGCATTCCTAGCCCTATCGCCAGGTGTGTTTTACCAACACCCGGCGGTCCAAGTAGGATAATGTTGAATAGTTGTTCAATCCACAATAACTCCTTCAATTTATTAAATTGTTTTTTACTCATGGACTGTTGCTCACTTACATCAAACGAATCTAGCGTTTTCCGATAAGGAAATGTTGCCCATTTCATCCGTTTCTCGATCTGTTTTTCATCACGTCTTTGTTGTTCGTAATTAACCATTCTTATAAGCATGCTTGCATATGTTTCATCATTTGATTCAGCCTCCTGTAGGAGTACTGGTAAATGATTTGCTGTTTCCGTAAGGCGAAGGGACTTCAGTTTACTTTGTAGTGTCGTCAACTGTTTCATCGTTCATCCCCCTCCAAAACGGATACATATTCATTGATATCTCTTGTTTGTGTATTGGTTTGAACTATGGAATCACCCAAAGGGTGAATTGAACTGGGTACAATTTGGGAATGTTGTATCGTTTCCTCTGTAACTGTTACCCCTCGTTGTCGTTCAAGGTAATGAATGACATCGCTAAAATCTGTTGCACTGAATAATTGTTTCACCATACATTCTGCTAAAGCTAGATCTAATAATTGCTGTTCATATTTTTTAATTTGTTTGGCCATTATTTGTAGTTGATCACGAATGTAGCGTGGTTTTCGCTTATAGATTTCGTTCAAATACAACCTTGCTTTTTCTTCTTCTGTGAATCCCGATACAACTGTTTCAATGAATGTATCAATACCTTTGGTACGATCACGCTTATGTTTGTTATTCTGAATCAACTTCCCTTTTCCAGGGTCTATTTTATGTTTTGCGATGATGGATCCACCTTTCGATTCTCTTATACAAAGGTACGCATCATCCGTTGTTTCAATATAAACCTCTTTTGTCTTATGGAACGTCCCGAGAGGAACGCTGTATCGATTAGAGTCATACCAAATAACATTGTCTTTACGAACGGTTCTTGTTATACTTGATTCATAGTGGTTATCGGCAAATTCGTCGATACGTTGAGAGATTGGTCGCAAGTGTTGCTTTTCGAGGGTGAACACTTCTACCGGTCTCTTTTTTGTTGTGTGATGAATTTTGTAATTACCAGTGCGCTCTAACCAGTCCCATCCCGCCTCATTCCATGCATCAAGCCCGTAATATAATCGGTTTTTCGCAAAATTATGTTTGATATACTTGATAACATTTTCTATTTTTCCCTTGCTTTGCGGATCAGCTTTCCTGCACATTCTTATTGTCAAATCTCTGTCTTCTTTATAAGTCTGAAATTCACGTGTTAGGATTAAATCCCCACTATTTTCACTTACGAGAATCAGTGCATCCTGATCATAAACAATCTCGTCCGGAATTCCTCCTCCAAAATAATGAAAGGCATTCTCGTGGGTTCGAACCACATCTCTAGTGGTAAAGGGCCTATCCAACCACTCTTTATATTTATATCGTGAATTAGAAAGAACAAACGCTATTCCATAAAGTTTTACCTTTTTGCCATCGGGAGTTAATTGCTCCGTTTGCCCAAAGTCTACCTGCACCTGCTTGCCAAATGGTAGTTCTGGCACAGCCTCATGAGACCGAGGGTTTGATTCCTTTTTAATATCATGTTCTCTGCGTAGTTCTCTTACATAGAGCCGAACCGTGCTTTCAGCTACTTGCAGTCCCTGGTACTTCTCCATAAGCCAATCAAATACTTGGGCAGCTGTCATGTCAGGATGTTCACGTAACCAGGAGAGAATCAATTCTTGATAGTCATCCAATTTCTTCTTTCTAGTTTTTGTTTGCGTAACCCATTCCGCCATATCCTGTGGATTACGTTTTAGGTAACGGTATACAGTGACCCTGGATATACCAAGTTTTTCAGCCACCTTTACTTTACTAAAACCTTGTTTTAATAATTGCTTAATGTCCATATACATGTTCCACTTATCCACCTTTTTTCCTCCATCACTGTTGTCATCTATCAAACTATTATTATAACAGTGTTGGATTATGTTTTGTGCCGCATTCGCGCCGGACAGTTTTTATATGGCTGCCCGAGGGCAGCCATATAAAAACTGCACTCACATCTGTAAAAGTGTAAACTTTTATTTAGCGGGAACTGTATACTTTAGTTTATCAGTCACAGGTTGCTAATACTGTGCTAAATTCCTTGTTTTTTACAAACATAATAACAGCTGCTTTAGAATCTCGCCAAGTTAAATAACTTAGAAGTTGACTGATAGTGTCATGAAGGGACTTCTTACCTCTCCAAAACTTGCATTCGCCTATAAAAACATTTTGACTATTATGCTTTAACAAAATATCTGTTTTCCCAGTTTTATTAAAGGTTTCACCAGTTGCCGATCCTTCAAAATTTGGTTCCAACATCATAAGAAAATGATCTCTAAGATGCTCTTCTTCTTTTCCGGTATACACTGATGGCTTTCTTTCAAATTCTTTACCCATATCATGAATGATGTTTAAAATATCTAAATAAGTACTATCAGGTAAGGTTGGTTCGGGTTGGAAGCCTTTTTCATCAACAGTGGGTAATGTTCTAATTTTTTTCTTCATTTCGGGAGCTGGAATTGAGAAATTCTTTGGAACATCTGAAGATATTTTATTGGAACGCTTAAAGCTGCCATTTGCTTTCTTCTTTCTAGAAGTTCTTTTTTTCTTTTAGAAAATTGAGTATTTATGATTTCTTTTAAAGAATGATTATATGCTTGCACATTCTTAAAGCTATTATCGACGTTTCTCTTCATGGAATCTATGGTACTTTGATAGTCTCTATTTACATTCTCCACACTTGAAGAAGAATCAACGATTTCAAATAAAATTTTATTGTTATTGCTCCATTGAACCTTTATACTCCACATATTAAATGGATTAGGTTTAAGCTTTAATAATTCAGCGTTACCAGTGAAGGGTATATGGTAAACATAAACAACACATCTCTGTATATAACCTCCATAAAATCTGTCATTAACTTCTACATCTTTTTCTGAAGCTTCAGCATAAACATTATTAAAATCAAATGATATTGGTTCAATTGTATATTTTTTATGTAAATAGTCTTTGTATTCAGTTTCATTTACATTCAAAATATAATCTTCTTTTGCATTATATATAGATTCTTTAATCAGTGCATTTTGTTGTTTTAAGTAACTGGATAAGTCCCCTTCATAAAAAATATTAAAACTATTACCGTAATACAATGTTTACCCCTCCAAAACATGCTTTTATTTATTTTATCATTTTGAATTTAATGTACAAGAGATAAGAGTGTGAGCAAATAGGATGTTGTTTTGAAAGAAGGATAATCACCTTTTTTGTCGAATAAAGTAGATGAGAGGGGGATGTTATGGTTGATTATTTCCATGTGTCAAATGATGTTTTAGAGAAGGGGGAAATGCTTGAATGCAAATACGGAAAGGTAATATTAGACGAGAGATATTATTCCTATAGCAATTATAACCACGATCAATATTTAAGGGAGATTATTTTTGAAGAGGTTAGAACAACTAATTTTGCTAATAAACCTTCCAGGTTAAAATCTATCTATTTATTTGACGATATTCGATTGGCTTTGAAATATAAAGGCGATTTAAAGAAAAAATACATTTATACAATAAGGGTTGACGATGGATCTAGATTATTAAGGACAGATATGAATCTTATAAATCTTAGCGTAAAAAAGTCGATAGCTGAAATCAGGAGTCTTGCATCATGCTATTTTTCTGAAGGAAATGAAACGGAGAACCCTGAAGTTATTTGCGAAGGTCGTGTTTGCATTCAACATAGAATACATATTGGTTAAGTCTATGTTGAATGCTTTTCCTTTTATACTCACTTGGTTAAGTAAGTAGAGGTAGCGAATCCAACTTCAACTACCGGGTACGCGAGACAAGTTCAAAGGTTCTATCCATATCAAATACGAGCAATGATATATATCGTGATGCACCGGAAAAAGTTACTGATAAGATAAAAGAATCGATTTTCAACGGCGCACTTCCGGAAATGAAAGTCAGCGCCCAAATTGCCATTGTAGGAGCAGATTGTTTAATAGTATGCTAAAATTTTTATGTGGAGTAACTTGATAAAAACGGAGGGATGATAATGGAACTATTAGAAAAAGAAAAGTTCCTAAAAAAATATAATATTGATAAAGAAGAATTTGAAAAACTGAGCATTACTTGGGAGCAACTACTCGACATTTTTAAAGATTATCTTGAATTTAACAAGGTACTTACACCTACTGCAAACACAATTGCTGAGATATTAAGAGCACATCCTGATGTTCACACGGTAAGGTCTAGAATTAAAGATCCGGAACATTTAATAGAAAAAATCATTAGAAAAATAATAGTGAAAAAAGAGGATAAGGATTTTAAAATTACAATAGAAAATTATAAGGAATTAATTACCGATTTAATTGGAATAAGAGTTTTACACCTTTATAAAGATCAGGCATCTAGCATTGATGAATTCATACAAGGTACCTGGCCGTTACAGGAAACAGCGACAATATACTACAGGAAGGGTGATAACGTAACTTTAGATGATCACAAAGACGAAAGTAAATATAATTTAAAGGAACATCCAGCTGGTTATAGGTCTTGGCATTATTTAATCAAGACAAACTTAACTAAGGTAGAAAATATTGCAGAAATCCAGGTAAGAACAATATTTGAGGAAGGGTGGAGTGAGGTTGATCACCAATTAAGATATCCCTATGACCTGGATAATGCATTATTAAAAGATCAATTGCTTGTTTTGAACCGAGTAGCCGGAAGTGCAGATGAAATGGCAAATGCTATTCGGGAAACAAAACTTGGGCTAGGGAAGTTAGTGGATGAAAATGAAGAATATAAAAGAAAGATTGGAGAATTAAGTCAAAAGCTAGAGAAGGCATTGAAAGATAAAACATTCAGTGAAGAGTTAGTTAAAGATTTACAAGAAAAAGTTGATGATTTAAATCCAAAAATACATTTTTCTAATAATTTTTTGACTGGAAGCAATTCTTCTAATTATTTAACTAACCCTCGCAGTCTTACTCCAAGGGATATGTATATTTCCGACTCGTATAAAATACCTCGTGACTCTACGATTAAGGTTAGTGAAGAATAGTCATAAATGGACGCCAGAATAAGACTTAGGGCCTGATCCTACGGAAAAGGGCCATTTAACGGAATAAGAATATGATATAATTTTATAATAATCAGTATGCTTGGGGGTGTTTTTTTTGGGTGAACTTCGAGAATTCTATTATTTAGACAGTAAGTTATCAGGAGATTATTTAACTCAAATTGAAGACGGTTTAACACAATATAAATATGAAAACAGGGTGGATGGTAAACCAAATCATACATTTGAGATTTCCTCAGGACAACTTGGTGAAATTTTATCCAGTACAATAGGAATACCTCTTCCGGATTTTTCATATCGCCGAGGTGGTAAAAATGAAATGGTTAAAGTTGAAGAATTTAAAACTTTAAATGAGATTTCCCAATTTTCTCGTTTAGTTAGATATTTGGAACCTGCAATGATTGATTTAAATGCTACAAGAGACAGGGAATTTTGGAGCCAATTATCTGAAAACCAATTTATTAAATTTGATTGTGAATTAAAAGTATCAAATCTATATTTATTCACCAATTTCACCAAGGGGATTGGAAAGCAGTCTATATTTAATTCAGGGGATGATGAAGAATTTAATGAATACGTAAAACATTCGGAAGCTATTGAGGATAAAAAATCACAAAAAATCATTATTAAACCTGACTTTTCGCCAGATAAGAATAAATACTACTTTGTGTCTGAAATAAAAAAGAGGTTCTTGGAAGAAGATACAGAGTTAAAAGATTTAGACACTGAGAGGGTTACTGTGATAGGGAAAATTGATAAAAAAATTGATGTCTCGGAAAAAGAAATCGTATTTGATTTGACAGAAACAGGTATTCTGGAAGTAATGAGAAGTAAAGAAATAAAACAGTTTATAAAACAATTTAATAAAGATGCTGATAATCCAATAACGGCCAAATTTTATGCTACTGAACAGGATATTTACGCGACAAAGCCTGCTATGAAATTTAAACCATTGGCATTGTATAAAACTTAATAAAAATATAGTCATCCAATATATATTCTGGGGGGGAGTACTATCACTTACACAATTAAAAAGTTATCACCTGAAGAATATCATAAATGCAGCAATATATGGGATATGACAAAGAATCCGGGTATGGTGGAAATGTTTTATGATGAACTGGTAAGCGGGAACAGAATTACTTTTATCTATATAAGAAATGATGATTTCTTAGGGGAAGGGTCTTTAGTTTTTTATAAAAATGATCCAGATTATACTATTCCAAAGAAACGGATTTACCTTTCACATATGATTGTTAAAGATGAATATCGTAAGAATGGAATTGGTGGCATTATTGTTGATTACTTGATTGATTACGCTAAACATCTTGGTTATAAAGAGATCTCCTTGGGAGTTGACATAGATAATTTTAATGCAAGACGGTTATATGAGAAAAAAGGATTTACAGAAGTTATATACAAGGGCGAAGATAAGTATGGGGAATACATAAAACTTCTTAAAAATTTATAATACATATAAACGTCTTATTCCTTTAAACGGCGCTTATCACTAATAAGAATTAACGCCAATATTATATAACATAGGGGTCATATTACACTGGGGATTTTTTGAAAAGGCATAAAGTTCTTTTTCAAGGCAATTGGGATAATCAAGTTGAAAAATTGAATGAGATTGTGAAGAAATGTACTTATAATGAGGGCAGGCAATGTTTGCACAATTAATTTTAGGGAGTTTCTTCGTAATTAAAGGCATTGTAGAACACTTCTCGCGAAAGCCTAATTTCTTTATTTCAGAGATTACGTTACGTAGTATTTTCAGTAAATTTCTACCGAACTATCTGAAAAAAGTTGGGAAAACTCATATTGTTTTTGGATTTATTATTATTTCAATGGGACAAATTGAATATAGATTTAATCCTGAGCTATGGATTTTCATCAATTCATATATTGTTTTGGGTTTAAGTTGTATTGCAGTCTTACTATATCTGAATAAGAGATACTCAGGCAATTATATATTACGATAATATGAGGACCTATCAATAATATTAGCTAATAGCCAAAAAAGACTATTCCAAAAAAGGGCGCTGTTCTGGAATGAAGTCAGCGCCCCAATTGCCATTGTAGGGCCAGATTTGGAAGAAGAAAAAATATTTCATTTGGGAATTTTAATAAAGATAATCAAAAGTTATTTTTTAATATAGTAGTTGTTCTACCTGGATAGACATAGCATAGGAGCACCTAATAAGGTGTTTTTTATTCATTAACAATGTAAGGTTGACATTACATTACGGTTAGTTTATTATAAAATAAATGTAACGTTTACATTACATTCTTAGAGGAGCAAAATCTTATGAAACAAGGTGTCAAAAATTGTGTAAAGGAATTTCGAAAAAGTAAAGGGATTACTCAAGATCAACTAGCCGAATCGATACAGGTAACACGACAAACAATTATCGCCATAGAAAAACAACGATATGAGCCTAATATTGGTACGGCAATTAAATTAGCTAAAACACTGAATTGTGAAATGAAAGAATTATTTTGGATAGAAGGGGATGTTTAGTATGGGGAATGTTAAATACCGGACAGATTTTATTTTCAAATGTTTAATTAATATTGGAGCTTTCATCTACTATATGATGATTTCACGTGATCCAATATTACTAATCCTAATTATTCTGAATACAATTTACGTAATTTCTGTAGGGGTAAAAATTCACAAAGAAAAAGGTTGGAATAGGGTGTACAGAAAGCATGACCAACGGACAAAATCGAATACCCATTTTGCTGGATATCTTTCTATGTGGTTTATGTTGATTGCTTTAATTGCAGGTGGCCTCTCCATGAAATATGATTTATTGCCGATAGACATTTTTGAACTGATTTCTGGAGTTTTCCTGGGTGGACTACTCATCTGGTGGTTTATCCGCGATTATTTAAATATTGCTGATGTTGAATGACAATAAATTCATTTATTTTAATGGAAACGTTGATATATCGAGGGTTTATAATGCAGTAGCAAAGTATCATTCGTAACTATAAATTTTAATAGTTCAATAAGATTCAAAAATGGGGGATGAAAATGATTTATATATTGAGACGTGAATTTGTTGATTCTTTTAAAAGTGTTCGTTCGGTGTTAATTATATTATTTTTAACATTCATTGCTTATTTTTCTGCCAACTTTTTAAAAGATCATCAAGATTTGATTAATAAGATAGTCATGAGCGGTGAAAGTATAAGTGTTGATGCAGTTTATACTGGTGCTGTATCAGCTGTCATATTAGTATTTGGATATTTATTTGTCTTTGCAATCTCCCATGACATCATTAACAGTGAAATTGAAATGAGGACAATAAGACTGCTTGTAACAAAAGCATCGAGATTTCAAATTATGCTTGGTAAATTATTGGGTACTTTTTTATTCTGGATTGCGACAATATCAGTTACATATGGTGTGATTTTCATTATTTCAGGATCCTGGTCTATAAAAGATTACATACAAACCATATGTCTATTGTTCTATTTAGTTACCTTCGTGCTTCTCATTTCGACAGTTATTCAAAAGACTAAATTGTCCATGTTTCTCGGTATTTTGCTTGCAATTGTATTGCCAATCCTTAACGGGATTTCACTTTTGGTAGATAGGTGGTATTTTATTCCGTTTAAGTTCACTTTGCCATTTTACTATCTGAGTCATTCCATTATGTTTATGATCTTTCCAATTATAATCGGAGTTTCTTTCTTTGTTATTTCAATTTTAATTATGAAAAGAAGGGATTTATAAATGACAAAAAAGGTAATTGTAGCGAAAAATTTGATGAAAAGTTATGGCGAATCAACAGTGCTAAAAGGAATTAGTTTATCTGTGTACAAAGGGGAGGTTTTCGGATTTGTAGGACACAATGGAGCAGGGAAATCAACGTTGATTCATACACTTACTGGTATTATTAATAAAACTTCGGGAACTTTTCATATATTTGATATTCCAGGAGTTCAATTGGATAAGGTGAAAGAAAGAATTGGTGTAATGCCGGATATTTCTAATCTGTATCGCGATATGAGAGGGATCAACTTTTTGAAATATATGGGAAGTATCGTTGGAGATAAGCGTCCTAGAGAAGAATATGAGAACCTTTTACATAGAGTGGGGCTAGAAGGAGCAGGTATGAAAAAAATTAAGACCTATTCTTTTGGCATGAAAAAGAAAATCAGTATTGCACAGGCATTGTTGGGTGATCCGGAAATTTTATTTCTTGATGAACCCACTTCAGGACTCGACCCTGAATCGGCAATTGATATCCGTAAAATGATAACAGAGCTGCAAAAAAGGGGGAAAACTATTTTTCTTACGTCTCACAACCTGGATGAAATCGAGAAAATCAGTGACAGGGTAGGAATTATTAGTGATGGAGTGATTAAGAAATTAGGAACACCACGTGAGTTAAAAACAGAAGCAGCAAAAGGAATTGGAGTATCAGTCCGGACAAAACCTAATCTTACAGCTTCCAAAACTTTGGAGCTTTCGATTGATCTTGGTATAAATTTAACTTTTGTTGGTCAAAAAAAAGAGTATTCATTATTGAATGTTGCTTCCGATGAAGAAATCCCTAAACTTTCCGAAGGGTTAATTGAGTCAGGAGTTCAATTGTATGAATTAAAAGTAGAGGAATCGACCTTGGAAGAAGTGTTCATGAATGCATGATAATTAAAAATTTGAAAACTTACCATTTATTCCATAAAAGGGCACATTTCTGTAGTAAGAAATGTGCCCATTTTTAGCATGATAATTGAATGATTCAAAATAATTTATTGGATATTTATGTTAATATAAAATGAGAATTGTGAAAAGATGAAATTATCTTTATCAATCCATTAAGAAAGGAAGAATTAACTAAATGTTATCTTGGTTATCTTGGATTATTATTTCCTGTTGTGTTATATATTTCTCTATTTATTGTTTCCACATATATAGTCTATCTAAGAAAAATTCTATATTAATGGAAATGGTGATTGAAACTAAATTAGAATATGAGGATAATAATGAATCCGATATTCGGCAGATAGATACTCTTATAGAAAGGTTGAATGAGAATGGAATTAAAGCTAAAAAAAGAAATTTAAACAAACTGAAATGATGGATTCATTTGGTAATGGCGATAAGGTAATCAGGGTATATGTGCCTCATTCTACATATGAAGAAGCCAATAGAGTCTACAATCAAGTATATAATTCCAATTCTTAGCATTAAGCAAGTTACGTGAGGGTTAGGCATATTCATTCAGGAGGTGTAGTGGTGAACTGGCCAGTATTAAAAGATTCAAAGTGGTTGGCATTTCAATTAACATCAATCTTGTCAGCAGTCACAGGAGTAATTTTAGCAGTTGGTAGCAACAGTTACTGGGTACTGTTTATCCTTTTATCGATGATATTGACGGGTTTCGGCGTAAACAGAGCAACGAAATTGACCAGATAAAATAATGAGGAATGGAAAAAGTTTCTTCATTAAACGGGTGCAAGAATTGAATATATGCCTGAACCGAGTCGGATTATGGGATAAGAAATTTGAATTGGAGGTGTTCTATGCCATTAGAGCAAGAAGTGATGGGATTGTTGATTGGTGGATTTTCAATTGTTATGGGAATTACAATTCTAATTACAGTTTTTCTCTGGGTGAAAAATAAAAACCACAGTCTAGGATATATCTGGACATTATTGCATTTACTATTGTTCTCTGTTGCAACATATTTTGCATTAAAGGCTATTGCTTTTGACTATACTCATCCGATGGCATCGGAAGAAATTTCACTCCGGATAGGTATTTCTGGGTTTGTTTGGGCATTGAGTATGATTTGTTTAGTAATGGCATTATTTAGCTTTTCCAGAATGAGAAAGGAAAGTGCTTCCTAAATTAACGGGCTATTCCCTAATAAGGATTAGCAACCGGTATTACATCTAAGGTCCATAAAAAAGGGGGCGGGATTATAGAATGGGAGAGTTTAAATGGTTACGAAAATATTAAAAGGTTTCATTTTTTTGTTTGGCTTTGCTTTGAACGCAATAGCGTTCTTTTTCTATATGGCCATTGTTGGAGATTCGGTGGTGCCAGACACGATTGGCGATATGATGTTAGTTCACAGTATTTTATTTTTAGGAACGTTCTCATTGATTATCGGTGTCTTTTTAGTAAAGAATCTTATCATAAGAATCGTAGTAGCTATCATTTTTATTATAATGGATTTGATCCATATCGATATTTTTATGGATGTTGATTATGGAAATAGCAGCAAGGACCTTGCCAATGTTCAATTGCAATATGCGTTTATTCTACATTGCAGTTTTGTTTTGGTTTGGGTAGTATTCCTTATTATTCAAAGTCAATGGAGTCGAAAAAGAAAATTAAGAACCTAATTTGACTATGCCGCAAGCGGGCGCGCTTCTTGAACAAGGGTCTGCGCTCGAATTGATGATAAAAGCCATTTTATTAAATAAAGGATAAAGGGGTTTATGGCAGTGTTCTGTGCTGAATCAAAAACTTTCCCAATAAGTAACACTGAAATGAATTATGTTGTTTTTGGTAAAGGTGAAAAGCAACTTATCATTATTCCGGGATTAGGTGATGGCGTTCAAAATGTAGAAAAATCCTCAAATGCATTAGCTTACTTTTATCGAAAGTACGCAAAAGTGTATCGGGTTTTTGTTTGTAGTCGAAAAAACCAACTACCAAAAGGTTATACGACCCGTGATATGGCTAAAGATATTAAACTTTTTATGGATGCCCAAAATATTACATACGCCTATGTGATGGGGGTTTCGATGGGCGGAATGATTGTTCAACATTTAGCAGCGGACTATCCCGAATACGTTGAAAAACTTATCATTGCTGTATCATCATCGAAACCAAACCAAAAGTCCAATAGGGTTATAGGAGACTGGAAAAGGATGGTTGAAGACGGTAAGTATGGAGATTTTACCATTGATACAATGGAGAAAACCTATACGGATCGGTACCTTTGGAAATATCGACCATTTTATTTTCTATTAAGGAGAAAAGGGAAACCACAAAGCATTCAAAATTTCCTAGCCCAAGCCAATGCCTGTCTCAATCATAATGCATATGAACGGATGCAAATGATAAAATGTCCTACTCTTGTAGTAGGTGGTGAAAAGGATCAAGTTTTGGGAGGAGGAGCCTCCAGAAAAATTGCAGAGCAAATCACAGGGAGTCATCTTGTTATGTATCCTAATTTGGGACACGGTGCTTTCCAAGAAAGTAAGCAATTTGAAAAAGATTCGATTGGCTTTTTAATGGGAGTGCGACAATAAGTAAGTGTTTCCCGTTTACCACAAAAGGCGGTTTTCCCTAATAAGGATTAGTGCCATACCGCATATAAGAGCCATATTGTATAATGAATTTGAAACCAATAATGAATCCAATTCGTTTAACATTACAAAAGGTTTTGAATCGGGGGATATAACCAATGAAAAGAATATTTCTTTTTGTAATGGTTTTGTTTGTAAGTGCTTTATTAGCGGGATGTGGAAATAGATCAGACTTTCAAGGTATCGTTCATGAGGTGAAAGAATCTAGCATTGCCGTTGTGACAGATGACGTTGAACCTGAGGCTTCATATCCAGTTTATGAAGTTTTTGTTGATGACAAAACTGAGATCAAGGGAACCGTTAATGAATTCTCAAAATTAAAGGCTGATCAAAAGGTGGAAATTTGGGTAAAAGGTGAATGGAATAATGACCCTGAAAACAAAATGGTCGCAAATAAAATCATAGTTAGTAAGAAGTGAAGAGTATTCACCAATCGGGCGCAGTTATGGAAGAAGCACTGTGTCCGAATCGGGCCATTATGCAGAACAAGTAAGGGGGTAAATTATTATGTTATTTAATAATAAAGAACATCCGTGGCGTTTTGCTATCGGAGGTTGGGGAAGCATTTGTTGTGGCAGCTATTTTGTTCTTAATATTCGATTATGATATATATCTAATGCTTGGTCTTTTAACCGCAGCAATAATTGTAACGATTGGGAACGCTATTTATGTACTTTACACAAAGCGAAAATCAAAGGGGGAATAGAGCCTTTGAGTTCAGACATCAACAATGCAGTATCTAAGCAATCGGGCGCGGTAATCGAATAAATAACCCACGTCCTTATTGGTTCATCGGGCTATTTTATTGAACAGTTACACTCATAAAATGATTCTATAGGATAGTTATTAAGAGGGGAGATGTCATTATGAAAAAGGCGTTATTTCTTATATTAGAAGAGTATGCAGATTGGGAAGGTGCTTACTTATCATCGACATTAAATCAAAGAGAAGATTGGTCCGTTGATACTATTTCTTTGGATGGTATTGTAAGTTCAATAGGTGGTTTTCAAACTTCTGTTGATTATATCATTGGGTCTGAACCTGAAGATTTTAATTTACTAGTAATGGTTGGTGGAAATTCATGGAGTGATGATAATAAGGAGCTTTTACGGTTAATCAGAACTACATTTCAAAATAACATTCCTATAGGAGCTATATGCGGTGCAGTGGATTTTTTAGCAAAAAACGGCTTTCTAAATGATCATAATCATACTGGTAATTCAGTTTATGTTTGGAATGATTATAAAAATTATAATCCTGAGGGAAATTTTCTGGAGAAACAAGCAGTAAAAGATAAAAACTTGGTCACTGCAAATGGAACGGCACCTATTGAATTTACTAAAGAAGTTTTGGAATTAATTGAATTTGATACTCCCGAAAATATCGGAAAGATGATGTATATGAATAAGTACGGGTTTTATAATTATTGTGAAAAGTACGGGAACCCATACCTTGATTAATTTATAGCAATCACTATTCAATAAAAGGGCGCTCTAATCGAATAAGAGGGCATTTTTCTGAATCGGGCCATTGTGATGAACGAGGCTTATTGAACCAGTAGACAACAAAGGGGTGTTATAAATAGGTGTATTTTTCCAGAAACAACAAGAGCAAGAAAAAAGCACAAAACCAATGATAATAATTAGATGGATAATTGCAATATTAACGGTCACATTATTTGTATTTGGCATTATCAATGGTTTAGATTTCAGCTTTATTAAATGGATCTTCATATTAGTAGGAGTTGGTTCTATATTTGATGGTATTGAAAAATATCTTCAAAAGAAATCCAGAAAGACATATCTTGCTCATTTTGGATTTGCCTTTGTTTGGTTTGCATTATTCATTAGCTATTCAACTTAGCAATTTAATGTGTAATGAATTAATTGAAAGCCTTGAACCAGCTCTTCAGCAAAAGGGCGCAAGAATTGAATAAGATTTGCGCCTACTTTTGCTTTGAAGGGTCATATTGCGGAAAAAATATTGTTTAAGGGGAGAAGTTTCTTTAAAAGGTCTAAACCGTAATTTGTAAATACTGTTAAGCAAATGGGCACAGAAACGGCATAGGGGGTGAGAACGTGAATATAAAGAAGTTCTTAGCTATTATTATATCTATTTCAATTTTAATTGTCGGTGTTCTGTTAGTATCTAACGAAGATGATAAAGATAAAAATAAACTAAATAACAGAGATACTGCTGACTCAGTTCACGATGGAATGAAGATCGAAAAGCCAACGTTTGGGTCGTATGAAGGGCAATCATTGAAAATAGCAGTAGTTGGGGAGTTGCCTGAAGTTAAGGAAAAAGGGTTGATTCATTTCAGCACGATAGATGAACTGAAAAAGCTCCATAGTTTAAATCAGCAGCAATTTGACGCAATTTTTATAATGAAAGAATATCTACATCAGGCAGCCAAAAAAGAATATGCAAATATATATAAGACTTCAAAGATTCCGTTCTTTTTTATTCAATCTGAAAAAATATATCTTGCCTTTACAAAAGAAGATTTATCATATGAAGAAGCATCGGATTTAAGCAATAAGGATATATATGCAGTGGGATATACAACAACAAATGGTGAAGGTCGTTACTGGGGATATGGTCTATACAATGGCAAAGAAAACGATAAGAATATAAAAAATGTATACACCAGAATCTTTAAAAGAATCAAGAATGAAGCTATTCAATAGCTTTATTTAATTGAGCCTATTTAGTAAATTTTGGGTCTTCTATTATCGGGGGCTTTTCCCTAATAAGGAATAGCGCCAATTCCGCTTAGGGCAAGATAATTGAATAATACGTATGAAACATTTTATAAGCATTAACGTCTAATTTAGGGTGGGAGAAATGAAGAAGTTTACTGTCGTAGCTATCTTATTGTTGGTTTTTATATTATGTGGTTGCAATGGCATATTTTCGAAAAATACAGATGAAAATGGGGACTTAACAGGGGATAGTCCTCCCAATGCTTATATAAAGATTGATAACAAAAAGTATGATACTAAACTGGGTTCATACTGCTGGACAACTAAGTGTGTTGATAAAGTTGGACCAGCTGAACTATTAAAAGATAAGGATCCTATACAAGTTCAAGCTGGTGAAAGTATAACTTTTGGAATGGACTATACTCCAAAGCCTAACGAAGTTCATCTTTCGCGGATTAGTAATGGCAATGAAACTGAAGTAGAAGTGGAAGATAATCACTTTAAAGCTCCCGTTGAAAAAGGAATTTACTTTTATGCTTACGGAGTATGGTGGATGGACGCAGAGGAAGAAAATTTATCTCACGGTGATGCCTCTTATGCATTCGTTTTAGAAGTTAAATAAACGGGCGCTTATCAGGAATAAAAGCGCCTTCAGTATTGTTTTATAGAACCATTTAATGGAAAACAGGAATTGAGAAGAGGTTAAATTATCTGATTAGCGGTTTTGAAGAGAGATGAGGTGATTAATATTGAGTTACACTGAAAACCAACAAAAAAGGTCAATGAAAAAAGAATTATTCCCAACGATTATTGCAATGATATTATTTCTTGGGATGACCATCGAATTATTTTATGTTGACCTTTTATCAGGTGCAGCTGAAATTGCCTTTTGGATGTTTATGGCCTTGGCATTGACCATATATTACTTTTTAAAGAAAAAATATGCATTTTCCAGTATCGCTTTTGTAATTTTTGTTGCAGGTTCATTGTATTTATATATATAGTTATTGTGCCGCAATCGGGCGCGTTTCCGAAGTTAATTAAGCCTTATTCATTAGATAAGGGTATAAGGCTTTTTATCCGAATGTATACTATTAAATCTGTTTTATCGAATAGTTTACAACATTTAATTAGTTTCAAAGTTGTTTAACTAGGCAACTTTTTAGAAAGAAGGCGGTACTATGTCAGAGGAGACTTGGAAGAAGTTAAGTATAGCAGGATTGATATTAGCAGCTTTAGATGTCATTACCTTAATTATCTTTTTTGATAAACCTTATTATGCGCTCAGAACACCAATGGGAAAAATCTTATTTAGCATTTTAGGAATTTGTTTCGTTTTCGGTGTATTTGATAGGGTAAGAGATCAAATCACTAAAGGTGTTAATGGGAAAACATTTTTATATACTGCAGTTATTATTGGGGCTATGTATCTTTTTGCTACTTATGTCGTCGTTTAAAAGATATAACCTTAAAAGGAATTTATTTAGGCATCCATGGATTTATGTTAACTCTTTAGATATTATTATACTCTTCAATTATAGGGCGCTATTCAGGAACAAATATTAGTGCCTATACCCAATATAAGGGTCATTGAATGGAAATAACTAAAGGAGGGGGACCAGGTGTTTCAACCGAAAACCTTTTTTCAAGCTGGCTTGAAAATTATTGGCGTGCTTACAATCGTTTGGAGCTTTGCTCAGGTCGCTCCAGTAATTTTTCAATTTTTTTCAGTTTATAATCAACCAGATATGATGTCAGGTAACGATTTAAAATATTATCGTTTTTCACTAATCTTTCAAGTAGTGTATCCTATATTACTTTTGGTGATTGGGATTTACCTGTTAAAAGGTGGTGCAGCCATAACTGAGATGGCTTTCCGTTATTCGAATGAAAAAAACGAAGACAGGATTGGTTTGTTGTTTGTTCTGTTTATGAAACTGGCAGGGCTGGCTTTAATCATCTATTCCCTTCCAAAAACGTTTCAGATAATATCCAATATAATGTTTGTTTCATCTGTTTACGGACTAGACACAAGCGAGCAAACAAAATTTATTCTTCAGAACCTTGTTGCAACAGTTATTAATTTGTTATTTGGTTTCTATTTACTGATGAGCGGAAAGATTTTTTATAAACTTGGTTTCATAAAACAGAATATAAATGACAAAACAGAATGAATGGTATTCTTCTGTAATCGGGCGCTTTTCTTGAATAAGGATTTGCGTCATTTCTTGTGAAAAGGACCGGAGTGTGAGCGGATTACTTATTAAGAAGGCTCACTATTTATGGTATGATTTGAAAGTGAGAATACATATATAATTTGGAGGAATTACGATGAAAAAAATTATAACAATTCTAATGGCGGTTTCATTACTTATGATTGCAGGCTGTAGTGATGACTCAAACAAAGCTGAGGATGGCAAAGATTCGAACGAATCAGCTACAGAATCTGAAACAAATAACAACGATGAAAGTGATGAATCTAAGAAAGGCGTAAAAATTTATGACAAGGATGGTAATGTCATTAAATCATTATCAGATTCTTAATAGAAATTAAAAATTATGATGGGAAAAACTACGGGCGTATATCCTGAGTTTGGATGTGGGCCTTGAGGAGTGAAAGAAATGGATTTTGAAAAATACATTCAAATGTTTTTTAATAAAGTCGAAAATAATGCAGTTGCAATCTATAATGAATTTTCTCTACAACACGAACTAGGAATATTTTTACGAAATGTAATTCCGAAGCCAATGAAAGTTGAATTTGAACGTAATATTGGTTTTTTTAATAACGATGCCAAATGCGTAAAAAGCGAAATGGATATTGTTATTTACTCTTCGGATAAGAATGAAAAGTATGCTATTGAACTAAAATTCCCGAAAAATGGTCAGTATCCTGAATCAATGTTTAGCTTTGTTAAAGATATCAAGTTTATGGAGCAGGTAAAACAAATTGGTTTTACGAACACCTATGCAGTTACGTATGTACAAGATAAATTATTTCATAATGGCTCAAAAATTGACGGTATCTATGCTTATTTTCGGGATCACAAAATTTTACACGGAGAAATCAAAAAGCCAACAGGACAAAAAGATGAAATCCTCAATATTCAAGGAAACTATCAAATTGATTGGTGTAATCTTGGAAATCAGGGAAATTATTATATGATTTCCATCTGATTTTATTCCAGAATAGACCAGCTATAAAAAGTCAAGCATTATTTGAAAATTACTTTTCTGTAATTCTTTTATACTTCACCAGAAAATTTTGCATGACAAATAAACCACCTACTTGGTGATTAAAAAATTGAAGTTATAAAGATGTTTGTTTGATATTTGATTAAGCTCGAGGTTGATAGGGTTGCCCATCTCTTAAGATCGCAAAAATGATGTTTGTTAATTTCCGTGCGACTGCGCCTACCGCAGTTCCATGGGCCTTGCCTCGATTTCTTAATTTTTGATAATAAAGGGATAATGCAGGGTCATGAAAACTAGCCACAAATGCTGCTTGCCAAATAGCACGTCTCAGGTAAGGGGAGCCACGTTTCGAAATCTTTGTATGGGAACTGTTAAACTCCCCCGATTGGCTAACGGATGCATCTAAACCAGCAAACGCCACTAACTGCCCAGGGCGCTCAAAACGATTAATGGATCCAATTTCACCCAACACAACGGCAGCCGTTATATGACTCACCCCGGTAATGGTCGTTAAAAAATGCTCCTGTCGATTCGAGAGTTCCATCATGGTTTCCTCGATTTGTACCAATTGTTTTTCAAGTAACTCGATCTGTTCTAGTAAGAGTTGGATCTGCATTTTAAAAACGTCTGTACCGATGGATACTCCAAACGTATTTTGTGCACTATCCTTTAATTGTTCGGCTTTATTTTGGGCTCTGGTTTTCCCATAACGCCCTTTACTAACAGTGTTGAGTAAGTCAGCTAGTTTGTTCGTGTCAATGTTTAATAGGTCCTCTGGTAGTGTATAGTTTAAAAGAATTTCAGTGGAAGAAACGCCGAAAACATCAGAAAAGATCTGTTCATACTCCGGGAATACCTGGTCTAATAAGGCAATAATCTTTCGTTTAATATCTGAGCTTTGGTCTACTAAGGCATAACGTAAACGCTCAAGATGCCGAAGTTGGAGTAAATCTTCTTCTATAAAAGGAGTTTCTTTTGGGGAGTCAATGCGAATCACCTGAGCAATGAGAAAGGCATCCTTTACATCTGTTTTTGTCTTACGAATATAAAAATTACGTAATGCGTCAGATTGCATCGGGTTAAAAACAGTAACCTTAAACTCAAGTTTATGAAGAAAAGAAAAAACGGATAACCAATAATGACCAGTGGCTTCCATACCACAAACACAATTTTCGGGTGTGGCTTGGTGTTGATTCATAAATTTAAGAAGTCTGTCACTACCAGTTTTAGAATTAGCGAAACGTACTGTTTTTCCAATGGAATCGCCTTTTTCGTTAATGAATCCAGCTTCGTGATGACGTTTTCCAATATCAATGCCGAGATAAATCATCATAACACCCCAATGTAGAAATTAATCAGAGTAGGAGGTAACCCTCTATACTTTACAGATACCCAACCTCGTTCGATATACGACAACTAAGTGTCATCCAGCTCATTCGAATAGGTCTATAAAGAAAGAGGTGCCAGTCTATTGCACGAAGACAATGCTTCAAGGGCGCAGAACGACATCCTCTCTCTGATTTAAATCCATTATACCTTGAATGATAGGTATATAGGATTAACACCAGAAAAAATCTGGTTAATAATAATATACGAGGGCGCGAAAATCGAATAAGATCAGCGCTCAATATGCCATTGTTGGGCCAGTTAATGGAACAAGGAAGGGGACTTTGGTGTCCTTTTTCATAAGTATGCATATGTTTTTGGAGGGAGGCAAAAATACGTTAAAACACGTATATTTTGGAGGGATGCATATGACTAACAAGCCTAAAATGAGTGGCTCTGAACTCGGTGCACTATGGATGACTTATCATAAAAAAGGTGTAATTTTACGGATGTTGGAATATTTTATCGAGAAAGCTGATGATCCAAAGGCCAAAGATCTAATGTCAAGTTTATGGAAACAACTCCACCAAAAGGTCGTCGAAATGAAAACCATGTTCGAAAATGAGGGGGCTACACCACCAGAAGGTTCACCGAAAAGGATGTCAATTTAGAATCACCAAATTTATGGGAAAATGGCTTTGATATCATGTTCGGCAGGATCCTTAAAGAAATTAGCATGGGGATGTACTCACTTCATTTAACAATGTCCTATCGTAAGGACATTATCAAGCTTTATCAGGAACTTTCGAAACTTAGCGAAACCTATTATGGTTACTTTACAGAATATCTCTTAGAAAAGAAACTTTTATCCTGTCCAAACTATGTCACGATGCCGGAATCTACCGACTATATTGCGGATAAAGATTATGCCAAGGGTACCAATATTTTTGGTCATAAACGACCACTTAACACAGTGGAGTTTGGAATTCTATACCATGCTGTTGAGACCAATATTACGGGTATGCATTTGATGGAAGGGTTTATCCAAACGGCCAAAGATGAAGAAGTGAAAGAGTACTTTACGATAGGTAAGGGACTATCCAAAGATCAAATCAGCGAAATTTCAAAAACTCTTCTTGAAAATGATATTCAACCACCAGCTACACCTGGAGGTACTGTGACGAGTTCCACAACAGCTCCTTTTTCCGAGAGGCTCATGATGTTTTGTAATTATCTTTTAAATGGGCTTGCTCTTGGAGGAGGAGGGTTTGGAGCTGGTTTTAGTTTACGTAATGATTTGCAGGCCCAAAACGCAATATTCGGTAAGGACATATTTCAATATCAACGGAACGGGGTTAAGCTCATGATGTCTAAAGGCTGGCTTGAAGAACCACCAAAAATGGATATATAAAATTTCATAATGGGGGTTTTTACCCTATGGAAAAATTGCTATGGAGTATCGCCCTTCCTGGATTTGGACAACTCCTCAACAGAAAATATATCAAAGGGGTTGTATTGGTCTTTTTAGAGTTTTTGGTCAATGTGCGGGGGGATTTTAACAAAATTATTATTTATAGTTTCCAGGGGAATATTGAAATGGCCATTGAACAGGCTAACTACCAATGGCTTATGTTTTATCCGTGTCTTTACTTTTTTGCAATGTGGGATGCATACAAAGATGCAGGTGGAGGAGAAAAACCGTATTCGTTTTTGCCATTCGTATTTGCATCCTATCTCGTGACCGTGGGGACCATCTATTCATCGAAAATAACGCTATTTGGGGTATTAATGGGTCCTGTTTGGTTACCTATGTTGTCTGTAGTACCGGGAGTAGGAATAGGTCTGATTCTCCAAATGTTGTTAAATAAACGTGAGGTGGGACATAATGAAAAGGTCTAAAGATTCAAAGGCCAGCATTGTCTACGGCGTACTGGAAAAGCTGGTACATTTCAAATGTGTGCTAAAAGTAAAAAATTACATAATGCCGTGTTATTAAATATGTAATAACTATTCCGATCAGTCGCAAATCCAGAATAAAAGTTGCCAGCGCCCGTATAGCGTATATGGGCCATTGTGTTGAATAGGAAGATATTAAGTTTAGGCAATCCGTTGTATGGTTTGTGGATAACAAAAAACAAGGGAAACTGCGAGTTATTTTAGGAAGGTTCATTATGAAATCAGCATACACTATCGAAATATCAGCAATAATAATTGTTATTATTCTCCTTGGTATTTTTGTTCCCAAGAACAAAATTCGAGAAGCCCTTGTCATTTTAATGTTCAAACAAGCTATGACATGGATTTTGGGACTTGCCGCTGTCCAGTTAGATTGGCTCGAATACCCTGATCGGATTCTTTTTCCAGATGCGACACAAACAAGTTTATATTTCATGGAAGTTTTATTTGTGGTTTTTTAAGAAAAAAGTAAAAGGTAACGCTTGTGGATAGAAAATTTAAAGGGTCACTTGTAGCGTAAAATAGTATAGTTTTTTAAGGATTAGAAGTGCAACAATAGAGTATTGTATGGTCTTCTTCAGGATGAGTGGTTTAAACAGAAAAAATAAATGTTCTGCAATCGGGCGCAGTTGGGGAATAAAGACCAGCGCCCAAATGCCATTGTAGTGCACGTTTATGTAACACGATAAGGTAGAAGGGAACAAGTGCCTGTCAGTTAGAGCATCGTTATTTGGTTCGTGTATAATACGGTTCATGAGCATACTGCTTAATAAAGTTATGGGCAGTCTGCTAGAATATATTCGAGAATGATAAAGGGAGGAAGTGCTATATGAGTCGACACATTGCAGTCCTTGTAACAGACATGGTAGAAGAAATTGAATTAACTGATCCTGTGAAAGCTTACAAAGAAGCTGGGCATACGGTAGATATTATCAGTAATGAAGCAAAAAAAACCATCAATGGCAAAAATGGGGACGAAATACAAGCAGATAGAGGTATAGATGAAGTAAATGCAAACGATTATGATGCATTACTCGTACCTGGCGGGTTTTCTCCTGACTTACTACGTATTAATCCGAAGAATAGTGAGTTTGCGAAAACATTTTTCCAAGATAATAAACCCATATTTTCAATTTGCCATGGTCCACAGTTTCTCGTTAATACAGACCAACTAAAAGGTAGAGAGCTAACAAGCTTTGTTTCCGTAAGAAAAGACTTGGAAAATGCAGGAGCAACTGTAAAAGATGAAGAAGTAATCGTAGATGGAAACCTTGTAACAAGCAGAACACCTGATGATCTTCCTGCATTCAATCGCGAATCTCTAAAGCTTTTAGAAAAATAATTCGTCGATCGTATAGGGGGGGCTGTTAATCATGCAGCCTCTCTTTATTTTTTATTTGATAATAGATAAAGCGCTCATGCCCATCTGCCATGATCTTCCTCAAACGGGCGCCTTTCTGGAATAAAGAAAGGGGTCCTTACTTGCAAGAATTGGTTAATTTTTTGAGTGAAAGCAGGGATTTTATCCTTTTTAGCGAATCCAATGTCGAAAGATTCTAATTAAAGGAGTTGGTGTGTTGTGAGTGGGATTTGAAACAAAACACAGAAAAAGAGATTTAGAAATTCCAAAACATCGTCAAATTTTATTAAATACAATTGAACAGGATTTGCTAAGTGATGAAAATATTATAGCTGTTTTTTATGGTGGTTCAATAGGAAATCATAATACAGATTTATATTCTGATATTGATCTTCGTATAGTTGTCAAAGACGAAGTGTTTGAAGAATATAGATTGAACAAAAAGCAACGGGCTAAAAAATGGGGGAAGGTTTTATTCTTTGAAGACTTTCCTTGGGCAACATACAGTATTGCTCACTTTGATACCTTCATTAAAGTAGACACCTTTTACTTTAAAATGAAAGACATTCAGCCTTCAGTTTGGCTTCAAAATATTAAAATTGTCCATGATACTAATGGATTGGTGAACGATGTACTAGAAAGGTCGATGAGATTATCCTATAAGCCAAATGTTGAAGAAATAGAGTTTTGGAGATCAAAATTTTTTGCTTATGTTCATGAAGCATACAGAAGAACAATGAGGAAAGAAGTGTATTATGCCCTACATTGTTTAGATAACTTGCGAATTTCGATGGTAACTGCTTGGTATATGGAAGCAGGAATCCAACCTAATACATTTGGAGATTGGGCAAAAATAGAAGGGCAAAGAAGTAAACTGCAAGGTTGGCAATTATCACTTCTCGCAGATTGGCATAGTAGTCGAGAACCATATGAGATCCTGAACGTAATAAACAGTATAGTACCCGAATTTATAAAAGTCCATAACAGTTTATGTGAAAAATACGAAATTGAAGAAAACCCTGAGAAGGTAAATGAAATTTTAGATATGGTTTTGTGATGTAAACTAAGCCGTTTTACAATTTTTTACTGTTAAACAATAGAGGGCGCAAATCAGGAATAAGTAACAGTGTTAAATTATTTTGATATTACGAGAAATATGAAAGGACATTGTGCTATGTCAGCAATTCAGACGGCCTACATGGATTTACAAGCAATTAAAAGATTTTCACAGTTAAATATTAATAATTCCACTTTTCTTTCAACCCATATTTATTCCTTCTATCGGGATATTTGCCTAATTATTTATGAAGTAATTGAGACATTTTTTAAAGAAAAAGTTGAAATGGATGATCGGATAAAAGAGATTCGAAACCAAGTGCATCTATATACTAAAAAGAGAGGTGCAAACCAGAAGATATTTCAAAAAATATTAAAATATCATATAGATACTTTTGGTAGTGACATAAACAATCTCGGGTTTTATTTAACGGATGGTAAGGTTGTTGGAAGTACCCTTTATTCTACCTATATATTTTTGAATACTGGGAATCTGCCTGATACCAACAGAATGAAAGAAACGGAATCTAAAGCGTTTAATCTCGCAACACATGTGGGAGAAAGAGTTAGTATTCTTATATCTGAAATTGAAGATATCACTGGTGGTATGTTATATGCAGATGAATTACCTTCAAGAGAAATATTAAGCGAAGAAAAATATTTGTGCAAAGATATTAATCATAATGAAATTTTTACAGATAATAACATAAGGAATACGTTAATTCTTCGTTTAATTTTTTCTTTGCAAGAGATATGTGATGTTCTTTGGCTCAATTTAACATACATGAAAAAATTTCAACACCAAATTGATTTGGACTATTATTTTCAAATTCGACTAACTACCCTTAAAACAGATGAAATTATGGATAACCTTTTAAACTTAAAAAAACATATGAAACAAGAATTTCAGCATTGGGATAATTATTTTGGGGGTAAGGTAGAAAGTATTTTGGACGATTATGAAAATAATATGTTGTTTTAGCTAGGCGAAAAAGACCGGAAGTTGACGGTTATGTCCGACCAGAAGTAGACTAATAGAGTGACCGAGGAAAAAACCTGAAGAAAGGAAAAGGACGTCCCCCATTAACGTGAAACTGCGGGAACAATTTCACTGGAGACGCCCACCAAAAAAACAATATATGGTAAGTATATCAGATTATACGTTGGTTGAGAAGAAGAATGAGCCTGGCGTTTTTTGTTAGGAGTGCGGAAATCAATCACTGTCCTTGTTGTGAAGGTCCTCTAATAGTGGCAGGTAGTCGGCGAAGAGTATGGTATAGACATTCCGGAGATAAAGCGAAACTTATTATACGTCGTCTTTTTTGTGAACGCTGTCATAAAATTCATCACGAACTACCAGATCTTCTAGTCCCCTACAAGCGTTATGGGACAGAAAGCATCGAACAGGTTCTGGATGATCAATTGATAGATGTACCGGCTGATGAATCGACATTGGGGCGCTGGCGTGAATGGTTTCGGAATTGGGGGCCTTATGCTGTGGGTTGTTTCAATTCTATTATCAGGCGCTTTCAATTGGATTTACCTGTGGGGAGCACGTCCGATCCTCCACGGACCGTGCTCCAAAGAATCGGACGCAATGGAGAATCATTCGTTGGATGGCTGGCGAAAGTTGTCCGTCCCATTGTAAATGTTCATTTATGGGTACAGACCCGTTCTGCATTCCTGTCCAAACAGCCTTAAGATAAACTCATGTTAAATAGCTTAAAAAGGAGGCTTTTTGGCATGAGAGATCAAAAGAAAGCACAGGAAATTGCTGCTGAACGGGTACAATTATTGTCCCCATTATTGGCGGATGGGTTGGATGCTGCCAAAGCTAGACAAATCAGACGGCAAATTTGTGAGGTAAGTGGATTGTCTGAACGAACCATTCGAAGATACTTGGCTCAATATCGACAAGCAGGGTTTGAAGGATTAAAACCAAAAGGAAAAGGCACGCAAACCAAGGAGACCATTCCCCATCATTTATTGGAACAGGCCATCTTACTGCGTCGAGAAGTCCCGACACGCAGTATTGCCCAGATTATTCAAATTTTAGAATGGGAAAAACTTGCTGAACCTGGTCAATTGAAGCGAAGTACATTACAGGAAAAGCTCGCTGAAAAAGGATATAGTGCTCGGCATATGCGGATGTACAATGATCCTGGTGTAGCTGCGCGGCGTTTCCAACGGAAAGCGCGTAATCAATTATGGCATTCTGACATTAAGTACGGGCCGTACCTTCCTATTGGCCCAGGTGGCGAGAAAAAACAAGTTTATTTGGTGGCGTTCTTGGATGACGCTACGCGTTTTGTATTGCACGCCGGGTTTTATCCCACGATGGATCAACGTATTGTGGAACAGGGTTTCCGTGAATCTGTTCAGTTATACGGTGTTCCCGAATCTGTTTATTTTGATAACGGGAAACAATATCGCACGAAATGGATGAAGCGAACCTGTTCAAAGTTAGGCATCCGGTTATTATATGCTAAGCCCTACTCACCGGAGTCGACCGGTAAGGTGGAAAGGTTCAACCGAGTAGTCGGTCATTTTTTAGATGAAGTTGGACTGGAGAAACCGACAACGCTGGATCAATTAAATGAGCGCCTTCGCGTATGGTTGAGTGAATGCTATCAGCATAAACCACACAGTGCTTTAGGTAAAGATCAAAGTCCAGAGGCAGCTTTTCGTAGCGATGACAATGTCTTACGGTTTGTTGGTACAGAAGAATTGGCACAAGCATTCTTACACTGTGAAGCACGTAAAGTGGATAAATCAGGGTGTATTAGTTTTATGGGAAAAAAATACGAAGTTGGATTATCGTTTATCGGCTGTAAGGTCGATGTGGTTTACGATCCTTCGGATATTACGGAAGTAACAATTGAATACGAAGGACACGCACCTTGGACAGCCCGTGAATTGGTGATTGGCGAACGCGCTGGGAAACGACCAACGATGCCGGACCATCTTGGAAAACAGTTTGCGGAGCACTCTAGACTGTTAGACGCAGCTTCGGAACAATATGCTTCCCGTACGGACGTTCAGAAGACAGCGGTCTCCTATCGCAGGGTTAAGAAAGAGGGTGCGTCACATGTTTAATCAGTTTTATGGCTTTACGCGTACCCCTTTTACGCGGGATATTCTGACATCCGCATTATACTATCCGGATATGCTGGACGAAACAATCGGGAGATTGGAATATGCAGCCCAATCCCAATTATTTGTGGTTGTGACAGGTGATGCTGGGACTGGGAAAACGACGACACTGAGAAGATTTACGAGTGAACTGGATTCCGGTCATTTTAAGGTTTTATATCTAGCCGATTCAAAATTAACACCGCGACATTTTTATAAGGGATTGTTGGAACAGTTGGGATGCGAGTCCAAGTTTTACCGTGGTGACGCTAAACGTCAGTTGCACAATCAAATTGAAATGATGCGTGGTATTCATGGATTATTACCAGTGGTTATTGTAGATGAAGCACATCTTTTGGATCGGGAAATGTTGGAGGAAGTTCGCTTCCTGCTTAATTTTAAAATGGATGCTGAAAGTCCGATGGCGTTGATCCTTGTTGGACAGAGTGAACTTTGGGATCGGCTTAGGCTCCAATCATTTGCGGCTATTCGGCAGCGAATTGACCTGCAATGTAAGCTTCCGCACTATGATCGTGCTCAGGTGGGTGAATATATACGGAAACATTTAATGGAAGTTAGCGCTCAAAGTGACATTTTCACAGATGCCGCCATACGTGAAATTTTCCAGTTTTCGAATGGGACGCCAAGACTGGTCAACAAAATTTGTACGCATTGTCTCATTTACGGTGCCCAAAATAAACAAAAGCTTATCGATGACCATATGGTAAAGCTGGTCATAGAAGGTGAACTATCATGACAGAAGGGATAATGACGTATGAATATGATCGAGACGCCTGGGTGGTTGAAATAAATGGTTATCAATATACACTCCTCTGCGGGGAGTCATTTGAACTCATTGTTGGACAACGTAACATCCCTTCAAGGCTAGAATTGGGAGAAGACTGGTATATTATAATGGAGGAGAATGTTCCATTCGATCTTCGAATATGTAACGTATACCATATTTACATCTAAGTTTGTAAAACCACGGGAAAAAGGAAAACATCATCCTTCTTCCCTTTATTTTTACAACCATGGGTCACTAATTCCATCAAAAATTGGACAGTGTACGCAATCAATAGAAAGGCATTATATACTAGCAGTAACAATATGTCAGTGAAAGTAAGTATAATGAGAAATATGATTCATTATAAAGATTCGGACGATCCCAATTTAAATTTTTATGATTATTTTGAAAATGAAGATAAATCTCAATTAATAAGGACAATGGACCAAATAATTTTCGCATATTTGCACCCACTAGAAAACTATATTAGAGAGTATATTGATATAGAGAATATGCGATCAATGACAGACTGGGAAATGATAAAAAAGCGGACTATTCAAATGTTTAAGAGAAAATGATATTGTAATTGGTTCCTAAAGACTAAAGACAACTAATTAATTGATCAATAACAATGATTTAGAAAGCGGTGTGTAGTCGTGAATGGGCCAGTATTAAAGGACAAAAAGTGGCTGGCATTACAATCAACATCAATTTTGTCAGCAGTTACTGGGTACTGTTTATTCTTTTATCGATGATATTGATGGGTTTTGCGTAAGCAGAGCAACAAAATTGACCAGATAAAATAATGAGGAATGGAAAAAGTTTATTCATTAAACGGGCGCTAATCAGGAATAAGTAATAGCGTCAGTATCATATTCTGGAATAGAATTTTCAATAACTAACAACACAGGTTATGCCTTAATAACGGCTTATTTATTTTATACGAGGGGTTGTTACATAATGGCCAGAAATGAAAAAAAGAGAAGTGAAGGATTAACTTTAGTAAGTGTCATTGCAGGTGGCGCAGCAGGTTGGGTAGTTAATACTGGTTTAGATATTATGACTGATACTGAGATGACTTACCTTTATGGAATATCAATATTTTTAGGAATTATTGTTGGTTTATTGTGGGATATAGCAGATAGGTTAAATAAACAATAATATTTAACCGTAAAGAGTTCAATAAAAGGGCGCTATTCCCTAAAAGGACTAGCGCCGATATCGCATATAAGAGTCATATTGTAGAATAAGATTTTTGGAGGTATTCAAAATGGAAAACCTAATTTGTCCAAAGTGTAAGGAAGAGGAAATCAAAAAGGGAATACTTGCGTCTTCTTTTGTTCCAGTCCAAATGTTTCCTGAACATAAGAGAGGAACAGCATCGCCTATTTTTGCGGAATACTGCAATGACTGCGGATATATTTTATCTTTTTATGTGGATAATCCCAAGAATGTAAAATAGCACCTGTTATTCCTTTAACGGGCGCAAAAATTGAACAACAATCGACTGCCTTGGCAGCCTATTTATGTCATGAATATTATTATCGTTATGTCAATCCCGAAGAATATTAAACGTTCAGTTGAGGTGAAGTAATATGGACAAACGAACGTCAGGTTTAGTCTTAATCGGATTTTCCCTTCTTACTTTTGTAATAGCAATTGGATTTGACCAGCTTTCTAATTCAATTCAGCGTTCAGCAGCTTATGTGAAAGGAGGAGCCAGTGTAAGCTACGGAGGGATGTCTGTTCCTATAATTTCAATTATTTTGGTGGTAATAACAATTTTTATAGGTTTATATATAATGAAAAGAAACTGACATCTTACTGGAATTGCTCCATAATCGGGCGCAATTGCGATAGAAACAGAGTATGAATTCAGTTATTTTAGTAAATGTAAGGGGGGAAATGACATGAGACAAATCATCGCACTCGGTGGTGGAGGATTTTCAATGGAACCAGACAATCCTTTACTTGATCTTTATATACTAAAACAGGCAAACAAAAATAAGCCCAAAGTTTGCTTCGTACCTACCGCAAGTGGGGATGCTGATAGTTATGTTTCAAAGTACTATACTTTTTTTAATAACAAACCTGTGAGCCATCCCACCTTTCATTATTTAAGCCACCCACAAGAGATATAAGAGACTATGTACTGGAAAAGGATATCATTTAAGTAGGGGGAGGAAGCACCAAAAATCTATTAGCTTTGTGGAGAGAATGGGGATTAGACAAAATCTTGAGGGAAGCCTGGAATCAAGGAACTGTTCTAGCAGGTATTAGTGCTGGTTCAGTCTGTTGGTTCGATGAAGGAGTTACAGACTCATATGGTTTCGATCTAGAACCGATTAATTGTTTAGGGTTTCTTAAAGGTAGTAACTGTCCTCATTATGATGGGGAAACAGAGACCGTCATATCAACAATTTATAAAAAGTGGACAATTAAAAGCTGGGATAGCAGCTGATGATGGTGTAGCCATCCATTTTATTGAACAAGACATACATAAAATTGTAAGTTCAAGGGTTAACGCCAAGGCCTATAAAGTGGGTTTAGATAATGAAAAAATTGAGAGGGAACTCCAAATAGATTTTTTAGGTACATGTTAAACAAACGGGAGGGCATCGAATAGAAGAGTGCCATTTATACTCGAGGTGGTATGAAAACATAGATCCTATAAAGGGGGAGATTGCCCAGTGAAGGTTAATAACACTTTAGTGGATTTTTTTCACTTCCAAAAATCTGGAACATCATTTGATCTTAATGAATACCATCGAATGAATCCGGATACCTTTAAAACGTATTTTAGTGGTTATTGCAAAAAAACAGATGAAAAATTGTATACTGCTAAGGAACGTTATTTCAATGATTATAGCAGAATAGAAAAAATTAATGAGATATTGCCTGAAGTAATTGAGAAGGTTGCAACCAAAAGTGAATCATATTTTGGTTTTCCCTTAGATGTGTCCATACATATCTTTGTAGGTTTATATGCTTCTAATGCGTTTGTAGATCATCGGGCTGAAATTTACCTCGCAGTTGAAAAGTTGCCGCTAGATTCGGAGCTGCTGGAGATCATCATCGCCCATGAGATGGTTCATAGTTATCATTATCATATACTTGATCGTGCAGGGATTGATTGGAAGGCAATAGATTGGTTGGATGCTCATAATTCAGTATATTTAGAAGGTGTCGCAACCTATTTCTCACAAAAATTAGTACAGGGCCACCCTCAAAGTGTTTATTATTCCTATGATAGAAGTGGGGAGGAATGGCTCACCTTTTGTAATAATAATTATTTAAAGATTGCCAGTGCATTTTTAGCTGATGCAGAAGGTCATTCAAATAATATGGAACGTGAATGGCTTAGGTTATCTGGGGGAGAACATTTCGGTTACAATCGACTTGGTTATTTTCTTGGAACCTCATTTGTCTCTGACCTATGTAAAGAGCTCCCTGAATCTAAAGTATTAAAGTTGTTAGCTGAAGACTGGGTGTCAATGGAAATGAATCATTGGTTAAAAAAGTTAGTGGAAAAAGATGACTAAAGAGGTATTTTATTTTTTAAACAGTGTTCAATTATCGGGCGCTTTTCACTAATTAGGATTAGCTCGAATATTATATATAGACCATTTATGGAACAAGTGTGTGTTATAATGGGGTTTATACTACTCGGGGTTGCATTTTTATCAAAGTGGGAATTCATTTTTGAAGAACCTGTTGCAGATCGACTGCTTCATTTTATTGGCGTACCTGCATGGTCTAATGGAAATATGGGTTTTCATTATACCGCTATCGCTTCAATTATACTGTTGATTATAGGCTTGGTATTCCTAGCTAAACGTTATAGTGGAAAAATGATTTTCATTTTCCTCCCTCAATAAATTAATATTTTCTTAGAAATGCTTCGTTTTTCTCCGAATTTCTTTTGATTAATTGAAGTCCATAGCGGCCTTTAATCCTTTTAATTACATTTAAGGATAAATGTGGAACTAGCAGGTTAAACCGAATAGGCTTTAATGGGTATTTTCCATTAAATGGATAATTAATCTTATGATCGCACCTTGGATCTCCACGTTTTCATGGCGGTGGACCCTCCCATGTCTCTCGGCGTCTATGCGCGCAAATTCCTTCGTTCGACCTGACCATGGTGGATGCCGGAAATGCTCCTTAGGTGGGTCTATGCCCTAACGGATGAAATACTGACCGGCTAATCCGTGCTTCAATTGTCAAAAGGTGGTTCAAAACGATAGCTGTACGTCTTGTTAAGCTACTTCCTGTAATGTCGAAATCATGGGAATATCACGTATCATGCGCTCTTCACTGAATGTACACTTCCGTGTACCTAATACATAAAAGATCTTGATGAGTTTACGGCTTAATGCGATAAACGACTGTTTTCCTGTCAGCGGATTATCGGATCGACGACGATAATAATGATGCAACTGCTTAAAACCTTCATTATGCAGGGATAATGGGCGTGCGACTTGATACAGTAAGCTTCGCAGCCTTTTTCGTCCTCGCTTAGTGATGGTTGTTTGGCCTTTGAACAGGCCTGACTGATTCATCTTAAGATTGAGTCCCTTTAATTTAATGATTTGGCGTGGATCCTGATAATTCGATAAATCACCAACTTCAGCGAAAAAACCGGCCACTGTTATGGCACTTACGCCTTTAATCGCTATCATCTGATCAGCTCCAGGGATATGAAGAACAAATTCTTCCAATTGTGCTTCAAGAGCGATAAGACGTTCTTCAAAAGCCTTATACTGATCAATCAAATAACGAATTTCTTGACGTGCCATACGTAATCCCACTGTGAGGCCAATACTATCTTTGGCCGCCTGTTTCAAATCCCGAATGCGTTTGATACCCACACCACGTTTGGCAGCCTTTTTGACTTCAAGAAGTAAATCTTCTTCCGACGTTTTACGGATATCTTCCGGCAAATAGCCCTTTTCCAATAGATAAAAAGCAGCCTTTCCGGTCCAATCTTTAAAGACATTAAGAAACTCCGGGAAATATCGATCCAGCGCATTGTGCATTTGGGCTTTGATCGAGGACATATCCTCCTGGATAATGTCATAGAGTTTCATGCCTTCACGTAATTCGGCGTACACATCCTCTGGTAATGTAGGTTCATGAAAACGGCCATCTCGCACGATCTGAGCGATGACTTTCGCATCTTTTGTATCATTTTTCGTAGGTGAATCATCATCCATTTCCTTGAACCGTTTCACCTTCATCGGATTGACGACAACTGCGCGGATGCTTTTAGCCTTCATGTGATAAGCTAAGTTGAGCCAGTAATGGCCGGTTGGTTCCATCCCAATAATGATATTGGGACGGCTGTACTTTTCAGACAGGCTGCCAGCCCAATCCACAAGATCTGAGAATCCCTGCAGCGAATTGGTGAATACCAGCCGTTTGGCAAGGTCCCGGCCCCGATCATCTATCGCTCGAGCTACATGTTACGTTTGGCTACATCAACCCCGATAATTAATGTTTGTTCATTGATTTGCGCTAATCGATTATTTTGTGTAAAATCCATTGTAGAAGTCCTCCTTCGGTACTAAATTCGAGGTCACCGCGATGACACTCTCTATCGTACCAAGGGGACTTTTTTTATGCATTTGTCATTTTCTCCGATTTCCCCTCAAATTTTTTCATTACAGGAATGCTTCTTATTTTTATATTATTTCCTTCTGACTTGTTTGCAAATGTGTATCAATCAAACTTTGCAAGAGGTATTTATTCGTTAGAATTCAATGAGGGTGGTAGCAAATGTCAATATGATACAAATGATGCAGGTGTTCTAGTTGGAAAATGTACGCTTTCTTTTATGAATCATGGTAAACAACCATTGGCGTTTCAAGTTTCACTGGATCAAAAATTTGACAATGAGGATTTTAATGTTACGGAGATGATTGATTTGAATGGACGACAATTTGAAATTGATCCACGTGAACAGAAAACATTTGAGGTTATGTTCCGGCAATCTCTTGAATCAAAAGGATATCAGGCTGCAAATGGAACAGTTGATTTGTTTGATGTAAAAATCATTGGAGAAGAACGTACAAGGGAACTGTGATTTGTTTTCAAAAATATAGAAGGTAGCAAACCGGAATATATGCTAATATAATGTTTGCTTGTTCTGTTAAAGACCAGCTATAAAAAGTCAAGCATTATTTGAAAATAATTTTTCTGTAATTCTTTTATGCTTCACCAGAAAAATTTGCATGACAAATAAACCACCTACTTGGTGATTAAAAATTTAAGATATGACATTGTTTTTTGTCATTGAGCTCGAGGTTGATAGGGTTTCCCATCTCTCAAAATCGCAAAAATAATGTGTGTTAATTTCCTTGCGACAGCACCTACCGCAGTTCCATGGGCTTTACCTCGACTTCTTAACTTTTGATAATAAAGGGATAATGCAGGATCATTAAAACTAGCCACAAATGCTGCTTGCCAAATAGCGCGTCTCAGATAAGGGGAGCCGCGTTTTGAGATCTTGGTATGGGAACTGTTAAACTCGCCCGATTGGTTAACGGACGCATCTAAACCGGCAAACGCGACTAACTGTCCAGGGCGCTCAAAGCGATTAATGGATCCAATTTCACCTAATATGACAGCAGCTGTTACGTGACTCACTCCAGTAATGGTCGTTAAAAAATGCTCTTGTCGATTCGAGAGCTCCATCATGGTTTCCTCGATTTGTATTAATTGTTTTTCAAGTAACATGATTTGTTCCAATAAAAGTTGGATCTGCATCCTAAAAACATCTGAACCGATGGAAACTCCAAAGGTATGTTGTGCATTATCCTTTAATTGTTCTGCTTTACTGCGTGCCCTTGTTTTTCCATAACGTCCTTTACTAACAGTGTTGAGTAAGTCAGCAAGTTTATCGGTGTCAATGTTTAGTAGGTCCTCTGGTAATGTATAGTTTAAAAGAACTTCAGTGGAAGAAACACCGAAAACATCAGAAAAGATCTGTTCATATTCCGGGAATACCTGGTCTAATAAAGCGATGACTTTCCGTTTAACATCGGAGCTTTGGTCAACTAAAGTATAACGTAATCGCTCAAGATGCCGAAGTTGAAGTAAATCTTCTTCTATAAAAGGCGTTTCTTTCGGAGAGTCAATTCGAATTACCTGGGCAATGAGAAAGGCATCCTTCACATCTGTTTTTGTCTTACGAATATAAAATTTTCGTAAAGCATCGGACTGCATCGGGTTAAAAACGGTAACCTTAAACTCAAGTTTATGAAGAAAAGAAAAAACAGATAACCAATAATGACCAGTGGCTTCCATACCACAAATGCAATTTTCGGGTGTGGCTTGGTGCTGATTCAGGAATTTAAGGAGTTTATCACTGCCTGTTTTAGAGTTAGCGAAACGTACTGTTTTTCCAATAGAATTGCCCTTTTCGTTAATGAATCCAGCTTCGTGATGCCGTTTTCCAATATCAATGCCAAGATAAATCATTATAACACCCCAATACCCCAATGTAGAATTAATCAGAGTGGGAGGAAACCCTCTGTACTTTACAGATACCCAACCTCGTTCGATATACGACAACTAAGTGTCATCCAGCTTATTCGAATAGGTCTATAAAGAAAGAGGTGTCAGTCTTTTGCACGAAGACAATGCTTCAAGGGCGCAGAACGACATCCTCTCTCTGATTTAAATCCATTATACCGTGAATGATAGGTATATAGGATTAACACCAGAAAAAATCTGGTTAATAATAATATACGAGGGCGCGAAAACGGAATAAGTAAAAATAAAAAAACCGATTTTCTAAAGGCAGAGAATCGGTTATAGTTCTGTTGGTGAATCCTTTTGAAACTGATTCCAAAGAGGCAGGGACCAGTTGGGGAGATCATTTGATTTGAAAGTAATTTTACCATTATTTATTTCTAATACAATTTCTCCATCATCTTTACTGTTGTCGATTGCAATTAAATTATCGATAATAGGTGCATATTCATAAAGGTGTTTAAATGAAGTTTTATCTCTTCTGAGAATATCCTCTGTTGGAATATAATGACCGCCATTTTTTACTCTCATAGCAACTCGTTCGATGTTTTGATTTACGTTGCTGAGTGCAATGTAAAACATCGTCACTTCATAACCTTTTTCTTTGGCCTGGCTTATTTGTCTAAGTGCATTTTTTCCAGCAAGTGTTGTTTCAATTGAAAAATCCTTACCTTCTTGGATATATTCGTTAACTGATCTAATGACTTCTTTACCCGCAGTTACTCTTTTTGACTCAGGGTTTTCCGGATCTATTCTTCTTGCAATAGTATCAGGGTCAATGTTGATATCGACACCAAGTTTGTCAATAATCAAATTGCGGAAAGTGCTTTTGCCACTGCCATTGTTACCTGCAAACACAAAAAATATTGGTTGGTGAGAATGCATTAAGATTCACCATCTTTATGAAACGGAATAATATTACCATTTGGAAATTCCTTTACAAGCTTCCCGTTTTTTTCATATATAATATACGTTTTATTTACTTTGGCATCAATTCTTGCTCGCTCACCGGTCATCTTAGCCCATTTGTCGATCCAGCCATATTTTCGTTTCGATTCATTGTTTTGCTGTTCTAACATAAAAACCACCACCTTTCTTAAATTATACCAGATTACTCATTTAATTATAATATTTGCTTTTAACGTAGGGTAACAGAATCCTTACCTTTATGGCATTACTTTATTATATATTTCGATTGTTGAATAAAGGTTGTCAAAATAGACCATACTGGAATTAAATTAATTGATTCATAGTATGGGAGTGTGAAAACATGTTGTTGTCGGAAGCATGGGAAAAGTATCAGTCAGATAAAAGAATTGAAGGGTATTCTCCTCTTACATTGAAGATGTATGGTTTTCAATGTGGTCTGTTAAAACGTTATTTCGATGATGCCAGAATGAGTGAGTTGACTACAGAAAATCTGAAACAATACCTTGGCGAAGCTGGAGGACATTTAAAATCATCCAGTTTGGGTCATCGTGTGCGTTTCATAAAGTCATTGTTTAAATGGACACATGAGGAAGGGTATATTTTAAAGAATCCGGCTGCCAAATTAAAGGAGCCGAAGTTAGGACAGCGAATTCCAAAATTTCTTTCCGAACGTGAAATTGAACACCTTCGAGAAGGATGCCATACACCGATGGAAAATGCCTTGTTTGAATTTTTTTATTCTACTGGTTGTCGTATTGGGGAGGTTGCGAAATTAAATCGAGATGATATTAATTTTGCAGGAAACTCTGTAATTGTGCAAGGGAAAGGGGATAAAGAAAGAGAAGTTTACTTTAATATACGCTGTGGGATATGGTTGAACAGGTATTTAGAGGAGCGTGACGATGACGAATCCTGTTTGTTTGTCACAGAGCGCAGGCCTAAGAGGCGTATGAGTATAGATACCTTAAGATACATTGTGAGACGTATTTCGAATCGTGCTGGAATCACAAAAACGATTCACCCACATCAATTGCGTCACAGTTACGCTACTCATATGGTAGACAACGGTGCACCTCTTGAAGTAATCCAGAGCCTTCTTGGTCACGAAAAGAGTGAGACAACAAAAATTTATGCTCATCTCAGTGGTAAATTAAGACATGATTTTTACAGCAAGTATTTTTGAATTGGTCTTAAGATCCCAAAAGGGCCTTAATTGAAAAAAGGTTATATTTTTCGAAAAGATTTAACGGAATTTTGTGTTAAAATTAATATAGTTAGCATTCAAACCCACGAGCATTATTTGTGTAAGAAGAAAGGATGCTTAATAAATGGCAACTTAATCCTTTATGTTAGACAGTTAAAAAAACGAAGTGAGAGAGAAAATTTTCATTCTTTGAATTCGCAATGTATTTAAAAACCCAAACTACAATTTTACTATGGATTGGTAGCTTTCTCCTCCTTAGATATGGAATATAAACGAATGTTCTTTAACCCAAGAACCTCGATTTGACTATGCGGCAAACGGGCGCGGTAATGGAGCAAAAAACTAGATCTTGGGGCAGTTTTCGTTGGACAAGAAAGCACGTTCTTTCTTTGAGAAAAACATTCTTTCTTTTGTTATGATGGGTGTATCTAGCGCACTTATAATTGGGCTGGAAAAAGACTTCTAACTACTTTTAATAGTTTGTTTGTCTTATATATAATGTTTAAACTTCTAAGGGGAAACCGTTATGACAAAGAAGAGTAAGCACAGTAAACGCGAAAATCAAAAAAATAAGAATAACTTTCACAAGCAGATTAAGAATGTATTTGTAGCGGAAGGATTTTATAGCACTTATACGTTCTTTACATTAGGAAAAAAACTTTTCATTTATTCATCGCTTAACAATGAACACGTTTTTGAGATAACAGAGTTGCAACATAACCAACAACAATTACGTGAAGACCTATCTATACCTGAGGTTTTGGAAGTAATTCATCGGAAAACTCAAAATCAATTGAGGGATTTTCAACAATATTTTCTTCCAAGCATGAAAGTGTTACATGAAGAATTCTGGGATGAAATATGTCATGATCAAGAAGAGTCGCTTTCTGAAGAGGAGAAGAAGATATTTGATGTTGCCCTGAGGTCAGAAAACGATTTGTTGGATGGAAACGGAGAATTAATAGTAGAACAGCCTCTAACCTATAACTATTTCGGGGACCCTGTAGCTTATAGTGAAGATGATCGTCAATGGATTGATTACCATATGTCACAAGGAAATTTTGAAGCAGCATTAAATATTCATAGGGCTTACTTAAAAGAATAAAAATGACAAATTAAACCAGCTTCTTTTGATTATCACAGGCTTAAACAATACGATTGGGCGCTTTCACGGAATAAAAATGCGTCCACTATTGCCATTTTAGGGCCATTTAATTGAATACCCCTTGTGCAGTTCTGAAATGATTTTACTTAATAAGTGGACACTATTTAAATAGAAGTACCGTAGACATTCCCAAAAAAGAGTGTCTTTTTAACATACTTTAATTCAAAAAATATTGAATAATCTATTCTAATAATATAGAATAAAGTGGGAGGCGATTACATGGATTTATTAACGACAGGGATAAATCGAAAGAGGGAAAAATATACCGTTGAGATAAAAAGCTCTCTTTTGTGGGAATCGGCATTAGGGATAGCAGCCATTACGAATAAAGAATTAATCAGCACCTTAGATCTTTCTGAAAAGGATCAAGGATTGATAGACCAATCTTTAACTAAAGATATGAAAGAGCACCTTGAGTATGTCCAAACAAACAATACATGGAAGACCCTTCTACAAATTTTACATCAAAAGGATTTTGAGGATTTAGTTTCGTTTAATAAATATGTAAAGGGTTTATCTTCCAAAGAATTAAAGGGAGTTGCAATTCCCTTTCTAGGCAAAGACGCAGAAGTGTTCAGAAATAAGCTATTAAATGGATCAGCAGAAGCACTTAAAGAACTACAATACATAACAAAAGATCACACTTTTCTTTCGACATACCTAGAATTTATTTATAAAGTACCTATTGAAACATTGAAGACTCACTTGATTGCAGTGATGTCTGGTTGGTTTAAAGCAATTATAGAGCCTCATAAGGAAAAATTGGAATCTATACTTTTGAGGGATAAAACTTTGAAAGAAAAGATGCTCGATAATTTTGAACCAGATCAGTTTGTAGAATGGGCAACAGACGGTGTGCAATATGCCCCAGAACCAAGTGTCCACAAGGTTTTACTTATCCCCCATTATATTTATCGTCCTTGGAATGTTGAAGCTGACTTGGAAGGCGTAAAAGTTTTTTATTATGCCGTAGCAAATGAGAGCATCACGGAAGAAGGGAAATTTGTACCCAATAAACTTTTGGTACAAAGGTTTAAAGCGTTGGCAGATGAGACTCGTTTAAAAATCTTAAAAATGACCAAAGAAAATAATGTAACTCTCCAAGAATTAACAATTGAGTTGGAGTTGGGAAAAACAACCGTTCATCATCATTTAAAAATCTTAAAGTCCGCAAGGTTAGTTTCGCAGAGTTCGAATGGATACGGCATAGTTGATAAAGCGATAGAGAGTCTGCCAACAGAACTAAAACTTTACCTAGAAAGTTAATAAAAAGGGGGAGGCTTTATGGGAGTCCCAGCTGCACATGGTGAATCAAAGAAGAAAGTGCCTGAGTTTAAAAAGAATTATGCTGTATTTAGATTTATTGGTGGAAACTTAATTTCTTTTTTCGGAGATCAAATATACTTAATTGCTTTACCTCTTATTGTGTTGGCTCTAACTGGTTCACCATTAAGTATGGGGATTGTAGCAGCATTAGAGAGGCTTCCAATTTTAATTCAACCGTTTACAGGTGTATTGGCAGATAATTTTAACCGCAAAAAAATTTTATTGGTTTGTGACTTGGCTAGGTTTTTGATAATCGGTACTTTAGGAATATTATACATAATGGATAACTTACATATATGGGGAATTTATGTAGCTGCTTTCATCGTCGGTATCTTAACCCAAGTGTATAATACATCCCAATTTGCATCTGTACCTAGACTGGTGCAGAAAAAGGATTTACAATTGGTAAACTCGATTAATACAGGGATATTTCAAACAGCTGTATTTATTGCCCCCGGGTTAGGTGGAATTCTGATTAGCGTTTTTAATCCTGGAATAGGATTAATTATAAACAGTCTTTCTTTCTTGATCGGGTATTTGGTTATATTGAGTCTTAACATAGATAGTGACTTACAAAAGGAAAAAATTAGTGTTTCAAAAGTATTTACTGATATCAAAGAAAGTTTTATCTTTGTCATTCACCAGAAACCTATATTATACACAAATCTGGCTATGCTTTTTTCAATATTTGGAACCACGCTTTTTTTAACAATGCTGGTCATTCATTTAAAATCTACAGTAGGCTTAGATGCTGTTCGTATAGGATATTTACTTTCTATTGGTGGTGTAGCTGCAATTGTTGGTGCACTACTGACAAACGTACTTAAAAGATATTATTCGTACAGAAGAATTTTATTTTTTGCTGGTGTTGTAGGGGGCGGATCAATTATAGCTTTTGGATTACACGATGACTTTATTTGGTTAGTAATAATGAATGCATTAGGAACAATAAGTGCAGCCATTATGAGTCCTTGTGTTGTAACCATAAGACAAAAGCTTAGCCCTGATCGTTTATTAGGGCGTGTACAAGCAACGAGTCGCTTTATGACATGGATTTTAATGCCTATTTCTGCGTTAGTTGCTGGGATCATAGGTGAATACTTCGGTACTACCTTAACTTTAATAATAGGGGGAACAATTGCTTTATTTGCTTCTTTTATTTATTTACATCCTTCTCTAAATGAAGCATAAAAAGCGCGCAAATCTGGAATAAGAAATGGATATTCGCCTATGTTAGAATAGGTCTAACTTATTTATTGGAGGATGAACCATGGAAATTCGAACAGTAAATAGTTCAGATTACTATGTATTATCACCATTAATAAATAATTGGTGGGGTGGGCGACGAATGTCAGACATGTTGCCGAAATTATTTTTTGATCATTTTAGCGACTCAAGTTTTATTGCTGAAGAAAATGGTGAGATTATAGGTTTTTTAATTGGATTTTTATCTCAATCTCATTTAGATGAAGCGTACATACATTTTGTTGGTGTTCACCCGGAGTATCGTAAACGAAGTATAGGAAAGGAGCTTTATCACCAATTTTTCTCTAAAGTGCAGAGTGAAAATCGAAACAAAGTACGTTGTGTTACTTCCCCAGTCAATAAAATATCTATTGCTTATCATACAAGAATGGGCTTTGATATTGAACAGGGTGATAAAATAGTAGGTGGTACATCTGTGAAAGCAGATTATGACGGACGAGATCAAGATAGAGTATTGTTTATGAAAGAACTAATTTAAGCAATACCAGCTAATAGTAGAAGTGGATAATTCCATTATACCAGCTAATAGCTGTCAATAATTAAAGGTAAAAAAAGTTCAAAAAACATGTTAGACTAAAACTAAGCATGCCAAATAACCTTACCGTAAAATCGATAAGGTTTTGAATATTATGAATGTTAATTGTTGTTTATAATTGATCTACAAAGGCTTCTTTGCGTTTTAACATGGCATGGATCCAATGAATTAGTTTATTGGCACAGGCAATAACAGCTACTTTATGCGGTTTACCTTCTTCGCGTTTTCTATCATAAAAAGCTCGTAGTTTTGTGTTACGATTTTTCGCTATTCCGCATTGCACTGCTGAATAGAGAGCTTGACGTAATCTTGACGAGCCTCTTTTCGTGATACAATTGATAGTGGCTTTAAATTTACCGGATTCAAAAACTTCTGGATCTATGCCTGCGTAGGCAGCTACTTTTTTCGGATGAGGAAACTGATCGATTTCTCCAATTTCAGAGATGATTGTGGCGGCAATCTTACCCCCAACTCCGGGAATCGACTGAATCAGTTTATAATCCTCAAAGGTTTCAGCAAGGGCATCTATCTCTTCTCTCATTTTGGATAGATGCTCCTGGTATTGAAGAATCATCTGAATGTACATACGCAAACTAATGAGATGACCATGGTAGATACGGTCTTGAAATGGATTGCGCTCTGCTGCATCTTTTAACTGACGTGCTTTATCCAAAAACCATGCATAAGAACGTTTCGCCCCAATCTGGTACATATCAGTGGCTAATTGCTCTTGTGTGGTGTTTTTGACATCGAAAGATGTTGAATACTGGAACAACGTTTTCAATGAAATGTTGCCATATAAATTACTGAAAACATGATGATATTCTGGGAATACCTGATCCAAGATCGTTTGACATTGAAGTTTGATTTCAACATAGCTTTCGGTTAAAGCACTATGTTGTCTCGTTAATTGGCGCAGATTCAGCGTTTTTACCGTTTTCTTTTGGAACGCTTCCAAATCTTCTTTGTAGTATAGCTCCCCCAGATGGAAAGCATCCATTTTATCTGTCTTCACTTTGCGAAGGCTTGTCTGTTTTGCCTTGTGTGCAACCATTGGATTGATTAAATAATAAGTGATTCCATGTTCTTCAAGATATTGCAGAACAGGCTCATGATAGTGCCCAGTCGATTCAAATATAACAGCTGGAGATTGTCCGGAAACTTGCTTCACCTCCCGGAAAAATTCATAAAACACACCTAGCCCTTGTAAATCATGTGCAAATTTAAAGCTTTTCTTATACGTTTTTTTCCTTTGTAAAAAGGCTTGGACCTGGCTTTCACCTTTTGCAACATCCAGGCCAATGACAGGGTCCATATATGATCACAACTCCTTTTGGTAGATTCACCGGTCTGCCCCTAACTAATTTTGTAGTGTCATAGCTTCGCTTGTTATGCGGGATCCAAGTCCCAACCAGCCTCAAACATGTTTCTACAAGTAGGGGGTGAACAGTATAACGGACGGGATCATTGTCCCACGGGCGCGCACGTTCTACCCCGGCTACTTCAAGCATAAAACCTATTTAAAATAGGTCAACCAGAAGTGACTGGCTTATTCACATAATACGATCGGGCGCAAATCAGGAATAAGCATTTGTATTTACACTAATCACATTAGGAGGATATATGGTGAAACTATTCGAAAGTTATCATAAGGAATCAAGTTGGCCACCAGTATTCCATCCGAATCCATCCAAGAAAGATGAAGAATTGAACCCCGGTGACAAAATTGATTTGGATTCACATCATCTGGAACAAATGTTATCCAATTGCATCATGTCACGAAAGACTTCAAAATCCATAGGTGTAGATTCAATGTTAAATAAAGACGACCTTGGGACTTTTCTTAAATGGTCGGTTGGCAATTTGAAGGCTGATAGTGAACAAAGGGCTTACCCCTCGGCAGGGCCAATTTATCCAAATCATATTTTTGTTACTGTAAAACAAATAGCTAATTTAGAAAAGGGATTATACACATATATCCCTAAAGATCATGCTTTACTCTGGGTGGGCGGGAACATTGAAATTGAAAACGCACTTGTCCAGCCAGACATCGACTTTAATTTTTGTCTAATTGTATCAGCTGATTTAGATTATGCTGCGTATCAATATGGTGAAAGGGGATATCGTTTTTGTTTACTTGAAGCTGGACATATGGTTCAGAATATGATGTTAGTCGCCAGTGCTCTTGAAAAAGCGATTGCTCCAATTGGTGGTTTTAAAGATGAATATATCAATCAACATGTTTTAAAAAACGGTCATTCAGCTCTGTATTTAGTTCCAGTTGGCAGGGCATCCGATCTTCAATTATAGGGCGCATATCAGGAATAAGTATGTGTACATTTTTGGCACATCGGGCCATTTTGAGGAATAAGAAGGGCTGTACTAAAAAGCAGATCCATTTGTAAAAATGTCATAAGCCTCTAAAGGAGGAAAACTAGTGTGCAGATCATAAAGGATTGGGAAAAGGCTTTTTATAACTCAATAAAAACAAACAACCTGGCTAGAGGTTTAGATGTATTAAATTCACAAATTTCATCACATAGAAAGACGCCAAAGACATCCATTAAATCAAAATCCATTAATATAATCAAGGATTATTATGGGTATGATAAAGAGTTAATTTTTGAATTTGCTACTCACTATATTAATTATAATGATTATACAGCTGATGAAATTTCTACAAAACTGTTGGCGTTTTCTTATCCCGTTAATACTACTAAAGTCAACCATGCACTTCACAGACTTGCTGACAGTAAAGACTGGGAAGTGAGGGAATGGGCGGCAGGAGCCTGCGGAGAAATACTGTCTGGGTATTTCAATGATTTTTATCCAACAATGATATCTTGGACAAACGACGAATCACCAAATGTAAGAAGAGCTGTTATAATTGCAGCCAAATACACGGCCAAGACAAAAGATGAAAAATATGCAGAACCATTACTTGATCTCATTGAAAATTTACTCACCGATAGTGATTCGTATGTTAAAAATAATTTAGGTCCATTTGCTATTGGTGACGGATTATTGAGGTGTTACCCGCAACAGGTTTTAAGTAGATTGGACGAATGGGTAAAGATTGAAAACGATCATGTGAAGTGGAATATCGCAAAGATTTTTTCCACAGCTGAAGGGGCCAAATATTATAAGACAGCTAGAAAATTGCTTAATGACTTAGAAAAGGATGATAGCCACATTGTAAGGAGAGGCGTGAAATCTGCCAAACACCAGTTAAGAAAGCGCCTACCAGAAACGATTGATATTTAAGATCGAAAGATGCTTATTGTAACCGACTGCCCATCTTCATCAATGGGGCGCGCTTGCGGAACTAACGAATACTTTTAAAAAGGTAGTGCTTATTTAAAAAATATCAATTATATAATAACATAGGGGTGATGAAGTGGATAAGCAAATTTTTGATCTACTTACCGAAATGAATAAAGAAATGAAAAGTATGAAATCAGATATTCATACTTTAAAATCGGAAATGCATAATCGATTTGATGCTGTTGAAGCCAAACTATAAGGTGTTGGTGGGTAGTTTGAATTAACTAATGAATCAAGAATAAATGAAATGGATTTTATTGTTGACAAGGTAAATAAGATGGAGAAAGAACTTTATATTTTAAAAAACAGGAATAGTAACTAAAGAGCTAAAATGGTACCGACCTCCAAAAGTTAGAGTAGAAAACTAACTTTTGGAGGTGTTTTTTATGGCCAAATATAGTGAGGCATTTAAAATAAAGGTTATTACCGAGTATTTGTATGGAAATCTTGGATATAAATTATTAGCGAAGAAATATAATATGCCCTCTCAAACACCATTACAAGATTGGGTAAGGGTTTATAAAACACAGGGGTTGAAGGGATTAGAACGAAGAAAAGTGAAGGAAGTGTACTTGTTCAATTTAAATTAGATGCGATACAATTTATGTTAAAGACAGGTGCTTCTTATCAGGAAACTGCTGAACAATTTCGATTAAATAATCCTTCATTAATTCAGCGTTGGGTGAAAACATTTAGACAAGGGATACAGGGCCTGAATTCAAAGCCAAAGGGGCGACCTTCTATGTCTAAAAAATGAAACAAAGAGAAAAAACTGACGCGTGAAGAAGAATTAGAACGGGAGAATGAATTACTAAGATTAGAAAACGCATACTTAAAAAAGTTGAGAGCTTTTCGGGCGCCTATCTGGAATAAGGGGTGCCCTTCTTTCTGTATTTGTAGACACATTTAATTGAATTCGATTTTCAAGAGAAATTGAATTTTGACAAGGATTATTTGAGTGATTGTAGAAATTAATAGCATTGGAGGTGATAAGAATGAAGGTTAAACGAATTGTTGCCAATGTGGAAACACAGGACATTACAAAAGCTAAGCACTTTTATGGGGAAATTCTTGGACTTGATCAATTAATGAATATGGATTTTATAGCGACATATGGATCGCATGAAAAAATGGAAACGCAGATTAGTTTTCTTTCAGAAGGTGGTTCCGGCACTTCGGTACCTGATTTGTCAATTGAAGTTGATGAACTTGATGATGCATTAGCCCGCATAAGAGAAGCAGGAATTCCAGTTGAGTATGGACCAGCTAGCGAGCCATGGGGTGTACGCCGTTTTTTCGTTAGGGATCCTTTCGGTAAGCTTGTCAATATTTTAATCCATCTATAAATGAATGCATTGATGCAGCATAAGACTTTCAAGCAAAGTTTGATAATCATGTTGTTAAAATGGATATAAGGTTGTGAACGAATGTATTTAATCTAATGGGGATGCTCCATGAAACTTGATCTAATCTGAGGGGGGACAATATGATGAATTTTACGGGATGGAAACATCAGAACGTTTGTGAAGTACACGACGGTTGCGGGTTCTACATCAGAGCTACGGAGGGGGGAGCGTGCGATGTGTGAGAAGATGCACGTTGACGAATTGGAAATTGACGAGCGTCTTGTACGTAGTTTGCTTGTCGATCAGTTCCCACAATGGGCAAAACTGCCCCTACGTCGGGTCGAGCCAATTGGCACGGTAAACGCTATTTTTCGACTTGGCGACGAATATTCTGTTCGGCTCGCACGGAGGACAGGACCGACGACACCAGGAAGTCGCGAATTCACATGGCTGCCAAAACTTGCACCATTAGTTTCGCTTGATATCCCTATGCCTATCGCTCAGGGGCGTCCCAATAACGAATACCCATGGTTTTGGGAGGTACATACCTGGGTTGATGGCGATACAGTGCCTATAGAGGAGATTGATGAGATTCAGGCAGCGCGTGATCTTGCAGAGTTCATCGCAGCACTACAACAAGTTGATTCATCGGCAGGGCCGTTAGGACGTGGCATTCCTTTGGCACAACTGGACAAGGACTTTCGATACTGGCTGACACGATTTGATGGCGACCCTGCAGTTTCTGCTGTTTGGGAGTCGGCTATTGCTGCGCCTCCGTGGAACGGTCCTCCTGTTTGGCATCACGGCGATCTAGATGTACGTAACTGGCTTGTACGAAATAAGCGCATTAGCGGTGTGATTGATTGGGGTGAAATGGGCATCGGCGATCCTGCGTGCGATGTAATGGTCGCATGGAAGTTACATTCGCCAGTGGCGCGTGATGCGTTCCGTGAGGCTTTTCCGATGGATGACGCTACGTGGACGAGGGCGCGTGGATGGGTAGTATTACAGGCAGTCGCAATCCTTGCTTACTACACACCGCAAAACAATCCGGTTCTTTATAATGAAGCGAAAGCCTGGCTTGATCTAGCGCTGGGAGACTAATTGTTTTGAATGGCGAAGTGGGGGAGGCTCCTTAATTATTCATCTCTGAAATGGAACATAGGGAGGAATTTGTCTAAGACAATTCAGTGATTTTAGGATTAAGACATAACTTATTTATGCCATAATACGAACGGGCGCCAGAAACGGATAAGACCTGGGCTCTTTCTTGGTTTGTTGGGCAATTTTGTAAGTAAATGATTTTACTATTGGGATTAATCTCTGAAAGGGGTGAGGTTCCCTGAATAAATTTTTATTGCATATTGAGGGGTTAGTGGTTCTGGCATTAAGCATTTATTTTTACTTCCATCTGCAATTTAGTTGGATTGTGTTTGTGATTTTATTGTTAGCACCAGATTTGTCAGCACTCGGGTACTTAAAAAATATAAAGGTTGGTTCGGTGCTGTATAATTTTTTCCATACATACAGCATTCCAGCAGTAATAATGATATGCGGTTTATTGATACATAACAGTATTGCTTTAATGATTAGCTTAATTTGGATAGCGCATCTCGGGATGGATAGAATGCTTGGCTATGGATTGAAATATCCAACAAAGTTTCAAGATACTCATCTTAATCGTGTCTGAGTGGTCTTCAATTAAAGGGCGCTTTTCCCTAATAATAGCGCCAATATGACGTAATACGAAGGGCCATTCTGCGGAATAAATCTTGAATAAAAAAGGAGATTGTTTCATGACTAAGGGATTATTTCACCATATTGAGATATACGTTTCAGATTTAAAAAGGTCAACTGAGTTTTGGGGATGGTTTCTCGAAGAGCTCGGATATACTACTTTTCAGGAATGGAATGGCGGACAAAGCTGGAAATTAGAAGATACTTATATCGTCTTTGTACAAACAGAAGAAAGGTTTTTGGATGTCCCATATCATAGGTGTCGGGTTGGTCTTAACCATTTAGCATTTCACGCAGATTCACGGCAACATGTCGATGAAATGCTTGAAAAGCTAAATACTAAAGGAATCAATATTCTTTATGAGGATAAGTTAGCAATAGGTAAGCCTTTGAAATTATCTCCAGCTTTTCCCCTGCTCCACACCAAGGACGTGCCAGTTTCCCAGCATCCGGCGCTCCATCTACCGATTTATAATTGATTATAAGTTCTTCGTTACTTTTAGACGTGAGATAATTCTACCTCTTCCAGCCCGCATTCCATTCGGTATTGATTTAGTTTCTTTATTATTGAGTAGTTCAATCCGAATTTCTGTGTCTCGGATGCAATTATTTCGTTATCTTTACGATGTATAAGCCGATGTATGTCTTTATGAAGAATACGAAGATTGTTAAACCTATCCGTTCCTCCAAGATGTTTGGGTGTATAATGATGACAGTGAACTTCATAAGCAGTTAAATTCCAACCTGTGATTTCGCATTTGCCTATTTTCATACTAAAACGACTAATGCGATTATCCATGTACTCAACTGTTCTATCTGGGAGATTTGCCTTCATTAGTACGCTGATTTCAAATTCAATATTTGGCTTTAATTTATCGTAAATTTTCTTTCTGCCTTCTTCTGTAAAAAGAGATAATGATGGACTAAAGTTCATGGCATTTACTGTTTTGACGTTTCCTATAGGAAACAGGTGTACAGTGGCAATTTTGAACGTTTTAAATCCTTTACTATAAAACTTCTTATAGGTTGAAGTAGGATTGATTGGATGTCCATATTTCCCAACAGTACGAAGGCGATTGTACAGAAAGGCCTTTAGATCATAGGCAAGACGTGAGAATTCTGGATTGACATGTGTAGCTCTGTTAAAATAATTGTGAATACCTAAAACAAAACTGTTAAAGCGTAAAGCATTTTGGACTGTAGGGGAGTCTTTCATCCTTCGGATGTGCATTTTAGCTTGTTCTTTAAGTTTCTCCCGTTTCTTACGTTTGATGCCTGTATGGGCAACCCTTTTATCCTTCTTTATATTGGCTTTAATGGTAAACCCTAAGAATTCGGATTCTCTTTTTCGCAAATTCACAATCTGCGACTTTTCTGGTGAGATATCCAGTTTTAAACGTTCTTTAATATATAATCTAACTGCATGGTACCACTTTTGGGCTGTTTTTCCATCTCGGCAGAGAATTTTAAAATCGTCCGCGTAGCGGACGAGGTAACCTTCTTTGAGGTTTGAACGTTTCTTCGCATATCTTTCTCCAACTTGAGATTTATAGTTTTTCGAGAGGGGGAAAAACTCCCACTGATCTGCAACCCACTGGTCTAAATCATTTAATACAACGTTCGATAATATCGTTGATAAGATACCGCCCTGGGGTATACCTTTAGATGGCACTCCTTCTTTATCAATTTCAGCTTTTAGCATCTTAGATATACAAGCTAATACTTTTCTATCATGGATGCCTAAATTCCATAACTGTTTGATGAGAAGTGTATGATTAACATTATCGAAAAACCCCTTGATATCAATGTCCACAACATAATGAAGCTGCGATTGATTAATTAGGAATTGTACTCTTGCCATAGCATTATGAGTAGACCGTAACGGTCTGAATCCATAGCTATGTTTATAAAAATGGGCTTCAGCAATTGGCTCAAGAACTTGTTTAAAACACTGTTGAATGATACGGTCAAGAATGCATGGAATGCCAAGTGGTCTTAATTTACCGTTTTCCTTTTCAATCCATTTTCTTCTGACCTTCTTAGGATGATAGTTTTTTAGTTTTGTTTGAATTACGTTCACTAATTCATTTTCCGTAAGCCTTTTGATATCTTTGATGGTTTTTCCATCTGTGCCAGATGTTTTCGACCCTTTATTAGATTTGACCATCCTATAAGCTAGTATAATGTTCTCTCGTGATGTAATCATTTCATATAAATGGTTAAATGAATGGTTGTTACTAGCCCTCTTGTGTAAATCCGTAAAAGTTTCCGTCATATTGTAGTAATCCCAATATCTCAAAGTTGACACTGTGGCATCCCTCCCAAAGAGTGATGTTCCCACATTCCTACCCGATCGGTGTCATTCACGTGAAGAAAATAATCATTCTAATTCGCTAGACTTGGGGCTGTTCCTCCACTCCCATTACAGAGATTCATCAGTCGTACCCCTACCTTCGCAAGGATAAATGTATTTCGACTTTCGCCTTATTACAAACGTTTCGGATGACAGTCCTTCTTTCAACGTTCCTTACTTCCCAAGTACCTTACAACGTAGCTATCCATTTTAGACGTAGGTGCTTCCTTTAAGCCTGCGAGCACGATACCGCCATTGTTCGGTATAGCGTATTTCAGAGGGCGCAGTTTTACTCTACACCACTCGCCCCAACGTTAGCTGGGACATAGCTTTACACTATGTTCAAACTTTAGACCCTTACATTCGGAAGTTTGTCAGTTCGCTTCTAGTGGAACATTCTCACCGTGTCTACTTTTTCAGCCATCCGGCATATCAGTTAGCATACCTTTTCCAATTGGAATGGATTTAGCCTTCCTTCTGCCGACTCTACCTGTGCTTCGTACCCCATGAACTGTCATTCATGACGCACGCAGGAATATTGATGGGATGGTTTCAGGAAACATGGTTCCATCATTCCCATCCTCCGTTGTAACGTTAAAATTAATAGAATTCCCCGCATGTTCACCCTTGAGAGGGTTTATAGCGGAACTTGTCGCGCGCACCCATTTGTCGGGGATGAAAACTATTATGCCCTTTATTTTGAAGACCCTGATAGAATAAAAGTAGAGCTTGTTGCACCTTAAGCTATCTTCCTTTATACGATCGGGCGCATTTCTGGATTTGAAGGAACTGCGCCTTTTTTCATGATAAGGGCAATTATGGAATAAGGATTGTTAGTCGTTTCACATATGATGCTATTCCTAAGGAGCACACTTTATCAGAAATTACACAGACAAAGAAAGTAGAATCATATACAATAATATTGTTTATGATTTTAGAATTAGAAAGGTGAATTTTATGATAAAAGGTGAAAACATACATATACGGACATTTAATAACGATGACGCTCAATCTATGCTGAATTTACAAAAAGGAAACCGTAATTTTTTCGAGGTACAATCAAAGGGCAACTAGAAAGGATGAAAAAGGCTAACGAAAATATTAAACAAGATGAGGACTATTATTTTGGGATTTTTGAAAATGATGAGAACAAGCTAGTAGGTACTATCAATCTTTTTCATATCTTTTTCATATTCTCCGTGGATCATCCCAAAGTGCTGTTATCGGCTACTTCTTAGATGAAAAATATTATAATGCCGTAAACTGGGTAATTTAGAAGCAATTTCTTTATTCACCAAACGAACGCGCTCATTGAATAACTCCGATCTTCCAACTGATAAATTAATATGTTGACTTTTTTCGTAATCTATATTAGCTTAGAATTCAATAATTGAATATTTTTGCAGACCACTAGGGGTGCCTTTATAAAAGGCTGAGATCAGAGTGATTGACTTTGGGACCCTTTGAACTTGATACGGTTGATACCGGCGAAGGGAAGTGGTGGGACGGATGCTGTTTATTTGTTTTTCAAAATATTTACGGTCGTTCAAACCACTTCCTTATGTTTGGGGAAGTGGTTTTTTATTTTATCTCTATTTCTTATAAAAAGGGGTGAATTGATATAGCAGAACTTCATGTGATTTCCACGGGAAAACAGTCGCCGGGGACACTGGCTGGGATTCTTGAAAAAATACATCCGTATGTTGACTTTTTTCATCTAAGGGAAAAGCGCTGGACAAATCAGGAGATGGTTACAACAATACATCTGTTTATTTCCAAAGGGATTCCGCTTGAAAAAATTATAATTAACAGTCGTATAGAGGTTGCACAGAGTATGCATACACATGGTGTCCAACTGACACACACTGCGGATGTGGAAATGGTGCGAAAAGCGCATGGTTCACTGTATATTGGCTGTTCAGTGCATTCTTTGGGAAGAGCTGTTTACGCGGATGAACATGGTGCTGACTTTTTGCTTTATGGCCATATTTTCGAAACGCAGTCAAAGCCGGGGCTGAAACCCAGGGGCTTGAGCAGTTTGAAAAATATTGCTCAGAATACAAAGACACCAGTGATTGCGATTGGCGGGATAACGCCTGAAAATACTCCGGTTGTGGTTGAAAACGGTGCAACAGGAGTAGCGGTATTGTCAGGTATTTTACTGTCAGATGATCCAGTTAAGGCTGCCCAAAAATATCGAAAAGCTTTAGATGAAAAGCGCTTGAATTAGGGAGGGAAACGATGAAACAGCATTATGATGTCATTATTGTCGGCGGGGGAGTTATCGGCTGTTCTGTTGCATTTCAATTGTGTAAACGAGATTACCGTGTACTGGTAGTTGAAAAAGACAGTCTGGCGGGAAAAGCCTCAGGAGCTGCGGCAGGAATGTTGGGAGCGCAGGCGGAGTCGGAGAAGAATAATCCGTTGTTTCCAATTGCAAAAGAAAGCAGGGCGATGTTTCTCGGCTTGGCTGAGGAGCTCCGATCATTGACCGGTATCGATATCGAACTTATCCAAAGTGGTATTTTGAAAATTGCCCGGACGAACGAGGAAGCTGCTGAATTTAAGGATATTGCTGCATTTCAGCAAAAGCTGCACAAGGCAGATGACCATCAAGTTAAAGTCTCCAAATCTACTAACAGGGTTGCGCAATGGCTTACTCCGGAAAAAATTCTGCAGCAGGAGCAGGTACTTTCCGAAAACCTGTCTGGCGGCTTATGGTTGCCGGAAGACGGTCAGGTAAACCCGCCGCTTCTGACCAAGGCATATGCACAGGCCGCCGCGGTTCTGGGGGCAAAAGTAATGGAATATACAGCTGTACAGGGTCTTGTAATCGAATACAATTGCGTTGTCGGTGTGAAAACCGGTACAGAGACCATTTTTGCGGATGAAGTTATTGTGGCGGCAGGTGCATGGTCCGAACAACTTCTTAATAACACAGGATTGAAGCTGGATTCTTATCCTGTTAAAGGGGAATGTTTTTCCGTCCGTCATCATGGCCAACTTATCACGTCCAGTATTTTTTCAACAAGCTGCTATATTGTCCCAAAAGTCGGTGGGCGAATAATCATTGGGGCTACCCAAAAGCCGCATACATTTGATGAAACGGTCAGTCTTAATAGTCTGTTACGTCTAATGGAAGATGCCGTATCTATTATCCCGGCATTAAAGGAAACCAAATGGGAAAAAGCGTGGGCTGGAGTCCGGCCGCAAACAGGTGACGGTTTGCCATATTTGGGAAGGCATCCGCGATTGGGAGGGCTAAGCCTCGCTGCCGGCCATTACCGAAATGGGATTTTGCTGGCTCCAATCACAGGCCTGCTAATGGCTGACTTAATGGATGGTAGCGAGATTGATAGTGTTTTCCGTACTGACCGGATGTTGACGCAAAAGGAGGGGTCTACATGAAACTTGTCATCAATGGCAATGATATTCAGTTGGATGAAAGTGTGTTTACCATAACAGATGTCATGGACCATTATCATATCGACAATAAGGTTGTGATTGTTGAGCATAACGGGGAAATAATCGACCAGTCGATTTATTCGAAACGCACTTTAGCAGACGGCGATAAAATTGAATTCGTACAATTTGTAGGAGGCGGTTGAAATGTTGACAATTGGAGAAAAAAATCTAAAGTCACGATTACTGTTAGGTACAGGAAAATATCCGGATTTTGACATGCAAAAGAAAGCTGTGGATGTGTCAGAAACGGATGTATTAACATTTTCAGTTAGAAGAATGAATATTTTCGAGCCATCACATCCAAATTTTCTGGAAAAATTGGATGCTAAAAAGTACCATTTATTACCGAATACTGCAGGTGCGAAAACAGCGGAAGAAGCGATACGAACAGCAAGATTAGCCAAAGCATCCGGCCTTTGCGACATGATTAAAGTCGAGGTGATCGGTTGTGACAAAACACTACTGCCCGATCCGGTGGAAACGTTAAAGGCAACAGAAGAATTGCTGAAGGAAGGCTTTACGGTATTGCCATATACGTCCGATGATCTTGTCCTGGCGCGAAAGCTTGAAGAACTCGGAGCACATGCTATTATGCCTGGTGCATCGCCAATTGGATCCGGCCAGGGGATTCTCAACCAGTTTCAATTAAGTTTGATCATTGAACAGGCGAATGTACCTGTCATTGTTGATGCAGGTATTGGGTCCCCTAAAGATGCGGCAATAGCCATGGAACTTGGTGCTAGCGGAGTACTATTGAATACAGCTGTTTCTGCCGCCGACGATCCAGTCAAGATGGCGGAAGCGATGAAATATGCCATAAAAGCAGGCCGCCTCGGTTATGAAGCGGGACGGATTGCCAAAAAGCACTATGCAACAGCAAGCAGTCCGATGGAAGGAATCAGTGTTTAATGGACGAACGGTATTCCAGACAAATCCTATTTCCGGGCATTGGTGAATCGGGGCAGCAGCTGTTAAAAGAAAAACATGTACTGATTGTCGGTGCAGGCGCACTCGGAACCGGTAATGCCGAAATGTTAACACGTGCAGGAATTGGAAAGCTAACTATAGTGGATCGTGATTATGTGGAATGGAGCAATCTGCATCGCCAGCAGCTGTATACCGAAAACGATGCACGCGAACGAATTCCAAAAGCAGTCGCAGCAAAAAGAAGGCTGAAGCAGGTGAACAGTGACGTTTCCATTGATGCACAAATAATGGACGTAACACCGCAAGAGTTGGAGCGTATTTGCGATGGGATCGACTTAATTATCGATGCAACAGACAATTTCGATATCCGGATGATGATGAATGATATTGCGCATAAGTATAAGGTTCCATGGATTTATGGCTCCTGTGTCAGCAGTTATGGAATTAGTTACACAATTATCCCTGGAGTTACACCATGTCTGCACTGCTTGATGCGGCAGGTTCCGATTGGCGGGATGACATGTGATACGAACGGAATAATCAGCCCCGTGGTACAGATGGTCACAGCCTATCAGTCAGTGGAGGCATTGAAACTGTTGACAAAGAATGAGAATGCACTACGCAACAGGCTCGTTTCGTTTGATTTATGGACCAATCAGCATACTTCCATAAATGTGGAAAAACTGAAAAATAAGGATTGCCGGACTTGTGGCGAAAGGCCGACATATCCGTTTCTGGCATATGAAAACCAGACAAAAGCCGCAGTCCTGTGTGGCAGAGATACGGTCCAAATTCGGCCGAAAAAACAAGGGGACCGTGATTGGGAAAACCTCGCATTTAACTTATCCAAAATTGGAAACGTCGAGCAAAACCCGTTCCTTTTGTCGTTTACAACCGACGGCAATCGGCTGGTTCTCTTTCGGGATGGACGTGTACTCGTGCATGGAACGAATGATGTTGTTCACGCAAAAACGTTGTATAATCGTTATTTTGGCTAAAAGGTGGGCAAATAATGAACAGCTCGGAAATTGAAGTAATGAATCTTAACGCATCGACGGATAAAGAAGCACCGAAGTACATGGGAGACTACTTGGTAAATCTACAGCTGGTAACCACCAATTTTCCGGAAAAAGTCATCGAAAGGGAAGGGGAACTGCCTACCAGATTACCAGTTAAACCTTTTGGAGTTGCTATTCCACATACAGGCCCGGAATATGTTTTCCAAAGTAAACTTCTGATTGGGGCTTTGAAACATCCGGTTGTTTGGGGGAGCTGATGGTGAAAATTTTACAATGGTTTGTTGATTTGGGAGCGGCCGTCATGCTCCCAATCATTATTTTTCTTTTTGCACTACTTCTTGGTACAAAGATGAAAAAGGCAATCCGATCAGGGCTCCTTGTCGGAATCGGTTTTGTTGGTATAAATTTGGTTCTAAATCTATTGACCACCACAATGGGACCAGCAGCAAAATCGATGGTTGACCACTTCGGCTTAGATTTACATACCATTGATGTCGGGTGGCCGGCCGCCGCTGCAATTTCTTATGGAACTGCACTCGGCAGTCTTGCCATTCCAGTTGGTATCGGAGTCAATTTTATTTTACTGATTTTCGGTCTGACCAAAACATTGAACGTGGATATTTGGAATTATTGGCATTGTGCTTTTACAGGTTCACTCGTATTTGCATTAACAGATGATTTTGCTTTAGGGCTTTTTACGATAGCGGTTCATGTGTTGATCATTTTTTGGCTGGGTGACATGGTAGCCCCTGATATCGAATCCTATTTTGGCTATAAACGGATGACATTTCCACATGCTACATCTGCACCATCCTACTTTTTAGCCAAACCATTAAATGCAGTATTTGATCGGGTTCCTGGATTGAATAAGGTGGAAGCAGATCCCGAAACCATACAAAAACGATTTGGTATATTGGGTGATACAACCGTCGTTGGTGTCATACTTGGACTTATCATTGGGGTACTGGCAAACTATTCCTTCCAGGAAACATTGCAGCTGGCTATACAAACAGGGGCGGTGATGGTTTTACTCCCGAAAATGGTTTCCCTTTTAATGGAGGGATTGAATCCAATTTCCGAGGCAGCAGGAGAAATGATTAGGAAAAAATTTCCTGGACGTGACCTGTATATCGGAATGGACAGTGCAATAGTGGTGGGGCATCCGGCTGTGTTGTCAGCGTCACTGTTAATGGTACCCATCACATTGGTGCTGGCAGTTGTTTTGCCGGGGAATCGTGTCCTCCCATTCGGTGATCTTGCAACCATTCCATTTTTAGTATGCCTGATGATTCCCGTGTTCAAAGGGAATATTATCCGTACAGTGATTGCAGCAACAATTTACCTGAGTGTCGGGCTGTACATAGCCACATGGATTTCCCCGCTGTTTACCGAAATGGCTATGAACGCAGATTTCGATATGGGAAGCAACTCAAGTATTTCCTCACTCGTTGATGGCGCTGTATGGACAACAGGGGTATTCGTTGCACTTGGAAAAATGCTGAACTGGTTTGGAATCGGATTGCTCGGCATCGTCGCACTGAGCGGATTGCTGTATGTGAATAAATTGAAGAAAAGAGGGAACAAGACATGAAAAAAGTGTTGGTCATTTGCGGTACAGGTGTTGCTACATCAACTGTTGTTATGGAAAAAATACACGATATACTGGAAAAAGAAGGATTTTCCGGGGAGGTGGAACTTCATCAAGGCAAAATAAACGACGCCATCCATAATCAGGAAGACTATGAATTTATTATATCGACAACTATCGTTCCAAATGACGTGAATGTTGATGTTGTTGATGCCGTACCATTGTTAACCGGGATCGAAGCAGAGGAAGTTTATGATAAAGTTTTGAGGAAGATAGGTGATTAGCTTAACCTCTGTATGATTATTGGTAAAACCCATTAGATTTTGGAAAAAAATGATGTACTTGTGTAAAAATTGATTGATTTTCAGTCTTCCACAATACGAAGGGTGCAGTATTGAACAATTCTATGCAGAAACAGGGCATCCAACAGAATAAGTATTACCTCAATTTTTCAATAATAAACAAACTTTTTCACTCTTTTTTAACCCTGGGTAGAAAACTGAAGCTTCCTTCTACAATAAGTTTAAAAGGCTGGATGCTTTCCTATAGAGAATTTATGAAATTCCGACGGGAATACATAAGTCTTGAAAAACCCGTCAGTAATGCTGTTCCTAACGGGTTTTCAAACATTTAATTCATAAGCAATCCTTATGAGGCTCCAATCACTTTTTTCCCGCGGGGTTTAGCCCCATTGGCATCCGGTTCCAGCGTAATACCGATGTTCCCAAAGGTATAGTCCATATCGGGCATCGGAAACGTAATCATCCCTTTGCCATTTGGAGCGGGACGAAACGTTCCGGCGTTTTTACGTTTGCCATCGTTCAGCAGCCAAACCTGATAGGCCTGTTCCCCCTCTGTCATTGGTAACTGATTCAGATGGATGACAAGTGTACGTCCATTTTCACTCTCTATAACGGCAGCATAACCCTGGGCGTCGCTTGAAGCAATGACAGATTGCAGTTCTAAAGTCCGGATGACCTTAACGGATGAATCGGCATATTTTTCATATTCCGAAAGTGCCTGATTTAATTGGATATTTTGATAGATTAAAACAGCTACTACAATAAATAACATGGCTGTAATTGACAAGGCTAAAGGTTTGAAATGTTGTTTCACATTGTGCTTCCATTTTAAATAAATCGTTCTAGAGCCGTCTTCTTGAGGGGGCTCTGTTTTTCCATTTGTAAAAACAAAATCCATCACTTCCGATTTTAACTCAGGCGGGACACTGGCTTCTTCAACCTCGGAGGGAAGTGCAGACCATGCTTCCTGGAGTTCCTTTAATTCGGCTGAGCATACTTGACATTGTGATAAGTGATCTTCAAAATTCTCACGTTCTTCTTTTGTCAATTCACCGTTAAGATAGGGTACTATCTGATCACATTTCTTTGTCATTCATCACCCCTCCTTCTGTCCCGAGATAATACCGCAGCCGCTTTAACGATTGGTGCAAACGACTTTTAATTGTTCCCACTGGTTGGTTTTCAAGTTCCGCAATTTCTGTTAAAGAATAACCATCCCAATATAACATTGTAATCAAGCGTCTCTGCTCTTCGGATAGCTTACTTTTCGCTTCTTCAACTTGCATTTTTATCAGCTTGTTTTCAATATCTATTGGGGTGTACTCTGACAACTTGAGAGATTCGTGAAGAACGGCCTGTTGCGTTTTTTTCTCCAAATTTTTTTCCTTACGAATATAATCTATTGAAATGTTTCTTGTTATGGTGATTAACCAATTGACAAGTTTTCCTTTGTCAGATTCATATTTATTGCTAGTAACCCATATTCTCAAAAACACTTGCTGCACAACCTCTTTTGTTTTCTCTTTGTCGCCTCTCATAGCTTTCAAAGCATAACTGTAAATAAGCTTTATGTAACGATCATACAGTTCTTCAAAAGCTGGACGGTGTTTTTGAGCAATTAATTCCATCAATTCCAGGCCTGATTTGTCTTCCATTGCACCGTCCCCCTCCATTATTTTTGTTTAAATTTATCATACAGCCTGCTATGAGTAAACGGATTCATTTTGGATTCGTAATTTGAAGGGAAGATGTTGCAATACAAATAAGGAACTGTCTTGATTGGACAGTTCCAGCACTTGTTGATCAGTTTTAACTCAACCGCCTTCAATGGTACTCACAAAAAATGGAAATTCCTTTGTTGTTATATTGTTCACGACTTCATTTTTTGTCGTATCGATAACAGCCACTTCATTTTCCACGCTGACTGCCACATAAACCTTGTCACCGTTTGCTGTTACGGTAATTCCATGGGGCCCTGTTCCAACTGTAATTTCCTTGATTTTCTCTCTTTTTGAAAGGTCAATAACGGAGACAAAATCTGTTCCAATGTTCGCCATGTAGGCATATTTTCCATCCGGAGTAATATCTATCACGTGATGACCAATGCCAGTTGGAATCGTTTTTACTATTTTATTTTTGCCAAGATCGATTACCCCTGCCGCGTTCTTGCCCGTTAAGGAAACAAGCAATGTTTTGCCATCCGGAGTAATATTGATGTTATGTGGAGACCCATTGACCCCTTTAATCGTATTAACTACCTTTTGGGTGGAAGTATCAATTACGGATACAGAATTTGAACCTGTATTTGTAACATAAAATTTGCTGCTGTCCGGACTGGAAACACCATTATGGGGGGATTTCCCAACTTCAATTTTCCCGACTGGCTTCTTCGATTGGGTGTCAATAGCAGTAACCGTACCTTCCCCTTCGTTAATCACGTACGCCCATTTACCATTGGGTGTAAAATTGACTCCTTTTGGCGTTTTGCCAACTGGTATGGTTTTAACTACTTGATTGGTATGGGTGTTTATAATTGAAACATTTTCTGATCCACTGTTGACCACATAATCGTATTTTCCGTTTGGAGAAACTTCATTGTAAGTCGGTTTCTTTCCAACTTTAATCGTGTCAATGACCTTATTATTATTTGAATTAATCACTTGAACCACGTTTGCATCACGTTCATTTACATACACCAAAGGTATGTTACCAGACCCCTTTGATTGGGTAACTTGTTGGGCGGAAGTTATTTTTTTCTTGAACTGTTTGAGCTTGTCTGCGGTTTCATCAACCAGCTGTTTCACTTTATTAACATCTGGCTGATTCTTTTTTGATTCTGCGATAAGCGGATATAAACTTTTTTCGATATTTTCATATGCTTTAGCGTTATGTTTTTCAATATCCTTCTCAATCGGTTCCCAGATTTCCGACAGGGTCTTTCCTTTTTCGTTTATTTTTTTGGCATTATCGGGTGATGATGCCGCTGTATTTTTTAAATCTTGAAGGGTGGATAATACCTTGCCTATCCCTGCTGATAATAACGCGGACTGTCCTTTGTTGATGTGTTTTTGAAATGTTTGGTCATTGACCACATACCAGACATCTTTAACTCCTTGGCCATTTACATCACCTTTTTCTTTATCTTTAACAAAGTAATAGAGTGGATACCCTCTGTACGTTGTTTGTTTTTCACCGGTATCTTGTCTGGTGATGGTTCCGAAGTTACTTTTGTCATAGCCTTCAGGCGCATTGACATCTTTGGTATAAAACGCTGGCCAGTTTTTGAGACACTTACCTTTGCAATTGCTGACACCTTTTTTGTCCTTTGTAAAAATATAGAGAGACATGCCTTTCGAATCCGCCAAATGCTTGCCGACCTTTTCATTTTCAATCACCTGCAGGCTGGTTTTTGCATCCCTTGTTTTTTCTTTACTTTGGTCTCCATTGTCAGCAGCATCCTCGCTGTCACCGGAACACGCGGTAAGAACCAATGCTACTACCAAAACAGTTGCCAAGAACCATAATTTTTGTTTTTCCATATAAACACCTCCAAAGAGTTTTCTTTCACTTAAGTTAACGAAAGAAAACAATGGGTGGTTTGATATGAATCTTCAATTTTTCATTAAATTAATGAGAAATTGTTTTAGAAAGGTTATAACCGATATTTTGAATTTAAAAAGGAACAACATTCTCTATAAAGCAATCGGGTGCTATTCACTTTAGGAGCTACCGTTTTTTTTCTTATTTTATTTAAGAATTATTTAAGAATTAACTAAGGGTGATTTTAGAATTGGGTTGTAGGATAGATACAGAGTTCAAACCTGGGAGGGAATAAATTGGAGACGATAAATCAGAGAGTTCGTATAGGTAGAATTATTTACCTTGTGCTAGCCATTATTTTTGCAATAAGTGTTACTGCTCAGATCTTTTTGGCAGGCATGGCTATCTTTATAAGTCCGGTGAATTGGATGAAGCATATGACATTCGCCCACTTATTTGGATTTAATCTACCGATTTTCATGTTTGTCTTTGCATTCATCGGTGCATTACCACGCTGGGCGTATTGGCAATTGTTTGGGGTTCTAATTTCGATATTCCTCATGTATTTTACTGCGAATATTACCGCTGTTTTGCCATGGTTTGGTGCGATGCATCCTGTCTTCGGCGTTTTATTGTTTGTGTTGTCCTGCACCATAGTATTAAAGGTATGGAAAATCATATTCCATAACAAAAATAATCAGAAAGGAGAAGCATAGTATGAGAGTCTTTTTAGGAATACTTGTCGGTTTAATCGGAGGATTTGTTCTTGGAATTGCGTTATCCAGTTTTATTGGAGTGTTGGGAATGATATTATTTAACGAACCGGTTGGAATTAAGTATCTTTCTTATTTTACTGCCATTATCTGCGCAGTTGTTGTACCGATGATGGACCAAAAGAATCTGAAATCAGGCAAGTGATATGCTAAACTTCTCTTAACGACTGGTTGAAGTTCACAGCTGCTGGTGACAACTGATGTGAGTGGGTGATGGTTATGTCCATTAAGAAACGATTAATACTATCTAATATAGGAATGATTGTGCTCCCAATTGTTGGATTTTTGTTAGTCGAAATAATATTAGGATACGTTATGTTTGTTATTTTTGACGGCAGTATGGAAAGTCCGGATTTACAACTATTTTTAAGTTTCAGATTGATTGCGATTGTACTCATTTTGGCTATTACAAATGGTTTACTGACGTATTACGTATCTAGGAGTATCATTACACCGATAAAGCAACTAACCCTTTCGGCAAGGAATATCAGTGAAGGCGATTTGGAATATAGCGTGGCGACTAATAAGAAAGACGAGATTGGTGAGCTTTCCAATACGTTTGAAGCTATGAGGTTAAGTCTGCAACAGGCAAAAGAGGATCAATCGAGGTATGAGCGCGACCGCCAGGAGTTGATTGCGAGTATTTCACACGATTTATCAACACCTTTAACCTCGATAAAAGGCTATGTCAAAGGAATTCAGGATGGGGTTGCGAATACACCAGAGAAACTGGAACGGTATATGGCTATCATTTATAGAACGGCCGATGATATGGATGGTCTTATTAATGATTTATTTCAGTATTCCAAATTGGATATTGAACAAATTCCGTTTGAGTTTGAAGATGTCGATTTATACTCTTTTTTCACTGACTTTATTGATGAATTGGCTTTTGACCTGGAACAAGAAGAGGGAATGGCTACTCTAATGGCCTGTAAAAATGATGATTATATGGTGAGAGCGGATCGTGAGCATTTAAGACGCATCGTGACCAATATCGTTCAAAACAGTCTGAAATATATGGATAAGAAGCGTAAGAATATGGAGGTTTATTTAAAATCTGAGTCCCAACAGGTTACAGTTGAAATTAGTGATAATGGAAGTGGGATTGCTCAACAAGATATTCCCCGCTTGTTCGAAAGCTTTTATCGAACGGACGCTTCAAGGAATTCTTCTACGGGAGGCAGTGGACTCGGGCTGGCCATTGTAAAAAAAATAATTGAGGAACATGATGGCAAGGTTTGGGCAGAAAGCGTTCAAGGAGAAGGGACAAGTATTTATTTTACACTAAAGAAGGTGTCGTCTTGAAAAAGGTTTTAATCATTGAGGACGAAATGCGTATTGCTGAATTGGAAAGAGATTATTTAGAAGTTAATGGGTATTCTTCTGACATTGCAACAACTGGTGAAGAAGGGTTGAAACTGGCTAAAGAGAACAATTATGACCTTATAATTCTTGACTTAATGCTGCCGGGTGTTGATGGATTTGATATTTGCAGACAACTTCGCAACAGGTTGGATATTCCTATTTTAATGGTGACAGCAAGAAAAGAAGACATTGATACAATACGCGGGTTTGATCGTGGTGCTGATGATTTTATCCGGAAGCCCTTTAATCCAAGTGAACTGGTTGCGAGAGTGAAAGCTCATTTGACCAGATATGAACGGCTCGTTGGAAAGAATCGTCAACCAAATGAAATTCGTATAAAAGGTCTGCACATCGACCTGGATTCACGCAGGCTATATGTCAATGAAGAGGAAAAAGAATTACGTGCAAAAGAGTTTGATTTATTAGTTTTGTTTGCTTCAAATCCAGACCGCGTGTTTACCAAAGAAGAACTATTTGAGCGGATTTGGGGAATAGACTCATTCGGTGATATTACAACCGTAACCGTCCATATTAGAAAGATAAGGGAAAAAATAGAGGAAGTCCCCTCCAATCCTAAGTATATTCAAACAATATGGGGAGTAGGCTACCGGTTTAAAAAATAAATTAGAAATTATGAAAGCGAAGTTCATGGAGAACTTCGTTTTTTTTACGCCTAAATATAATTAAGGATTAGTTAAGAATTGTATAAGAGGCAGTTAAGCTTTCTTGATTATGATGGGTTTAGATAAATAAACAAGGGGCATATCCCTGAATCTCTAATAAGGAGTTTTGATTATGTTAAAAAAATTTACGTTTGGAACAGTTATCGCCCATCTCTGGGTTCAATGGATTTTGATGGGGAGTATTTTGGTGGATACGTTCATGTTATATCCGAATATTTTTCATAACATTCCTGGATCGTTAGAGCTTGGAATGGAATTTATGGCAGTGGCAAGCCCACATACCTATTTTCCCCCTTTAGGAGCAGCAAGTATTTTAACAGGAATTTTAGCGTTGATACTAGCTTGGAATACGAAGCCAGCCCGATATTGGGTTTTATTTAGTATCACCATGATTGTTTTAGAAGGAGTGACTTCCATCGTGTTTGAATGGCCGCGTAATGAGATTTTGTTTATCGAAGGCGCCGATATTCATTCTGTTAGAATCCTGAAACAAACAGCACAAGAATTCCTTATCGCTCATGGATTTCGCGTCGCCTTTAACATCATCGGTTCCATTTTAATGTTTGTTGGGTTTATCAAGTACTACCAAGAAAGTTTTACTCTTAAACGGACGAACTAATAAACTTATTGTTGTCTTATTAATTTTCGCACAATATAGTTCTCTGATTGGGCGGGAAATGGAATATCCTTCCACTACTTGGATGGAAGAATATTTATATTTGTTTATTCTTATCCCATTGTTTTTTGACGGCATGCTTCAATGGCTTCAATTATTAAGTGGCTCAAATGGTTTGTGTCTAGTACCTCTAAACCAGCAGCTGTTGAACCGCCGGGAGTGGCAACCTCATCTGCAAGATCAGCGGGGGGCGCATTTGTTTTCAGCATTTTCGCAGAACCAGCAATCATGTTGGTTACAAGCTTTCTTGCTTGTGCCTCACTGACACCTAATTCTAATGAAGGGGAATTCGTTTTAACCTAAGGGGTGAAACAGCTTATAACTTAAATGGCGGGAAAGGTATTAAATTAAAATTGAAATATGACAAAATAGTAATTGGCAGGCAAAGACCGAATGAATTAAAAAAAGCAATCGATTTAGCTCAAAACGGACAATAGATTGGATGGTTTTTCAAATAGCCCTGTTTTAAAAAAACATTCATCTGATATTGAATTGTGGTATAGGCTATTTAAGAAATACGGGCAAATCGTTTTTCCGATGAATGGCGCTTTTCTCAATAATAATTAGGATCCCGCCTACTATCATGTAGGCGGGATTATTTATTTCTGAAGTGTGTATGAGTTTTAAATGTTTTATTGAGAACTCTTAACGGCCTTTACCATCTGGCGTATGGCTCCGAGGTGGTATGCAGAATGGGCAAGAGATCCAAGAGCCTCATTGATTGTTTCGGTGTTCCAATCAATGGAATCAATGTTTTTCATAAGCGTGAAGTATTCGTTTATTAATCCATCTTTGATTTGGTTCCATTGGGTTTCATTCACTGAGGTAATCCTCCAGCTCTCTCCCCAATCCATTTCCGGTTGTGTTCCATTCCTTAAGACTTCATTGGTTCCCCATAAATAATAGCGAGTATGATCGGCGTGTGCTGCAACTGTCGTCCCGTGAACTGACATTGAAGCTTCTTCTGAAGATAATTGCTTGAGTGTCTCAAGTATGGCAGTGTTTGGATCTGTAAACATACTTCCAACACCTTTTGGTCCTTCGAAAGCCTCCTTTAATCGCTCGTTAACTGCAACTTCCAATAAATGATTCATTTTATTCCTCCTTTTATTGTGAATGTAATCACAGAAGAAATTTTATGATTACATTTAAGATAGCCCAAATATTTTGTAACCCTTTCCATAATATCTCAGAATAGGTCGCTTGGGATAGCCACGACGAACGCCGCATCATGCCGCCGCCCCTAGATGTATAACCTTCTATATTAGTATTGATGGTTATATTGTATAGCGATTGATTCTAACTGTCAATACATTTTATAATGGTTATATGAAAAAATTCAAAATTCTATTGATGACTGACAAAATAATCACAGTAAGACAAGGAGAAATTACATGTCTGATATAAATAAAGATGTACACAAGCATGATTTACTCGGTGGACGTTTGTGTTTGGATTTTGCCAATACAGTAAGTTGGCACGATAGCAGTGAGAAATCAGAGGAGTTGCTGACAAGTTACGAGAAGCTGGTTAACTGGAGTGTGCATGCCAATATTCTTAAAAAGCAGCAATCGCTTTCCCTGCTAAAAAAAGCAGAAAGACAACCTTCTGAGGCAAAAGAGGTTCTTCAACAAGCTATTGAGCTGCGGGAATCGATTTATCGAATATTTAGTTTGGTAGTAAACAATGAAACACCAGCGTCTGAGGATCTTTCTATTTTGAATGAGGCCTTAAGCAATGCTTACGGGATGATACGGGTAGTCCCTGGCGAAAATAATTTTTCATTGGAATTTTTGAATTGTGAAGAACAATTAGACGGAATGCTTCCACCAATTGTTCAATCCGCTATAGACATTCTTATTTCCGAAAAAGAATTAAGTAGAGTGAAAAAATGTGAAGGGGATCCGTGTGGATGGCTGTTTTTGGATACAAGCCGCAATCGCAGCAGACGCTGGTGTTCAATGGCAGATTGCGGGAATCGTGCTAAAGCAAAGCGATTTTATCATAAAAAATAATATTTCTAATACGGAGTTATTTTACCTCTAAAAATCTATCTTTGCCCCAAAAGGGCATGTCATATATAAATTTTTGCCTATTTTTACAAAATAAAAAGCAATCAATTGACACACAATACCATATGGAGGTATAGTATAAATATAAACCAAAAGGATGTGATTTATTTGGATAAATTCTTGCATGATCAACCAAGTAAACCAAGAACACGAGATGAAAAGGAAAAAGTCATTAATCGTTTAAAGCGTATAGAAGGTCAAGTTCGCGGAATACAAAAAATGGTGGAAGAGGATCGATATTGTATGGATATTTTAGTGCAAATAAGTGCTATTCAATCTGCATTAAAAAATGTTGGTTTCTCTGTAACGGAGCGGCATATTAACCATTGTGTCAGTGATGCTATCAAACAAGGAGAAGGAAAAGAAACCATCGAAGAATTAATGAGTGTCATGAAGCAATTTTCCAAGTAGGGAGGGAGCCGCGATGAACGAACCAAAACATGCAACACTCGGCATAACAGGAATGACCTGCGCTGCTTGTTCCAGTCGTGTTGAAAAAGTTTTAAATAAAATGGATGGGGTAGAAGCCCAAGTCAATTTGACAACTGAAAAGGCAACCGTCGATTACGACTCAGGAAAGGCTTCTATTGAGGATATTACGAAGAAAATAGAAAATACAGGTTATGGTGTTCAGACGGAAAAGGCTGAATTTGATGTTACGGGGATGACTTGTGCAGCTTGTTCCAGCCGTATTGAAAAAGTTTTGAATAAACAAGATGGCGTTAAGCACGCAACAGTAAATTTAACAACGGAAAGTGCGGCAATCGAGTATAACGCCGGATTAGTTGATCAAAAGGCTTTGATTGAGAAGATCCGAAAAATTGGTTATGATGCGAAACCAAAAGCGGAGGCGGTGGAAAAACAATCCTTTAAAGAAAAAGAACTGCAGCGTAAGAGGACAAAGCTTATCATTTCAGCTGTACTGTCTGCGCCATTATTAATAACAATGCTCGTTCACTTATTTGGCATGAATCTGCCGGGCATATTCATGAATCCATGGTTCCAATTTGCTCTGGCAACGCCTGTTCAATTTATTATCGGCTGGCAATTTTATGTTGGGGCGTATAAGAACCTTCGCAATGGCGGGGCGAACATGGATGTGCTTGTTGCATTAGGTACGAGTGCCGCTTATTTCTACAGTTTATATGAAGCACTGAAGACAATCGGCAGTCCAGAGTATATGCCGCATTTATATTTTGAAACGAGTGCTGTATTAATCACATTGATTTTATTTGGCAAGTATTTGGAAGCAAAAGCAAAAAGCCAGACAACGAATGCACTGTCCTCTTTGCTTAATTTACAGGCAAAGGAAGCCCGTGTTTTAAGAAATGGCGAAGAAATAATGATTCCGGTTGAGGAAGTTATTGTTGGTGACCGATTAATTGTAAAGCCAGGTGAGAAAATACCTGTAGACGGTATGGTTGCAAAGGGAAAAACATCAGTTGATGAATCGATGATTACAGGTGAATCAATTCCTGTTGAAAAAAAAGCAAACGCTGCTGTTATCGGATCGACGATAAACAAAAATGGTTCGATTGAAATGGAAGCGACAAAGGTAGGTAAAGATACTGCTCTTGCATCGATTGTCAAGGTTGTGGAAGAAGCTCAAGGATCGAAGGCGCCAATTCAACGTTTAGCAGATGTTATATCCGGCTATTTCGTGCCGATTGTTGTAGGAATTGCCGTTCTGACATTTATCATATGGATCGCGTTTGTCCAGCCTGGTGAATTGGAATCTGCCTTAGTAGCAGCAATTGCCGTACTTGTCATTGCTTGTCCATGTGCTTTAGGATTGGCGACTCCAACATCGATAATGGTAGGGACAGGAAAAGCTGCCGAAAGCGGAATCTTGTTTAAAGGTGGAGAACACCTGGAAAAAACGCATCAATTAGAGGCAATAATCCTTGATAAAACAGGGACAATTACAAAAGGAAAACCTGAAGTAACAAACTTTACAGGTGATGAGGAAACATTACAATTACTCGCGAGTGCGGAAAAAGGTTCCGAGCATCCGCTTGCAGAGGCCATTGTTGCGTATGCAACAGAGAAAGACATTGATTTTGTGGAAGTGGATGAATTTAATGCAATACCCGGTCACGGTATTAAAGTTAAAATTTCCGGAAAACATGTGCTTGTTGGAAATCGAAAATTAATGCAAGATCATCATGTCGATGTTGTTGGTATGGAACAAGATTTGATTGATTACGAAGTTGAAGGTAAAACAGCAATGCTGATTGCCATTGATGGAAACTATCGTGGTATTGTCGCAGTTGCAGACACAATCAAAGAAACTGCGCCGCAAGCAATTAAAGGGTTGCATGAACAAGGCCTGGAAGTGATCATGCTAACGGGTGACAATGACCGGACAGCACAAGCGATTGCAAAACAAGTAGGAATTGACCATGTGATTGCGCAAGTATTACCTGAAGAAAAGGCGGATAAAGTTAAGGAAATTCAGGCACAAGGTAAAAAGGTGGCAATGGTTGGTGACGGCGTGAACGATGCACCTGCATTGGTTACTGCGGATATTGGAATTGCCATCGGAACCGGTACAGAAGTGGCGATTGAAGCGGCTGACGTTACAATTCTTGGCGGAGAACTTTTGCTTATACTGAAAGCCATTCAAATCAGTCATGCAACCATTCGGAATATCCGTCAAAACCTTTTCTGGGCTTTCGGCTACAATACGGCGGGAATTCCTGTTGCAGCAGTCGGCTTGCTTGCACCGTGGATTGCCGGTGCTGCAATGGCGTTAAGCTCTGTCAGTGTTGTTTCCAATTCCCTTCGATTGAAGCGGGCCAAAATATAATGAAAAGCTGATAATGCGTTTGGATTTTTGAAAGGGGGTGAAGACAGTATGAAAAAGGTGACCTTGGATGTACAAGGAATGTCATGCGGCCATTGTAAATCATCTGTTGAAGGTGCTCTTAACGGGTTAGATGGAGTCAGCAGTGCTGAAGTTGATTTGGCCAGTGGAAAAGTAGATGTTACGTATGATGATGGGCGGGTCACACTGGCAGAAATGCGTGAAGCAGTGGAAGAGCAAGGTTATGATGTTGTGGCATAACTTAATATATGGGCTGATTCCTTGGATGGGATCAGCTTGTTTATTTGGGTATAGTACTTTGTATTGAAAGCAGCAGAACGCATAAAGTGAAATCCTGATAAAAAGCTGAAAGTGCCTGATAACAGTATCAAAGTGACTGATAAAAAGCTGAAAGTGGCTGATAAATGTCCCAAAGTAACTGATAAGAGTAGAAAAGTGACTGATAAAATGAATTTTTTCCTGCAGACAACAGTGGAAAGGGTTGATATTATGGCAAATCACGATGAAAAACATCAAACAGAACATGACCACCAACACAACCAGGAACATAATCATCACAGCCATGGTGGTCATGCAGAACACAACACCAAAACCCATGATCATGATCAGCACAACCACCAGGAACACAATCATCAAGGACATAACCATGGTGATCATGGCGGCCACAATCACCATGATCACGGGGATATGGTTAATGACTTCAAAAAACGATTTTATATTTCGTTGATTGTTACGATTCCGGTTCTAATTTTGTCACCAATGATACAGCAGTTTATTGGTGTTGATTGGCGGTTTACGAATGATCAATATATCTTATTTGCTCTATCAACATTTATCTTTTTCTATGGCGGATGGCCATTTATTACCGGTGGGATTAGTGAATTAAAAGATAAAAACCCCGGAATGATGACACTAATAGGACTTGCTATCGTGGTAGCTTATGTATATAGCTCCCTGACTGTATTCGGATTGGAAGGGAAAGACTTTTTCTGGGAACTTGCCACCTTGATTGACATTATGCTGTTGGGGCACTGGATAGAAATGCGTTCTGTAATGGGGGCATCCAATGCGCTCGAAGAACTTGTTAAGCTTATGCCCAGTGAAGCACATAAATTGAATGAACATGATGAAGTACAGGATGTCCCGGTTTCAGATTTGACACATAGAGATCGAGTCCTGGTAAAGCCCGGTGAAAAAATCCCCGTCGATGGAGTAATTCTGGACGGTAAATCTGCGATAGACGAATCGATGCTTACCGGGGAATCTGTGCCAGTGGAAAAAAATATAGGTGATGAAGTAATCGGTGGTTCCGTTAATAATGAAGGATCGCTTACAATACAAGTTGAAAAAACCGGCAATGATTCATACCTGACCCAAGTTATTACATTGGTAAAAGAGGCACAGGAATCAAAGTCCAGAACTCAGGATATTACAAACCGAGCGGCGAAATGGCTGTTTTATGTTGCCTTGGCGTCCGGTCTTATTACATTGATCATCTGGTTACTTATCGGGTATTCGTTTGATGTTTCCCTGGAGCGAATGGTTACTGTTATGGTTATTACATGTCCGCATGCACTGGGATTGGCGGCACCTCTTGTTATTGCAGTTTCTACATCTATAACTGCTAAAAATGGATTACTGATTAGAAATCGCGCTAATTTTGAAGGTGCAAGAAATCTGAATGCAGTTGTTTTTGATAAAACAGGTACACTGACAAAAGGTGAATTCGGAGTGACAAATATTGTTCCGAATAAACAGTATAAGGAAGAAGAAATCTTAAACTGGGCTGCGAGCCTGGAGCAGAACTCAGAGCATCCGATTGCTGCAGGGATTGTAAATTCCGCAAAAGAAAAAAAGCTGAAGCTCAATAAGATAACCGATTTTGAATCCATTATCGGAAAGGGAATCCAGGGAATAATAGACGGCAAAAAGGTCAATGTTGTCAGTCCCGGATATGTTGATAACAATGGTATGGAATATGACCGGCAACTATTTAATGAAATGTCTGAAGAGGGAAAAACGGTCGTATTTGTATTAATTGATGATGAATTAGTTGGCATGATTGCCTTGGCTGATATGGTCCGGGAAACAGCCAAAGAGGCAATTGACTCCTTGAAAGAAAAAGGTATTCACTCAATCATGTTGACAGGTGATAATGAAAAAGTTGCGCACTGGGTTGCTGAACAATTGGATATTGACGAAGTATATGCAGAAGTGCTGCCGGATAAAAAAGCAGACAAGGTGAAGGAAATTAAGGCAAAAGGCTGGAAAGTTGCCATGACTGGTGACGGGGTAAATGATGCTCCCGCACTGGCAACAGCCGATTTAGGAGTAGCCATTGGCGCCGGAACTGATGTGGCTATGGAAACAGCGGATGTTGTCCTTGTTAAAAGCAATCCGAATGATGTTGTTTCTTTAATCGATTTATCGAAAAAAACCTACCAGAAAATGATTCAGAATCTATGGTGGGCAACCGGATATAATATATTTGCAATCCCGCTTGCGGCAGGGATTTTAGCTCCGATTGGGGTTGTGTTAAGTCCTGCAGTTGGAGCGGTATTAATGAGCTTGAGTACGGTGGTCGTGGCGATTAACGCACGATTGTTTAACTATGAAAAACAATAACAAATAAATTGGAGGAGAATTAATATGAAAAACAAAAAATTATGGTTGGGCATCGTTCTAATATGGTCCGCTTTTTTTCTAGCTGCATGTGGCGGCGGAAATAATGAAACTGGTGCGGAAGGAAATGATGCAAATCAGCAAAATACAAGTGAGGAATCATCCTCTCATTCACAAGGTAATATGTCTGAGCATATGTCCAGTTCAGGGAAAGTCCCGGCTGGTTTGAAGAAAGCAGAAAACCCTAAATATGAAGTTGGAAGTAATGCGATTATTAAAGCCAAGCATATGCATATGAAGGGGATGAGTGGTGCGAAGGCAACCATTGCAGGAGCATATGACACAACAGCCTATACGGTTTCATTCACTCCGACAAATGGCGGTGAGCCGGTAAAGAACCATAAATGGGTTATTCATGAGGAACTGCTTGTTAAAGACCCGGGAGATGCCACATTGGAACCAGGCACTGAAGTTACCTTGAATGCAGGTCATATGAAGGGAATGGCAGGAGCAGCAGCCGTCATTGATTCAGCGAAGGAAACTACTGTATATATGGTTAACTTCACTCCAACAACCGGTGGGGATAAAGTTGTTAATCATAAATGGGTTGTCGAAAGTGAACTTGAACCGGCTGAATAAAGACGATATTGTTGGTCCTGTAGTTGAAAAAACTTTTTAAAACAGGTAAAGGCTAAAAGGACTTAAAAAAGGAGCACTATTAAGTGACATTAAGGCAAGCTTTTCTCCATACAATATTTTGGGGTGAGAAAAATGCCAAGGGTAAAATACACAAATTCTGACGTAGCCTTAGTGGCAAGGATGTTGAGAGCAGAAGCTGTAGGTGAAGGGAAACAAGGAATGTTGTATGTGGGAAATGTAATAGTTAATCGGGCTGTAGCGGATTGTTTAGATTTTACGGACGTACGAACAATTCGAGATGTCATTTTTCAAGTGCAAGGAGGAAATTATTCGTTTGAAGCTGTTCAAAAAGGCAGTTTGTTTTATAAAAGGGCAAGAGCTGTTGAGAAAAAATTAGCAAGAAAGAATTTGAATTACTGGAGACAATACCCGGCGCAATACGCTCTTTGGTATTTCAATCCATATGCACCATGTCCTCCAACATGGTACGGTGAGCCTTTAACCGGTCGTTTTAAAAATCATTGTTATTATGAACCGGCTGCCGGGACATGTCCCAGTGTTTATTGAATCTTTAGATTAGATCCCGACTTATTGTATAGGATTGATTTGTATGGTTAGAACCAGTTGAGCGGTGATGGTTTTGTGTTTTCGAAAACATGTTCGACTTCCGTATACATGTCAAGCCCCTGTTTACCCAATTCACGGCCGATGCTGGATGATTTATAGCCGCCCCATGGAGCTTGGGCGAAATAGGGGTGGAAGTCATTGATCCAGACGGTCCCCATCCGCAATTGACTGGCTACTTGTTCGGCTTTCTTTAAATCTGTTGTCGATACAGTCCCGGCCAATCCGTATTTGGAGTTGGACAGCTTGCTGTTCCGTGCAAAAGCGTTCAATTGTTAATAGGGGGCCAAATGTTTCTTCCTGGACGATGCGCCTTTTTCTGTTTCTATTGTAACATCAAATCAATCATGCGCTGCCTAATACACGTGTGCTGTGTGGCAGCTGAACCTTTGACCTGGGGTTAATGTAATGTTTAGCCTGACTTATCGCGACTGGCGCCCCGCCAAAGCCGGTGGCAATCAGTTTAACTTTACCTTCGTAGGTTGTAATATCTCCGGCGGCGTAAATTCCCGGAATATCGGTTTCCATTTTCTGATTAACAACAATAGAATTTTTCTCCAGTTCCAATCCCCACTCTTTAATAGCTCCAATGTTTGAAAGAAACCCGTGATTAACCAGCAGGGCATCGACTTCTAGTTGTTCGGCGGCATCTCCTTTAGGTTCTTTTAAGGCAACGGATTCGATACGATCGTCATTACCAATCAATTGATCAATGGCCATAGGAGTTTTGATTTGGACATTTGTTTCTTGTAATTGCTTGACACTTTGTTCATGAGCCCTGAATTGATTCCGGCGGTGGACGAGCATGGTTTCTTCAGCGATGTCCTAGAGCATCAGAGCCCAATCAACCTTTATAAACGATGACATTTTCGTCTTCTATACGCACATTAAAACTTGGGATTTTTTTATCGGGGTTGGCAAGCATTCGTCCTTCATTTTTAATATCAAATTCCCTGCCATGCCAAGGACAACGGATGATTTCACCGTGATGACAATAATCATATTGCCCCGGCCTGCTGTTAACAGTCGTCGCCCCGCACATCATTCCTTTATCAAGCGGAGCGCCCTGATGAATACACTGGTTCAAAAATGCATAGAATTCCCCATCTGGTGTGCGACATACCAATATCGTCTGCTTACCAAATGTTGCTTTCATCATGTCCCCCGGATTTATATCAGCAGTTTGGCATACAATTTGTTCCTTCATGCTATTCATCCTCCGCTTTCGCCAGTTTCGGGTAAAAGTTTCTGGCGTTCTCGGCGAAAATCTTTTGCTTAAGCTCTGAATCCATACGTGGTAATGCTCTATGCGGAGAGTCGTAGTCCCAATGTGGATAATCAGTTGAGAAACAAAGCATTTCATCTGTACCCATCTGTTCAATAAGGGAATAGAATTCCTGTTTTGTCAGTTCTTCTGCAGGCTGAGTTGTAAAACGAACCTGATCTTTCATAATGTCACTTGGCTTTCGTTTCAGCCATGGGACTTCATGACGCAAATCCCGAAATTGCTGGTCCATTTTCCACATCAGATGCGGAATAAAAGTAAAGCCGCCTTCAATCATCATAAGACCAAGATTCGGGAATTTCTCAAATACACCATTGAACATCATGCTGGTAATTTGCTTCATGTGCGCTGTAGGAATCAACGTATGCCACTCAATAAAGTAGCGTGGCCATTTGCCGTAATAGACAGGTGGCTCATTATGGTGCATACCAATCATTAAGTTATGTTTCTCAGCTGCTTCAAAAATTGGGTGATAATATGGTTCACCCCACATAATGTCATCTATCGGCAGTAATACCTGCACCATTTTGGGATGAGAGCCTACACGTTCAATTTCTTTAATCGCTTCATCACGGTCCTGGGCAGCAATATGAACAGAACCGTATAACCGTTTATCCTGATCGAGCCAGGTTTCAATTTGCCAATCATTATAGGCTGTTGCTAAGGCCGTCGCCATTTCATGCCAACCATGCATCGAGGAAGGGGATGGATCCAGGGCTCCGGTCAAAATTCCAGCCTCATGACCGATTTCATCGAGCAATTGTCCCTGCATGAAATTTAAGTCCGTGCCTGCAGGTCTGCCATCCGGAAGTGCTGCATCAGCCCGATCGACTCCTGCAACTGTCGGCTGTGTATATGGCATATGCTTTTCCTGTATCCAGTGGCAGTTTTCAATGTAATGTCTGAACGGTTCATCCAGCTTATCAACAATATCACTATATTGAGCACGTTCATGAATGTCAGTATCGATAATTGCCATTTTGTTATGACCCATAATTGATGGCCTCCTTGAAACATTTTTCGAACAATTGAAATAGTATCAGACCTTTTGAATTACTCCAAATCCACTCATAGCGAATGAGAGGCATTTAGGTCATTCAGTGAAGCTCAGTCAAGCTCAGTGACGTTCAGTGGCATTTTTTTGTTTTAAGGTTATCCATAACAGGATATATAAAAAAGAAAAAATCTCAGAAGAAGGATTATGAGCATGGTAAGGGGCTGTTTTTAACGAATAATCAGTTCTGTTCAGTTGTTGTCCTGCTGATGGGATATTCCTTTTATAAAACTGCTAATAAAGAAGTTAAGTTGAGACGCGAAAAACAAAAGCTTGATAGAAGGACTTAATCTTCTTTCAAAAATAGTAATTTAAGGCTGGATACTGTCCTCGTAAACGTTGTCATATCCCCGTTTACGGGGGTATTTGGTATCAATTTACGATGCTTTGGCTATTATAGTAGAATAAATACTATTTTTGTCAGGATAGGATGAAAGAATATGGATATAGCCGGTGTCATGGTTAAACTTACAGTAGGATTTATTGCTCTTTTTACAATTACAAGGTTAATAGGTAAAACACAGATAAACCAATTAACTCCTTTTGATTTTATATCATCACTGGTGTTGGGTGAATTCGTGGGAGCAGCAATATATGAAGAAAAAATCCATGTCTGGATGGTGTTGTTTACCATTATCCTTTGGGGTTTATTGGTATTTGGGGTTGAAAAAATTACACAAAAATTTCGTTCCACAAGAGGGGTTCTGGAAGGGAACCCCTCTATTGTAATCAGGAACGGTAAAATAGATCAAAAGGTTCTTCGCAAGAATCATATGGATATTAATCAGATTCTAAGTCTGCTGCGACAAGAAGGAACTTTTTCAATACGGGAAGTTTCTTATGCGATTTTGGAACCAAACGGTACCATTAGCGTGCTTAAATACCCTGAATATGATGCCCCAACCAACAACGATTTGGATTTATCTCCAGCGGTTCCAGGGTTGACATTTACGTTAATTAGTGAAGGGAAGATTGATAAGCCGAATGTGGAAGCTGCTGGATTTGACAGAGAATGGCTGGAAAAGGAACTGGATGAATACGACGGATGGCAGCCTGAAGAAGTGTTTTATGCCGAGTGGAATAAACAGGATGGTTTTTACGCCATAAAATAAGGCGTGTTGGTAAAAGTCCCCAGGTAAAAGTTGGTCCTCCATATAAGGTACAGGCAATGATAGAATAAAAGGGGAAAGAAGGTGATCGCATGAGAACAGGTATAGCAAACTCTCCCCTTCACGGAGGCCATTGCCCGCCTTGGTTATTCACAAAAATGAAGGAGTTAGGTGCGTCTATTGTTCAGACAATGGTAATGGAGTATGGAACGGAGGAAGTGTTGCGAAGACTTTCGGACCCGGTCTGGTTTCAATCCTTTGGAAGCGTGTTGGGATTTGACTGGCATTCATCCGGTTTAACAACGGTTGTATGCGGAGCACTCAAAGAAGGATTACGGCAGGCACAGGGTGAGATGGGACTGTTTCTCGTTGGTGGAAAGGGGAAGGCTTCACGAAAAACCCCAATAGAAATTATGGAAGCTGGTGAAAGGTATGGTTTATCAAATGATATCGTTCAATTGCAACAGACCAGCCGTACAGTCGCCAAGGTGGACTCTGCCGCGGTGCAAGACGGTTACCAGCTATATCACCATTTTTTAGTTTTTGATCGTTCCGGAAATTGGGCTGTCATTCAGCAGGGAATGAATGATAAAAATCGCTATGCACGCCGATATCACTGGTTAAGCGAAGAAGTGAAAGATTTTACGAATTCCCCTCAAAAGGCTGTGTGCGGCGTTCGGAAGAAAAATGTACTTAATTTAGTATCCGGGCAGAATCAGACAACAAGATTGGCCTCGGTTGAGGTCTGTCAGGAAAGGCCGGATGACATTAAAGAAGTCTACAATGAAATTATTACGCTCAATGTTGAGAAGAAAAATCAGGGCCCACAGCAACTTAGCCTGTTTGATGAAGGGATGTGGGGTGAAAATGAAACCACGCCCGACAAGGAAAAACGTTCGACTCCTTTAAGTTCCGTCTTAACTATGCCTGAAAGTCATCCCATTCCATCGCCGCGCTATCTGGACAAGATTTTATATAAAATTTATGATAAACCGCCTGAGACTTATCAACAGTTGCTGGAGACGGAAGGAGTGGGGCCTGGTACATTACGGGCATTGGCTATGGTGGCAGAGGTCACACATGGTTCGCGGCCATCCTTTGAAGATCCTGTTCGATATGCATTTGCGCATGGCGGAAAGGATGGATATCCTTTTCCTGTTCAACGCGGAGATATCACGCAATCCCTTAACGTTTTAAGGGAGGCAATTGAAAAGGGAAAAATAGGGGAAATGGATAAATTAAAATCACTAAGAAGATTAGCTAAGCAGGAAAATTTAATTGGTGGTAAATCTTAAAGTGATATGGTTTCAATTAAAAATAAACGTTTGACAAAATACCTACAGGGGTATATAGTATGATGTATCATGTTTTCAATAAGGGTTCGGTGCAAATGCGAACCCTGTTTTTAAACATTTTACAATACCTATACGGGTATGTGTAATATAATGAAAAGGAAGGATGGTCGTATTAATGGAAGGAAAGAAGAAGACAACAATCGTCTTGTTCAGTGGTGACTATGATAAAGCAATGGCTGCATATATCATTGCAAATGGCGCTGCCGCTTATGATCATGAGGTGACGATTTTCCATACCTTTTGGGGATTAAATGCGCTTCGAAAAGAGAATCAGGTTTCAGTAAAAAAGAAGTTTCTGGAAAAAGCGTTTGGAAAATTAATGCCAAGGGGCACCAATAAAATGGGTTTATCCAAAATGAATTATTTGGGTATGGGGCCAAAAATGATTAAAAATGTGATGAAGAAACACAATGCGATGCCATTGCCGCAGCTAGTAGATATGGCACAGGAGCAAGGTGTAAAACTGATTGCATGTACGATGACGATGGATTTGCTTGGTCTACAAAAAGAAGAATTGCTGGATGAAATTGAGTATGCAGGAGTTGCTGCATATATCGGCGATGCCGAAGAAGGCAATATTAGTTTATTTATATAGAAAGCAATGTTAATCAGAACGTAAATTTGGAGGGAAAAGAATTGAAGGAAATTAGTGCAAAAGAATTGGCGGAAAAAGTGAACGCAGGTGAAAAATTACAATTGATCGATGTTCGGGAAGACTTTGAAGTGGCAGAAGGAATAATTCCCGGTGCACATCATATTCCGCTGGGCGAACTTCCGGACCGACTTGATGAACTGGATATAAACAAGCATTATTTTATGATTTGCCGTTCAGGGGGTCGCAGTGGCAAGGCATGTACCTTTTTAAACGGTAAGGGGTATGATGTGACCAACATGACGGGCGGCATGCTCGATTGGGAAGATAAGGTTGAGTAAATATACAAGGGAGGTAAGAAGATGTCTAAATCAATGACGGTTCAAGAACTTGCAAAAAGGATTGTGAATCAGGAAAGAACTTTTATTCTGGATGTAAGAAATAAAGATGAATTTGAAAAATGGAAGATTGAAGGCAAGACGATTGAGGTTGTCAACATGCCTTACTATAACCTATTGGATAGTGTTGAACCTGTGTCCGACTATACGGACAAGGACCGGGAAATAATTGTTGCCTGTGCAAAGGGCGGTTCCTCTCAGATGGTGGCTGATTTACTCGAAGATGCAGGTTTTACAAATGTATATAGTCTGGAAGGGGGGATGAAAGCTTGGAGTGAACACTTGGAACCTGTGAAAATAGGGGATTTGCAAGATGGAGGAACACTTTATCAATTTGTGCGTCTGGGTAAAGGCTGCCTTTCGTATTTTATCGAATCCAACGGGGAAGCAGTAGTTGTTGATGCAGCCAGAATGACTGGAGTTTATGAACAATTTGCTAAGAAGCTTGGAGTGAAAATTAAATACGTTATCGACACACATTTGCATGCAGATCACATTTCCGGTGGAAGACATCTGGCAAAACAGGCGGGAGCAGCGTATTACTTACCGCCCAAAGATGCGACAGAAGTGACGTTCGATTTCACCCCGGTGGAAGAAGGTTCTGATATTACAGTGGGAGATACGACGGTTGACGTGCAACCCATCTATTCTCCGGGACACACAATAGGCAGTACCTCATTTATTGTGGATGAAACGTATTTGCTGAGCGGCGATACATTATTTGTGGAATCAATAGGCCGCCCGGATTTGGCCGGATTAGCGGAAGACTGGGTGGATGATCTTCGTGAAACGCTCTATCACAGGTACAGAAACCTCTCGAAGGATTTGATTGTACTGCCCGCACATTATTCATTTGCAAAGGAAATGGGGGACGGCGGTAAGATTTTTGCCCGTTTAGGTGCTTTATACAGTGAAAATTCAGGACTTCGAATAGGAGATGAGAAGGAATTTAGAAAAATGGTGACTGAAAACCTTCCACCTCAACCGAACGAGCATGAAACCATTCGAAAAACAAATATGGGCAAAATAAATCCCGATCAGGAAAAGCAAAAAGAAATGGAAATCGGCCCAAACCGTTGTGCAGTAGCTAGGTAAAGTGAACCATTGATCGGAAGGGCTAATTGCCGGATAACAGGAAATTATTTATGGGAGGAATTGAAAATGGAAGCAACAAAATTATTAGATGCAAAAGGATTGGCTTGTCCAATGCCAATCGTAAAAGCGAAGAAGGCTATCGGAGAAATTAATTCTGGTGACGTATTGGAAATCCACGCTACAGATAAAGGATCCAAAAGCGACCTGACTGCATGGGCAAAATCGGGCGGTCATGAACTGCTGCAAGATACAGAAGAAAATGGTGTTTTCAAATTCTGGATCAAAAAGGCATAAAGATGACCAATCCAGCTTTGGGTCCCCTCGTATCGGGGGGATATTAATTATGGAATACAGTATTATTGTTATTTTAACCATTTTTCTTATAGGATTCATTGGTTCCTTTATTTCTGGAATGGTTGGTATTGGCGGCGCCATCGTTAATTTCCCGATGTTATTGTATCTTCCCGCTGCTTTAGGGGTGGCTGATTTTAGTTCATATGAAGTGTCGGGGATTACAGCTGTCCAGGTGTTATTTGCAACAATTGGCGGTGTCTGGGTTTATCGAAAAGGCGGTTATTTAAATAAAATTGTCATTGGTTACATGGGAATTAGTATACTGATTGGAAGTTTTGCCGGTGGATTTATATCTTCTTATATGACGGAAGCTGGAGTTAATCTTGTTTATGGGGTTCTGGCATTACTTGCTGCAATCATGATGTTTGTCCCCAAAAAGGAATTGGATGACACTGCACTGAACACGAATGATTTCAACCGCTGGCTTGCTGCTTCACTAGCGCTGGTTGTCGGAATCGGTTCTGGCATTGTTGGTGCAGGCGGGGCATTTATTCTGATGCCTATCATGCTGCTTGTGTTGAAAGTTCCAACTAGAATTGCAATCGCCTCATCCTTGGCAATTACATTTATTTCGTCAATTGGCTCAACTACCGGTAAAGTGTTAACGGATCAAGTACTACTTGTTCCGGCAGTTATCATGGTTGTAGCGAGTTTAATCGCCTCACCATTGGGTGCAAAATTCGGGAAAAACGTAAACACAACGATTTTACAATCGATTCTGGTTATCTTGATAGTTGCGACTGGAGTTAAAGTCTGGGTGGATATTTTCAGTGGTTAAGTATAAATCTCACTATGAATACTATTATTTTGCAATCATACGCAGAGGGGTATATAGTGAAAGTGACTATGATTGGTTAAAAAGAAAGGGTGCCTCCAATGAACTATGATGATCAGGTAAAGAATAGAATTAAACGTGTTGAAGGTCAGGTCAGGGGATTGTTGAAAGCGATGGACGAAGGAAAAGAATGCCGTGATGTGGTGAATCAGATGACAGCTGCCAGAAATGCACTTGACCGAACTGCGGCTTTAATTGTCAGCAGAAATTTGGAGGAGTGTATTCGTGAGGAGAAGGAATCCGGAAAAAGTTCTGAGGATTTGATTAAGGAAGCGGTAAACTTGCTTGTGAAAAGCAGGTAACCAACCGATAAGCTGCTTGTATGGAAGGTGATAATTATGACTGACAAACGTTTTAACCCGGAAAAAGCACATAAGCTGATGAGTGCAGATCGCAGGAAGAAATTACCGCCAGATGAAGTAATAAAGTATATGGACTTGGAGCAAAATCATAATGTTGCTGACCTTGGTGCAGGTACCGGATACTTCACTATTCCGATTTCTAAACAAACAAAAGAAGTGTATGCCGTAGATATAGAACCGAAAATGTTGGAGATGCTGAAGGAAAATGCGGCAGAAGAGGGGCTTAAAAACATTCACTATGTTGAAAGTGATTTGGATCATATCCAACTGGAAGACAATTCTGCAGATTGGATTATGTGTTCATTTGTAATTCATGAGGTGCCTGATGTCAACCAAACACTTCAGGAAATAAAACGGATTTTGAAGCCGGATGGACAGTTGTTCATGATTGAGTGGGAAGCTGTGGAAACCGATTCAGGACCGCCATTGAATCATCGGATTCCGTCCGAAAATCTGATGAAGTCATTGGAACTGAACGGTTTTCACGCTGAATTGATTCAATTGAACCCAGAAAATTACGCATGTAAAGCCGTGCCTAAATAAATGTCTGATAAGCAATGGAGGGAATAGTAAAGCCTTCATTGCTTTTTTAATAAAAGATATTCATCAAATTTTCACATTGGTCAAGTAGTATATGGTGTGTACTGAAAGGAGGTATCACTTGGTGGCAGCGGCAGGTAAATTAATGTCTGTCGGGATAATCGTTTTAAGTATCGCAATCGGGATTATTAGTTTGATTATTTTTGGCAGGCTTTCAAAGAAGCATCGAAAAAACTATTTGGAAGAAATTACTTCACACTTCATTAATCTTATAATCTTTATCTGGGCAGGAAAAATCATCTTGAATTTTCGTGTTTTCATGGTAGATCCACTGTCCATACTAGCTTATCCAAGTGATTCGAAGTCATTTTATCTGGCTGTATTTTTCAGTACGGTGTTGTTTTTTTATAAGTCTTCAAAGTGGCAGTTAGATACTCTGCTATTCCTGGAATCTTTCCTGCTTGTACTGCTGACGGCGTCATTTGTATATGAATTTATCCAATACATATGGAACGACAACCAATTAGCATTTGGATATCTGATGTTGCTGGCAGTGCTTTTGTTCATCTTTATTTTTACCCTGAACCGCTTTTCGTCGAGTACATTAATACTCGTGATTTTGACGGTCTGGTTTATAGGGGTATCGTTATTGCTTTTTATTCAACCGTTTGTGACTGTGTTCAGCTACATGATTGCACCATGGTTTCTGGGTCTTATATTCATTACCGGTTATTTATATATTCTATATTGTAAAAGAAAGAGGAGATTGTAATGGGTGGAATCGAAGCAGACACTATGTTAGTTGTTGGAATGTTTTTGGCAATGGGCGCTGGTGCATTATCCTTTCTGTCACCGTGTGTGCTGCCAATTTTCCCGGCATATATGTCGTATATTACCGGTATTAGTGTGAAAGAATTGCAGGGAGACAAAAATGCGAAAATACGCCGTCAGCTTTTAAGTCATTCGCTCATTTTTTTGTTTGCAGTTTCCCTGGTATTTATTAGTTTGGGTGCGAGTGCTTCCATTTTAGGTCAGTGGGCGAAAGATTTGCTTATTGGTAAATCCGGATTGCTGATTCAACGGATGGCCGGAATTTTAATTATTGTGATGGGATTTTTTGTTGCCGGTTGGTTTACCATCCCAACACTGATGAAGGAAAAAAGGTACCAATTTTCCAAAAGACCAGCAGGGTATATCGGAACATTTTTTATTGGATTGGGTTTTGCAGCGGGGTGGACACCATGTATAGGACCGATTTTTGGGTCGATTTTGCTTTTAGCTGCAAGTAACCCTGGTCAGGGTGTGTTTTATACGGTCATGTATGTAATTGGTTTTTCGTTACCATTTCTTTTGTTGACGTTTTTTCTTGGCTCAACAAAATGGATTGTCAGACACAGCCAGATGATTATGAAAGCCGGGGCAGTGATTATGATCATTATGGGACTTGTGTTGTTTTTTGGGATGATGCCGCGTATTACAGGTTTTCTGCTTAATCTTGTGCAGGATACATGGTTGTCTGAATTAGGATAATTAGGAGGAGAAGTAATCGTGAAAAAGTCAATATTTGTTGTGATAATTGTTGGAATGTTTGCCTGGGCTGTGTATGTTTTTGCCGTCCCTGCGGATAAAAATACGAAGACATCAACAGACAAAACAACAACCGATTATGAATCTGAAACGGAAACCGCTTCGTCAAATGAACAGGGTGAATCTGCTGGAAAAGTTGCCGAAACTGGTGTGATTGGTATTGATGTGGGTGATACTGCACCCGATTTCCAACTAGAAACACTAAGTGGGAAAAAAGTAAAACTGTCCGATTACAGGGGAGGTCCTGTTATGCTTAATTTCTGGGCTTCATGGTGTCCTCCATGCCGTGCGGAAATGCCGGATATGGAAAAACTCCACCAAAATAAAGATGTAACGATTTTAGCTGTTAACCTCACGGAATCGGAATCCGGCAAGGGAAATGTAAAGGAATTTGTAAATAAATATAATTTGACCTTCCCAATACTTCTGGATGAGGAAGTCAGGGTTGCAGCAATGTACCAGATACGCCCAATCCCAACTACATTTTTCATTGACTCTGAGGGAGTAATCCAGTATACAGCGTTTGGTGCCATGAATTATGAGTTAATGGTTCAGGAGCTTGAGAAGATAAATTAAAATACAATATAGTACAATCGACTTGAGGTGGTCATTGTGAAACAAACCATTCTAGTGGTTGAAGATGACAAAATGATACGAGAACTAATAACTATTTATTTGAATAAGGCGGGATATGATATCATCGAGGCTGCAGATGGGGAAGAAGCGAAGCAGGCTTTTCTGACGTATCACCCTTGCCTGATTGTTCTTGATTTAATGCTTCCCAAGACGAGTGGGGAGGCATTCTGCACCTGGGTCAAGGAGCAGGAACGAAATGAAGTATCTATTATCATGGTTTCGGCAAAAGCACGCACAAATGATAAAATCAATGGCTTGAAAATGGGGGCAGATGATTACATAACGAAGCCGTTTGATCCAGAAGAGCTTGTTGCCCATGTAGAGGCTGTTTTACGAAGGACAGGACAGTTCTGTCAAAAAATAGCCTACGGAGGACTTTGCATTAAACCGCGCAAAGGGGAAGTAGTTCTATTTGACAAACAACTATATTTGACGAAACACGAATTCAATTTGCTTTATTATTTCATGGAAAACCCGAACGTTGTTCTATCAAGGGAAGATTTGATTAATCAGTTGTACCCGTATGCTGATAAATTTATAATGGACCGCACAATTGACGCCCATATTAAAAAGCTTCGTGAAAAAATAGAGGACAAACCATCTCACCCTGAACGAATTTTGACTGTACGGGGAATGGGGTATAAATTTGCTGATGAATAAACTGAGAAAAAACTGGATGCCAAAGCAGTTCCTATGGCGCCTATCCATCACGAATATGATTGTTATTACTGCATTTATCCTGCTAAGCGGGTGGTCCATTTATAATGCAGCTTGCTCCCTGGCTGATGGATTGGGTTCGATGAACGAACAGAAACAGGAAAAGTTTAATGCTGTTCTTTTTCAATATTTGTGGTTTTTCAGCATTGGCGCAATTGTAATCGGAAGTTTGATCCATTTTTATATTACCAGGAAATTGATTGAGCCTATAAAAAAGCTAATTGAGTCGACGAAACGTATGAAGACAGGTCACTATCCAGGCCCAATAGATGTGAAAACCAAGGATGAGACGGGGCAATTGATTGGTCATTTTAACGATTTGGTTCAACAGTTAAAAGTGAATGAACAACATCGCCAAAAAGTTATCTCAGACCTTTCACATGAATTCCGGACTCCTCTGTCAAATTTAAACGGTTATTTGAAAGCATTATGCAATGGTGTGGTTGATGGCGATGTAAAACTGTACCAATCACTCTATGACGAATCACAGCGAATTACCAGTATGGTTAAACAATTAGAGCAATTGAAGGAATGGGACTATATTTCGAATCAAACGTTTTTGGAGAAAAAGCCGGTCGATATGCAACTTATTCTCACAAAATCAGTTGAAATGTTTCATTGGACACTGGAGAATGCGGGTATGTCAGTCGAGTTTAATACTGAACACGGAGTTATCAATGCGGATTCTATCGGCATATCGCAGGTTATCGATAATCTGCTTGATAACGCCATTCAATATTATGGTGGAGAAGGTCCGATTTTTATTAAAGGGGAAAGACTGGTTGATAGATACAGGGTGTCAGTAGCTGGAACGGGTCAAGCAATTCCAACCGAAAATCCGGACAGGTTATTTGAACGTTTTTATCGGACGGACACATCCAGAAGTTATCATTCAGGTGGAACAGGATTGGGGCTTGCCATCTCCAAGGAAATCATTGCACATCATGGTGGGGAAATTGGTGTGTGGTCAGACAGGGATTTCCATACATTTTGGTTTACATTGCCACTATGGAAGTGAAACCCTATTTCCATTTCGAGCGTTCGTGCGATCTGCCCAAGCAAGCTTTCGCCGTTTCTTCTTTACCGCGGCCGGCTGGTGAGCCCCTTGTGCTTGGTGCTCGTCGCACTTCGGTGTCTCACCTATGCCTTTCCCCCGCTAATTTCCTGATTGTTCATCTTTTGAATTACAAACTTTTGGTATGTCCCAACCCTTTAGACATTATCGTTAATCAAATATACTCCAGTAATTTCAACGCTGGTTCACTTGCTTCTTCAAGCTTTTTCCGTTTTTCCGCTGGTAAATCCGGCCAAGTATCCGGTTTTGCCCGAATCGTAGAGGCACTTAGCTTGACCCACTTTTCATCTTCCTCCCGAGTAGATGATGCTGGTTGTATAAACTGAATGATGCGCCGGAGTTGATCATGCGGCATTTCTATAAGCGATTCATATCGAAGGTGAAGCACCTGCTCTGATGGCAGTTTGCCAATACTTTTAGCGGCTGAAATCAAGGATGAAGATAAACTTTCTCCCAAGACATCATATGGCATTTCATATTGATTGAACTGCTCCAGGTTAAAGTAATCCGGGTGTAACCATTTGAATTCCCCCAAACGGGATGCGTCGCTGTTTGGGTCTGTTGGGTCCTCTCCAGTGGCTTCCTTGGCCTTTTTTAATGCTGTCCCTAATTTAAAAGCCTGAAAGCGATTGAACGCCATGGCAGTTTCCCGGACATCACGGTATAAAAATATAAACTTAGCATCTGGAAACATATCAATTAAACGATCCACGAAATAGACTGAGACTCCGGACCGTTCAACGCAGACATCCCTATTGTATCTTTGCAGCAGCCAATCAAATAGGCGCCGGTATTGGCGGTCAAGCCGATCTTCCGGAAATTGTGTAACGGCTGATTCCAATTCTTCATATAACTCATCGGGTTTTTCCGATATGTGGGGAAGCGTCATAGCAAGAATAGCTGGCACTCCGGTTTTTAAATTAAACCGTGATGTATCCGAAATCTTATATAAAAATTCTTTAAGCCGAACTCCTTTTTTGATGTAAGGTTCAATATTAAGAGGCTCCTTTTTTGAAAGAAGGTCCCAAAATTGTTTCCCATCCCATCTTTCCAGTGACAATCCGGGCCAGTTGTTTGCTTCCGGATCAGGACCGGAATCATTCATATTGATAGATAATAAGAATTCTGAAAGACTAAGGATATTGGGATGCAGATTAATACAATTTGAAATAGCTGTTGAACCGCTTCTTCCTGTAGAAATAATAAAAACCGGCTTTGTCATATTACCATCTCCTCAAATTGGATTTTCATAATAATTGATTGCAGGACTTTTATAATCCTTTTCCTATACAAATTTTGAACATAAGACTTTGGAATTGATTATTATGAACTAGGTGTTTGTTTATCAACACTCTGTATATTATCATTATAATAACGACTATTAATTGGTTCAATAATCAGTTTTCCAGCTTTTGTTGATTATTGAACAAAATAAACAAAGTGTCGATAAAATATAAAAAAGGGGTCTTTGCATGGCTAAAAAAGAGGATCGACGTATTAAAAAATCAAAGCAATCGATTAAAAAGGCATTTATTAATCTTATTCATGAGAAAGGATTTGGGGCTATCAGTGTTCATGATATCGCTGAAAGGGCTGATATTAATCGTGGAACATTTTATTTACATTATAAGGATAAATTTGATCTGTTCGAAAAATACGTAGATGAATTACTAAATGAACTTATCGTGACGATTGAGTTATCGAATCAGGAAAAAGAGCTGATTAGCCAAAGGGAAATAAAGGAAAGAGACTACATCGAATTTTTCAATCACTTTCAGAAACATGCATGCTTTTATAAAGCTATGTTTAATTATAAGGGAGATACGTATTTTTATAACCGTTTTTTTGATGTTTTTAAAAGCCATTTTTGTAAGGAATTTAAAGAACTTAAAATCAATGACGAACAATTAAAGGTAGATAAGGCCTTTTTGATTCATTTTATGGTTTATGCCCATTTTGGCAGCATCAATTATTGGCTGGAAAGTGATATGACAGATTCACCTGAAACAATGGGGGAACAATTTAATACGTTACTTAATGCGCTTATTGCCGGAATGAGTCAGGATTAACTGTGGATGAAAATTAATCAAGGGACTGATCCGGTTTGGACAGGAACGCGCCGAAGAAAGCGGCGGCCCCGCCGAAGGAACCACGGAATGCGCCGAAGAAATTGGCGCCCCCGCCGAACAAAGTGGAACCCCCGCCGAAGAACCCCCGACTTGCGCTGAAGAAAGCTGCCTATTCAGATATTATTTTACCCCGCTCAATCCGTAAAAGATGATCGCCAAGTTTTTCAGCAGCCTCTTTGGACAGTCTCCGGGGTCTATTTGCTGCCTTTAAAATCCCTGACACTGGATTTATTAACCAGCGTATTGGCATTATGAATAAATAAAACATCGTCAATGTTATGCTTATTTGCATATTTGTAAACATTTATGTCGTTATGACGCTGATCAAGCATATGAATTTCCTTAAAATTACGGGCCAGGAATGGAATCATTGGATGTGCATAGGAATCTTTTAATACTAATAACTTGCGACCATCCGGATTATTCGGATTTTCAATCGTTACTTTCGGCAGACTTCCCCCTAAGTATGCTTTATACCGTGGTGCAAATACTTTATCGGATTTCAGATATTTTTTCACGTAGAATTCCCGGTCACAAGATCCTTTGAAACAAATCTTAAAGGGTTTCTCCTTAAACTTCGGCTGTACAATAGGGATTCTGTCCGCTTTTTTGACGTACGCTTTTCCGGTTTTACGTGCATAGGTTCCGTAAGATGGTTTTTTGCTGTCTTTCCATGTATACTGATTTTTTGGGATCGGCTTTCCAACATCGGGATGTTTTTTGGCCATGTTGTTGATAATCGATCTGTAGGCATAATACGCCGCTTTCGGTTTCCAGTGATGATCCGTATAAAAGTACATGTTTTTTTCGTCCATATGTCCTTTAATTGCTGACCGAAGATCCATGGCATGAACCTGATCCGAAAAACGTTGCATCAACTTGTCTGTCATCTTTTTTCCGTGGCTTTCCAGGTAATCCGGCAACTTATCCCGCATCATGATTGTTTTATGGGGAACAAGCCCAAAATAAACATCAATGTTTTGTTTGTTTATCTCTTGCGTGAATGAATTGATTTCACCTGCTGCTTTTTTTGGCGGGATCTTTTGCTTGTTAATCGGCTCAATCAGATAACCGTCTTTTGATACGTAGATACCATTGACAACTTTCTTCTTTAATACATGTTTATCGATTCTTGAATTTGCCCGGATCCACTTATTTCGTAAAATGAATTGATCGTTGAAATATTGATTGAACTTTTGAAAATAATCTCCGAACATCATTCGGCTAAGGGACAGATCGGGGCGCTGTTCCAGTTTTCGGTTTTCCATCATGGATGTATCTTTATCGGCGGTTGTTAAAGTTCCTGCTCCAAACGTAAAGATAAATAATAGAAAAAAAGCAATCATGACCAAGTCACTAAGTTTATGCTTTTTCATCAATGAACCCTCCAGCTGCTGAGCTTGTTATTAAAAGCGGAAATAAATAAACGGATTAAATGTATTTGAAATCATGAAAACGACGGATAAAAGCAATACAACCAGGTAACTGCCGGTTGCTGCAAACCGATATCCCGCTGAACGGATCTCACCGGATTGTTTTGCTGTGTTTTCCAGCCATGCACAAACCTTTTTTAATAAAGGAGTTGAAGCGATTAGTGCAATGATGAGGATAACGCCGTTTTCAGCTAACTGATAGGAGGCGTCAATTCCCCAGCCATTGCCTTGAAGACCGAACATTGATCCTAAGTAGGAAAAAGCATAAGAAAATGAATCGGAACGGAAGAAAACAAAACCTGTGACAACGATAAACATTGCATAGATGTGCGCAAACACACGCTTGGACTGCTTTAAAATCTTCCCGAGAAATGCTTTTTCCAGCATAATAAATAATCCATTATAAGTACCCCATAACACAAACGTCCAGTCCGCACCGTGCCATACCCCGGTCAGTGTCCAGACAATCAACAGATTGAGGTAAGTATGCACTTCCCTTTTTCGGTTGCCGCCCAATGGGATATATACATAATCACGAAACCATGTACCAAGAGATATGTTCCAGCGGCGCCAAAATTCACCGATGGATTTTGATATATACGGATAATTGAAGTTCTCCAACAGGTCAAATCCAAACATCTTTGCAAGGCCAATTGCCATATCGGAATAACCCGAAAAATCAAAGTAGATTTGAAATGTATATGCAATAATACCGATCCAGGCCAGTCCTGTGGAAAAATCAGCCGGGTTTTGGGCGAATATCTGATCTGCAATGCGGCCGCAACTGTCCGCAATGATTATCTTTTTTCCAAGTCCAATAATGAACCTTCGTATTCCGTATGCAAACCCTTCAATTGTTTCGTGCCGTTCTTTGATTTGGGCTGCAATTGTTTGATAACGAACGATTGGTCCCGCAATCAGTTGAGGAAACAGAGCAATATAAAGCCCTACGTTAAAAGGGTTTTTTTGCGCCTTCCCATCTTTTCGGTACACGTCAATTACATAACTGATGGACTGAAATGTAAAAAATGAAACACCTATTGGCAGTGGAATATCCGGAATTTCAATTGATATGGACAATAGCGAATTCAGGTTATCAACCAGAAATTGAGCATATTTGAAAACAACCAGAATGCTAAGGTTGGCAACAATCATTACAGCCATTATCCATTTTAATTTTACGGAAGAATCCCGATATGCATCGACAGCCAGTGCAAAAATATAGTTCATGCCGATTGACAACAGCATGATCACAACTAATACTGGTTCACCCCATGCATAGAAGAACAGACTGCCGGCAAGCAGGAAGTAGTTCTTCAAGAAGCGCGGAGCAATAAAATATGTAAACAGCATGAAAGGGAGAAAAAGAAATAAAAAAACCGGCGAGCTAAATACCATAACATGACACTCTCCAGACGAAATGATTCAACTATAAAGAACAGTCGGAATCCTGACTCTTCTAAAGGGCTTCGGAGTACTTTTGTAAAAGGTGTATGCTGAACAAAAAAACGTGATTTTTTTACTATCTTTTAATAATGGGCTTAGCAAAGGGGGATATTTGACCTGGTATGGAGTAAGCATTTTCTTTGATAAGTTTTTATTGCAAGGTTATAATTATCTTGAATTAAAAATAATTTAATTAAAAATACTGCCTGAGATCAATCGGAGCTTGAAAGAGGCGTTTTATTTCATGTCAGGTATTGACAAATCTCCAAATAACATTTATTATTTAATTTGAATTAAGAATTTATGAATTAAGGATTTATTATGTTCAAAAGGTGATTTTTTTAACGTGTTATTCTTAATTCAAAATAGATGCAGTAACATTGATAAGGAGGAAGGAATAAGGATAAGGATTGAAATACAACCTTTTAAAAGGTTTGTAACATACTTAAGAGAACTGTGAGCGGTCAATCGACTGCCGGAAAGCTTATGTAAAAGCAAATTAATTTTCGAATGGTGGTGTACCACATGGGTATATTGGATTTGTTTAGAAAAAATACAAAAGGGAGCGATTCAACAATGGAAAATGTTAAATTAGCGGTAATTTTTTATAGTATGGGTGGAACAAACTATCAATTAGCAAAATGGGCTGAAGAAGGAGCAAAGGAAGCTGGCGCTGACGTTAGAGTGTTAAAAGTAGAAGAACTTGCTCCACAATCCGTCATTGATGGAAATGAGGCATGGAAAGCAACTGTAGAAGCAACAAAAGACGTACCAGTAGCAACATCGGATGATATTGAGTGGGCAGATGCTATTATATTTAGTGTTCCAACACGTTTCGGCAACATGCCATCACAAATGAAGCAATTTCTTGATATTCAAGGCGGACTATGGGCAAATGGCAAGACAGTTAATAAAGTAGTAAGTGGTATGTCATCTGCGCAAAACCCACATGGCGGTCAAGAAGCTACATTGTTATCTTTATATACTTCTATGATGCATTGGGGTGCCATTATAGCAACTCCAGGTTACACTGATGCGGTATTATTTGGGGCAGGCGGTAACCCATATGGCACAAGTGTAACGGTTGGTCAAGATGGTAAAATGGTCGAGGACGTTGAAGGCGCTGCGAAACATCAGGCTAAACGGACGGTCAACATTGCCTCCAGTGTGAAGCAGGGACAGTAAAAATATCGAATATCTTGATTTACTGGTTGATGGTTATGGCTGACGCTTATAAAAAGGCGTCAGCATACCAATGAACATGAAACATGGCAAAGAAGATAAATTTTTTTAATCATTTATTCTGAATTAAGAATATCTAATTTGCACGTATATGACTAAGGGGTGATTTTATGGTAACACTTTATACGACACCAAGCTGTACATCCTGCAGAAAGGCGAAGGCATGGTTACAGGAGCAGGAAGTATCTTTTACAGAACGTAATTTATTTCATGAGCCATTAACCGAGGATGAAATCAAAAGTATTTTACGGTTAACGGAAGACGGAACAGATGAGATTATTTCAAAGCGTTCCAAAGTATTTCAGAATATGGATGTTAATTTGGAACAATTACCAATAAAGTCCCTATACAATTTGATTGAGAAAAATCCGGGTATTTTAAAAAGACCAATCATTAAGGACAAAAAGCGTATGCAAGTTGGATTTAATGAAGATGAAATACGCATGTTTCTGCCAAGAAAAGTTCGCAGGCTGCAATTACAGGAAGCACAAAAAATTGTTAATTAGAAGGAGTTGATATTAATGAAAAAAACAGCAGGTATTCACCATATTACGGCAATTGCAGGTCACCCACAGGAAAATGTTGATTTTTACGCTAGTGTATTAGGACTGCGGATGGTTAAGAAAACGATTAACTTTGATGATCCCGGAACATATCATTTGTATTTTGGGAATGAAGGAGGAAAACCGGGAACAATCATTACTTTCTTTCCTTGGGCAGATGCATTTCAGGGAAAAATAGGCGATGGCCAGGTTGGAGTTACATCCTATGTTATCCCGCCAGGAGCAATGCCTTTCTGGGAAGAACGGCTTGGTAAATTTAATATTGATTTCAGGAAGAACGAGCGTTTTGGTGAAACGTATTTAGCTTTCAACGATCCGCACGGTTTACAACTTGAGCTCGTGGAAAGAGAAGAAGGGGATCATAATGCCTGGTCTGTTGGCAGCATTACACCTGATGCAGCAATTAAAGGATTTGGTGGAGCTACATTATTGTCTTCCCAGCCGGATAAAACGGCGCAATTGCTGGAAGAAGTAATGGGACTTGAAAAAGTAGCTGCGGAAGGGGATTTAATTCGATTTAAATCGTATGGCGACATTGGAAACGTCATCGATTTAAAGACGATTTCCAGCGGACGCGGCCAAATGGGAGTGGGAACTGTTCACCATATTGCTTGGCGAGCAGAGGATGATCAGGATCAATTGGACTGGCAGCGATATGTGAGAGACCATGGTTATGGCGTAACACCTGTCAAAGACAGGAATTATTTTAATGCCATTTACTTTAGGGAGCATGGGGAAATATTGTTCGAAATTGCAACAGACCCCCCAGGATTTGTGCATGATGAATCTTTTGAAACGATGGGAAAAGGGTTGAAACTGCCCTCACAGTATGAACAATATCGTGAGCAGCTGAAAAAAGTATTGATCCCAATCGAAGTACGGAATTTGGATTAAGGAGGTGTTCGCATGCTATCCTTTGACCCTAAAAATAATACAGAACGGGAAAATTATAAACTCCTGATTGGCAGTATTGTTCCAAGGCCGATTGCATTTGTGACTAGTGTTGCGGGAGATGGAACAATAAATGGGGCACCGTTCAGCTATTTCAACATCGTTTCATCCAATCCGCCAATGATATCTGTCTCAACTCAGCGCAAAAATGGAGAACAAAAAGATACAGCACGCAACATTACAGGGAATAAGGAATTTGTTGTGCATATCGTGGATGAAGAAAATGTTGAAAAAATTAACCTTACAGCTGCTTCTTTAGCTCCGAATGTAAGTGAAGTCGAAAAAGCAGACTTATCACCAATCGATAGTGAAATCGTTACAGTTCCAGGCATTAAAGAAGCCAAAGTCCGGTTTGAATGCAAGTTGGAGCATTCTCTTGAATTGGGCGAAAATCAGTCGATTGGAACCGATCTTCTGATTGGAAAGGTAGTTCGATTTCACATTGCCGAGGAAATATATGAGCGTGGGAGAATCAACCATCAATTCCTTGGCGCAGTGAGTCGGCTGGCTGGATCGAATTATGCAAAGATCGGTGATGTATTTTCCATTGAGCGGCCAAAATAGATTGAATTCTGCCGGGATGGATTGACGAGCATACTTATATAAATAAAAAGGGGACTTCCTTTAGCAGTATCGTTAGCATTTAATGCTAGCGGTATTTTTTTTGGTAGTTTGGCACATATATTTTTCCAAAAATTAAGTATTATGATAATATGTGGAATAATAAATTTAACTTTATGGAGGCTGAGAGAGGAGGAAATATGGATATGAAGGATCGGAATGACCTTGAAAGTTCATCATCATTAGACAAAAATAAGCTATTATTAGTCGGTCCTGGATTAGTGGTTGCGGCTGCTGGTGTTGGAGCAGGAGATTTGGTTGCTTCACTTGTTGTGGGTGCTGATTTTGGCTTGGTTCTAATATGGGCCGTGATTTTGGGAGCTCTTATAAAATACGTTTTGAACGAAGGGGTAGGACGCTGGTATTTAGCCACAGGTCAAACCATTTTGCAAGGTTGGCGCTTTTTGGGGCGTTGGGTATCTGGTTATTATGTACTTTACGTTGTCTTATTCGGGCTGATTTATGGTTCAGCTGTAACATCAGCCTGTGCATTGTTTATGTCAGCCATGTTTCCGGTTCTTCCAATATGGGGATGGGCAATCGTTCATGCTATTGTCGGGTTGACCGTGGGCTGGTTTGGCCGTTATGGGAAATTTGAACGCATCATGCAAGTTTTAGTTGTGGTTATGTTTATTACGGTAGTAGGATCAGCCATGCTTGTCTTTCCAAGTATAGGGGATTTAGCCGGTGGACTTATCCCCCGAATGCCTGAGGGATCTTTTTTACAGACACTGGGTCTTATTAGTGGTGTAGGCGGTGCTGCCTCCATCCCTTATTATTGCTATTGGATTCGTGAAAAGGGTTGGCACGGCGGTTTGTGGGTCTCCGTAATGCGTTTGGATTCTGCAGTCGCCTATATTATTACAGCTATTTTTTGTTTTTCACTTATCATTGTTGCCAATGAATTTTTGCATGGCAGCGGCCTGACATTAAGCGGTACTGAAGGACTTGTCACAATGGCCGATGTATATGGCGAAAGGTTTGGAACGGTGGCTACCTGGCTGCTTCTTATCGGTTTCTGGTCCGCTTCGTTTACATCATTATTATCTGCATGGAATGGCCTTCCATATATATTTGCAGACTTTGTCCAGCTGCTGAAAAACAAAGATAAAAATTCGAATAGGGTGATCACAGAAAAGGATCCTGCGTTTCGGGCTTATCTTTTATGGATTACTTTTCCTTCCATGTTGTTTTTGTTTGTTGATGATCCAATTCTTCTGGTTTTTATCGGCCTGGCATTTAGTGCAACCATTTTGCCTTTTCTCGCGTTGACATTAATGCTGCTGTTAAATTCAAAGAAAGTGGCGATGAAATATCGAAACGGAGTCGTGAATAACTTGATTTTAGGAGCTATCGTTGTTCTATTTATAACCTTGTCAGCGATTGAATTGTATCAGTCTTTTTTATGATTTAACGATTCTCCTGGATGATCAGCTGTAGAAGGACTTGGGAATTCGGCGAAATGCTAAAGTTCACAGTGAAAGTGCTGAAGTTTACAAGCAAAACGCTAAAGTTTACACGAAAAGTGCTAAAGTTCACAACTTAAACGCTAAAGTTCACAACTGCAGTATGAAGTTATCAGGGGGAGGAAGCAGATTTATTTTGGGGTGACATTTTAAGTAAGGGAGACTGATTACGCGGAGTGAGAAATAAATCCTGCCTAATTCAAAGAAGTAATCGCCATCATTTAGTATGGCGGTTATTTTTTATCATAGTATAATTTTTATACTTGATATTATTTTTATATTTGATATAATTTTTATTAAGAGGTGATGCACATGCAAACTTGTCCATATATTGAGGCTTCCTTCAAAATCCTGGGGAAAAAGTGGAATGGCCAAATCATCCATTATTTATCCTTATGTGAGAATCGCACAGCTCATTTTTCCGATATGAAGCGGGATTTAAAAGGAATTACCCCCAGAGCATTGTCACTGAAACTTTCAGAGTTGGCAGGTGAAGGGCTGGTGGAGAAACTGGTTGAAAGTGGCTCGCCTGTTACCATTTTGTATGAGTTAACAGAGAAAGGCAGCGCTTTGGCCGATAGTCTTAAACCACTTCAGGAGTGGGCACAGCAATATATGAATGTCAAAATACCAATCGAAAGCGAGGAAAAATGAGTGGCTAATAACAATAATATGGTTTGTGATATGGAAACAGGCGTATGTGGAGTAGTTGGGGAGGATGAAATGGAGGTAGTTGATTTTAATAAACCACAGAACACAATCGATCTTTACTATGTGACAGATCCTATATGCTCACATTGCTGGGCATTGGAACCAGTTCTTCGGCGTTTCACAGAACAGTATGGGGCACATTTTAAAGTCCATACAGTTTTGGGAGGATTATTGGAAAAATGGGGCGGGGGTCCGGTTGATCCGGCAAATGGTATTAACGGCCCGGCAGATGTTGCCGGACACTGGCGTGAAGTTGGTGAGCAGACACGTATGCCAATTGATGGAACGCTTTGGTATGACAATCCAGTTCATTCATCATATCCTCCTTCTCGCGTATTTAAAGTAATCCAAAAACAGGACGAAGCGCTGGCAACTATATTTTTACGTCGTGCGAGAGAGGCTGTATTTGCATTTAATCAAAATATTGCTGAGAAATCAGTTCTCGTGGGAATCATGAATAAGCTGGGACTTGATGGCGAAGAAATTTTTAATGAAGCTGAATCAACAAGCGGACAGAAATTACTTGATGAAGACTTTGCGCTTGCTGCAAGACTTGGTGCCAGAGGATTTCCAACTATTATCATGGTAAATGAAGAGAATAAAGGTGTTAAAATTGTCGGTGGTCGTCCTTTCGAATACTATGTTGCCGGACTTAAGCAGGTTTTGGAAGTCGAGGAAACCCAGCCAAAACAGCAGCCTTCACTGTCCAATCTGCTTGAAAAAGAAGAACTTTTATTTTCGAAAGAAGTTGAAGTAATGTATGATGTTGAAAAAGGCGACATCGATAAATTTGTTCAAAAAGAGCTTTCATCAAGTGATTATCAAGAGAAGGAAATTCTAGGTGAAACCTACTTTGTGACAAACGAATCATATAAGGGGAAATAAGGAATGGCATACGTATTACAAGTTGACTTCAAGATGGAAGGACCATTCGGTGATGAAATGGCTGAAGCATTCTCTGATTTAGCAGAGAGTATCAACAGTGAAAAGGGCTTTATGTGGAAAATTTGGACAGAAAGCCCGGAGACAAACGAAGCTGGCGGAATTTATGTTTTTGAAACAAAAGAAGCAGCCGAAAACTATTTGGATATGCACACCAAAAGATTGGCCGGATTTGGCATAACAGATGTGAACGGGAAGATATTTTCCATAAATGATAAGCTTACTAAGATTACTAATGGTCCGGTAGGTAATTGATTGTGGTATATGTTTCATAAGAGCACATAAACCATTGATAACCGTCCCATGCACGAACATGGGACGGATGCAATAGGTCAAACCAATTAAGAGAGGTTGGCAAAGTGAGAGAAATCCCTTAGATAGTCAAGGGGTTATTTTTTGTCTTTGTTTTCGGACATGATGAATGTAATAGGATTGTTAAAAGAAACCACCAGCACTAATACATCTTTCATATTCGTTGGCCGCAAAACTTTCCATGGGTAATTCACCCACTTGTTTTTTGCAACAAATAGGGTTACGATTGAATCTTGAACATCCAGAGAATGAAAGGCGTCATATAATGAATAAACGTGTATATTTTTTGATGATAGTTGCATTTGTAGTTGGGATGGTTGAATTAATCATTGGCGGATTATTGGATCTGATGGCAGCAGATCTCAATGTCAGTCTTGGTCAAGTCGGCTTCCTGATTACAATTTTTTCACTTATTTTTGCGGTTGGTGCACCGATTTTATTAATTATTACGTCGAATATTGAACGAAAACGGCTGACACTGATTTCGCTTGTTATCTTTTTGCTTGGTAATATCGTAACAGTGTTCAGCCCGACATATGCAGTTGTCTTCATCGGCAGGGTTATTTCAGCATTGAGCGGATCATTGCTGATTATTTTGTGTTTGACGATTGCACCTTCCATCGTCCACCCGAAGTATCGCGGCAGGGCAATTGGAATTGTGTCTATGGGTGTCAGTGCGTCAATTGTGCTTGGTTTGCCGGTTGGGCTGCTGTTGGGCAATGCATTTGGATGGCGTTCCCCATTTGTGTTGATCTCTGTCTTAACAGTCCTATCCATGATTGGTGTGTTCTTTTTGATGGAGCGAATTGAACCGAAACCATCGAGCCCTATTAGGGAGCAGCTGGCAACTTTGAAAGACAGAAGAATATTTTTTGGACAAGCTGTAACATTTCTGTTTATCGCAGGACACACAATACTCTACGCTTATTTAACCCCATTTGTAAAAACGACCTTAGGAGTAGAAGGGACTTGGGTCAGCGTTATTTATTTGATTTTCGGAATTGCTGCGGTGAGCGGTGGCGGTGTTGGTGGAACCCTTTCAGATACTATCGGGGCAAAGCGGACCATAATGCTGACAACGATTGCCTTTGTTCTGGTTATCTTCGCCATACCTTATACAACATTTGCATTGCCGGCGTTTTTGATCATTTTGATTATCTGGGGTATGCTCAGTTGGGCGTTAGCTCCGGCAACACAATCTTATCTAATCGGCTTGTCGCCGGAATCATCTGACATCCAGCAGAGCTTGAATAACTCAGCACTGCACCTTGGAATTGCATTCGGATCGTTGATTGGCGGCCTCGTTATTGAGCGTGCTTCAGTTGAGCTGAATGCAACGGTCGGCGGATTTTTTGTAGTCCTGTCAATTGGTGCGGCACTGATTTCGATGTATCGGTCAAAGGTTATGCAGGAACAGGAAGGATGAGGCGTGGCCTGCCAGTTTATTAAATGGTTGTTGTTGTCAAATTTGAAAAACGTGCATATCCGATTCAAGAATACGCCCACTTAATCCGCAGTTTAAATCAAAAGCAGACCGGCTCACTGGTCTGCTTTTGTAGTAATTATTCATTTGTTCCGGGAGTGTAATATTAACTGTGTAAGTAAGAATGCGTACGGTTCTTACTCACACAGTTTTTTTATTTGGTAGAATAGAATTACTAGATAAGAGGAGTGATTTTTATGGCAAAGCCGAAAAGAAATCCTTACTCCGAAGAATTAGCGAACAAGATTATTGAAGAATACCAGCCAAAGTCCGTTGAAGATATGCAAGACGCCCTGAAAGATATATTTGGACCTATGTTTGAGTCCATGTTAAAAGGAGAGATGAATCATCACCTGGGGTATGAATCGAATGATAAAGCTGAAAAGGACACGGAAAACAGGCGGAATGGATACGGAAAGAAAAACATCCATACCAGTTCAGGCGAACTGGATATTCAAGTTCCACGGGATCGTGATGGATCTTTTGATCCAAAACTTATCCCTAAACGGAAAAAGGATGTTTCTGCCATTGAGGACAAGGTGATAGCCATGTATGCCCGTGGAATGTCCCAACGTGATATCTCCTCCACGATTGAAGATATCTATGGATTTTCGGTTTCTCATGACATGGTTTCGGATATTACAGACAATGTATTGCCTGATTTAGAAGAATGGCAGGCCAGACCTTTAAGTAACTGTTATGCCTTCGTATTTGTGGACTGCATGTATACGACCATTCGAAACCAGTATGAAACGAAGAAATATGCCGTTTATACGATTCTTGGTTACACCATGGAAGGGACAAAAGAAATACTTGGATTATGGTTGAATGAAACAGAAAGCAAGCATAAGTGGATGCAGATTTTTGATGAAATCAAAGCCAGAGGAGTGGAAGACATTTTCTTTATTTCCATGGATGGTGTTAGTGGATTGGAGGAAGGGGCGCAAGCCATTTTTCCGAACGTTGTCGTTCAACGCTGCATGGTCCATCTGATTCGCAATTCCGTGAAATACGTTCCAAGCAAGGATTATAAGCCATTTACTCAAGCATTAAGAAAGGTATATGGTGCACCAAGTTTAAAAGCTTGTCACAGTGCCTTTGAATCCTTTAAGCAACAATGGGCTGCCTATCCGGGAGCGATTGATGTTTGGAAACGAAACTTTAATCATGTCGAACAGCTTTATGATTACGGCAGTGCCATACGTAAAGTCATGTATACGACAAACGCCGTAGAAAGCATCCACTCCAGTTTTCGCAAAGTAACCAAAAAAGGAGCATTCCCCAACGAGAATGCCCTGTTAAAGCTATTGTTTTTGCGAATCCAGGAATTAGAGAAAAAATGGGATGGTGGACACATCCAAAACTGGGCTATGGTGATGAATCAGCTTCTTGTGCATGATCATTTCAAAGACAGGGTCTCCAAATATCTTGAGTAATAATTAACTTACACACTTTATTTGACAAACCCTTTGTTCCGGGTTCATCTGCGTTTTCCTGTAAACTTTCATCCTTAACTGTTTCGGATTCGCTTTCTACAGGATGAGCAGTTTCTTCTGCGCTTTCCGAAACTTGTGTCCGCTCTTCCTTAGCGGCGTTGGCGATTACGCCCAATTCACCTTTAATATTGTTTTTGCCTGATAAATTATTGATAACTTCGCTCAAATCCAATCCAGTCATTTGACTTAAACTCTCCTGGAGATTCGTCATCATACCAGTAATACTGCCAGGTAAATTGTTTACACCATCACCTTTTCCACCGTCAAGGATACGGATGGATTCCACATTTCCCAATGGTTCTGAAACAGCTTTGGCAAATTCAGGCATCATATTAATCAACATTTCGGTCATCATGACTTCTTTATGCTTATTCAGTGCCTCAGCCCGTTTTTCAATTGCCTCTACTTCGGCAAGGTTCTTCGTTTTAATAACCTCCGCTTCAGCGTATCCTTCTTTCTCTCTGGATTCAGCTTCAGCTTCGGCAATCCGAACCCGCTCATAGTAATCGGCATCGGATTTTGCTTTTCGTACTTTTACTTCTTCTTGTTCCAATGCAACATTACGCTCACGCTCCAGTTGTTTTAAGCGTAATTCTTCTTCTTTTTGCTGTCTATCAATCTTCAAGCGTTCTTTTTCAACTTCAAGATCACGTTCAGCTTTTTCCAGGGAATATGCTGCTTCTGTTTTTGCTTTTTCTCTTTCGGTTTCTGCCTTTATTTGGGCATCCTTAATTTCTTTCGTTTTTCTGGATTCAGCAATCTGGATTTCCCGTTCGTACTCCTCACGTTTGATTTCCTCATTCATTTGGGCAACGTGTACTTTTGTTTCTCTATTATTGGTAGCCTCGGCAATCTCAGCAGCTTTTTGAATCTCTGCCGTACGGGGTCTCCCGAGGTTTGTCAGATAATCACTGCCCTCAACATCTTTTAAATCGGTTAATCCGAGACTGGTAATCCGGAACCCCATGGCATCCAGCTGTTTCTGGGCAATTTCACGAACCTGCTCATTGAAACTTTCTCTATCATTATTAATTTGTTCGACCGTCATTTTTGATAGAATCGCACGCAAGTTTGATCCCAGTACCTCTGAGATATCATTTTCCAATTCATTCTGTTCTCTTCCTAAAAATTGTTCCGCGTACTTGGCGATTCCTTCCAATGAATCAGCAACTTTAAGCATTGCAACAGCTTCACCTACAATTGGAACGCCTTGTTTTGTATAAACAGTAGGTGTTGTTATTTTCAGCTGAAAAGCTGTCAGTGATACCGGTGTATGTGTCTGGAACATTTTCAGACGATGTCCGCCGCCGCGGATAACCTTCATATATCTTCCTTCATCATCCTGGAATATATTTGTATCTTTTTCCGGGTCACCCAGCTTCGGACCGGTGATGATTAGGGCAACGTTTGATGGGACGGTTTTATATTTGATTTTCATATAAATAAACCAGAATATCCCACCTACAATTGCTAATCCTGCCAGTAAAGCCACAATAAATATTACTTCCACACAATCTCTCCCCTTCTCCCATATTTTCGTTTACATCATTCCATTACTATGACTTGTTATGTATGTTCATACCATCTATATTGTATAGGTTTTTAGTCCCGTTTTAAATAGGTAAATGCAAAAGTTCGGGAAGTTTTGTCGAAAAGCGCTGGTTTTACATCATTGGCTGACGTATAACTCTTTCTCAGATTGGAAAACTTAAAAAGGCAAAAATCTGTGGGGGTTTTTATGAATGGACAATTACACAAACAATAACACTGCCAGAAGGTATGTTGCACATGTCAGTGTCTTTGGAACTACACAAATTCATTTACGGAATCCTTACATTATTGCTTGGTGGAGTGCGGCATTCCCGGGATTTGGTCATCTGCTTTTTTCGAAATATCTCCGGGGATTCGCTCTGTTTATATGGGAAGTACTGGTTAACCTGAAGGCAAACGTTAACTTGGCAATCATTTATTCTTTTCAGGGTAACATTGATATGGCAATTGATGTGTTGGATACAAGATGGCTGTTGATATATACCCCTGTTTATTTTTTTGGCATCTGGGACAGCTATCGAACAACAGTGGATATGAATAAAATATATTTGCTGGCAGAACGGGAAGCGCATCGTTTCAATTCATTTAGTATAGGCGCGTTGGAGATTAACTACCTTGATAAAAGAAATCCTTTGATTGCAGTGCTTTGGTCACTATTTGTCCCGGGCCTGGGGCAGCTTTATATACATCGATTAGGAACAGCATTCTTTGTCATTGCCTCTGCTATAACGATATTCTATTATTCCCATGCCTTGGAGGCCCTCACACTGTTGATCTTGGTACAAGTTCAACAAGCAACTTCTGTTCTGAATGCTCAATGGTTTTTATTTTTACCTTCCGTTTACGGATTTTCCATGTATGATGCCTATATGAATACTGTCGAAAATAATAAGCTGTTCGAAAAAGAACAACGACGATTTTTAAAGGGTAATTATCAAAAACCTGGATTTGAACTGCTAAAAAGCCAAAAAGTGAAGTGATGATGTGCAGCTTTTTTCAACGTTTGATAATAATATTTTCTTGGAAATGGCGATCTCAACATTGGAAAAAAACAATATCAAACAAGACCGGATATATGCAGTGCCACTTGATAATCGGAAAGAATCACGCAAATTATTTGATAGCATTCATAAATCAGACGGTGTATCACTTATTGATTTGGGAATGGCCTTGGCAACGGCGTTTTCGGTTATTGGTGTCAGTGTAGGTTTCAAAATGGCATGGGGACCTATTTGGGTGGGAATCATTAGCGCATTAATAGGATTGATTATAGGGGTTGCCATTCGTTTGATTACGAACGTCATTCTTAAAAAAAGAAAACGATTGTTAAAAGGAAAACAATCGGAAGTTATCCTAATTGTAGATTGTGCGGAAGATCAAGGGGAACTGGTCGAAAATATTCTATGGGAACACTATGCTATAGGTGTAGCGAAAGTCAAATAAACGGATTAGCTTTGGGAACCCGTGAACGAAAAGGGCGTGCAGTTAAGTGCTTTTTATTATAATTTCGATCATCTTGTTCAGTATTATCATTTATTTTATGCCGAAACGTATGACATTTATGGAAATGTACACAACTGCCTGGTTTGCCTTAACTTTTGTACTGGCGGTTGATACATACCTTTCTATAAAACTTGGTCTTTATGGTTATTTTGAGAAAGGAATCGAATGGAAAACGTTAATTATTCATTTTGGTGTATTTCCAACATACAATGCCATTTATTTGAACTTTTTTCCAAGGAAACATCGGTATAAACTGGTGTACATTCTGGGACATTCACTCATATTAGTTGCCTATGAAAGCGCGACCGTTCTGGCAGGGGCGTTTTATTACAATCAATGGAATATCGTTTATTCCGCTATGCTTTATCCATTCATTTTGTTGATTCTTTATTCCAATTTGAAGATAATCAGAGCACTGAAAAAACGTGCGAAATAAGGGGTGTGAATGAGCCCGCCGAACAAAATCCGAAATGCGCCGAACACTAGCCCATAGCCGCCGAACAAAATCCGAAATGCGCCGAACACTAGCCCGCCACCGCTGAACAAAATCCGAAATGCGCCGAACATTAGCCCGCACCCGCCGAACAAAAGCCGAAGTGCGCTGAACATTGTCCCGCAGCCGCCGAACCCTGGCCTGTTTTCTTTTCCACGTTGGTCAGATTGATTAAAAATTTTTTGCCCACGATATTGACTTTTATTTTCACCGGCACTAAAATTCTAAAAGTATTATTTCAACGTTCGGATTGGAGGGTCATGCAATGCATCATCTTTATAAATATGCTGTGCTTTTTGTGTTTTCGATTGTTTTGGGATTTGCATTTAATATGTTTCTGCTGCCTCATGAAGTTTTATCAGGCGGTGTAACAGGTCTCGCGATGATTTTTGGGCTGCTTACTCCGATAAACTCCGGTATTTGGCTTGTTATCTTCAATATTCCGGTATTCATTATGGGATGGATGAGATTAGGCAAGGAATTTATTGCGAACAGTATATTTTCTGTTTTTATCACTTCTGTGTCCATGCAGTATATTCCCGTACTGAAGGTAACTGACGATGCATTGCTGTCTGCGGTATTTGGCGGAGTTATTGTAGGTATTTCCATCGGGTTTATTGTGCGATTTTACGGATCAACCGGCGGTGCTGATATCATTGGATTGGTTGTCACCCAAAAACGTGACATTCCGCTGGGGGTTTTAATTTTCGGTTTAAACAGTATTGTCGTATTTATATCCGGGTTTTTCTTCTCCTGGGACCTCGCATTATATACGATGGCTTCCATATACATTACCGGGGTTGTCGTTGATCGTGTGCACACCCGTCATGTGAAATTAAGTTTAATGGTCGTAACACAGCGGGGAGACCAGCTTAAGAATGAGCTTATCGCAAATTTGATTCGTGGAATCACCGTAATGAACGGGTATGGCGCCTATTCCAATCATGAAACAAAAGTTCTGTATACCGTAATTACCCGCTATGAACTGGCATTGGTAAAATCGCTGATCAAAAGTGTTGATCCGAAAGCGTTTGTCAGCATTAGTGAAACTGCTGAAGTGATGGGTAATTTTAGGAAATCATAGATAATAACAACTGTTATCGATAAAAGCGCCTGCCATCCGATTCCTATAACCTCGGACGACAGGCACTTGTGGTTAAGAAGGCTTTTTCTTTAATGCCAGTATAAAAATCATCCCTATAATACAAGCTGTACCAATCCACTGAAAGAATCCAAATGATTCATTCAACCAAAAAACTGTTGTTAAAACAGCTGATAACGGCTCTAAACTGCCCAACAGACTTGTTTCCTTTGGTGAAAGACTTTGTAAACTTTCGATATAAAACCAAAATGCTATCATTGTCCCTAAGATAATGACGAATATTAAGTATCCAACTACCTCTAGTGACAGGCTGGCAGCATCCACTTGCCAGGGCGGGTGGATGAAGCTTAATGCCAGGCCGCCGATGAACATAGCCCAGCCCACAATGACAAGGGAATCGTATTCCTTCAGCAAAGGAACAGCATATAACGTATAGAATGCCAGGGCTGCACCGGATAGAACACCCCAAACAATACCGAGTGCCGGCACAGACAGCCCGGAGATTGAGCCGTTTGTTAACAGGAAAAAAGTACCTGTTAAAGCAAGAAATACTGTTAGTAAATCATGTCCTGTTAGAATTGTTTGCCTGCGTAACAGCAAGTAAATAATAATCATAGCAGGTGCTAAATATTGTAATAGTGTTGCAACAGCAGCATTACCATGATTAATGGATGCCATGTACGTGTATTGAACCCCCAGCATGCCGAGCATCCCGAAGATGATCAGCTGAACAGCTGTCTTTCGTTTTTTCCAAACCCCAAGTATTTGCGAACGATCTTTTCCAAAAAATTGAACAGTTAAGAGTAAAAAACCAGAAATGAGCAAGCGTGTCGTGACAAGCCAGTCTACACTAATGGCGTATTCCTGAAAGAGCTTCTGTGCAACTGTTCCGCCTACACCCCAAAAGGTTGCTCCCGTTATAACGAGGAATAATCCTGTTCTTCTCGTGGGCTTATTCATGGTTACCCTCCATCTTTAAATATAATAATAGTGTTATAATAGTGGAGAATTCAATGAAATAATACGTGAATTAAATAAAAAAATATAACGATATTGAGGTGATCATGTGCAAATAGAAAGTATTGAGATTGATCATAACTTAAAGGAACTTACCCAGCATCGGACTGTCGTGTTGCCGATTGCATGTTATGAAACTAGGGTTAACCAAAATGTACTTGGCTATATACCCCTTCATTGGCATGATGAACTTCAATTTGTTTTTATTAAGAAAGGTGAAGCAACTTTTCAACTAAATGGAGAAAATGTCGTCGTTCGGGAAGGCGACGGGTTGTTTATCAATAGTGGAATACTGCACATGGCTGAAGAAAGGAATCAATCGGATTGTACATATATTTGTTTAAATGTTTCGCCTCATTTTGTTTTGTCACAGGAACTTTACACACGCTATGTAGCGCCTTATATTCAAGCGACTAATTTATCCTGTTTCCATGTTGATGCAAATGTGTCCTGGGGAAAATCCGTTTTGGATGCCATCGAACAAATCAATCAAAGCATTCAACAAAAAGCCCCATACTATGAAATGGACATCACGATACAGCTTACAGTTATTTGGAAAAACATTATCATGAACGGCTTTCCATTGAAATATGATCAAACGGCAATGTTAAAGGGGCAACGATTGAAACAAATGATAAATTGGATACATCTGCATTATTCGGAGAAAATCATGCTCGATGATATTGCAAGAGCTGGTCAATTAAGCCGTTCTGAGTGCTGTCGGTATTTCAAACGAATTTTAAAAACAACCCCGCTCAGCTATGTAATGGATTATCGCATTCAAAAAAGCCTAAGTCTGCTGCAACAAGCGGACTCCAATGTTACTGAAGTTGCCTATCAAGTAGGATTTAACAGTACAAGCTATTTTATTGAAAGGTTCAGAAACATGATGAATAGGACACCATTGGCATACAAAAAATTAAAAATGGATGAGGGTTATTAACAATGCAACATTGATTTTTAATAGGTATGCCGTTTATATTGGAAGTCATGTTTTATAAATTATCATGCAAGTAATCTTTGTGTTTTGATTATAAAAGGAAGATGATTGTTTTCGACCAGTAATCCCTATTTTTAAAGCAGTCCAAAAAGTTAATGCAGGAGTTGATTGTATATGTCAGGAACCCAAAGAAAAAATATAAAGCATGGACAAAAAGTACGTGTTGTACAAAAGCAGGACCAGCGCTCTGGAAAATTAACGGAAGGTGTGGTGTCAAAAATATTGACAAATTCTGCTTCTCATCCGCATGGCATCAAGGTTATGCTGGAGAACGGCACGGTAGGCAGAGTGAAAGAAATCGTTAACTAACTGAAACATAAGTGAATTACTCTTTTTTGCCACATTTATCATACATTTATTCCGGATTTTATGTGTATTATAACGGTGCAGGTGTATGAAGTAATGATATGCCTATAAAGAATAATATCTATCAGGTAACATAATATGATTAAAAAGGAAAGCTAATCGGAGAAGGAGCGGCATTCGATATGGAAAATAAGTGGGACATCGCAAGCGATTCGCTTTCCCAAATTACCGTTTTTTCAAATCCGGACAATAAGCCTGTCACTATATACGGTCATGCTGAAGAACTGAAGTGTGTTGGTGTTGGTACAGATGCAGCCGTTTTTCAGCATCTTTATGCCCCTTCATATGCATTTAAAGTTTATGCGGAAGATAAAGTATCCAAGATAGAGACAGAAAAAAATATTTATGACAAGTTGGATGGAACATCATATTTTCCGGCATGTTTTGCGGCAAATGATAGATACCTTGTTCTAAGCTATGAGGAAGGGATCACGCTCTTCGACTGCCTCTTGCAAGGTGTTCATGTTCCCGAACAGGTTGTAAAAGATGTGGAAGATGCGAGAGAACATGTGCGTGAAAAAGGTCTGAATCCCCGTGACATGCATTTGAAAAATATTATATTGCAGAACGGAAGGGCCAAAATCATTGATGTCTCTGAATATATACATCCGGGAAATGATTTTCGCTGGGAACATTTAAAAAAAGGATATCAAACATATTATCATTTAATTGATGGATATGCGATTCCGTTTTGGTTAATAGAAACAGTCCGTAAGTGGTACAATCAGCACCAAAAACGTTTTGCATCATTCGATGAGTTCATGAGAACCGTTATAAGGCTTACAACGTTTAAAAGTGAGAAAAAAACGAGGGAACATAATAAGGAAAGATAAAATAAGCAAATAATCTCTCACTGTCCAGATTGAACAGGTGGGGGATTATTTTTCTTGCTTGTTTTAGCAATACCGTACTATAAAATGTGGTAGAATAGTAATCTCTAAAACTATTCATTAAAGGAATTGAGCTATCATGATTAAACGTATAAAGTGGCCCGGTTGGATTATCATTATTTTGTTTCTTGCTGGAGTTGTTTTTGGAATAAATCAAGTTCTTGCCAAGGTTTTGGAAGAAACGTCTGAACCGGAAAAGAAGGTTGTAGATTCCAGTGTTTATCCGGGTTTGAACATCAAAACGGAGACGGAAAAAACAGACGTTTATACATTGTCGGTCAGTCAGCCATATACGAATAATAATCAGATTAATAAACCAATTGATACTTGGGTTGACAAGCAGAAAAAGGACTTTACTTCGGGGATTAAAGAATCGAAAAATATGCTTGAGAAGAATGGTTTCCGTGCGCACTTAAATATACAAGCGGAACCGGAAAAAATAGCTGATAAAATCTATACGCTTAAGTTCCAGGCGTATCAGATAACCGGCGGTGCAAACGGAATAACAAAAATGAAGTCATTCGTCATTGATCTGAATCAAAACAAATTGTTGCAAGCCGATGATGTTTTTCAGTTGGATAATGAAGCACAACAGGCTATCAGAAAGCTAATATTGGAAGAATTACATAGCAATAAAAAAATCAATACTTATCTCTTTGATGATATGGCCAAGAAAGCTTTAAAGGATCCGAAAAATTGGAAGTGGACTGTCAGCCGCAAGCATGTGACATTTTATTTTGACGAATATGAAATTGCAGCAGGTGCGGCTGGTGCGATAGAAGCAGAAATTCCCATGAAGCAAATGAAACCGTATCTTAATGAAACGTTTGCGAAAAAAATAGCTGTGAAGATTCCCGAAAAAGAAAAAAGCCGGAAAGAAGAACAGCATTCCGAGGATAACGCGAAACTTGATCCAGATGGAAAATATGTTGCCTTAACATTTGATGATGGTCCACTTCCGGAAGTTACGCCACGGGTTCTGGATGCACTGAAAAAGCATGATGCGAAAGCAACATTTTTCATGCTTGGAAGTCAGGTAAGGTATTACCCGACTCTTGCCAATGAGGTGGATGAGGCAGGCCATGAAATTGGAAACCATACGATGAATCATCAGGATTTAACTGTCCTGCCGCCGGATAAAATTAGGGAAGAAATCCAAAAATCCAGCCGTATCATTGAAAAAGCTATTGGCCGGACTCCAACATTATTGCGTCCGCCATATGGGGCGTCTAATGATGATGTTGAGCAGGTTGCCACCGATTTAGGGGTTCCTATTGTCATGTGGTCTGTTGATTCACTTGACTGGAAAAGTCTCAATGCAACAGCGGTAAACAAGGAAGTAATGTCCAATGTAGCACCGGGATCTATTGTGTTAATGCATGATATCCATCCCTCAACAGCTGACGCACTGCCACAATTGTTGACCTCACTGGAGGAGCGTGGCTACCAGATGGTAACTGTCTCACAGCTTCTTGAATTATGGGACGAAAATGGTGTTGGACCACATTATGGTAAATTAGGGTAAACAGAAGGGTTTGAACAGATCTTGCAAAAAGGAACTACACCAGTAATAAACCCTCGCTGAACAGCTCAGCGAGGGTTTATTTTTTCATATACTGATAAACTTTATCAATCTTTTCATCCAAAAGATCCAAATGTACAATCCGTGCATTCCGAATATATTCTTTTCCATCAACAAATAGCAACAAAACAGGTGCTGTAAAAATGGAAAGCATGCCGGCAATTTCGGTAACCTCATGGGCATTGACTAATCCGAGTGCGATATCAGGATATTTTTCCATTAAATCTTGAACCTGAGGCTTTAACCCGTGACAGACACTGCAATTAGGTGTTGTTATATACAAAAATGATAATGGCTGCTCATTAATGAATTCTTTTACTGCATCTATGCTTGTCAATTCGTTAAAATTTCTCATTGTCATCCCCGCTTAGTGAATCAATTTGGGTTAACTGTTTCAAGTTTGGTTAAGCTTAAACGATTTTATTCGTTTTGGATAGTCATATGCTTAAGCGGCTATTTAAGGGGGAGCAAACTGGTCAATATTTATTATGGCTGGGGAACCCCTTCCGTCATATATAAATCAAAGAAGGAATTTTAAGTTAAAATGTCGAATAATTGTGTAGTGAAAATTCCTGCTAACTTATCTTAATAAGGAGGGCAATTCGTGGCTGATCATAATAAAAAGTATTCAAAGATTGAGACGGAACAATTAAATATTGTTGATAAAAATGGGAAAGTAAAGCTTTCTCTATTTAACGAAGATAATATACCACCTGCTATAATGGATGGGATTGATATACTTCCGGGGCACCGGCAGGACCAGCCAATTTCCGGATTAATGTTTTATAACCGGGAAGGTGATGAATGCGGCGGTTTGATCTATGGGAATGAAGTGGATGAAGAAGGCAACTACAATGCCTTCGCTTCGTTAACATTTGATCAATATAAACAGGACCAGGTTGTTCAAATGCGGTATGAAGATGACAACGGTAAGCGCGGTTATGGTTTTGCTCTTTTTGACAGACCCAGTAAAAACCTTCGAAAAATGGTGAAGAACACAAATCAGATTAAAGATTCCAATCTGTCATCGGAGGAAAAAGATGCAGCAATTAAGAAAGAACTTGAGGGAAGCGTTCAACGTGCATATATGGGTAAAACTGAACAAGGCGATGTTTCCGTTCAGCTCATGGATAGTGCCGGGAACCAGCGCATTCGAATGGTCGTTGATGAAAATGATGTACCAAAGATGGAATTCCTTGATGAAAAAGGACATGTTACATATCGGCTTCCGCCTGAATAAAATGACATGCTTATATCCGCTGCCAATGCTCTTATTTTGGTAAAAAATGCAGTGAGGATTGGGGGGATTAAAATGGGTAATATTGATAAACGGAATCGATTGGATGATGCACCTTTCAGTTATCGGGTTAATAAGAAGAATACCGTTTTTTTGGAATATAAGGGAAAACAAGTGAAGATTTTAAAAGGGCAAGAAGCGGAAAAATTTATACGGAAAATCGAGGCGACAGTAACTGAAAAAGAATCGCAATTAATTATGGCTAAAGGTACCGGCAATTTTAAACCGGGAAATGAGCGGATATAACATAAAGGGACTAAGTTTACATGCAGTCTATAATTTCTTTAAGATTACCCGCTCCAACCATCTCCACGGCAGTAAATTTTTAAAACGAATTTGATTTTTAACGCCTTTACCAACAGGGTATCTTAGGTCGGGGTGATCATCTTGCGCCACTCTGGCAATCATTCGGATTACTTCTTCAGGGTCGCCGGCTGTTTTTGCGATGTGATTAACAATCTTCAGCAATCGTTCGTTTTTGTCTTTATATGGTGAGGAAGGGTCAGCTGTGAAATCCCCCATCCCTTTTGCCCAAATATCGGTTTGATAGGACCCGGGCTCTATTAATACGACATGCACACCATACGGCAGCATTTCCAGCCGTAACGATTCACTGAATCCTTCAACAGCATGTTTGGATGCAGAATATGGTCCCAGACCGGGAAGTGCCATTCGGCCGCTGATACTGGAAAGATTGATAATGGTTCCTTTTAGCCGCTTGCGCATGTGCGGCAGAACTTCCTTTGTCACGGCGACAAGTCCAAAAAAATTGGTTTCAAATTGCTGGCGCCATGCTTTAAGGGATACTTCTTCTGTATAACCGCCTGCAGCATAGCCCGCATTGTTAATAAGCACATCAATCCGCCCGTATAGATTGATAACCTCCGACATCACATCCTCAATTTCATCCTGTTTGGTCACATCCAATTGGATACATTTGATGGATGTTTCCACTTCTTTTACCTGTGCCAATTCGACCAATTTTTCTTTTTTTGCCAGGTTTCGCATTGAGGCCACAACAAAATAGCCAGCCTTTGCTAGGGCTATACTTGTCAAAAGACCAAATCCGCCTGAGGCTCCTGTTATGAATGCGATGGGTTGATTTTTTTTTGGTGGATTCATTTTATCATCACCTCAAGATTTTCTGGATATTATCAATACTGTGTGCTGGGTTCATGATAGCACATTTGGTATTGGAATGAGAGGCAGTTTGCATAAAAAAACCGGGAATCCAATTCCCGGTTTTTGCTGGTTTAATCCTTTTTTGATGTTTCAACAGATCTTGTTACTTCCTTTTCTTCGTCCTCGTCACTCATAAGTTTCGTGGCAGAGCCTTTGAATTCCGAAAGTGTCTGTCCAAGGGCACGTCCGATTTCGGGTAATTTTCTAGGTCCAAAAATAATTAGTGTAACTCCTAAAATAAGAATTAACCCGGGAATGCCGATATTGGTAAAACCCATTGGAATCTCTCCTTTCAATTAAAGGTTAGACTGTCTTGCTGTTATTTTTTCGCTTTACCAATTGTCCTTTTTCTTTCCGATATTTTAAAATACCTTCCGCAGCCCGATAGGCAAGGGCACCCACTGTTCCGGTCGGGTTGTAGCCGCCGTTATGGGCGAATGCGGATGCGCCGATAACGAATACATTATCGACATCCCACATTTGCAAATAGTTGTTCAATGCAGAGGTTTCAGGGTCTTTACCCATGATGACCCCACCGGTAATATGATCATTCTGGGCAGGAACAATGTTAAAGTGTTCCGTCAGTTCTTTCGGTTCAACAATCTCAGCACCCATTTCTTCCAAAATATCGGCGCATCTTGCCGTGATGTAATCGTATAACGCATGATCCTGTTCGGTAAAATCATAGGTCATGCGGAGCAGCGGTTTTCCGTAGCTGTCCTTGTATGTCGGATCAAGACTCAAATAGTTGTATCTGTGCGGCATGGAAGCGCCTTGGGATGTTACCGGAATAGAACGGTTGAACCATTTAATCGATTCTTTCTTAAATTCTTTGCCCCATCTCGGTGTACCTTCTGGCGCACCATTTTCATTGATCGGTCTTTTTCCGAGCTGCTTCATGGTAATAGAACCGCCATGGATAAAGTCCAGATCCGAATGGTCAAAGTTGTCATTGTTGTAGTCATCCAGTGTGGTGCCAAGTGCTCCTGCGCCCATCGCAGCATTAAACCTGTCTTTGAAAAATCCGGTTGCGACAGCGGTAATCTGATAACAGTAATTTTTTCCGATGACACCTTTTCCGGTTTTCGGGTCATACGGGCGGCCAAGCTCCGATTGAAGAAGCAGTTTACAGTTATTTATTGTATAACTTGTCAGCACAACGACATCTGCCGGCTGCTCAAATTCCTCACCGGTCTGGACGTCGACATACCGGACCCCTGTCGCTTTATTTCCATCATGGGTAATTCCTGTCACATTTGAATTGGTCCGCAGTTCAAAATTTCCCGTTTTTTGTGCGGTTGGAATTACTGTAACCGTTGGGGATGACTTGGCGTTATATTCGCAGCCGAACTTTTCACAGAAACCACAGTATTGACACTGGTTCAATGTTTCACCATCCGGGTTTGTATACTGTTCTGAGATATTGGCGGATGGCTGACGAAATGGGTGCAGACCCAGCTTTTTAGCCGCATCCATGTATTTATCCAGGATTGGTGTGCTTTTCATTGGCGGCGTTGGGTATTTCTCTTTCCGCTCTGGTCTGAGTGGATTAAGTTCTCCGCTGGTGCCGGCCATGCGCTCAAATTTGTGGTAATAAGGTGCCAGCTCTTTGTATGTAATCCCCCAATCCTGGAGCGTATACTCTTCAGGAAGCTTATTTTTGCCATATTTTTTATCGGTCATCGTTTTAATTTGAAAATCATATGGCGAAAAAAACCATGTGTCACCATTCCAATGAACCCCTGCACCGCCGACACCGGTTCCAATCAGAAATGCTCCGAATTGGCGCATCGGTAATGCGCGTTCGTCGATGTTGTTTCGAAAAGTAATGGTTTCTTTGGATAAATCCTGCATTAATTCGTATCGAATGGCATAACGATATTCATCATGAACCATTTGAAAATCTTCCACGTTGCGGTCATCGCCCCGTTCAAGACCAACGATTTTCAGTCCCGCTTTCGCAATTTCAGCAGCAATGATTCCGCCTGCCCAGCCGACACCGACCGTAACAACATCAACTTTGTCCAACTTTTTAACCATCTTAATCCTCCTTCGGCCATTGTTATTTTAAGAGTAATGATCACCTAATGACTTTGGTTTGATTTTGATAAACTTTTTGCTTCCGATTCGGTTCAGGTAACTCATCTGACTGCCTGGAAAGTCTTTCATCTTCCAGCCTTCCATATCAGCATTTCCGCCATAAAGGGGATCTGCGTATGTTCCGGAAATGGTTGCAGAGCGGAGCAGCTCGAAGAAATAAGCAGAACTGACATGTTTCAGTTTGATCTTGTCATCCTCGAATTTTGTCAAGATTTTATCCTGCTGCTCGCCGTCCAATTCAACAAAGCCTTTATTATGCGCAGACTGGCTTTCTTTTTCCAGTGCTCTGATTCCCGCCATGAAAACAGCGTTGCGTTTTAATGGTGTCTGGTATCCCTGATAATCAGTACCTTCAGAAAAAGGGCCTTTCATGTACTCCCGCTCGTTATTTCCATAGGCACCAGCCAGTTCATGATCGATAAAAAATGGAGCACCCAGTTCAATTGCACCCGGTCCGAGATCATCTTTTGGATAGATTCGCTCACATGCAGCACTTAATATTTGAAAATCAGCTTGTCTCGTAAAAAACTTCAATGCGCGGTTAAAATTAGTAGGTTGATTATTATTTTGTGATTTATTTGCGGTTTCTTCATCAAGGAAATTGGTACCGATAAACGTACCAAGAACAGTTCCGCCGATTGCACCGCCGGCTAAATAGCTTGAATTTCGTATGAATTTTCGCCGCGATATTTTGTCATCTGATTTTTCCTCATCAGCCATTGCAGTTCCACCTTTCCACAATTTATCCATTATAGTTGCGTAGCATAACCAAGTTTTGTCATTTCTATTATTGAATAAACATGCAAAAGTGTTTTTGGAATTTAATATTGTTTTTCAATTTATCTGATTTCTAATCACAACAAAAAATGGCCAGTACTTCATGGCATGTGAAGTACTGGCCAATTTGAAGACCAGCGGTTATTCAGCTTTTCTCCAATACTGTTTTTTCTTCTCATCTCGAACTATAATACCAAGTTTAACTAGTTCATTTCGTAAATCGTTTATCTCATCTTTGTCATCTTTTTGCAGTGCTTTATCCCTGGCTCGCATCAAAGCATTAACGGCAGGGGAGAGATCAGGGTTCCCTTCGACCCACCTTTGAAAAGAATCTGCATATGGATCATCATCTGACCATGGGTATCCATGATCATTAAAGGCAGTACGAAGATCTTTTTGTTTTTCATCGGTTTCCGAACGCAGCAGTTCATAGCCGTTATTTCCGACGATGACAAGCTGTTTGTTATCTGGATAAATATACTGGATTGTATTTTGTTGAAAGGACTGGTTAGTTCCTCCTTGTTTGATGTTGATTTCACGGTCATTTACAGTGATATGCAATGTATCGTTAATAATCAGAAGTGCCCCGAACAGTCCTGCACAAAATCCAAGGGCAGTGCAAATAATCCTCAGCCATATTCCGTCAAGTGAAAGAATGTATTTAATAAGGTCCTGAAACGGAATGATGGGAATGTTAATCAACCATCCAACAATTACAGGAAGGAAATAGCCAATAACCGTTCCAGCGATGGCTAAAAATATAAAAATAATTGAAGTATCTTTTTTGGTTAACCCAACCATAGTTGCATCATGATAAGGATCTTTGGTTAAAGACAAGCTGCACCACACCTTTTAACGTTTTTAGCCCCACTTATTATACCAAAAAAAGAGAAAGATGCGAGATAGGAACCGCAAAATGTTTTCGATAAAATTCGGGTGGTGCCAGGCATCTCTGTTCATATTTTTCAGAATATATTTATGCTATAATACATTTGTAATAGAAATACACCATGAGTGGTTACCCCTTGGATTCGTTGTATCGGTCAAAGGGGATATTTTTATTTTAAGCTGGGGGGAACTGTAGATATGACCATTGAGTTTAAACCTATGATTGAAGAAAAGTTTGATAGTTACCTAAAATGGATGGTGGAAGACTATGCAGGTGAACATGTGAAGGCCGGAAATTGGAGTGAAGAAGAAGCTCTCGAAAAAGCGAACAAGCAATTGGAGCAACTGCTGCCGGATGGTCTGGATACCAAAGAAAATTTTCTTTATTCAGTTTGCCAGGATAATGATCCGATTGGGATTTTGTGGCTGAATGTGCGACTAATGCCACAGGGTAAACATGCTTTTATCTATGACATCAGAATCGACGATGAGCAGCAGGGAAAAGGCCTTGGAAAAGCTGCAATGCAGGAATTGGACAATTATGCTGATAAGCATGGTATTCAGAAAGTCGCATTGCATGTTTTTGAACATAACCACCGCGCGATTGCACTGTATAAAAAAATGGGATATGAAATGACGAGCCATCAGATGGCAAAAGTTTTTTAAACCAATAGGGATTGGAGCTGCTGTTGAACCATGTATTCACAGCATTTTTTAGTTGTGAACTTTAGCATTTACATTGTGAACTTTAGCACTTCTACCGTGAACTTTATCACTTTACCTGTGAACTTTAGCGAAACCACCCGGAACTTTAGCATTTCCACGCATTAAAGTGGATTGGGGATTTGGATATGTCGCTGTTAATGGCGCGGGAGAAAATGGAGGCAGATTATGAAAATAAATAAAGTAACCTTACAGAGTAATAACCTTATTGAAGTGAAAGATTTTTATGTTAATAGGTTTGGATTTGTATTGCTTGATAGTGATGAAAAGAGGTTTTCCATAAAGGTCGGGGAAAGTATACTGGAGTTTCAGGAAAACAGCCGGGACAGTGAGCCGTTTTATCACTTTGCTTTTAACATTCCCCGGAATCTCTTTCGGGAGGCAAAAGAATGGACGCGGAGCAAAGTGGAACTTAATACCGATGATGGGGAAGATGAGGCGCATTTTGCTTTTCTAAACGCAAATGCATGTTATTTTTACGATCCAGCAGGGAACATTGTGGAATTTATTGCGAGGGCATCATCCCCCGCCTCTGAAAACAATTTCACCGTGAAGGAAATTTTGAATATCAGTGAAATTAATGTAACCACCAGTGACGTTAAACGGGCTGCGGACCAGCTGAAGGAAGCAGGGGTTCCGGTGCGGGAAAATGAATCACTTGATGAGAATAGTTTGAATTTCATGGGAGAAGCGGATGGAGGTGCATTTATACTGCTTGGACCGGCCGGCAGACGATGGATTTTCTCGGATAAGTATTCGGAGGTTCATCCGCTGAAGATTTTGGTGAATGATGACTTGATTATTGAGCAGTTTGCTGATGGATTGAAACTGTTCCAAGGGGGGCTGTCATGAGTTGTGAAATTAGGGAGAACCTGTCAGAAATCCAGCAACAGATAAATTTCTCCGGTTCCATTCTGGTTCAACTGGAAAATGACATTTTGCTGAAGCAGGGTTATGGTTATGCCAATCGGTCAGAGGAACTGGAAAATAACGAAGCAACCCGTTTTGGGATTGCTTCAGGGTGTAAGTTGTTTACAGCGATCGCAGTAAGTCAGCTTGAACAGAATGGGCAGCTTTCATTCGATGATAGGCTGATAGATTGTTTGGACGTTGATTTTCCGCATTTTGATAATGATATTACTGTTCATCATCTGCTGAGTCATACATCGGGGATTCCTGACTATTTTGATGAAGAGGTAATGGATGACTTTGAAGAACTTTGGGTGAAATATCCGATGTACAATCTGCGGGAATTACGTGAATTTTTGCCGCTTTTTCAACATGGCCGCATGATGTCCCGGCCAGGAGAAAAGTTCCATTATAATAATGCAGGCTATATATTGCTTGGAATGATTGTGGAGCATGTAAGCAAGCTTCGGTTTACGGATTATGTACAGAAGCATATTTTCAATAAAGCTGGTATGAGGCGTTCCGGATATTTTTCATTTGATTCCCTGCCAGCGAATACAGCCCTTGGCTATATTGATAATCCGGATGGAACCTGGCGTACGAATATCTATTCACTACCGGTTAAAGGCGGATCCGATGGTGGGGCATTTGTCACTGTTCAAGATATGGCAAACCTTTGGCATGTATTGCTAAACGGGGAGCTGTTGGATAAGAAGCATACAGATTTACTGATGGAAACCCACTGTATGGTGAAAGGAAATAGTTATTACGGATATGGAGTGTGGATTCGTAAGGAAGGTTTGGAGAAATATCATGTGATGGGCTATGACCCGGGCGTCAGCTTTCATTCGGCGTATTATCCCGAAATATCAGCAACAGTGGTTGTATGTTCCAACAAATCGGATGGTGCATTTGATATGATGCAGGCAATTGAAGAAGCACTTGAAGCGCAGTGGGATCGGGGTTATTAAAGTAAATATAAATCTGGAAAAGGGTGTTTTGCGGGATGGTAAAAACGAAAGTGGTTTCAATTGTGTTTGTTTTCCTGCTGGGGTTCATATTTTTCCCGGAAATGAAGGCGCATGCACAGAAACAGCATTCATCGGACCATAATGATTATCCTATTATTCTGGTTCATGGTCTGGCAGGGTGGGGAGAAAATGAACTCGGCGGTTATAAGTATTGGGGCGGCTACAATGACATCAAAGCTAATCTGGACCTGAATGGATATGAAACGTATACCGCGGCAGTTGGGCCGTTCTCCAGTAATTATGATAGAGCCGTAGAATTATATTATCGGATAAAAGGTGGAAAAGTTGATTACGGGGCGGCACATGCGAAGAAGCACGGACATTTACAGTTCGGTGAATATTATCCTGGTTTTTATAAAAAATGGAATGCAACACACAAGGTACATCTGGTGGGCCATAGTATGGGCGGCCAGACAATCCGTGTGCTGGAAGAGCTGCTGCGTAATGGAAGTCCGTTGGAGCAAGGCTATCATGAAAAACATCCATCCGAAAAAATCTCTCCACTCTATCAAGGCGGCAATGATTGGGTGCATAGTATCACAACGATAGCAACGCCGCACAATGGTACCACGTTTGCAAATGGGGTTAAAAAATTTCTTCCTTTCGTAAAAGATACGGTTATTCATTTGGCTGCAACATCCGGTTATACGCGCAAATCGTTCGTCTATGATTTTAAACTGGATCAATGGGGGTTATCCCGCAAACCAGGGGAATCATTTATGCACTACACCAACAGGGTTTTGGAAAGTGATATTTGGGAGACAAAGGACATTAGTCTGTATGATCTCTCAACCACCGGGGCACAAGATATAAATGAGTGGGCTGACATTAAATCGGATGTGTATTATTTTTCTTATTCTGGAAATGCAACATACCGGTCAATCGTAACCGGGCATTATCTGCCGTTGGTATTTATGAATCCAACGATGATGGGTCCATCTATCTACATCGGACAATATGAACAGCCTAACGGTTCACCTCCTATTGACGCTTCCTGGTGGCCGAATGATGGTCTTGTCAGCGTTGTATCTGCCAAGCATCCGTTCGGGCAGCCGGCAAAATTGTACTCCGGAAATGGTGAGGCGGAGACAGGTGTATGGAATTTCTATCCGACAAAATACCGGTGGGATCACCAGGACTTTATCGGATTAGACTTGGCGGATACGCTTGGCATTACAAATATTTATGCATTTTATCAATCCTTGGCAAGTGAGTTGACTGAACTTCCTAAAGAGTAGGTGGCAGACTAAGTTCGCTGGATCGTCATGATACTGAAATTATAAAAAAACAGGAGCTTCATTCCTTTATTGGACTGAAGCTCCTGTTTTTTCTAAATGCATGCTTGACAGGTTCATGAAAAGTAATTATTTGTCAAACAGCTTCGCGAAGGATTCCTTTTTCATTTCGTATTCCTTTGCAAGGGGAGGTTCTTGTTTTAATGATTCAATCTCTTGTTTTAACAGTTCAATTTCTTGTTTTAATTCACTGATTTCTTCCATTTGCTTTTCCGTGTTTTTGATTCGCTTCTTATGTTGATTTTGTTGTTCCTGTATGTCCATTATGGACTCTTTCTGGTCTGAAACATTTGTTACAGTTTTTCCAAGTGTCTGCATAACGGTTAAAATATTTTCTCTGTAATTTTCACTATTCAATGTCTGTTGTTCACCCTCAACTGTTTTCTTTACTGGGATTGGAAAAACACTGTTCTCCAGCATGTACATAATTTGTGTCTTTTGATATCCTTTATCTTTATATCGTTTTATGAATTTTAATACATCAATCGCATCTGTGTGATAGTACGTGACATTTTGAAAATGTGTTTCAGGTATATAGAAATTAAAATCTTCTATCCAATGTATTACAGTGTTTTGTGGAACGCCAACTGTATGGCATAAGCCATTAATACTCAAAAGTCCCAATGTTTCCCACCGTCTTTCTTTGAATGTTATGGTGCACGCTATTTTAATTTCCAATCACAGTAATGATAGTAAAAGATATTGGAATTGATACGTAATAAATGTGGGAAAAATAAGTAATTAATGGAGAGGGAGAAAAGTTTCGGGACAGGCAGATATTTTTAATCGGAATAATCCGCCTGTCCCGTGTTAACCGTAAATCTTACCGTGTGATTTGGCTTGATTCCAGTATCTCCATGCCGTATACAAGAAAGAGTGCCAATACAACAGCAAGTCCGAGGTAAAGTATTAATGCTCGGATTTTTGTTCCAATCGATGTTTGGTAATAGGTTTTTGCTCGATCCATTTCCGCTCTGATAGTTGTTAATTTCTTTTCATTTTCAATGATTACGCTATTCAAATCTGTGTTGATTGGTGTGTTTTCATAAAATGATAATTCATAATTTCTTATTTGGTTTAACATATTGGTCAAAATGTCTTTTTCTGCCTTACGTTTTTTAAAAGCAGTCCGTTTCTTTTCCTGAATAACAGGGAGGACGGACCCGGAATCTGCTGAAAGATGTTTGCTGATTTCATTTAATCGGTAGTTGATTTTGTTTTTTATGGAGATGAAATTACTCGTATTCATCTCTTCCGAATGAGGTGTAAATGCAACTAAGTGCTTCAGTTCATCGTTCACTTCTGTCAAAACTTTTTCTTCATGTTTCATTATTTCAACTTTTGCATTGTCTTTGAATCGGTCCCACCAGGTGAAAATACCAAAAATGAAAATGAGGATTATGATTGGATCGGGTGATATGAAAATAATCGGAATCATCACCAGCAGTCCAATGAACCATATTTTTGTCGACAGAACCGTAACGATCCGCCCGCCATCAAGTGGAGAGACCGGAAAAAGGTTAAACAAATTAATCAGGCCGCCAAGCTGGATAACAAGTCCCCAGTATGGATCTTGTGTAAGCGTGTATAATCCGGCTGCAGGCAGAATGGATACTAAACCTGCCAAGGGACCGCCATAGGCTACGAAAAATTCTGTCTCGGCATCTTTTATTTTTTTTGGATCAATACCAATTGCCGCACCCATAAATGGAATGAAAATAGCAGGACTAGTCGGGATTTTCTTTATTTTTGCTGCTGCGAGATGTCCCATTTCGTGGACAAAAATAAGGTATACAATGGCAAAAGCAAATTTCCAGCCGAAAATTATTGCATATCCGCCCAATGAAACGAACATGGAGGCAAGTGTTGCAAATTTGCCGATTTTGAACAGGGCAAATACCCATTTCATTTTTGCCAGCAGGAATATGCCGATTGCTGCAATCCATCCCCACATTCCCTTATTTGACTTGTTTCTTGCATCTGTTGCCATATTTACCGCAACTCTCCTTTATACCGTTCATTGGATATTCATTTATTTTATCATAAAAAAGGGGCGTACCGGATAGGATTGGTATATTTGATTCTGTGGGTCGGTTAATCACTCCTTCACCTTTTCTGAAGTTTTTGCTATTCTTAAATTAAAAAGAGAGAAAGGATCAGCTACAGTGCAACTAGACTATGAAAATGGCATACCATTACATGTGCAATTAAAAAGTATCATTGAAAGTCAGGTAACGGAAGGGGCGCTTACAGGACAAATTCCAAGTGAGCGTGAATTCATGGAAAACTTTAATGTCAGCAGGAGTACTGTCCGGGAAGCTATCAATCTTCTGGTACGGGACGGGGTGCTTGAGAAAGTGCATGGAAAAGGGACATTTGTCTTGTATAAGCCGATTGGTGAATGGCTTGGGAATCTTACCAGTACAACGGAAACAATCAAACAAATGGGAATGAAGCCCGGTGCAAAATTAATTAACCACTGCAAAATAGAAGCATCATCATATATACAAGAATTGACCGGTTTTGATTATGTTTATTTCATTAAACGGGTCCGTTATGCGGATGATGTTCCAATCGGTGTGGAGTGTCATTATTATCCTGTACAAATCGGAGAAGAGCTTGTTCGATATGATTTGAATGATACAACCCTTTATGAAGTGGAGCAAAATGAATTGGGGATCTGGTTTGCTGAAGCGAGTCAAACAATTGGTATCGGCAGTTTATCTGAGGAAGATGCAGCACATTTAAATTTGGATCCGGACACCATTGTTTTAGTCGCCGAACGTATCATTAAGGGAGCGGATGGGGACGTTATTGAACTCGAAAAGGCTTATTACCGTAGTGATATGTACAATTTTAAGATTAATTTGTCCCGTAAATTTGGTTAGGATCACGTGGGGAAATTCACCGTAAATCGTCTGCCGGCATAAAATTTTCCCGCACCTCAGCCGGCTTGTCCGATTCTGAATTTAACTAGAGAAATGCGCTTCAAAACAGTGTCACATGGCGTGTATAAGTAAATCAAATAGCAGCTATTATTTTTTTAAATTATTGAATTGACAAAAAATATTGAAATTACTTGCGATCATGATATATACTCATAATGAATCAAGTAACTGGTACGGACGTCATGATGTTGTTCGGGAGGTTATTGGTTATGATCATATGATTGGAGTGATTTCATGATTGTAGGAGTTCCCAAAGAAGTGAAAAACAATGAAAATCGTGTTGCAATGACACCCTCTGGAGTTACATTGTTTGTCAATGCAGGACACGAGGTGCTTATTCAAGCTTCGGCTGGAAGTGGAAGCGGTTTCCTTGATGAAGAATACAAGGCTGCCGGGGCTGAAATTGTAAATGGCGCTAGCGAAGCATGGTCGGCGGAAATGGTAATGAAAGTGAAAGAGCCACAGCCGGAAGAATATAAGTTTTTATATGAAGGGCTTATTTTGTTCACGTATCTGCATCTCGCTGCCGAACCGGAATTAACCGCACAGCTTACGGAGAAAAAAGTTACCGCTATTGCCTATGAAACGGTTCAGGAAGCGAATGGTGCACTGCCGCTTCTTGCTCCAATGAGCGAAATCGCCGGCCGGATGTCTGTTCAGATAGGAGCGCAATTTCTGGAAAACACAAAAGGTGGAAAAGGGGTCCTGCTCAGCGGTGTACCAGGCGTGAATCCAGCCAATGTGGTCATAGTCGGAGGAGGTGCTGTCGGGACCAATGCTGCTAAAATGGCTGCCGGGTTTCGTGCAAATGTAACGATTTTGGATATCAACACGAATCGACTGCGTGAGTTGGATGACTTATTCGGTGGAAATGTCAATACACTAATGTCCAATCCGCTTAATATTCAAGAATCTGTGAAAAAAGCGGATCTGCTAATCGGAGCTGTGCTGATTCCGGGGGCAAAAACTCCGAAACTCGTTAAAGAAGAAATGGTCAAAGAAATGTCGCCTGGCTCAGTCATTATTGATGTGGCAGTGGATCAAGGCGGGGTAATTGAAACGGCTGACCGGGTGACGACGCATGATAATCCAGCATACACGAAACATGGTGTCTTGCATTATGCAGTTGCCAACATCCCTGGGGCTGTTGCAAGGACATCCACACTATCTCTGACCAATGACGCCAGTAAATATGGTCTGTTTTTGGCAAATAAAGGGTTTGAAGAGGCTGTTAAATCAAATGAGGCATTTGCAAAAGGTGTCAATACCCATAAAGGACATATAACGTTCAAGAGTGTTGCAAAAGAATATAACAAACCATTTAAACCAATTGCATCTGTTTTGGAGAATGAACCGGTTGTTTTGTAATTTATTTTGTTTCCACAAAAAATTTATGTGAAATGAGGGAGGAAAATGAAAACAAAAGCGGAGTTGAACAGTGTAACTGTTGAACAGGAGTCTCATCTTTGGAATGCAATGCATAAATACAATCCGGCGGCAAAAGCAATGGTGGCTGAATCAGGGCAAGGCTCATGGTTTACCGACAAGGATGGGAAACAGTATCTTGACGGGGTATCTGGTCTATGGTGTCTGAATCTTGGCTATGGCCGGGAAGAAATAGTTGAAGCTGCTGCAGAACAGATGCGGAAACTATCTTATTTCCCTTTAACAATGAACCATCAGCCGGCGATTGACCTGGCAAATAAACTTAGTCAATTGCTTGGTGAGGAATACCAGACATTCTTTTCCAACAGTGGATCCGAAGCAAATGAAACAGCCTTTAAAATTGCACGTCAGTATCATATTCAAACGGGGAATCCTGGGAAATTTAAATTTATTTCCCGCTATCGTGCTTATCATGGGTCAACACTTGGTGCAATGAGTGCGACCGCCCAGGCCAACAGACGTTTTAAATATGATCCGGCAGCACCCGGATTTCTGCATGTATCACCACCATACAGCTACAGATCCCTGTATTCCGGTACAAAGGAAGAAAAAGATCTTCGGGCTGCAGATCAATTGGAAGAAACAATCAAATGGGAAGGTGAGGAGACAGTAGCCGCCGTTATTATGGAACCATTTATTTCAGGTGGCGGTGTCATCATACCATCTGTCCGATACATTCAGCGTGTTGCGGAGATTTGCCGGGAGTACAATGTATTACTCATTATGGATGAGGTGGTATCCGGCTTTGGACGAACCGGAAAAATGTTCGGATTCAAACATGCAGCAGGTGTCCAGCCAGATATTGTCACGATGGCAAAAGGGCTGACAAGTGGTTATTTGCCGCTTGGGGCTACTGCGGTAAAAGAGGATATTCACAATGTATTCAAGGAAGAAGGAAAAGACAATCATCTTCGTCACGTCTCAACGTATGGAGGGCATCCTGCAGCATGTGCTGTTGCACTGAAAAATATTGAAATTATCGAAAACGAAAATATTGTGGGACGCGTCGATGAACTGGCCAATTCCAAACTGATTGAATTACACAGTCTGAGCAACCACGAAAACGTCGGGGAAGTCAGGCAGGTTGGTTTTCTGGTCGGCCTGGAAATGGTTAAAGACAAGTTGACCAAAGAACCGCTCGATGAAGCAACCGTTGCCAACATTGTCGGCAAGTGCAGAGAAAGCGGACTGATCATCGGCAGTAACGGTCAAACCGTTCCAGGCGGCAATAACATTATCATTATTGCTCCTCCGCTTTCCAGTACAGAGGGCGACCTGGATTTCATCATTGAAACTGTTAAATCCGTCATTAGCAGTATTTAGACAGACGCTATTTCGATCGTGATTGGATACGAAGGTAAGATTATTTATTACTATATTTTTTGAGGAGGATTAACGTATGGTAAAACAAAAAGAAGAAATGAAGCAGACGGTTAATAAGAAGCAGCGGATGACACCGAGTGAGGCAATCGTGGAAACACTTGTGGCGGAAAATGTGAAGGAGGTATACGGAATTGTCGGATCAGCATTTATGGATATGCTGGATTTATTCCCGACCGCCGATATCCGTTTCATACCGGTACGCCATGAGCAAAGTGCAGGTCATATGGCAGATGCCTATGAGCGTGTGTCCGGTACAGCAGGGGTGATTGTCGGGCAGAATGGTCCCGGAATAACGAACATGGTTACCTCTGTAGCGGCAGCAAATCAGGCGCATAGTCCAATGGTTGTTATTTCACCATCCGCTGGCACCGCTTCTATCGGTCTTGATGGTTTCCAGGAAGCAAACCAGGTTTCCATTTTTGAAGATATAACAAAAGAAACAGTCCGGGTTACCAATAAAAACCGGGTGGCAGATTGCCTGCGCACCGCATTTCGGATTGCATACGCCGAACGGGGGCCTGTACTGTATGATATTCCACGTGATTTATTCTATGGTGAAATGGAAGATTATATTTTGGAACCCAAACAGTACCGTGCAGAAAAACGCGGCTTTGGTGATGTTGCATCTATTCAACGTGCGGTTGATTTGCTGAAAAATGCAAAAAAGCCGGCAATTATTTCCGGCCGCGGTTCAGTTGATGCAGACGGTGTGGATTCCGTGGTGAAAATCGCAGAACACCTTACAGCCCCGGCGGCATGTGCTTATATGCATAATGATGCATTCCCGGCCGATCATCCATTAGGAGTTGGACCAATTGGGTATATGGGTGCTAAATCTGCCATGTATGCTTTGAAGGAAGCAGATGTCGTTTTGGCAGTCGGCACAAGGCTGTCCCAGTTTGGAACATTACCAAGTTATGATATTGACTACTTCCCGAAAAATGCCAAGATTATTCAAGTTGATATTAACCCGCGCCAAATTGGGCGCACACACCCGGTAGAAGTGGGGATCATCGGGGATGCCAAAGCTGCAAGTGATGAAATTTACCAAAGACTGCAGGAGGTGCTCCCTTCTCCTGAAAAAGACGATGCACGACTGAAGCAAATAGGCGAATGGAAGGAAGCGTGGGAAAAAGAGTTGGTTGATACAGCAATGGAAGATGGCACACCAATCAATCCGCGCCGTGCCCTGCTTGAAATGACTAAAGCATTGCCGGAGAATGCGATTGTTTCATCTGATATTGGTAATGTTTCATCCACTGCAAATGCGTATTTGCGCTTTAATCAGACACGGCGCCATATTGCAGCATTAACTTTTGGCAACACTGGATTCGCGTATCCTGCAGCACTTGGTGCACAGCTTGCCGAACCGGATGCACCTGTTTTTGCGATTATCGGTGATGGTGCATGGGGGATGAGTCTGCATGAAGTAAGTACAGCCGTTGAGCAAAATATTCCTGTAGTGGCGTGTGTCTTCAACAACAAGTCATGGGCAGCAGAGAAAAAGAACCAGGTTGATTACTATGATGACCGTTATGTCGGATCGAATATTTCCGCACCGGAGTTTGCGGAAGTGGCGAAATCCATGGGTGCACTTGGTTACACGATTGATAAGCCGGAAGATATTGCACCGGCCATTGAAGATGCACTGGCCAAGCGCAAACCTGCTGTACTAAACATTTATGTTGACGGTACTCAGCTTGCACCGCCATTCCGTAAAGACGCTCTGAAAATGCCAACCCGTCTTCTGGATAAGTATAAGCATCTGGACTTCGATGTTTGGGGAAAATAAGGTCATATGCAAAACTCTCCGCCGGTTTTCCGGTGGAGAGTTTGTTTGGTCAGGTTGATAATTGCGCAGATAAGGGTTACGGTGTAAGCGATACCAAATGTGAGGTGATAAGTGCCCATTGAAATGAAAGATTTTGCTGGCCTCGGGAATATTGTTGAATCTTTAAAACTGAAGGGAGTATATTCATGAAAGAAAGAGAACAATTGAAAAGGACGTTGAAGCCGCAGTGGGTATGGGCAATTGCTTTTGGATCCGCCATAGGGTGGGGAAGTTTTGTTCAACCAGCAATCTGGATGGGTCAAGGTGGTCCGCTTGGGGTTATTATCGGCTTTCTGATTGGTGCATTGATTATGCTTGTAATTGGAGTCAGTTACGGGTTTTTAATTAAGGAATTACCTGTATCCGGGGGAGATGTTGCTTTCGTTTATGCCAAATTCGGAAGAACGCACGCTTTTATTTGTGGTTGGGCATTGGCTTTAGCATATATTTGTATTGTTGCCTTGAATGCCTCTGCACTGGCATTATTAGCAAAGTTTTTAATGCCAGGCTTGGTGGAATGGGGTTATTTGTACAGTATTGCGGGATGGGACGTTTATTTTGGTCAAATTTTAGTGGCAAGTATTGCATTAATTGTTTTTGCCTATATGAATGTCCGGGGCACAACTTTAACCGGAAGGACGCAATACGTATTTTGCATTCTGCTGCTTGTCGGAGTAGCATTACTGTTTTTAGGGATGATCTTCAATTCTGATACATCCTTCAGCAATTTGCAGCCGGGTTTTAAACCTGGTATATCGCCCTGGTCATCTGTTATTGCCATTGTCGCCATTGCTCCATGGGCTTATGTAGGGTTTGCCAGTATACCTCAAGTAGCTGAGGAGTTTGATTTTCCGCCTAAAAAGGCTTTTTCCCTTATTTTATTCGCCCTTATTTTTGCGGCGTTGGAATATTCCGTAATGATTATGGTTACAGCATTGCCAATGCCATGGCAGGAACTTGCGGCAACAAATGATATTTGGGGAACCGGCACAGTGGTGGCTGGAACACTGGGAAATGCAGGTATGTTGATTTTAGCAGTATCTTTATGTATGGGTGTTTTCACAGGGCTGAACGGTTTTTATCTGGCTGCAAGCCGTGTGCTTGTTGCAATGGGTAGAGCACAGTTTTTACCGAAAGTATTCGCCAAGTTACATTCGAAAAATAATACGCCATATTTCGGCATCATTATTGCTTGTTTATTATGTTTAATTGCTCCATGGTTCGGCAGATCTGTTTTGTCATGGGTAGTTAACATGTCCTCGACGGGTATAGCCATCGTCTTCTTTTATTGTTGTTTAGTTGCATATAAAAGTTTCAAATGGTCCAGTCAAGGCAATCAAAGCATAAAAAAAACCGCACCAGTAAAAAAATTCATGTCATTGCTTGGCTCCTTATTCGGTCTGGGGATACTTGCTTTGCTGCTTGTTCCAGGATCACCCGGATTTCTGAGCATGCCTTCATTAGTCGCGCTTGTTATTTGGGTCTTAATCGGTACGGTATTTTATTTTATACGAAAACCGGTATTTCAAAAGATCCCAAGAAAAGAAATGGATTATATGATTCTTGGTAAGGTAAATGATGCCAAGGAAGAACAAGAGACTGCCTTATAGGAACAGCATGACACTGCAGTAAATAGTGGTGGAGCAGCAACAAGGTTATAAACGAATGGAAACGGTATGTGAATTTTGGGTTTGCATACCGCTTTTCATGTTAGATTCGAGTGTATATTGACCTCAAACGTGCGAACACTTGCCTTAAACGCGCGCCTTGCATACGAACGAACACACTGTTGAAAAATCTGTCCGGTTTTATTTTTTAAACGTTGACACGCGTGAAAAGTACGATTATAGTAATAATTGTTATGAAATTGATAATCATTATCAATTAAAACGTGTGTATAATACATATTTTTCAGGGAGGTAACCGATGAAGAAGTGGACAGTTTTTGCTTTGGTGATGCTGCTTTCAGTATTATCGGCTTGCAGTGGGGATGATTCAAAATCAGATCAGACCAGCAACGCACCGGACAAATCATCCGATAGAACAATTAAAATTCAAGATGCAATGGGGACGCAGACCATTGAGGGAACTCCAAAAAAGATTGTTGTCCTGGAATGGTGGTATGCGGAACATTTACTTGCGCTGGGGATTCAGCCGGCTGGGGTTCCGGATATAGACAGTTACAACGATTGGATTAACCTGGATACTGATCTGGCTGGTAGTGTACAAGATGTTGGGACCAGACAAGAACCGAATCTGGAAGCAATCTCGCGACTTAATCCCGATCTGATAATTGCAGCGAAGTTCCGTCATGAGAAAATTTTGGATAAATTAAATCAGATCGCGCCAACTGTGACATTTGCCCCGTACAGTAAAGAAAACTCGCAAAATCTGTATCAGGAAATGATGGATGAATTCAAAACGGTCGCAAAAATCGTGGATAAAGAAGATGTTGCAAATCAAAAAATCAATGAACTGAATGGATATTTTGACAAACAGAAGCAGCGGCTAGCTGATGCCGGGCTTGCAGGAAAAGAGTATATTGCAACACTCGCTTTTTCCTCGCAAAATTCACCAACATTACGGATGTATACCGAAAACTCCATCGTTTCACAAGTAATGAAGCGGCTTGGGTTTGAAAATGCCTTTGAGTCTGAGAAGCACCAGCCTTATGGTTTTGCCACAGCGGGGGTAGAGGCACTGCAGAACTATCAGAAGAAAGATATGCAGTTCCTGTACTTTGTTCAGAAGGATGATAACATTTTTGAAAATCAGCTGAAAGGAAACCCGGTATGGGAAGAGCTCAGTTTTGTAAAAGCAGGCCACACACACCAGATTCCCGGTGATACGCCGGTTTTTGGCGGAGTGCTTTCAGCGAAGGTATTGGCTGAAGAATTGATGAAAGCAATGCTTGAAGAAGAACGCTGATTTATAAGCACTTTCCAGGTTGTAATGTCGGGTGGGGTTTTTAAAAAACAAAATTTGAATTTCAGAGACAGGAAATTCGGCCTCGCTTAATGTTTGGGAAGTTGCAGGCAGGGTATATACGTATACAATCGATGTTATGCTGGGGACAAGCTATAAAAGGGAGGGATGCGGATTGAAAGGACTAGAAGGGAAAATTGCCTTGGTTGCCGGCGGAACACGGGGTGCGGGTCGCGGTATCGCAATGGAATTAGGCGCTGCCGGTGCAACGGTCATTGTAACCGGAAGAACGACTCGGGAAGAAATCTCCGAATATGGCAGACCGGAAACGATTGAAGAGACAGCTGAATTGGTGAATGAACTTGGTGGTGTTGGAATCGCACGTCAGGTAGATCATCTGGAACATAATCAGGTTCAGATACTGATGAAGGAGATTGAGCGGGAGTATGGCAGACTCGATATTTTGGTGAATGATATTTGGGGCAGTGAATATCTGGTGGAATGGGGAAAGAAGGTCTGGGAGCACTCTCTTGAAAAAGGACTGCGAATGCTGCGGCTTGCGATTGATACACATCTTGTGACCAGTCACCATGCACTGCCTTTGTTGGTGAAAAATCATGGCGGGCTTGTCGTCGAAATGACGGATGGTACGGAAGAGTATAACAATAATCATTATCGCGAGCCGTTATTTTACGATTTGGCAAAAAGTTCGGTGACCCGTATGGCAAAAGGGCTTGCAAAGGAAGTTTCAGCTTATGGATGTACGGCTGTTTCACTTACACCAGGTTGGATGCGTTCGGAAATTATGCTTGAGGAGTTTGGGGTGACAGAAGAAAACTGGATGGACGGCACAAAAGTTGATCAGCATTTTATCATCTCGGAAACACCGCGGTTTGTTGGACGTGCAGTCGCGGCTTTGGCGCAAGATCCGGAGCAGGGCAAATGGAATGGAAAATCTCTTTCCAGCGGACAGCTTGCGAAAGAATATGGATTTTATGATGTCGATGGATCACAGCCTGAAGCGTTCCGGTATCTGGTTGAAGTGCAGGAAAAAGGGAAACCGGCAATTGCGGATGGGTACAGGTAAGGGACATGCATGTCTTTTGTATGCTGTTTGGACAGGACAGTGGATACGTATCTTCTGCTATTTTTCTCAATTTCATCAAAGTTGAATCTTTTGTCCAATACGATTTTTCTGTTCGTCCATATGATGGTATTGCAATATCATTTTAAACGAGGGGAGAAAATATCATGAAACTTTATTTGGACCCGGGACACGGGGGATCAGATCCTGGTGCACAGGGGAATGGTTTGGATGAAAAGGATATCACGCTGGATATTGCGTTGCGAATTCGTAATCTTTTGAACAATAATTACAAAGATGCTGATGTGCGAATGAGCCGCACGGGCGACAGCAGTGTAAGTTTGGATGAACGGACAAACGAGGCAAATGCCTGGGGCGCGGATTACTTTTTATCGATTCACTGCAATGCTTTTAATGGAGATGCACAAGGATATGAAGACTATATTCACAGTAGTTTGTCCGATTCATCGAAAACAGCGGAATACCGGGATGTTATGCATGAAGAGGTCACAAAGGTCAATCGGCTTCGGGATCGCGGGAAGAAAAAAGCCAATTTTCATGTTCTGCGTGAATCTGTGATGCCGGCAATGCTGTCAGAAAACGGATTTATTACGAATGATCATGATGCTGCATTGATGCGTGATGCATCGTGGCGCCAAACAGTGGCGCAGGGTCATGTGAATGGACTTGAGCGGGCTTTCGGTTTAAAGCCAAAAGAGGAGTCCGACGTACTTTATAAAGTGATTGCCGGTTCGTTTCAGTCGAGGAAAAATGCTGAACAGCGGGCCGATTACCTGAAATCAAAAGGAATTGAAGCTTTTGTCAGTCCGGCAACAATTTCCGGTGAGCAATGGTATCGTGTTCAGGCAGGTGCATTTTCAAAACGGAAAAATGCGGAGCAGCGATTGGAAAAAGTACGGAATGCCGGAATTAAGGACGCATATATTTTGAAAGAAGGGAAAGGGGCTGACAGTGGAGGCGGTTCGGATGGATACGCTATTAAGGGAAAAACTTTTCTATCCCCGGAATTGATGGATCAGTTTGTTAAGGAAGTAAACGCGGACGCAATTAAAATCGGGATCCATTATTTAATTTTTGGTGAATATTACGGGATTCGAGGGGATGTTGCTTTTGCCCAGGCGATGCATGAGACAGATTATTTAAGATTTACGGGTGTTGTACAGCCGGAGCAAAATAATTTTTGCGGATTGGGTGCTACCGGACCGGATAATCCAGGAGCCAGTTTTGATACACCCCGTGAAGGCGTGCTGGCACATATTCAGCATTTGTTTGCATATGCAACGACAGATTCACTGCCGGACAAATACCCATTGGTTGATCCGCGCTTTGATTTGGTAGCCCGGGGATCTGCCCCAACTTGGGTTAAGTTAAACGGTAAATGGGCAGTACCAGGTGACAATTATGGACAGTCCATTCTGAAACTGTATGAGCGAATGCTGACCAGCTCCATCGAGCAATTCCAGCAACTCAAGCAAAAAATAACCTAATAAAAAGAACGACAGATATGGTGCCCTCCACAACGCGCATCATATTTTTTTCGATAAAATTCGGGTGATGTCAGACACCTCTGTAGTGTAGTGCGGTATACTAGATTTAGATGAGCTAAAACGCTCTTTATATGGAGGTGTTCAGATGAAAAAGGGAAATCCATTCTATAAAAATATGCTGTTTTGGTTGTTTGTTTTCCTGCTGATCATTGGTGTTGTAGGCTTTTTCGGGTCCGGCAACTAATATGACAAATTGCAACATAATTCGGGTGACGCCGGGTACCTAACATCCCTGCTGCCGGATTCTCAGCAAATTCTCATTTTCTTCAAAGCTTTTTCTTAAAGTGGTGGTCTATTATGGAGGCAGATAGAAAGTGAGAAGGAGAGATACTTAGTATGAAAACACTTTTGGTCACAACAGCGGCAGGAGCGATGATTTTAACAGCAGGCGGCTTTGCCGGAACAGGTGTATTTGATCCGGATGAAGCAGAACAGTCGGATGCAGAAGCGGGAACAAATCATATGAAACAGCAGGAGATAAAAGCGGATATAAAGATGTTACCGGAATTTGAAGTGCTGGAAGAGCAGGTGAATTTGAGAAGTTTTTCAGCAGAGGTCGTGGAAAATAATCAACATGAGCGGATTATTCTGTTTAAGAGTGATTCGGGACAGGCACAATATAAGAGTATTTTTGTAAAGAATACAAACCGGCTAAAAATGATTGCGTTTGACCAAGGAATGATTTTTAACACGATTTTACCTGAAGTGGATGTTCACCAAGAGGACACGGAAGACAACGATGGTAACCGTGAATTTCCGGAATTCACAGTGTTGGATGAGCATATTGATGCCGACGATTATGAAATGCAAATCGTTAAAGACAATGCGCATAAACGTGTGATTATTTTAAACAATGATAATGGGGATGGCCAATTTAAAAGCATTTATATGAAGGATACAAATGTACTTAAAATAATTGATTTCAAGCAGGGCATGGTTTTTAAAGGAACAATCGGATAATTTACAAAAAGGTGCAGCATTGGGGGAAATACCCATTAATGCTGCACCTTTTTTTACCTTGAAACGATTCAGATATGGTATGATAACGGTAAAGAAGGTGAATGTAATGAAGAGCCAACTGATGACCGAATATTTTCAACAGATGGAGCGGCAGCGCGAAGCATTTTATCATGATCAGGATGTGGATTTCTCGCGGGCATTTATTAGACCTTTTCCGGATAAGTGGTCAATTGGTGAAACGTTGTACCACCTTGTGTTGATATCCCGTTTTTTTCGAAGGCTTTCAAGTGTTTATATTCCTGTATTACAACCTGTTGCCTATTTGCGACGAAAAAATCCTTATCCAACGGAAATCCATAATATTTATCGTGAATATAATATAAAGAAACAAAGGCCGATGAACGCCCCGAAATTGATTGTGCCTCCTCCAGGATTGGCAGAGAAATACAATTTTGAAGAAATTAAAGAGATGCTTTCGTTTGAAACTGTTAAACTGCGAATGGATCTTCATCATATTAAACAGGATATCGCCGGACAAATTTATTATCCGGATCCTGTTGCCCATTGCCCGAATGTCATTCAAAGTGTACAGTTACTTGCAATTCACGAACAGCATCATTTTAATCTGGTCAGAAAATATGAATCTATGACTTAGCGCCAGCGCAGCGCAATCCGTAATCTGCAGCAGTCAAGTTCATTAATCTTTGAGTTGAAAGAAATGTTCAGTCCATCAGGATTGTAGTCAACATCGGTGGAAGATGTGATACCGAGCGTATGGATGAGCCGTCTCACTTCATCAATGTCGGATGCTTGTGCTGCATACATAAGCTCTGTATCAAATTCTTCGGAATCAGCAAGTTTATCGAGAACGATACTGGCATCTTCCATTAGTGATTTCGTTTCTTTCGCGGATTCAAATAACAACGAAGCATCAACATCAGGCAGCTGCTGTCTCCTATGAAAGTTCGGGCTGTTCGGGCAATATGGGTTCTGACAGTAGATTGGCATATATGAATAATACATGTGGAATCACTCCTTTTACATTATCCATTATATATATGCGGCTGTGCTTGTTTGAGCGAATATCATGTTCAGGAGGGAAGATTTTGTTATCATTTGAACTTATTATTTTCTTAGGCATCTTATTTGTTCTGGCCCTTGGCGGTACTGCTTTGGTTTTTAGGCAGGAAGAAAAGAAGATGAAAAAATATGAAGAAGAAGGGGACGGCTTCGAAAATGAGCTGCAGCGTTCCCGCGAGTACGAGACACAGTCTATAAGGTCAAATGTCCCGCGGTTGTTATGGATTTATATCATAACAATTGCGCTGTCATTAACAGTCTTTTTTATTTACGTGTATTAAAGTCGGGGGTGCAACACATGAAAAAAGCAATTATGTTCGATTTGGATGATACACTGCTCTGGGATGAAAAAAGTGTTAAAACAGCCTTTCGGAAAACATGTAATGCGGCTCGGGAAAAATATGATATCAATCCGGCAGAACTGGAAGAGCGGGTCCGTGAACAGGCACGTTCGCTTTATGCCGCTTATGATACATTTCCATTCACAAAAATGATTGGTATCAATCCGTTCGAAGGTTTGTGGGCCGATTTTTCCGATGAGGGAAAGGAATTTCAAAAATTGAAAGCACTTGCTCCTGCGTATCGCAGACAAAGCTGGACACGCGGCCTGAGCGAATTGGGGATTGCCGACCCGGAATTTGGTGCGGAATTGGCGGAAACATTCCCGGTAATGCGTAAAAATAGTGCATTTGTATATGATGATACATTTTCCGTTCTGGATCAGATGGGAAAAAAATATAAACTGCTGCTGCTTACGAACGGTTCACCGTCCCTCCAGCAAACCAAACTGGATTTAACTCCTGAATTGAAGCAGTACTTTAACCATATCGTGATTTCCGGTTCGTTTGGAAAAGGAAAACCGGACACATCGATTTTTGAATATGCGGTGGGGCGATTGGGGCTTGAGTCAAATGAAGTGCTGATGGTTGGCGATAATTTGCGGACCGATATTTTAGGTGCTGTAAGAAGCGGAATTGATTCTGTTTGGATTAACAGACGTGAAATGAAGGCGGACGACGTGAAACCGGCGTATGAGATTGAAAGACTGGAAGAGCTTCTTCCATTGCTGGAGTCGTTGGGGGAAACGTAACGGGTGTTTGGGGGTTGCAGTTGCGCCGGAGTGGGAGGAATATCGGCTGCATTAGGTAGTATGCAATCGCACAGTATATATCAACAGTAGCAGTAACTTATCAACCTTCATTAACACGGAATCGACTTTTGAATGAAATTATCAACCAACAATGGAAAGAAATAAACCTTCAGTGGAAAGAAATCAACTTTCATGCAGGTGGTATCAACTTTTATATAGAGTTATCGACCTTGCCATGGGATAAGCAAGTTCCATGCAGGCAACTATACCTGCTGTCAAAACAATATATCGTCTGACGAGCGGATTATATTCTTTCTATCATAAATATAGTATCCTACAACTGAATATATATTATCTCACACGAAAAAAACGGCGAATCAGAGGGATCTTCCTTCTGATTCGCCGGTATCATTTATTAAAGAACTACTATAAATCGATCGGGGTAACATCTTTGATTTCATCAAGTTCGTACAGCTGGTCAAGGATTTCTTTTTCCGGGTGTCTGTCAACGGTGAGCATCATGATTGCGTCGCCTCCGATGTCGGATCGATCAACTTGCATGGTGGCGATGTTAACCTGGTTGTCTGCGAGCAGGCTGCCCATTTTACCGATAACACCTGGCTGGTCCTGATGATGGATGACAACAAGGTGTCCGGCTGGTGTGAAGTCAACACTGTAGTGGTCGACCTTAACGATACGTGCGCCGAGACCGTTCAGCAATGTGCCGGCAACGCTTCGTGTGGCTGATTTCGTTTTGACTTCGACAGTCAGTAAATTGGTGAAGCCGCGTGCACGGGATGTTTTATTTTCATTAATGGAAATTCCTTTTTGTTCAGCCAGAAACAGGGCGTTGACGTCATTGATATGATCTCCGAGATGTCGCTGGAGCAGCCCTTTTACCGTGTTTCTCGTAATGGGGGCGGCTTCAATTTCGGATAAATCGCCACTGTAATATATATTTATTTCTTCGATTACTTCATCTGTTAAATGGGTTAGGAAGTTCCCAAGTTTTTCTGCCAGGTTAAAGTATGGCTCGATTTTGCTCATGATTTCCTGTGGTACTGCTGGCAAATTAACCGGATTTCGTACTGAATCGCCTGTTAAAAAGCGGATGACATCCTGACAAACGTCGATTGCAACATTTTCCTGCGCCTCTACCGTACTTGCGCCAAGGTGCGGGGTGGCGATTACTTCCGGGAGTTCCAAGAGTTTATTGTCCAAAAATGGTTCTTCTTCAAACACATCCATCGCAGCACCGGCAACTTTACCGGATTGAATAGCCCTGTACATTGCATCTTCATCAATTATTCCGCCGCGGGCACAATTAATGATTTGAACGCCCTGTTTCATTTGATCAAAAGCTTCTGCATTAAGCATATGTTTGGTTTCTTTTAAAAGCGGTGTATGTACCGTGATAAAATCTGCCGCACGCAGTACATCCTCAACAGAACCGAAGCGAATGCCAAGCTGTTCGGCTTTTTCTTCAGTTAAAAAAGGATCATAGGCGATAATATCCATTCGTTGCCCCTTTGCACGTGATGCTACTTCCGTTCCGATTCTTCCAAGACCAATGATGCCCAATGTCTTATTCTTCAGTTCAACACCGACATATTTTTTCCGATTCCATTCGTTATTTTTCAGGGAAAGATATGCCTGAGGGATGTTTCTGGACAATGACATCAGCATGGCCATTGTATGTTCAGCTGCTGAGTTTGTATTGCCATTTGGTGCGTTTACGATAATTATTCCATGTTCGGTTGCCGCATCAAGATCGATGTTGTCAACACCAACACCGGCGCGGCCGACAATTTTTAAATTATCTGCATGCTGAATGATATTCCGGGTTACCTTTGTTTGGCTGCGTACAATCAGTGCGTCATATTCAGAAATCCGCTCTGTCAGTTCCTCCTCTGTAAAATCCGTTTTCACTGTTATGTTCACTTGATCTGAATCACGCAGGGGGTGAATGCCATCCTCACTTAACGGGTCTGCAATCAGTATATTGAAAGTCATGTGATCACGTCCATTCCAGGTAGATTTTCTGTGCTTCCATTGTTCCTTTTCCAATAACGTCTCGCTTGCTCAGTTTTTGAATACCGATTTCGAGCAGGCTGATTGTTTGCAGGACATCGGCCGGGGAGCAGTATCCCATATGTCCAATTCGAAAAATTTTACCTTTCAAATGCTGCTGTCCGCCTGCCAAATCAAGACCAAAATCAGACTTAACCTGTTTTCGCAGTTGTTCCGGATTGAAATCAGCCGGTGCAACCGAAGTGACTGTAGGTGATGAATCACTTTCGTTTGTAAGAAGGGGGATGTCCATTGCGTGAAATGCCGCCCTGGTCATTTCTTTCATTAAATGGTGGCGGTTGAACACCTTTGTTAACCCTTCCTCTTCCACAAGATTCAGTACCTGTTCCAAGCCCATGAATAAAGAAAGTCCCGGGGTAAATGGTGTCGAGTCATCCGCCAGTTTATCCCGGTATTTAACAAGGTCCAAATAAAAAGGACGATTCCTGTTTTTTTCAATAATCCGCCATGCGAGTTCGCTCACTGCAAGGAATGTAAGCCCGGGCGGAAGCATCATGGCTTTTTGGGAGCCGGTGACAAGGACGTCAATACCCCATTCATCCATTTTCACTTCCGTTCCGCCAACTGCCGAAACTCCATCTGCTATAAATAATGCATCGGTATGGGAATGAACTGCTTCAGCAAGTTCTTTTACCGGATTCAGTACACCTGTTGAGGTTTCGCAAAATGTAGCGAATACCGCTTTTATACCGGGATTTTTTGATGCATATTCCTGAATGACATCCGGCGAAACGGCTTTCCCCCATTCAATATCATGACGAATGACATGTAATCGATGATTTTCGCATATCTTTGCAAATCGTTCACCAAATGCGCCGGTAACGAGCACCAATACTGTATCTCCAGGGCTTGTGCTGTTGACGACAGCAGCCTCCAGTCCTGCTGTACCGCTCGCTGTCACCATTAAAACATCCTGACCAGTCCCGAAAATGGTTTTTAGCTTTGGCTTAATACGCTGTAATAATGCTTTCGTTTCTGTACCCCGGTGCCCAATCATTGGTTTGCTCATGGCTTGTTGTACACTTGAAGGAATAGGGGTTGGACCGGGTATTCGAAGCAAATGATCCTCAACTGACATTTTTTCACCTGATTTCCTGAGTGTTATTTATCCGTTCAATATACGTAATGTTAAGAATATTGTCAACCCAGGAAAACGCTTACTTCACATTTTTTTCACTTTCTTTTATAGCTTATTTATGATAATATTTTCTCTTGTATCGAAAAATTAAAATCTGTGTGGAATGTGTACTTCTGAATGGATTTGAAAGAAGAAAGAAGGTTTTTTTCTATGACTGCTGAACAACAATCAGAGGTTACGTTTAATAAAATTCCAATTATTGCTGTATTATTATCCGGTGCGTTTGCCGCTATTTTAAACCAAACGCTTTTGGCAACGGCATTGCCCCATATCATGCGTGATCTTCATCTTGAAGCTAATTTGGCGCAATGGCTGACATCAATTTTTATGCTTGTAAATGGTATTATGATTCCGATTACTGCATTTTTGATAGGACGGTATACGACCAGGGCATTGTTTTTAACAGCAATGGGGCTGTTTGCGGCTGGTACACTGATATGTGCAGTTTCGCCAAACTTTGCCATTCTGATGGTGGGAAGAATTATCCAGGCATCCGGTGCAGGTATTATCATGCCGCTTATGCAAACGATTCTGTTTCTTATTTTCCCGCCTGATAAGCGTGGTACTGCAATGGGGATGTTTGGGCTTGTTATTGCATTTGCACCAGCCATTGGACCGACTTTATCTGGTTGGTTAGTTGAAAGTTATCCGTGGAGAAGTTTGTTTTATGTAATTTTCCCAATTGTTGTAGTGGACTTTATCATTGCGTATTTTATCCTTAAAAATGTTACAAAACAGACATTTCCAAAGGTGGATATCCTGTCTATTATCCTGTCTTCACTCGGGTTTGGCGGATTATTGTACGGTTTCAGTGTAGCGGGAAGCGGCTGGTCAAAGCCTGAGGTTGTACTGCCGCTGGTACTTGGTGCGGTAACATTGACATGGTTTATTCTTCGCCAGCTGAAGCTCCAGGAGCCAATTTTGGAATTCCGGGTCTTTAAAATTAAAATGTTTACGCTGACTACCGTACTTGGGATGGTCGTATTCATTGCAATGATCGGAGCGGCAACGGTACTTCCGCTGCTTATGCAGAATATGCTTGGGTTCTCCGCGTTTGAATCCGGTCTAATGCTTCTTCCCGGAGCACTTGTGATGGGATTCATGAACCCGATTACGGGAAGGCTGTTCGATAAGTTTGGTGCCCGGTGGCTCGCGATTATCGGATTGGTTATTGTAACGGTAACAACTTTTATGTTCTCAAATCTGACACCTGAAACAACTTTTACGTATTTGGCAGTTGTTAATGCGGCCAGGATGTTCGGGGTGGCGATGGTAATGATGCCTGTTACCACAGCTGGTCTGAATCAATTGCCGATGGATCTTATTCCACACGGTACCGCAATGAACAATACAATGCGCCAGGTGTCCGGTGCAGTAGGGACGGCATTGCTTGTAACTGTAATGACGAACAATATAATTCCGGATGAAGGTGTGGCAGGCTTGGTGCATGGTGTTAACGTGTCATTTATTGTGGCTGGAATCTCAGCGATTATCGGCCTGGTGCTTTCCTTCTTCATCCGTAATTCACGACCGGAAAGTAGTGCTGCTGAAGGTTAATCCCAAAATTATGAGGCTGGGACAAAAGTGTATTATTCAATGTAAAATCCGAACAACCTATTGGAAAATGGAGCTAATAACCGCTCCGGAAATATACTTCGCTTTCACTGCCAGCATAAGTGCGACATCTGCTCAAGCAAGCTGTCGCAGTGTCTTCTTTACCGCGGGCGGCTGATGAGCCTCCTCGTGCTTGGTGCTCGTCGTGTTGCAAGTGATTTCAGAGAAGCAGCACTCCTCGCAACTCGAAGCATACTCGGTGGAAGTACCGCTCGTCGCACTGCGGGGTCTCATCTAGGCCTTCCCTCCCGCAGGACAAGGAAAGCTGCGCAGTGTTACATCGCACGAAGAAAAAGTGCTTTCCTTTTTCGAGGAGTCTCCGTATACTTCCTCCGCTAAATTCCCAATTGTTCGTCTTTTGATTACACGTTTTGATATTCCCCAGCCTCATTTCTGTACGTTCTTCTACAACAAAGGCTTGTTGCCAAGGTGCATGGCAACAAGCCCATTTTGTCTAATCATTTTCCAGGTATACGGATTCTTCCAGTGGACCGGAATCTTGTCCTGATATTCGATCGTTTGAGGCATCATGTCCTAAACGCAATTCATCGTTTGCAATCACAAGAATCTGTCCGGATTCAATGCCTTCAACATATTTTTCTGCTTGTGCTTCCGACATGCCAAGTGCTGTCAGCCGTTCAGAAAAGGTCGGTTCGGATTCCTCTTCATCCTTAAACAACCCTTTAATTCTGTTCAAAATGGATGTTTCACTTTCATCCGCTTCACTGCTTTCCACATTGGCGTCCGTCTGGTTTTCCAACTTACTGGATAGTCTTTTATTTGCCAGGATGGTGATGTTTTCTGCCTTGAATCCCTTCAAAGTCATGATGTCTACTGCCTTTATGACCTCTTCTTTCGAATGATAAGGTCCATAAATCTCATTAGCCATCGTTACACCTCCAATCGGAAAAATTGTACACTTATTATACACTTATGAAACTTTTCCCAAGAAAATGTTTTTTCAAACAATTAATTGCGATGTTCTACATGCTGCCATAAGATTTTGTATACACGTTCAATAACTGTTCAAATTTCTCCAAAACAGCAAGTGCAACAAGACCATTTCCTTCTGCTGATTTCGGGTAGCCGAGCGGGATGGTGCGGCGGACAAGCTGGGCATACAATTCTGCTTCCGTCAGCCGGCGGTCAAATTGCTTTTCAGCGATATTAGTAATTAGTGCCAATGATCCCGATATATGCGGGGTGGCCATTGATGTGCCGGAAAGCTTGGCGAATTTGCCATCTTTATAGGTTGATAGAATATTGACCCCTGGTGCAACAAGGTCGATTTCATCGTTTGTATTGCTGAAAGGGGCAATTTTACGGTCATAGTTGATGGCACCAACCTGGATGACTTCATTATAAGAACCGGGGTATGCATACTCATCGGTTTTGGCCCGGCCATCACCACTGTTACCGGCTGCACATACAACAGGGATGCCTGCATCAATGGCTTTTTTAACTGCCTTATAAAGTTCGGGGACATCTTCAGGCCCGCCAAGTGACATGGAAATGGCGCGGGTTTTTTCACCATTTGGACCTTCCCAGTTTACCGCATAATTAATACCGTCAATGATCCACTGGTATTCACCGCTTCCTTTTCCAGTTAATACTTTAACAACGAGCAGGTTTGCTTCAGGTGCAACTCCGGCAATTCCTTTGTCTGATTGAGAATATGCAGCAATCGTACCGGATACGTGTGTGCCATGCCCATTGTTGTCATCGTATTTTTTGGCATCGCCACCGTAATCTGAGGTGAAATTCTTTCCATCAATGATCCGTTTTTTCAAATTTGGATGGTCCATCTGACAGCCGGTGTCAATTACTGCAACGACATTACCTTTTCCTTTGTCTGCCTCTTTCCAGATATCCGGTGCCTGAATCATTTTTACACCCTCCGGAATATCTTCTGCCGTTTCAAAGACTTTGTCCACCTTGTGGGGGATTAAATGAATTTTGCTCATGAAAATTGCCTCCTCCTCTTAGTATATGATATGCATGCATGTTAAAATTCTCGCCGTTAACTTGATAATTCCCCTTCCGCAAGATGTAAAACGAACAAAAATACCTATCTTTATCTGATAAGTGAGGGTATTTCGAAGTAGGACAGCAAACTGGTATAGATATGAAAAAATTGTACAAAAAAGGTATGCAAAAGGTGATAAAGCTAAACTTCATCATGGGCATTTTTGGTTATATCATGCATTGGAATACTTGTTCATATTTTTTACGATTGAAATGATATCACGTATAATCACACATATAATGCATCACGGCAATCTAAACAATCGGCAGGCGTCAGGAAGAAATTTTTGCTAAAATTGGTTTATGAAGAATTAGTGGATGGGAGGTTAAGCATGGAATTTGTATCGATAGACTTTGAAACTGCTAATGAAAAGCGGAACAGCCCCTGTGCAATTGGAATTGTCACGGCCAATGAAAATGGGGTTACCGATGAATATTACAGTTTGATTAACCCGATGATGCACTTTAGCCCGTTCAATAAACGCATCCATGGGATTACGGAAGATGACGTCCGGGATGCGCCGACATTTGCGGAGTTGTGGCCGACACTTGAAGCTTATCTATCCAACAAAATGGTAGTTGCACATAATGCCAGTTTCGACATGAGTGTGATTCGTGCGACACTAGATTACTTTGACATCATCTATCCGACTTTGGACTATTTGTGTACTGCAAATATATCGAGAAATGTCTGGCCCCAATTATTCAACCATAAATTAAATACGGTTGCCGCATATCATGGCATCACATTTGAACATCACCATGCCTTAGAAGACGCTCGAGTTGCTGCTAAAATTTTAATCAAAGCTTTTGAGACATATGCGACAGCAGAACTGGATATATTTCTAAAGAAGTGTAATATGTCTAAAGGGAAAATTTATGAGCGGGGGTATGTTCCGCCAAGGTCGAAGCGGAAGAAGCGGAGTACCAGGCTTTATTTAAAATAACAGAAGGGACTGTTGTGGCAATGAAAATACTTATTGTTGGTGCAAGTGGAACCATTGGCAAGGAAATTACGTATGAATTGGAGAAGGATCATGAAATCATTCGTGCCGGCAGAAATGGCGCCGATGTTCAGGTCGATAATACATCTGTTGAAAGTATCCGGAACATGTATGAAAAGGTAGGTATGGTGGATGCTGTTATAAATGCATCAGGCGGGGCCAATTTTAAACCGGTTGATGAACTCACACCTGAGCTGAATGAAAAAGGAATTGAAAGCAAGCTAAAAGGACAAATTAATCTGGTGCTGACTGGGATGGATTATGTTAATGATGGCGGCAGCTTTACCCTGACTACCGGCGTGATGATGGATGACCCTATTCCAATGGGCGCATCGGCTGCCATGGCAAATGGCGGAGTGAAAGCTTTTGTGAAGGCGTCCGCGATTGAGATGCCGCGTGGAATCAGGATAAACTGTGTCAGTCCGAATATTGTTCAGGAATCGTGGGAACGGATTGGCCATTTATTTGCCGGTTTCAACCCGGTTCCAGCGGGCAAAGTAGCGCGTGCATTTGTGAAAAGCGTGGAAGGTGCCCAGACGGGACAGAACTACGAAGTATATTAAGGAGGGAAAATTGTGGCAGCGATTCAATATGAAATAATCGAAACCATTGCAGTACTTTCCGAATCACCAAAAGGCTGGACAAAGGAACTGAGCTTGATCAGCTGGAATGGCCGTGATCCAAAGTATGATTTGCGTGATTGGGCTCCTGACAAAGAAAAGATGGGAAAAGGAGTTACGCTGACAGCAGATGAATTGAATAGCTTAAAAGAAGCATTGCATGCAATGGGTTAATCGGAATCCGTAATCCGCGGAATCCGTATGCATCCTGTGTAGTACATTTGTAGCAGGTTATAGGTAACATTTAGTTATAAATTATTGTATGATAATAGTAATACATATCATCAGGAATGAAATGGAGGATGTGGAATTGAATACAAAACGATGGATCGCACTAGGAGTCGCGGTCGCTTTATTTGTTGTGTCAGCAGGTTTTCAGTTTGTAACAAGTTTAGCAACGGCTGATTTTGAATCTATGTTTGAAATGCCAACCAATCAGGAGTTTGCCGAGAAGGTCATTGAACCCGGTTCCGGGAACAAAATCGCTGTACTTGAACTGCAAGGTGTTATCCAGGACAGTTCCGGGAATTCACTGTTAAATTCCAGCGCCTATAATCATGATCAGTTTATGAAAATGCTGGAGAATGCCGGCGAAGATAAGCGTGTTGACGGGATTATTTTACGTGTGAATACACCTGGCGGCGGAGTTGTTGAGAGTGACGAAATTCATGATCTCGTAGTGGAAATTAAGAAAAAACACGCTAAGCCGATATACGTATCAATGGGCAATACGGCGGCATCAGGCGGCTATTATGTTTCCGCTGCAGCTGATAAAATTGTCGCACATCCTGCAACATTGACCGGCTCAATTGGTGTCATTATGCAAAGTATCAATTATGCGGAATTTGCCCACAATCATGGGATAAAATTTAATACGATAAAATCCGGTGAATTCAAGGATATTATGTCACCAAGTCGAAAAATGACAAAAGAAGAACGCAAAATTTTGCAGACCATGATCGATGGATTGTATTCTGATTTTGTGGAAGTCATTGTCAACGGGCGCGATATGCCCGAGGAAAAGGTCCGTGAATTGGGTGATGGTCGTGTGTATACAGGGCAGCAGGCGAAAAACAACGGATTGGTTGATGCGCTTGGTTCACTTGACGACACGATTGCAATGATGGAAAAGGACAATAACTGGTCGAATGCTAAAGTGGTCAAATATACGAGCGGTTTCCAGTTCAATGAATTTTTGGGTGGAACGATGCAAAGTATGTTCGGAGCCAAAACAGATCTATTCGGGCTGAGGGAAATATTACGTGAATCGGATGGTCCGCGTGCGATGTATCTATATTCCAAGTAAAGGGGGTGCCGTTTGATGAGTGAAGAACAAGTGAATGTTGAAAAAATTGAAGAAGCCGATTGGGATTATGCCGGTTTCTGGATGCGTTTCTGGGCATACCTGGCCGATCTGATCATCGTATTCAGTATAAACGGCATCCTGCTTCTGCCGTTTAAATTCATGAATAATGGAGAGGCAATTGATGTTGGATTTTGGACTGCTGCAGGGATTGTCGGTGTAATCGTGCTTTACCTGTACTTCCTGCTGATGACCAAATGGTTCGGCCAAACACTTGGCAAGATGATTTTTGGACTGCGGGTAGTACGTAAAGATGGCGGGCCATTGGGCTGGAGTGACCTCATTTTCCGTGAAATTGTCGGGCGCTTTATCCATCGTGTTTTCTTTATTACCAATCTGTTGTATCTTTTTGTGGCTTTTGCCCCGGAGAAACAGGGGATTCACGATATAATCGCAGGCACACGGGTTATTTTTGACAGATAAATAAGGAGGCTGGGACATAGAGGGGAAAACACCCTTGTCCCAGTCTCTTATATAAAAGCTCTTTTCGCGATTGTTGTATCCAATGCATTATGATAAAGGATATAATCAACAAACCTAATTGCAGTGCGTCACAGTTTATATTAAGTTCATCAACAATCTGTTTGAAAACAGCTGAAAAAATATAAATTAGGGGAGGAATGTTTTGATGAGCAATGAAGAAGGCTTTCTTGTCGCGTTGTTTGCCGGTTTGTTTGTTTTTGCATTGATCATGTTTGTAGTTGGAATCGTTCTTTACATTTTAATGGGAATCGGTTTATTCAAGATTGCCAAACGGGAAGGAAAAGGGGATGTCGCCTGGATGGCCTGGGTGCCGATTGTGAACATGTTTTTGCTGACACAGCTGGTTGAAAATGATGTCCACGAATCAATGCGCGGAAAATTCACGCTGATTTATGGCCTGACACTGGCAGCCACATTCTTTTTGTCTGCTTTCATCCCATTCATAGGTGTTGTTTCAAGCATCTTGATTATTTACGGTTTTTATTTCATCATTCAACGATATTCCAGAAATGTTACACTGCATCTTGTTCTGGTTATTCTTACAGGTATGATAGCAATGCCGATTCAGTTGTTTATGTTCCGTAATAGAGAGCCGATTGATATCAATGATAACATCGTATTCACGGAGTAAACCATTTGTTTCGAATCGAAAGTCATGGTATAATTATAATTGAAAATAATAGGAAATCACATGTTACTGACATGATCAGGCATGGTGGTATTAAAAGAGGGGAAACGACCGTCTTTATACTGCCATGTCTTTTTTGTTTTCATAGTTAAAAGGAGCTGATACGATGTTTAAAAAAATGTTCGGAAAAAAAGAAGTATCCATTGTTGCCCCGCTGAATGGCGAATTGGTTCCATTAGAAGAGGTTCCGGACCCTGTGTTTAATCAGAAAATGATGGGGGATGGGATTGCAATAAAACCCGCCGATGGGAAGGTGTGTGCCCCTGCAGATGGCAAAATAATTCAGATTCCGGAAACAAAACACGCGATTGGTCTTCGAACAGCAGATGGCGTGGAAATTTTAATCCATATCGGGCTTGAAACGGTATCCTTGAAAGGTGAGGGATTCACTGTTAAAACCGAAGTTGGTAAACAAGTAACCGCTGGCGATGCGCTTCTCGAATTTGATCTGGAATATGTTCGTGAAAATGCATCGGATACTGTTACACCAATTGTTATTACAAATGGTAAGGAGTCCGGGAAACACTTTTCTATCAGTGAAGAAAAAGAATGTCAGGCTGGTGAAACAGTCATTATCAGCTATAAATAATTAGACTGGGCCGTTCTGTCAAAGGATGTGAAAGCAGATGAAAATCAAAAAAGTATTAAATAATAATGCCGTGATTGCAGTTGATAATGGGGAAGAGAAAATAGCCATTGGCAATGGTGTCGGTTTTAATAAAGGCAAAAATGACATATTAAACCAGCAAAAGGTCGAGAAGCTGTTTATTTTAAATGAAAACGAAAAACTGCAGCAGCTGCTGTTACGGATTCCTGAGGAGCATTTTGCGGTTTCTGAGGAAATCATGAAGCATGCTGAAGAACGGCTTGGCACTGAGTTGAATGAACACATCCGGGTCCAGCTCGCTGATCATATTTCATTTGCAATCGAGCGGGAGCAGAACGGCATCCACCTCAAAAACAAATTGCTTCAGGAAATAAAAATACTTTACACGGAGGAATTTGAAATAGGGAAGTGGGCAATTAGGCATATTAAAGAAAAATGCGGTGTTCAAATGGCCGATGATGAGGCTGCATTTATCGCATTGTATGTCCACACGATGAAAATGCAAGGAAATGATGTACACGAAACAGTCCGGCAGACAACCATGATTCAGGATATGGTGCAGACAATCAAGGAATATTTGGACATTGATATCCAGGAATCTGATATATCGTTTGAACGCCTGGTGACACATTTACAATTTGCTGTGACGCGGGCGAAAAGCTATGACAGTCATGTGATGGATCAGGAAATGTTTGAGATGATTAAAATGAAATACAATTTTTCATATCAATGTGCACAAAACGTGGCAAGCCAATTGCAAAGCACTTATAATGTCATACTTCCGGAAGAGGAACTTGGCTATATTACACTGCACATTGAACGTCTTCGAAAATATTGATTAACTTTGAAAACGATTGCGTAGGAGAATGAACTTATCGGTGAAAAACTATATCAACAAATGGAGGAATACGACATGATGAAATATCTGCAGAATCTCGGCCGTTCCCTTATGCTGCCGGTTGCTGTGCTTCCTGCAGCGGCGGTCCTTGTCGGGATTGGCAACTATATATTGGTATTTGCGGAAGGTAATATAATAGGGATATTTATAAAAAATGGCGGTCTTGCCATTCTGGATAATTTAGCAATTATTTTCGCAGTCGGTGTCGCTATTGGGATGTCAAAAAATAAAGACGGCGCCGCTGCATTGAGTGGGCTTGTCGGTTATCTGGTTGTAACCACATTATTGAGTACTGAAAAAGTAGCCAGTTTACAAGGGATTAAAGAAGCAAGTGTCAATCCCGCCTTTGAAAATATTGAGAATGTGTTTATTGGTATTTTATCAGCTTTAATTGCTGCAGCTATGTATAATCGTTTTAGTGATGTCCGGCTGCCTGATGCTTTTGCATTCTTCAGTGGGAAACGGCTTGTGCCGATTGTGACGGCAGCTGTTATGTTTGTAGTTTCTGGCATCTTATTTTTCGTATGGCCTTTTGTATATGATGCGCTTGTATCATTTGGGGAGGTCATCAGTGGATTGGGAGCTGTCGGAGCAGGCTTGTATGGATTCTTTAACCGTCTGTTGATCCCAACCGGATTGCACCATGCACTTAATTCTGTGTTCTGGTTTGATGTTGCAGGAATTAATGATATTGCCAACTTCTGGTCCGGAGAAGGTGAAAAAGGAATTACCGGCCGTTATCTGGCAGGATTTTTCCCAATTATGATGTTTGGACTTCCTGCCGCTGCATTGGCAATGTATCATACCGCAAAAACAAAACGGAAAAAACAGACAGCGTCATTGATGCTTGCTGCCGGGTTTGCGGCATTTTTCACAGGTGTTACAGAGCCACTCGAGTTCTCGTTCATGTTCCTTGCACCTGCATTGTATGTTGTTCACGCAATTTTAACGGGATTATCATTGTTCATTGCGGCATCATTCCAATGGATTGCGGGATTCAGTTTTAGTGCCGGTCTTGTTGACTATACGTTAAGCTTTGTCGCACCAATGGCTCAACAGCCTTATATGCTAATCGTACAAGGACTTGTGTTTGCAGTCATCTATTACTTCCTGTTCCGTTTCCTGATTGTAAAATTCAATTTGAAAACACCAGGACGGGAAGATGATGAAGATCTGGAAGCGAATGATGCCGAAGATACTTCTGATGAGGAGTCAGCCCCCGAAAAAAGTGAGACATCTGTTATGGCAGAAAAGATTTATGAAGGCCTGGGCGGTGACGAAAACGTGCTTACCGTTGATAATTGTGTGTCACGTTTACGGCTTGAAGTGAATGATATGGACAAAGTGAATCAGGAAAAAATCAAAGCAACAGGTGTACCGGGTGTGAATGTAGTCGGGAAGCACAATATTCAAGTAGTTGTTGGCACACAGGTACAGTTTGTTGCCGATGAAATCAGGAAAATGCGAAAAGAAGATTGATTATGAAACCGGGGGAAGGTGTGCAGCACCTTATCCCGGTTTTTACTTTAGTTGCTTTATCCACCTTTCTGAATTAAAATAAAAAAAAAGAAAATTCGGCACTTAAGTCATCAAAAACTCATTTGAGGGGTGGAGTAATGAACACGGATACAAATGTACATGATGATCTGAACAGGATGTTGGAGCGGGCGCGGCGTAACACATTGGGAGATCTGCTGGCAAGGACACGTGATCGGATGCCGGAAAAGTTCGCGTTGGCGTATGGCGGACAGCGGCTCAATTATGCGGAACTGGATGACCTTGTCAATCAGACAGCACATGCTTTTTTGGATGATGGGATGCAAAAAGGTGACATGATTACGGTTATGTCCAAAAACAGTCTGGATTTTGTTGTGGTGAATTTCGCCCTGGCTCGGATTGGTGCGGTAATGATTCCAATCAATTATATGCTGACCGGGGAAGACATCCAATATATTTTGGAACATGCGGAAGTAAGTGGTTATGTGGCGTCAGAGGAATATGCCGGAGTATTGGATGAATCTGCAGGCAGGTTGGAAATTAAGTTCCGTTATTTGATGGATGCAATTGGCACATATGATGGAGAACTTGCGAAATGGACGGCTTTGTCGGAAGCGCGGGAAGGACAGCCTGTGGATTTTGCCGATGCAGATCTGCGTGATGATGATTTGGCACATGTGCTGTATACGAGTGGAACGGAATCACGGCCCAAGGGTGTTATGCTTTCCCATAAAAGTTTAATCAGTGAATATGTAAGCTGTATTGTTGATGGGCACATGGCGGCTGAAGATGTGGCGGTTCATGCGCTTCCGCTTTATCATAGTGCACAGCTGCATGTGTTTTTGGGACCAAGTGTTTATGTTGGATCAAGTGGGATTGTATTGGGAGCTGCAAGCCCCGAACTTATTTTGAAAACAATCGAGGAAGAAGGTGCAACACAGTTGTTTGCCCCGCCGACAGTTTGGATAGCACTTCTGCGGAATCCCGATTTTGATAAGCGTGACCTGTCAACACTTGAAAAATGTTACTATGGTGCTGCCATTATGCCGCGTGAAATTTTGAAAGAACTGGCGGAGCGTCTGCCGAATGCGAAGTTCTGGAATTTTTACGGCCAGACGGAAGTTGCACCATTGGCAACAGCACTGCAGCCTGAGGATCAGCTGCGCAAACTTGGATCAGCCGGTGTCCCTACGTTGAATATGCAGACAAAAATCGTGGACGAACAGGATCAGGAAGTTGACCGCGGTGAAATAGGTGAGATTGTACACCGGACTCCGCATACGATGAAAGGATATTTACACGATCCGGATAAAACCGCCGAGGTGTTTCGCGGCGGCTGGTTCCACAGCGGTGATCTTGGTGTGATGGACGAGGAAGGCTACGTAACCATCATCGATCGGAAAAAAGATATGATTAACACAGGCGGCGTAAATGTTTCCAGCAGAGAGGTCGAAGAAACGCTTTACCAGCTTGATGGTGTATCAGAGGTTGCCATTATCGGAATTCCGGATGCCTACTGGATTGAAGCTGTAACTGCGGTGATAGTTCCAAAAGAGGGTGCCCGGCTGACGAAGGACAGTGTTATGGAATTTTGTCAGGGGCGGTTGTCGAAATTTAAGGTGCCGAAATATGTTGATTTTGCGGATGAATTGCCGAAGAACCCAAGCGGAAAAGTACTCAAACGATCGTTGAGGGATCAGTATGAGCATTTGGCTGAGAAGTAGGCCGCATGCCAGGTTTCGCTTAAGATTGTGCCGATTTCGCTCAAGTTCACATTTGTATGCACAGACGTGAAATTTAGCAACATTTTCATAAGGATTTAGTATTCTGTCCCAGGGAATTGCTGAAGCCGGCATAAAATTTCTTTCTCCTGAAATACTATCAACTGGAGGTGTTTCAGATGACTGATAAAGATAAAATCAGAAGTGATCGCAAGGTGAAATCAAGTGTAAATCGGCAGGGCATGACAGAAGATGAAGCGAATCAGCGGCCAGAGTCACAATTAGAACAACGTGCAAAGAAGAAGAACACAAAAATATAAGGGTGAGCAACATCGATACAACTTTAAAGTATTTACGCGAGTCCCTGGCCAATTATGACGGGAACAAATTGAGCCAGCAAATAAGTGAAAAGCTTGGGTCGAATGAATTTTCCGGTGAAGGTGATTTTGTGAAGTCACTGACGGATGAGGAAATGGCATATTTAATTGATGTATTGGAGCAGGAAATCAGCTATGCCAGAAGTGTTCAGAACGACCAGCGGGTAACGGAATTGAATGAAGTGTTTGAGCTGCTTCACTGAAAACGTTTACAAAAATAGGATTTTATTCCCATTGTAATTTGCGGTGAATCGGTATATGATAATAGTAAGCTGCAATGTTCGTATTTGATTAAGTTTTAACCTCTAACATATGAATAGGGAGTTTTACATCGAAGCTCTAATGTCGCGCCTCGAACTATAGTGGAAGACAGGAAGGTTTCTGCAAACACCCACTTTGCGAAGTGGTGGTTTAAAACTTTTTATATGTAAAATACGGCAATTGTGGCTGTTATCTTTTTAAATGACAGGTCAGTTTCCCAAGCGGAAGCTGGCTTTTTATTTTTGATAAAAAACTTGCAGCTGCGATTTTATGGAATATTTCTTTTATTTATTCTATAATTTGGATATTGAGGAAAGGAGGTTCGGGATGAAAAGTTCAGACAGATTTATTAAGTTTATTGGCGGTCGTGATTTGCTGTTTAGCTTAATTTTGATAATTCTAATCGGCATCACCATTTTTATTTTCAATCAGGTGAAATTTATTTTTGATCCGCTGATTATCGTGTTATCAACAGTAGTTCCGCCAATCATTCTTGCGTTTGTTACATATTATTTGCTGAATCCAATCGTTGACCTCCTGGAACGCTTGCATATTAAACGAATCTGGGGAATCCTGATTCTTATCCTGGGAATTAGTGGATTAATTACGGGACTAGTATTGCTGATTGCTCCGGCAGTGGAGGCACAGGTAAAGGATTTGACTGAGAATTTCCCAACTTACATCAAGCAGATGAGTGAAGGGTTGCAAACATGGGTTCAAAATTCATTTTTAGCCCCTTACTATGACCAGGGCTACACATGGCTGACAACTCATTTAAATGATATAACAAGCAAAATTGGCGATTATCTTGGCGGTGCGGTTGAAGGAATACGGAGTGTTGCCAGTGCGCTGACAAGTATCGTCGTAGCCATTATTACATTTCCGTTCATTTTATTCTTTCTGCTTAAGGACGGAGACGAATTTAAGCGTTACTGTTTGAAACTGTTGCCGCCGAAATACCGGAAAGACGCGGATCAGATTCTTCACAATATGGATGTTCAGGTCGGTTCCTATATTCAGGGACAAATTATTGTAGCGCTCTGTATCGGTACATTGCTGTTCATCGGTTATTTGATAATTGGACTAGATTACGCGATTACGCTTGCAATAATAGCAGCGGTTACAAGTGTTGTTCCATACTTAGGGCCAATCATTGCAATAACACCGGCAATTATTATTGCATTGGTTGCTTCGCCAATTATGCTGTTGAAACTGGGCATTGTCTGGGCAGCGGTGCAATTTCTTGAGGGAAATTTCATATCGCCGAATATAATGGGAAGAACCCTAAGTATTCATCCGCTTACTATCATCATTGTTCTGCTCTCTGCAGGGAATTTGTTTGGTATTACAGGTGTTATTCTCGGTATACCGGGATATGCGATTATTAAAGTCATTACCGTCTACATCTTTGGAAAATTCAAAGCGCGGTACAACTGTTTTTATGGTGAAGAATATGGTTATTATGAAAAAAAATAACTACAGAAAACATGCATCCGGTCAAGTATGACGGGTGCATTTTTTTCCGAAAGCTCGTATTTCGGTGTGAAGGCCTGTAATTTCTTCTGAAAACTCGTATTTCGGTGTGAAGGCCTGTAATTTCTTCTGAAGGCTCGTATTTCAGTGTGAAAGCCCGTAAATTTTTTTGAAAGACAGTATTCTGTGTAAAAAAACAGTTTATCATTTCAAGTTAGGAACCGCTCATGAATAAAAGCACTCAGTGGTTTCACCAGGATGTGAACGATCACCTGCAAAATCCCCTCTATGCTTGCACACTCACCTTCCACCATTTTGACTGCCATTCCTTCTCTTTAGTCCGCTTCTTAAAAACCTTCATCAATTTATGTGATCCGGCGAAAAGTGGAGTTGGACGTACTACCATATCCAAAACGTCCTGAACGCCATGCGGGGCAATTAACTTAAGCTGATTATCCTGAACCAGCTTAACGCCGAGTGCGGTGGCTGTTTCAGGAAACTTTGCAATTGCATCTTCCGTATTCACATATGCTTCCAAGTCATTAATCAGGTGCATCCTTGCTTGGTTTTTAACAGACCAAGGGATATTAGGCATTTGATGGGAAAGCTCATTTTCCAACTGCTTCTCCACCGTCTCATTTAAATTAGTTTTGTCAAAATAAACAACGTCCACATCTGTCAATGGGGTGCGTTCTTCATACCTGTGCAGTGCATCCCATATTTTTGAACGGACAAATCCGGCACAGATACACCAGTCCGGGAGATCCAATGATTTTGCGGTCTTTAATATTTCCAGCATCTGTTTATCCTTGTATATCAGTTGAATAACATCCTTTTTACCCTGCAATTGCAACCGTCCTCTCGTTTCATGTTATTGGTATATTGATATTATCCTTTCAACTTCTATATAATTCAATTGTTAAAAATTCCGGTTCCATATGGCTCCAGGGATAGAATAAAAGCTTTCCGAAAAAAATAGTTCTGCCTGGCTGTCATGAAAATAAAGCGATGAAACATATAGTAAAAGAAAACGTTTATCAGCATGGATGTTTTTCCTTTAAAAGAAGGAATATGTCAATTTGTGTAGAAATAAAGATACAAGAAGGAAAAAGGGGGTGGATGATTGGTATGGAAATTCGATTATTGGAACCGGAGGATGCGAGTACATATCGAAAATTAAGGCTTGAGGCACTGCTGAATAGTCCGGAAGCATTTCTTACGAGTTATGAGGAAGCAGAAAGCCAAACGGAAGAAGATTACAGAGTCAAACTGCAATCGGATGGTGTATACAATTTCGGGGCTTTTGAGGGAGATACCTTGATTGGCATGGTTGCGCTCGTACCTGAAACAAAGGAAAAAATCAATCATCGGTCCAATGTTTTTGCGATGTATGTAACCCCCGCAAGCCGGGGAAAGGGCATTGGCAAAAAGCTTATGCAGTCCGCGATTGAATATGCCAAGTCACTTGGCGGTGTTGAACAAATATCAATCTCCGTCGTCACGCAAAATACGAAAGCAAAAAGTATGTACTATGCATTGGGGTTTGTACCGTTTGGAACACATAAAAAAGCGGTGAAATTTGGGGATGGGTTTCTGGATGAAGAATATATGGTAATGGTTTTATAAATATCATACCGGGAAAATTTATAATGAACACCCTGTTAGCTGAAAAAAAATCGAATAGTTGTAATGAAAGCAATATTGGACGATTTTATATATGTCATGATACTATTGATTTAAGACAAAAGTATTGGGAAATTAAGCTATGCAAATGTATGCAGGAACTTATGGACTAGTTGGAATTTACCTGAAATAAAATGATGAATATTTTCGGGTGGAAGTAAATAGAATTACATTGGTTGTAATTTTCCGGAGTCAGTAGGCGGGCCGCAAGCAGCAACTTGCGACCCGGACAGTTATCCGCAAGGCACGGCGACTCCGAATCGGGATTTCGAAAAGAGTAATTACCCCACGTTTACGGAGACGACAGGGTGATTACTTTTTTTCATGGCTGCCAACAAGTAAAACTACGAGTGTTCCAAACATTAACATCAACTCGAGAGTCTTGTCAATTTCAATCACTCGCTCACCCCTTTCCTAGGGGATTCGGAGCCGCCAAGTAAAAAGAGTAATCTTTTTACCGCTTCCCAATAGAAGCCTCACCCTGTATAACATGTCTACTTTAGTATACTACAAAAGCATCGATTCATGTGGTAATTTTTAGGAAATGGTCCGATATCCCCATGCTGACGGGTTATTTGATGGCAATATGCATACTTCTGTCATGCTTATACATCCGGTAAAACTGAATCATTGGTTCTATAGTATCCCTTAAATCGGGACATGTGATGCCGGAACCTTTTAAATCGTTTTGTGCCAAGGTACTGTCAAAGGATGCGTGAATTGTAAAATAGTCCATTGCCTGCATTTCTACCTGGAGCCACTTGCGAATAAACGGAACAATCAGCATGTTTTTAGTCAGGTTGACCGGTATTTTTCCGATTGGTGTTTTACCGAGGTATGCTTTTGCAAACAGATTATACAGTTCATCCATTGTATACGGATTCGGATCTGTCAGATGATATGTTTTTCCAACCCCGGCTGAAGCGTGTGCCAAATAGCTTGTCGCCTGTAATACATAGTCATATGGAACAAAGTTTCCTTCCGGTGTACCGTTTCCGAAGTATGGCAAAATCGGTGACATGTTTAGATTTTCCATCAAATTCAACATAAAATATAACCCATCGAATTTGGTTGTGAATCCTGTTTTGGAATGTCCCTTCACAATACCGGGCCGAATGATGGTTACCGGAAGCGTCTGCTTCAATTTATCCACAAGAACTTCTGCATGATACTTTGTTTCTTCATAGTGATTTTTGAACGGTTGGTTCATTGATAATTCCGTTTCATAAATTTTACCCTCGCGCGTTCCGGATACGTAAGCGGTACTGAAATAGATGTATCTTTCCAGCTTGAGCAATGTTTTTACCCAGTCATTCATGTTTCCTGTTCCGTTAACATTAACCCTATACGCGATATCTTTCGGGACGGCAAGGTCATAGATTGCTGCAAGGTGGAAAACGTGGGTGACAGATTCCTGCAATTTCCGGTTGATTTGCGGGTCAAGATCCAAAGCAGGTTGTGTAATGTCCCCCGTTACTACGGAAAATAATGTATGGTCTGTGTTGGTGTTTTGTGCCAGCAGGGAAATCTCTTCAGCAGCTTTTTCTTCAAGGGATGGGAGTGACAGAACGTAAATCTGATTGATTTCGTTCCTGTCATAGAGCAGTTGTTTGATAAGGTTGGATGCAAGAAATCCGGGAAAACCGGTGATGAAATATGTTTTCACAAAATCTCTCCTTTGCCTTATGTGATACTTATTATATTATAGAATTGTAAGAGCATTTGCAAAATTATAAGGTTGGGTGGCTGGTTGTGAAGATATTTTGGATACGGTTTATGATATTCACTGCTCTCTGGATCTTCATGATATTCCGGGAAAGTGAACAGACGGCAATTAGTATTTGTTTTGCCGCGGCTGCGCTGGCATTTCTTTTCTTTTTGTCCATAGATAAAGAGATGTTTTACACAAGTATCAGTCTGTCCATTACTATATTTGTTCACGGATTGCTTGTAACAGATGGTTCTGTTTTTACGGTGTTGTTGTTGATTTTTGTAACAATTGTTTCGCTTTTTCGCTTACAAGAAAAAAGGTTGCTTATTTATGCTGCTGTTAACTTTTTATTGACGGTTACGACGGCTATGCTGTTCGGGGAATTCGTATTTGAACTGATTATTTTGAGTGCGCTATTTTACTTCATGGTATTCGTATTGAATCGGCAAAGGCTCGAACGAATAGAACAGGTGGAAGTCTATGACCAGATTCTTGGCGAGTACCGGAAACTGAAACGGATGAATCTGATGGCTGAAAATAATGCACGGCTTGAAGAGCGGACGAAAATTGCCCGGGATATCCATGATTCTGTTGGTCATCGGCTGACAGCATTGATTATGAAATTGGAAATGCTTTCAATCGAGCAACGCAAGCCGGAATATCAGGATTTGAAAGAAATGGCGCAGGAAAGTCTTGATGAAATCAGGCAGGCGGTGCAAACACTGAAAACGGAGGAACTTGAAGGAATATCTACCGTTGTGCACTTGATCAGGAAGCTCGAAGCGGAAAGTCATATTCTTGTGCAATTTACCATGAAGCAAGGAGTACTTTCGGTAAAACTTTCGAATGAAAAAAGTATTGTACTGTACCGGGTTATCCAGGAGGCATTGACAAATGCGATGCGTCACGCACAGTCAAGAGAAGTACGGGTCGTTCTCGGTAAATCTGCAAATGGCGGTGTTTCCTTTGAAGTAATTAACCAAATTTTTAATGTGATACCTTTTGAATATGGATTTGGACTGACGAATATGAAAGCGCGTGTGGAAGAAACGCAGGGGACTTTGCAAATTTATCAGACGGATAACGCTTTTATCGTGCAAGGAACAATTCCAGGTGATTAGGGGGATGGCAGTATGTGGCGTGTCATGATAGCAGAAGATCAGGAAATCGTCAGACAGGGCTTGAAAGTAATTTTGGAGCAGGATGCAAATTTGAAAGTGGAACATGATGTGGATAATGGCCAGCAGGCATTACAAGTAATGGAGAAATTTATGATTGATTTTATTTTGATGGATGTCCGGATGCCGGTGATGAATGGAATTGAGGCAACAAGGCAAATCAAAAAGCGGTGGCCGGATGTAAAGATATTGATTCTGACAACCTTTAATGATGATGAATATGCAGTGCAGGCATTGCGTGAAGGTGCCAATGGATTTTTACTGAAAACCTCTGATTCAAAAAAGTTACTTGAAGCAGTGTACAGCTGTATGAACGGCGGACTGACAATTCATGAGGAGGTGGCTGCTAAAGTTATGCCGCGGCTGCTGGGGAACTCATCTGGAAAAACATCCACTGATGTAGACCTTTCACCAAGAGAAGGCAAGATTACGTATCTGGTTGGGCAAGGGAAAACCAATAGGGAGATTGCTGAAGAGCTGTACCTGTCCATTGGAACGGTTAAAAATAACTTAACCCGAATTTTGCAAAAAACAGGACTTCGCGACCGGACGCAGCTGGCTATATTTGCTGTGAAACATGATATAGGTGAATAATGCACTGGAACCTTCCAATTGGAGGGTTTTTTACATAGAGCAAATTTTGCCGTTCATGTGATGACCACCGTCACTGGACTTTAAAAAAATCAGTGACCTGCGATAGTGTTCTGCAGCTTATTTTGACAGTACACTAAGTTTAGAGGAGGCGGGGATAATGCTCGAACTTGTTGATCTGTCCAAGAAATTTAAACAGTTTTATGCAGTGAAGAACATTAATATGTTTATTGAAGAAGGTGAGATTGTCGGTTTACTCGGGCCAAACGGGGCTGGTAAATCGACTGCAATATCAATGTTGTCATCATTGACAGAACCGACAACCGGTGATGTCCGGTTCCGGAATGACAGCATTATTAACCATCCTGCCCCGATTCGAAAAGTAATCGGGATGGTGCCGCAGGAAATCGCTTTGTATGACGATTTGACTGCACATGAAAATCTGCAATTTTTCGGCAGAATTTATCGATTGTCCGGGGCGGAATTAAAAAAGCGAATTGATGAAGTTCTCCATTTAATCGGGCTTTCGGACCGGCGGAAAGATATTGTCAAAAAATTTTCCGGAGGGATGAAACGCCGTCTGAATATAGGTGTTGCATTACTTCACAATCCGGAATTGATCATAATGGATGAGCCGACAGTCGGGATTGATCCGCAGTCACGGAACTATATTCTGGAAACAGTGAAGCGGCTTAATAAGGAAAAGAAGATGACGGTATTGTATACAAGTCATTACATGGAGGAAGTTGAATTTCTTTGCGACCGGATCTATATCATGGATAAAGGAAGCTTGATCGCATCCGGAACCAAGGAAGAAATCAAGCAGATTCTAACATCGGAAAAAACAGTTTCAATTATCGCGAAAAACTGGAATGACGCATTTATTGAAGCATTGCGAAACGAACCCGCAATCAGTCGTGTTACAGCAGAGGATAAAGCTGTTACCGTAATTGTTCCGAAAGAGACGAATGTGTTTGGGACCGTTTTTAACTATGCAGAGCAAACCGGAATTGAACTTATGTCTGTCAACGTCCAGACACCGACACTTGAGGATGTTTTCCTCCATCTTACCGGAAGGGCCTTACGGGATTAGGGGTGATGCAATGATATGGCAAATTTTAAAGAAAACCGGGTTAACTTTACTGCGTAATCCGTTTCAACTATTGTTGCTTGTCGGGTTACCACTTATTTTAATTTTGATTTTGGGAGCTGCTTTAGGAGGTGTGATGAGTGGCGAAACAAGTTCCATTCATGCAAAAGTTGCCATCGTGGAGAACGGGAATGAACAAAAACAGGTTGATCAATTTTTGAAGGACCTTGAAAATAGTGACATCCCGAAGAACAAGGTAGATGTGATGAAACAGGCTGCGAAAAATATCGTACCCATAAAGCAAATCAAAGCAATCTTTAGAAGCAAGGGGATGCAGAATATTGTAACGTTGAAGACAGCCGATCCCTCCACACTTAAAACGGTTTTGCAGGATGAATCCTATGCAGCGGTCATAGAAGTTCCTGAAAACTTTACCTATCATATGCTTCAGGCACTTCTGCTTGAAAAGCAATTCACGCCTTCCTTGAAGATCTATGAAAATGGAGAAAAAAATATCGGAGCATCAGTTGTAAAAAGTGTACTGCAGCGATTTCAGGAAAACCTGACATTGGTTCACTTTGCACAGGAAAAAGGAATCGCAATGGATGCGATTCAGGTGGATACGGATAAAATAAAAGGGAATGTCATGTCGGTGGAACAGTATGAACCCGTCTCAGCCAAAGATTACTATGCAATCGGAATGGCAGTGATGAATGTTTTATTCATTGCAACTACGATAGGTTCCTATGCATTCCGTGAACGAAAAATGCATGTATTCAACCGGATCATTCTGGCTGATGTTTCCAGATGGGTTTACTTTAGCGGGATTCTGCTTGCCGGTGCAATCTTTGCGTTTCTCCATTTAGTTGTTGTATTTGGTGCAGCATGGTTATTATTCGGTGTTTCCTGGCCGGATCCTGCCGGGTTTTTAATCGTCTCGCTTGGTATGGCTTTATCGGTCGGCGGATTGTCTGTTTTGCTAGTGGCCATCAGCTATCGATTTAATTCAGAAATGATTATCAACTTTTTCTCAAGTTTTATTATCACGATATTTGCTTTTTTGGGAGGAAGTTTTTTCCCAATCGGACAATATGCCGAAATCATCAATAAAATCGGGAATATAACTCCAAACGGTGCCGGAATGACGGCGTATTTGAATGTGATAAGGGGTGGCGGAATAGCTTCTTCCTGGGAACAAATAATCTTTCTGGGCATCTTTGCAGCCGCTTTGGTTTGTATTGCAGCATTCAGTTTTCCAAAAAGGGGGCTGACGATATGATTGGTATATTCCTTGCGAAAGTAAAGATGTTTTTGCGGCATCCATGGACATTTGTCATTATGATCATCATGTCGGTTGGTTTTGCGCTTATACTCGGGTCCGGTAATCCGGCGACAGTTACAGTCCCTGTCCATACTGCAGATGACTCCATTCGTGACTCAACCATTGGAGAAATGCTTGAACAATCCGGGGCTTATTCGTTTGAGTGGGTATCTGAGGATCGGGTTAAGGAACAGGTTACCAACGGGAACGCTGAAGTCGGGTTAATCTTGAGAAAAAATGATTATGATGTCATTGTCGGTGTTTCAACAGCAAATGCAAAACTGGTGGAGCAAAAAGTTTATGAGGCTTATTCGAAAAAGGCACAATATCATCAGATAGCAGCAGCAGCTGATTCAACCGGTTCCTCGGGCAGAACGGAAGTATTAGCTCAGTTGAAAACAACCATGGATAACCCAATTTTTGATATGGATTCCAGTTATTTTACCGGATCAAAAGCAGATGCGTTTGATATGAAGTATCATACGTTATTTGGATTCACCTTGTTTTTTGTCATCTATACGATTGCATATAACGTATTTTATGTGCTGCTTGAAAAGAAGGAGGGAATCTGGGACCGCGTCATTTTGTCGCCGGTAAGAAAGTGGGAAATGTATACGGCAAATTTTGTATACACGTTTTTAACCGGTTATTTGCAGGTAATTGTCGTGTTTCTTGTTTTCCGGTATTTGGTCGGTGTTGATTTTAATGGCAGGTTTCTGGAGTCCTTGCTGCTGGTTCTTCCATATGTATTTTCCATCGTTGCACTGTCAATTCTCATAACCGGAATTGTGAAAACCGTGCAGCAGTTTAATGCAGTTATTCCAATATTGGCGGTGAGTATGGCAATGATCGGCGGTGCCTATTGGCCGATAGAGATTGTGGAATCTAAAATAATGCTGATGCTGTCAAAAATTGACCCGATCACTTATGGAATGGAAATTTTATATGGTGTGGCAATATATGACCGCCCGCTTGATCAATTGCTTTCGCCAATCAGCATTTTACTGTTGATGGGTGTATTAATGACCGGTATCGGCATTCATCTGATGGAAAGAAGGTATGTTTCATAAGAAGATTGGCCAATACCGGCCAGTCTTTTTCTTTTCGATTTAAACTTGCTATAATATGTAAGTATCAGCAGCAATGCAAATTTTACATAAGGAAGAAAAATCATGAAAAAAAGCTGGAATATCTTTTCAACCGACATGAGAAACATTTCAAAAAATTGGGTGGCAGCGATTTTAATTGGCGGGCTTATCCTGCTTCCATCCCTTTATGCCTGGTTTAATATTAAGGCATCCTGGGATCCGTATGGACAGACAGATCAGATTCCAATCGGTGTTGTTAATGAGGATGATGGAGCAACTGTCCGGGATGAAAAGATTAATGTCGGCGACGAACTTGTAAAAGAACTGAAGAAAAACGATTCACTGGAATGGCATTTCAATAACCGGAAAAAGGCAATGAAAAAAGTACGATACGGTGATTATTTTGCAGTTATCGTTATACCGAAAGATTTTTCGGAACACCTTGCCACAGTCATCAGTGATCATCCGAAAAAAGCAAATGTGGAGTATTATGTGAATGAAAAAATTAACGCCATTGCACCGAAAATAACCGACAAGGGCGCCAGTGTCATAGTGGAGCAAATCAGCAGTAACTTTGTATCGACTGTAAATGGTGTCATTTTTGATATGTTCAATGAACTTGGTCTGCAACTTGAAAAAAATCTCCCTGACATCAAGAAATTCGAGAATTACGTTTTTAAACTGGAAAAAGATCTGCCTGAAATTCATCAGCTGATGACAGAATCACTTGATGATGCCAAAAATGCCCAATCTATTATCAACAAAGCGCAAATGATGATACCAAATGCGAAACAGGTAACAGATAATGGGTTACAGACAATTAATGACACTGCTGCCATGTTGTCTGATGCAAAAAAACGTTTAAATGACCTGTCGCCAAAAATTGAAGCAGATTTAAAAAAGGCACAGAAAACCGCAGATGACATCAATCGTTTTATTCAAGAGGTTCAAAATATACCGATTGATTTTAGCAATGGTGAACAATTGAAACAAGCATTGGATGAACGGGTAAATCATGCAAATGAGCAAGTTACAACTGTCAAACAGACACTGCAAAAGCTGAAGGAAATGAATAACGAAAAGCCATCGGAAAATACCGGAAGACAGAATGAAGTGATCAATCAGGCGATTCGGGATTTGGAAACGATACAGGAAGTACTTGGCGAGACACAGGGAAATGTGAATTCCATCGGCAATTTTATCAAGGGTAAAAAACAGGAAGTCACTAAGATTCTTGCTAATTTGGAAGACTTGTCTGCGAACACTTCCAATCGGATTGGAGATTTTCTGAAGGATTATAACGAAAATATCGAGCCGGCAGTCAAGGAGAAAATTACCAGTGCGCGGTCCACACTTACCAACGCGAAGTCAATTCTGACTGGTATTCAATCTACTATACCGGAAATTGAGAACATTTTAGGGCGCACGGAAGGAAACCTTCAAGAAGGTGAAGATATATTAAATTACATGCTCAATGAGTATCCGTATGTTTATGATAAAGTGAATCAGCTGGCAGATAAAATCCGGAAGATTCAGGGTAAAACGGATATAAATAAAATCATTGACCTGCTGTTGAATGATCCAAAGGCGGAACAGGGGTTTTTCGCTGAGCCAGTTACATTGACGAAAAATGAGCTTTTCCCGATACCAAATTACGGTTCAGGGATGACTCCATTTTACACGGTACTTGCCATTTGGGTCGGAGCACTGTTGCTGATTTCCTTGCTGGCGGCAGATGTACACAGTGATAATCCTTTTACAAGCAGACAGATTTATTTTGGAAAGTTATTTACGTTTGCGTTGATTGGATTTCTGCAAACATTGATTGTAACGCTTGGGGACATTTTTCTTATTCATGTTTATGTGGTGCATCCAGTCTGGTTTGTGCTGTTTGGACTATTCATCAGCCTTGTGTTTATGCTCATTGTTTATACCCTGGTATCATTATTTGGGGATGTTGGAAAAGCGATGGCGATTATCCTGCTGGTTCTGCAAATTGCTGGTGCCGGGGGAACATATCCGGTAGTATTGCTGCCGGAATTTTTCCAGGCAATTAATCCTTTTCTGCCGTTTACATATGCAATTGACTTAATGCGTGAAGCGGTTGGAGGCATTGTTTGGTCACGGGTGTATAACGATTTGATTTTCTTGTCGCTATTTGGTCTTGCCTTTCTGCTTATTGGGGCATTTTTAAAAGGTCCCGTCAATGCCAAAAAAGATAAACTGATGAAAAAATCGAAGGAATCAGGATTGTTCCATTAAAATCGGAGGGATTACAAATGAAACTGAATGAACGAGCACGAACTGCACTATTAGCGGAAGCGGAAGGGGTTTCCGATGACAATCTGAATAAACAGCCGGCAGAAGACAGATGGTCGATGAAACAGATTTTGGAGCACTTATATCTTATGGAAGGAACAATCGCCAAAATAATTAAACATCAGCTTGAAGAAGGGGAAGAGAGGGAAACTTCTGATAGGCCAATCGAATTAACTGTTAATCGCAGCAAAAAAGTGGAGGCACCGGATTTTCTTCAGCCTAGCAGTGATTATGCTGGTTTGGATGATTTGGTGCGCAAATTGGAGGCATCACATAAGCAGCTTGCAGAAATTGTCCTAATGGCCGATGAACAGGCATTAAAAGAGCGGATTTATCCGCATCCGGAGTTTGGACAGTTGTCATTGGAGCAATGGATTCCATTTCTTGCATATCATGAAATGCGGCATACCGAACAGATTAAAGAGGTTAAACAAGCTTTGAATTTATAGGAATACTACAAAAACGGGCACTGGAATGCCCGTTTTTGATGGCAGGAGTTTCCCTCTCTGCATGGAAGTACCATCGGTTAATGGGCGAATAAATCCATGTTTTTTAGTATAATAGTATAAGAGACTTTATTGGAAAGGGGAGAAGAAGTGAAACGGAAAAAGTGGCTTAAAATTGTAATTGCTATTATAAGTGTTTTATTAATTATAGATGGAATTGCCAGTTTTTATTTTTATAATTTGGCAATTGACCGCGGTGAAAAGGATTTTTTGCAAGGGAATGAAGATCTGGAAGTATCCGCTGAAGCGATGGAAATGTTTATGGAAGGCGATTGGAGAAACTGGGTGGAGGAGCAGGATTTTGATGAATGGACGATGACATCATATGACGGCTTGAAGCTGAAAGGGTATTTTCTTGAAGCGAAAGAACCGACAGATAAAGTTGTTGTCTTTGCGCATGGCTATCTCGGGGATGCCATGGACATGGGGTTATACGGTCAGTACTATTACGAGAAAATGGGATACAATATTTTTATGGCCGATGCAAGAGGACACGGTGCGAGTGAAGGTGAATATATCGGGTTCGGCTGGCACGATCGGCTTGATTTGATTGACTGGGTAAATAAGATAGTGGAAAAATATGGCGAGGATACGGAGATTGTTTTGCACGGGGTATCCATGGGTGCTGCAACCGTGCTGATGGCGAGTGGTGAAGAGCTTCCGGATAATGTGAAGGCAATTATTGCTGACAGTGCATATACAAGTGTATATGATATGTTTGCGTACCAGATGAAGCGGATGTATCATTTGCCGGATGTGCCGATTCTTCCCAGCACTAGTCTTGTAACCAAATTGGAGGCAGGCTATTCCCTTAAGGAAGCATCCGCCCTTAAACAGGTGAAAAAAGCAGATGTGCCCATTTTGTATATCCATGGAAAGGCAGATACGTTTGTACCGACACGGATGAGTTTTAAGTTATATAAAAATACGAAAAGTGAAGCGGAAATAATGACAGTGCCCCATGCGAATCACGGGGAGGCGTTTGTCATTGCTAAGGATAAATACGTGAAAAAGATGAAATCATTCCTGCATCAATATGTTGGGGATAATTAATGCAAAGGGGCTGACAACCGATTAATGGTGTCAGCTTTTTTGATAAGCTGATTTATCGATAAAAGAGGAAATATATCGGTAGAACAGAAGATAAATAGACTGGAAATTGTATCAATAAAGGAGCGATATTTGGGCAGTAGGATGGCGATACCGGGTTGACTTCCGAAATCGCAGCTACGAGCAGTACTGCTAATTCAACCTTGGCAGTTTTGGCTGGCAGAATCCCTATCGAAAATCATAGGGATGACTGCCAAAACCAAGCCAAATGCTCTCTACATAAAACATCACGATATTTTTATAAAAATTTATCAAACCATCCGGTAATATGATTTAGCCGTTCAAGGCGCATTGCCGGATTGCCGCTTCTGCTCAGTTCATGATTTGCATCCGGAAAACGGACAAATTCAACTTCTTTCCGTAAATGTTTCAGTGTGATAAACAGCTGTTCACTTTGTTCAATCGGACAGCGGAAATCCCGTTCGCCATGTACGATTAAAAGCGGTGTGTCCACATGATCAGCATATTTCAACGGGGAAAAGTCCCATAGTTTGCCCGGATCTTCCAGGAGGTTTTTTCCCAGTTCCCACTTCGTAAAGAAATAACCGATATCACTTACTCCGTAAAAACTGAGCCAGTTGCTGATACAGCGCTGGGTGACTGCAGCTTTAAACCGATTGGTATGGCCGACAATCCAGTTCGTCATGAACCCGCCGTAGCTGCCGCCAGTTACTCCAAGCCGATTGGCGTCAATAAAATCGTAATTGGCAAGTGCATAATCAACCGCTGTCATCAAATCGGTATAGTCCTTGCCCCCGTAATCTTCACGGCATGCATCAACAAATGCCTGCCCATAGCCGTCACTTCCACGTGGATTGGTATAAAGCACTACATAGCCTTTTGCTGCCAGCAGCTGCAGTTCGTGGAAAAATGTCTGGCCGTACATGGCATGTGGCCCGCCATGTATTTCAAGTATCATCGGATATTGTCCGTCTTCCTTAAACCCGTATGGCTTCAGAATCCACCCCTGAATTTCCCAGCCATCGTCTGCCTCATATGTCAGTGTTTCCGGTTCCGAAAAAGCGACTTCTTTGAGTAATGCTGTGTTTGCATTAGTCAAACGTGTCAGGTTGTCACCATCCATCAGGTAGAAGTTGCATGGATTTGTAGGGGTACTGATACCTAAAACAAACGTATTTTCGATTGCATCATAGGAAAAGCCGAATACGTGATTATCATCTTTATAGAGCACCTGCAATCCTTTATCCGGGGAAGCTTGATACAATCCAGTTGCACCGTAATCCGTTCCCAGAAAATAAAGATGGCCGCCATCTTCAGACCAGATTGGACCTTCTGTTGACTGCCCCATCCGGGTGTCGCCTATCATTGTATCGCCCAGCTGTATGTCCCATTCCTTACTTAGACAAGTCCACTTTCGGGAAGCGATTTCGACGGTGTACAGTTCATTCAGCGTTGCACCTTGATGCGAAAATTGATGACCAAGACAGGCGGCTTTACTGCCATCCGGGGAAAATCGGGCACTGCCATATGCGCCATTGCCGTCGGTCAATTGCAGAGTGTTTTTTGATGTTAGTTCCAGTAAAAACAGATCGTTCGTTAATTCATAGTCTTCGTTATTACTAAGATTCGCTGAAAACAAAAGAGTTTGCCCGTCTGGTGACACATCCTCCAGATGGTGATCGGCATCTGCGGTTGTCAATTGATCAAAAGTTCCATTATGCAAATCGTATGCTATAATGTGGGCGCGTTTCCCGTCGTGATAGCCCTGTGCGTCAGATTTATATTTCAGTTTTGTCACGACAAGCGGTTTTTTTTGCTTTGTTTCCGCCTCTTTTTCCCTTTCTTCTTTTGATAATTCGTGCTGATTGGTTACGTCATCATCCTCATCCAGCATAGCCTGGAAAAATAGATTTTTCCCATTTCGAGCCCAGATTGGCGATGTTGCACCATTTTTAAATGTTGTCAGTTGTTGTGCCTCGCCGCCATTCATATGTAATAGATAAAGTTGCGGCACTCCGCTTCTGTCGGATTGAAAAACCGCTCGATTGCCGTCCGGGGAAAAACGAAGATTGCTGTTTTTATTGTTCCCAAATGTCCATTGCACAGGTGCGGAGCCATTCTTTTTTTGAAAATACAGGTGTGATTCGTATTCCTCTTTATCATTAATGGATGTGGACACAAAAATATAGCCGCTCCCATCAGGCATGAATTGCGGGTCACTGTAGACATCAATTTTCTTCAAATCTTCAGCAGTCAAAGCACGTTTTGAATCATTTACCATTCCATCATCTCCTTTTTTACATATGTATCTTTCATCCCGATTGGAAACCCGCGAATTAAACGGGCTCAGACCTTGGTTAAAAGAAAAGCCTTTTGACAGGGCAAAAGGCTACACAGTGTGTGTTATGATATTGGCATCTTTTTCGTAGCATTCCTGCAATTTTTGCGTAACATCTCCGGGCTTTCCATTCCCAACAGATGTACCGTCGACAGACACAATCGGCATTATTTCGGATGTGCTGCTTGATAAAAATAATTCATCAGCCGTTGTGATATCATCCAGCGAAAATCCATTTTCAACGAACGGTATGGATAAATCTGCAGCAAATTTTTCAACCTGCATGCGGACACAGCCATGCAGGATACCGCTTGTTGCCGGATGGGTATGAATTTTACCATCTTTCACAAGGTATACATTAGAAGAGCTGCACTCTGTTACCTGACCATCTTTATGAAAGATAGCTTCATAGCAGCCATTTTCTTTTGCCTCCTGTTTTGCAAGCACATTGGGCAGCAGGTTTAAACTCTTAATATAACAATAATCCCATCTGCTGTCATGACGGGTAATGGCAGACACACCTTTTTCAAGATTATCATGCTTGCGTGGTAAATCCTGAGTATAGGCATAGATATTGGATTCCACGTTTACCGGGAAAACATGATCCCGGGGCGCTGATCCGCGGGTAGCTTGTAAATATGTTTTGCCGTCCGATGTCATCTTGTTTCGTTTTAACAGTTCCAGCAGCAGATTGGTAATTTCATCTTTCGTAAATGGCAGTTCCAGTTTAATAGCTTTTGCAGAACGGAACAGTCGGTCAATATGTTCCTCCAGTAAATAATAGGTGCCATTGTAAATTCGGATGACTTCATAAATGCCATCCCCAAATTGGAGTCCCCGTTCCTCAAAAGGGTAACGCAGGTTATCACGATGGGTAAATTTTGTTTGTGACAGAACGATTGGATATACGAACACACTATTCGCCTCCTTGCAACTTAAACCTATTCTATTATTTCTTTCATTCTATGTAAATAAAATTCTCATTATTGATAAATGCCGCAAATTGCATTTGAAACATATTGGTGTGTCAGTCGGGTCGTGAAAAGAGTGGCTTTAAAAACGGTGAAATATAGGGGGGAGTAGATGGCAAGATCATTTTTTTTCGAGTTTTTTCGATAAAAGGTTGATTTGAAATTTGGATGTTGGTATAATAAAAAATGTTCATAAAAACGTAGCGGAATTGACAGTGATTCCATCCAACCTAATATGCGGGTGTAGTTTAGTGGTAAAACCTCAGCCTTCCAAGCTGATGATGTGGGTTCGATTCCCATCATCCGCTCCATTACATAAGTCTTAACGCAGTGTTTCGTAACATGTTATACGAAGCATTGCGTTTTTTCATGTTGCTGGTTGTTCTTCACTTGAACAAACAGCTCCAACACCTGTATGCTGAAAAGAGATATTCTATTAAATTGAGGGATTTACATGCAAAAATTAATGCAAACATTAAAGCAGATTGATGGAAAAGGATATAAAGCATATAAAGGCATTCAGGGACGATACAGTTTTAAGGACTTTGATTTGCATATTGATTATGTACAAGGTGATCCATTTGCAACCCCGTCAAAAGTTCGTGTCGTCATTCCAACCGGTAAAAGACATATGAGTGCGGAGTGGCTTTCACCTGCAGCACGGCTGACCGCAACAGAGGATATACTTGCACGGAAAGTTGGGCAGGCGATCACAAAGGGAAACTTTATCATAAAGGGATCCGGCAAGAGCGGCAAGATCCTTTTTGACAGGCCCGGACAGGAAGTGCTGAAGCGTAGTGCTGTTCAGGTGGATGACAAATCCATTACGGTTTGTATTTCAGTTGGCTTGCCGGCAAATGGCCGAAGAATTAACGGCCGGGAAGCAGAAAAATTATTTTCCACTGCCATTCCGGCAATTATCCAACGGTCCATCTTCACGATTACAGATGAGGAAATTGTGAAGGCGGTCCAGCTCTCTGATCAGCAGGAAGCTATTCGGGCAGAAATGCGCAAAAATAATTGGATTTCATTTATTGCCAATGGAGCCATCCTTCCACGGGAAAGCGGCATCAGCAATCGTCCAATGAAAAATGCTGTCGCGTTTCAAACACCTCCGGAAAACAAAGTGGAAATAAATATTCCACACCAAACGGAACCAGTCAAAGGCATGGCAATCAAAAAAGGCATTTCACTTATTGTCGGCGGCGGTTATCATGGGAAAAGTACAATTCTCGAGGCGATTGAACGAGGTGTTTATTCTCATATACATGGTGATGGACGTGAGTATGTATTAACTGATCCGGATGCCGTGAAAATTCGTGCGGAAGACGGCAGGCAGATAACCGGTGTTAATATTTCGCCGTTCATTAACAATTTACCGCATAAGCAGGATACTGACCTCTTTTCAACCGAAAATGCAAGCGGCAGTACGTCACAGGCGGCAAATGTAATGGAAGCGTTGGAAGCAGGAGCTACAACACTGCTGATTGATGAGGATACAAGTGCGACGAACTTTATGATCCGTGATCACCGGATGCAGCAGCTTGTCAAACGGGATAAAGAACCAATCACCCCGTTTATTGATAAAATTAAACAGTTGCGTGATCAGCTTAACGTTTCGACAATTTTGGTTATGGGCGGATCCGGTGATTATTTTGCAATCGCTGACTCCGTGATTATGATGGAAGCGTACATTCCGTCTAATGTGACAAATGATGCCAGGGCAATTATGGAAGAAGATCCGCTTAACCGGGATTCTTTGCCGTCAGAAACTTTTGGGAAAATTGCGGATCGTTATTTCCAGCAAAATTCGTTACAGACAAAAAAAGGAAAACGTTCAAAAACGCAGGCAAAAGGGCTAACCACAATTTTGATGGGTAACACTGATATTTCGTTTGATGATACGGAGCAGTTGGCAGATGCTTCACAAACAAGGATGATTGCCGAAATTATTCAGTATTTGGATCGTACGAACGGTCTTGGTAATCGGTCGGTCCATCAGCTGCTGGATGATTTGGAAAAACAGATGGAACAGAGTGGGCTGGCGTCCTTTACGGTGTTTAAAGATCAGCATCCGGGTGACATTGCACGACCAAGGCGGTATGAAATTGCTGCAGTTCTAAACCGGATGCGAACAGCAAACGTCATTCAAAAATAGAAGGAAGGTACGAACAATGGATACGGGCACTCTGAAACAGGAGATTGTGGAATACAGCAAAGAAATCGGCATCGACAAAATTGGCTTTGCAGCTGCAGATGTTTTCAGTGAATTGAAGGAACGTCTGCGCAGCCAGCAATCGCTTGGTTATCAGTCCGGTTTTGAAAAGGGAACAATTGAAGATCGGACAGAGCCGGAGCGTCTGCTTCCTGAGGCAAAGTCGATTCTTTCCATTGCGCTTGCCTATCCATCACGCATAAAGGATGCACCAAAAAGTAAGAAGGAATCCAGGCGCGGCGTGTTTTGCCGGGCATCATGGGGTGTCGACTATCACGTTGTTTTACAGGAAAAGCTGGAAATGCTTGCATCATTTATTCGGGAAAAAATGCCTGATGCGGAAACTAAAGTGATGGTTGATACAGGCGAGTTATCCGACCGAGCTGTTGCAGAGCGGGCCGGCATCGGCTTTAGCGGGAAAAATACATCCATTATTACACCGGAATTCGGATCATACGTTTATCTGGGTGAACTCATCACGAATATTCCGTTTGTACCGGATGAACCGCTTGCAGATGGATGCGGGTCCTGCACTAAATGTCTGGATGCCTGCCCAACTGGTGCATTGGTTCAGGGCGGACAGCTCAATGCCCAAAAATGTCTTGCCTTTCAGACCCAAACGAAGGGTTTTCTTGATGATGAATACCGGTCCAAAATCGGCAATTTTATTTATGGCTTCGACACGTGCCAGGTTGTTTGTCCATATAATAAAAAAGTCGATTTTCATGTCCATCCGGAATTGGAACCGGATCCCGAAGTTGCAAAACCACAGTTGAAACCTATGCTGCGGATCTCGAACCGGGAATTTAAAAATACATTCGGTCATATAGCCGGTTCCTGGCGCGGAAAGAAACCGTTGCAGCGGAATGCGCTGATTGCCCTCGCTCACTACAAGGATGAAACGGCAGTTAAGGAGATTATTGAAGTGATGAAACATGATCCGCGCCCGGTTATCCGCGGAACCGCTGCATGGTCTCTTGGGAAAATTGGAACTGACGAGGCGTTTGCTGCAGTTAAGGCCGCTATGGAACAGGAAACAGATGAAAATGTATTATTTGAAATGGAAAAGGGATTGGCATTTCAACAGGAAACCACTGAGATCTAATCGAATGGGGGACGTAACAATGGAACTTTTTTACGATGAAATGGATTCACCAGTTGGCACCCTGCTTCTGATCGGTGATGGGGACAAGATGCTGCGAATTGAGTATGGTACCTTGTCTGATTCGGATGACAAGATGACAGCCTGGGCCAATCGATATTTTGATAAGCCCTGCTTTGTGAAACATCCCGATAAAGTCAAGGAAGCCAAGAGTGAACTCCAGGAATATTTTCTGAATAAGCGGCAGCATTTTACAATACCATTCGAATTTCATGGAACTCCCTTTCAAGTAGAAGTGTGGCGGGCCCTGTTTGATACAATTCCGTTTGGTGCAACAAAAACCTATAAGGGTATAGCCGATACAATTGGTAAACCGAAAGCTGTCCGTGCGGTCGGCGGGGCCGTCAATAAAAATCCATTTTCCATTGTTGTACCATGTCACCGGGTCATTGGTGCAAATGGCAAAATGGTTGGCTACAATGGTGGTCTGGATAAAAAGGAATACTTGCTGAATCATGAAATAGTAGAGTTCGGTTGATTTGAAAGCACGCAATTGTATCGGGCGGGAAGCACTGAATTTTGAGCGATGAATACCCAAACTCGCGCGAACTCTTAATTCGGGACTCTTCAATCAGCCAATTGTACACCTTAATGATGAAACCTTTCAGCCGCAATAACGTAGTATAAGGTAACAACTCCTTATTTAAAGGGTGATTACCTTTGAAACGGGCATTAGGTATAAGTGTTATTACCGCAGCAGTTCTTTTTTTGGTTGGTTTTATTTCCGGGAACCACGATTTGTTCGGAAAAATTGCAGTTGGTATCGGTGTGTTTTTCCTGCTGGTTTCCGGATTAACAAGCGGTTTATTTGTCAGTGGCAGGCAGATGCAGGCTAATTTTCATACCGAAAGCAAAGCGGATCGTGCGGGACGCCGCAATATGATGTTTATCTCCAGCATCATCATGATTCCGCATTTTATCTGCGGTTATTTTCTGCTTATATTATAAGATATGGACATACTTCCTCTTCATAGAATGTAATGGAGGGGATTTTTATGGACGAAATTCGTGATTATTGGCTGGAATATTTTCAGTCGGAACGTAATGATGACAGTTGGTGGGGCAGAAAAAAAGCGTTATGTCGTGACAGGGACGCAGAGATTGTCCGAATCAGCGGGAAGGGAATCAAATATGAGGAACTTTGCTATTCCAATCAAAGAGGCTGTAAATATTTGCTTCATTTATCTTTCCTTTTAAAGCAGCAGGAGACATTTATACGTGAAGAGCAGGTAGTCCCTTTTGAATTTCGTATGGAAAACGGAAAACTGGTACATCATCAGGAAATCAGTATGCCAAATGCACCTCAGGACACCCCAGTTCTGACAGCAGATTCCATGCGCGGTTTATCCGATGAACGCTTCGCTTATGACAGACGTGCTGCTGTACAGTATGCTGAACGCTGGTGGAATAGTTATAACCCTGCATATCGCACATTTGATGTTGACTGTACAAATTATGTATCACAGTGCCTGCGTGCTGGCGGTGCACCAATGCGGGGCGCCCCCGATCGTGGAAATGGCTGGTGGTATCAACACAATAATTGGAGTTACAGCTGGGCGGTGGCACATTCTCTGAGGTGGTATTTAAGCGGGTCAACAGCCGGTTTGAAGGGGAAAGAGCTGGAATCACCCAGTGAACTGATTCCGGGTGATGTGATCTGTTATGATTTCCAGGGAACTGGCAGGTTTGATCACAATACAATCGTTGTCGGCAAGGATGCTTATGGAATGCCGCTTGTCAATGCCCATACAGATAACAGCCGAAACCGCTATTGGTCTTATGAAGATTCACGCGCATGGACACCAGACATTGAATATAAGTTTTTCCGGATTGGCGAGTAGTGGTATAATGATGTGGTTATTAATATTGTAAGGAGAATGAATTGTGAGTTTAAACATCGTTTTGTACCAGCCGGAGATACCTGCAAATACCGGTAACATTGCCAGAACATGCCTGGCAACAAATGCAACGTTACACTTGATTCATCCGCTCGGCTTTTCCACGGATGATAAAATGGTCCGGAGAGCCGGGCTTGATTACTGGGAGCATGTGGATATTCGGGAATATGCATCAATTACGGAATTGTATGATACATATCCAGGTGGAACTTATTATTATATTGAAAACTTCGGGACCAAACAGTATACTGACTGCGATTACGGTAATCCGGAAGATGATTTGTTTTTCGTGTTTGGCCGTGAAACGACAGGTATTCCGAAAAGTTTGCTTGCAGGAAAAAAAGATTACTGTTTACGGATTCCAATGACCGATAATGTACGTTCACTGAACTTATCCAATACTACAGCCATTATCATATATGAAGCATTGAGACAGCAGGGATATTCGGGATTAAGATGAATTTCATGTGCAATCTCACCCCTTATATGTCCGTCCGTACGCGCGTATTTATAAAGGAATAGTTTATCAAAAAAACCGTCATGCATATGGATGACGGTTTTTATTCGTTCTTCTACTGATTTTTCTTCGGTTCTCCGGGTTTTGCTTCATAACCGGATGTGAAGCAGGACACAATAAATGTTACGATAACGCCCATAAGTAAAGCGAGTTTCATGACGTTTCCTCCTTAAAGACTGTATGTAATTAAGTATATTATTTCTATAATGTCCTTATTATACCGAATAAATTCGGGAATGTGAACCTTAAGAAACAGCCTATTGTAAAAACTAAAATGCTGAAAATATCGAAACCTTATTATTTGATTGTTTTCCTGTCATGATTTAGGGTATATTAGTTGATGAAGTTATAGCAGAGTTCTATAATAAAAATTGAGTGTAAATTGACCGTTGAAACAGCGGAGAAACCTAACTTCTAATGGGGGTATAAAACGTGGCACAGAATGAAGAATCGAGCCTTGGATTCTGGGGACAATTTTATGGTCCGAACATGGGGTATATTGAAGAACAGTATGAGCTCTTCAAACAGGACCCTGACAGTGTTGATCCATCGATAAGGGAATTGTTTGATCAACACGGCGCTCCTGAATGGGTGCAGCATACAGGCGAAGCAATACAGACAGTTGCTCAATCCAAGACATCCATAGATGATGTGAAAAAGTTGACCTCAGCAATGAAACTTGTTGAGGCTATTCGTCGTTTTGGACATTTGGATGCAGATATTTATCCGGTGGGGCATGAAGACCGCACAACAGAATTGATACAGCCGGGAGCATACGGATTGTCCGAAGAGGATTTGCGCAGTATTCCTGCATCTTGGCTGTGGGAACAGTCGCCGAACGATGTAAAAGATGGGTATGATGTTGTTAAGCGACTGAAAAAGTATTATGCAGGAACGATTACATTTGAGTACGACCATGTGAATAATGAGGATGAGCGTCAATGGCTTCTGGAACGCATAGAGACAGGTGAGTTTCATCTCCCTCTTTCAAATGATGAGAAAAAGCAATTGCTTGAACGCCTTGCTCATGTTGAAGGCTTTGAAGGATTTTTACAAAAAACGTTTGTTGGACAGAAACGTTTTTCAATCGAAGGTCTGGAAGCAATGGTTCCCATGCTCGATCGTATCGTGAAATATGCTACTGAAGAAAAAACAGAGCACATTATGATGGGGATGGCCCACCGCGGCCGTTTAAGCGTACTGGCTCATGTGCTTGGAAAACCATATGATAAAATTTTCTCCGAATTCCAGCATTCACCTGATAAAGAACTAATGCCATCAGAAGGTTCAACCGGGGTTACTTACGGGTGGACTGGTGATGTGAAATATCATTTTGGTGCAACAAAAGAAGTCAGGGATGAGGATGAAGCAACAACACGGATTACGCTCGCCCATAATCCGTCACACTTGGAATTTGTAAATCCGGTAGTAGAAGGGTTTGCCCGAGCAGCCCAGGATGAACGCTCGGAAAAAGGATACCCTGAACAGGATATCAAAAAAGCAGTCCCTGTTCTGATTCATGGTGACGCTGCGTTTATCGGTGAAGGAGTTGTTGCCGAGACGCTCAATTTAAGCGGGTTATCCGGATACAAAACGGGCGGAACACTGCATATTATTGCAAACAATTTACTTGGGTATACAACAAATCGCACGGATGGGCGTTCAACACGTTATGCCAGTGATTTGGCTAAAGGATTTGAAATTCCAATCATCCACGTAAATGCGGATGATCCGATTGCATGTGTATCGGCAATCAGTATTGCGTATGAATATCGTCAGAAATTCCATAAAGACTTCCTGATTGATTTGGTCGGTTATCGTCGCTATGGTCACAACGAAATGGATGAGCCAAGAGCAACACAGCCTTATCTGTATCAAACAATTGACAAACATCCCACAGCGGCAAATGTTTTTGCAGAGCGATTAAAGGAAAAAGGAATTATAAATGATGATGATTTTAATCAGGTGAAAGAAAAGGTTGAAACCGGTCTTCGTGAAGTATACGAAGGGATGAGCGAAAACAGCGCTGCTGAACCTGAAATCAAAAGCATGCCAAAAGCACTCACGAATGGGTTGGACAGGTTTAAGACTGCAGTTCCATTGGATGATCTTAAAGCATTGAACGCTGGATTGCTTAAACGTCCGGAAGGTTTCACAGCATTGAAGAAACTGGAGAAAATTCTGAAACGCCGTGAGAATGTTTTGGAAGAAGGCAATAAAGCTGACTGGGGTGCCGGCGAAGCATTAACATATGCATCGATTCTTAAAGATGGTATTCCAATCCGGATTACCGGGCAGGATACGGAGCGAGGAACGTTTGCCCACAGACACATGGTTCTGCATGATGTGAATACAGGTGAAACGTATTGCCCATTGCACGGATTGGATGAGGCACAGGCTTCATTCGATATTCGCAACAGTCCGCTCTCTGAAGCTGGTGTGCTTGGCTTTGAATACGGTTATAGTGTTGAATCGCCGAATACACTGGTTATTTGGGAAGCGCAATTTGGTGATTTTGCCAATGCCGGACAGGTTATTTTTGATCAGTTTATTTCAGCAAGCCGGGCCAAGTGGGGCGAAAAGTCCAATATGGTAATGTTACTGCCGCATGGTTATGAAGGACAGGGACCGGAACATTCGAGTGCACGTCTGGAACGTTATTTACAGCTTGCCGCTGAAAATAACTGGATGGTTGCAAATGTAACGTCATCCGCACAATTTTTCCACCTGATTCGTCGTCAGGCAGCAATGCGTGGAACAGAAGAGGCGCGTCCGTTGATTTTAATGACACCAAAAAGTTTGCTTCGTAATCAGCGTGTTGCATCGGCTGCAGAGGAATTTACGGACGGGAATTTCATGCCGCTTCGTCAGCAGCCTAACTTGAAGGTGAGCAAGAAAAACGCCAAACGTCTGTTGATCGGCAGTGGTAAAGTAATGGTCGACATTGAAGAAGCACTTGATGAATCAGGAGAAAACTTTGATTGGCTTCGGGCGCTTCGTCTTGAGCAAATTTATCCATTTCCGAAAAAACAACTTGAAAAAGCATTAAGAGAACTTCCTAACCTGGAAGAAATCGTCTGGGTACAGGAAGAACCTAAAAATATGGGCAGCTGGGATTTTGTTGATGATTACCTCCGAGATTTATTAAAAGAAGGGCAATCTTTACGATACATCGGCCGTCCTGAGCGTTCGGCTCCGGCCGGCGGGGAACCAAATGTCCATAAAGCTGAACAAAGTGAAATTATCAAAGAAGCGATAAGCGAGTCAAAAGGAGGAGATTCCAGTGAACGAAATTAAAATTCCGGAACTTGCAGAGTCCATTACAGAAGGTACTATTGCTGAATGGTTGGTTAAAAAAGGTGACAAAATTGAAAAAGGCGATCCTGTAGTGGAACTGGAAACAGAAAAAGTTAATGTTGAGGTAAACTCCGATTATGCCGGTGTTGTTACTGAAATTTTGAGTGAAGAAGGCGATGATGTCGAAGTTGGCGACGTAATTGCCAAAGTCGATGAAAATGGAGAAGCAGGCGGTGATGGTGCTTCTGCCGATTCATCAAACGAAGCGAATTCAGATGAACCAAAAGCGGAAGATTCCAAGAAACAAGAAGCCCCTAAAGAAGAAACAGAAATTGAGAACAGTAAAGAGGAATCCAAGGATGCTTCAGAAAGCGGCGATGTGATTGCTTCCCCGGCTGCCCGCAAGCGTGCTCGTGAATTGGGGATTGATTTGAGCAAAGTGCAGGCACGTGATCCACTGGGTCGTGTCCGCCCGGAAGATGTGGATGCTGCAGCTAAAGGTGGAACTGAACAGAAAGGATCCAAACCGAAGCAAAAAGAAGAGAGCGGAAAGTCCGAGAAGAAAGAATTCGATAAGCCGGTTGAGCGCGTGAAAATGACCCGCCGCCGTCAAACAATTGCAAACCGCCTTGTGGAAGTCCAGCATGAAGCGGCAATGCTGACTACTTTCAATGAAGTAGACATGACGAATATAATGAAGCTGCGCAGTGAACGTAAAGAAAACTTTATTAAAAAACATGACGTTAAACTTGGTTTTATGTCATTCTTTACAAAAGCAGTAATTGGCGCTTTGAAAGATTTCCCTTATCTGAATGCTGAAATTCAAGGCAAAGAGCTTGTCCTTAAAAAATTCTATGATATCGGTATTGCGGTATCAACGGAAGAAGGTTTAGTGGTACCGGTTGTTCGCGATGCTGACCGACTTGATTTTGCCGGGGTTGAACGTGAAATCGGAAACCTTGGTAAGAAAGCAATGAATAAGCAACTGAAAATGGAAGATCTGCAAGGCGGCACCTTTACAATTACCAATGGCGGTACTTTTGGATCCATGCTGTCAACACCAATCTTAAACGCACCACAAGTTGGTATTCTTGGCATGCATAACATCCAAAAACGTGCCATGGTTATGCCGGATGATTCCATTGAGGTTCGTCCAATGATGTATCTGGCACTTTCCTATGACCACCGTATTGTGGATGGAAAAGATGCAGTACAATTCCTTGTACGCATTAAAGAACTGCTGGAAGATCCTTACGATTTATTGTTGGAAGGATAATGAATACCAAAAAACCCCGTGACGGTTAACACCATTGCGGGGTTTTTGTGTATAAAAATAATCCGGCTTTGAAAAATTCAAAGCCGGATTATTTTTATAAAAAGTTATTGCATTGTAAATAATAGCATGGTAAACTAAGTAAGTTAGAGTCAAATTTCAATTTAATGATATATAACTATCCATTATTATTATAACATCATTAAAAATGAAAGTCAAACAGAATATAAAATGAATGGGGTTGATTGCTTGAGTCATGCAAAAAGCCGCGCAGATGAGCAGCGGCGGGTGAATGATGTTATTCAGGAAATCAATATAAAAGAAGAGAGGCTGAATGCTAAATCTTCCGGTTTGAAAGAAAGTGTTATTAACTTAAGAAAAAACTTTTGGGAAGACGTGACTGTAAACCTTGATGAGCCTGATGATGTCATTGAAACGCAGGCAAGCATTAAGCAGCAGGCAGAGTTGTTATCTGAAAGGGAACGCACGCATGGAAAAATCGATGACGAACTGAAAATACTTTACAGGCTGAAAGATTCACCTTATTTTGGACGGATTGATTTTAAAGAACAGGGCAGTGAAAAAGAAAATATTTATATTGGAATTTCCTCATTAATGGATGATCAGGAAGAGGATTTTCTTGTTTATGATTGGCGCGCCCCGATTTCCAGCCTATACTATGATTACCCTCCAGGTAAGGCAGCATATGAAACCATTGATGGAATAATCGAGGGAGAAATAGCTTTAAAACGGCAATTTATCATAAGACAAGGGCTGATTAAAGGTATGTTCGATACAGGCATAACCATTGGGGATAAACTTTTACAGCAGGCCCTTGGCAATAACGCAAGTACCAGTATGAAAAGTATTGTTGCAACCATTCAGCAGGAACAAAATAAAATAATCCGGAATGAGCGAAGTAAACTTTTGATTGTTCAAGGAGTGGCAGGAAGCGGAAAAACGTCAGCCGCGCTCCAGCGAATTGCCTACTTGATGTACCGTTACAGGGAAGAACTCCATCCTGACAATGTGGTTCTATTTTCACCAAACCCATTATTCAGCAGTTATATTGCAAATGTACTGCCTGAACTTGGAGAAGCCAATGTCAGGCAATATACCTTTTATGATTATGTGGAAAATCGGGTTGAATCAACTATTTCGGTTGAATCTCCCTTTGATCAGATGGAATATGTCCTGACACAGGAAAATCAGGACGGTTACGCAGTCCGTATGAAAAATATTGATTATAAATCGGGTACAGGTTTTAAACATATGATCAATCAATTTGTAAAACATTTGATGAAGGGTGAAATTCAGTTCAGAAACATTACCCTTCATAATGAAGTCCTTATTTCCAAAGAACAAATCCGGGATTATTTCTACACCTTGGACAGTTCCATCGCCATTCCAAATAAAATGGAGCTTGTAGTTAAATGGCTGCTGAAGGAATTAAGGAAACATCAAAAGGAAGAAAAGCGGAAGGATTGGGTGATGGAGCGCGTTGAACTTCTGAACAAAGAAGATTACGCACAAGCGTATTATAAAAATGAAGAAATGGATGCTGATGATCCGGCCATGGAGGAAGAGATTCTTCGTACCGAAATTGTAAAACGGGCATTTTCAGCAATAAAAAAACGTGTGAAGCGGATGGAATTTGTTCATGTATTCAAAACGTATCGTCGGTTATTTACGGAGTGGACACCACCGGAAGCGCCGGAATATTGGAACGAAATATCCGATTTGACTGAGAATAATCTGCTGAAAAATTTCTTATCCTGGGAAGACGCAACACCATATCTCTATTTTAAAGACAGCATTCTTGGTGCAAGTTCGGATCGTTCGGTACGTCACCTTTTCATAGATGAAGCACAAGATTTTTCCGCATTTCAGTTTGCGTACTTGAGTGATGTTTTTCCATATACCCGGATGACGTTATTGGGTGATATCAATCAGGCAATTTTTGCAAATACGGTAGAGGATAATCCATTGCTCCCGGAGCATATCAGAGAAAGCAACGAGCGGATTACCCTGACTAAAAGCTATCGCTCCACCAGACAAATTGTAATGTTCACTTCCTATTTTGCGCCGGATGGGGAGAAGATCGAACCATTTAATCGGGATGGTATGAAACCGCAGCTAATCCAATTAGAAAATGAAAAGGACTGCACTTCTGCAATGCTGCATTCAATCCACGGACTTCAGGAAAAAGGCAGCGAAACAATTGCAATTATTTGCAAGACAATGGAGGAAAGCGATGCTGTTTTCAAATCTTTGGATGGAAAAGTTCCAGTAAAACAAATAAATGAAGAAACGTACAATTTTGAAAAAGGGCTGCTCATTCTTCCAGTCTATTTGGCGAAGGGAATCGAATTTGATGCAGTCATTATTCCGAATGCGGAATCGATGATGCATGCGGAAAAAACACTTTTTTACACCGCTTGTACGAGGGCTATGCACCAGCTTGTGATGATTGGTGGCAAGAATATGAACGAATTATTCGGTGATATCCCGAATTATATATATGATGTAGATTCCCGCCCTTAAAGGTTGATATCTTGTCTGTGAAGGTTGATATTCTGGCATTGATGGTTGATAACCGGAATATGACGGTTGATAACTTCTTCTTCAAGGTCGATAACGGTATACGAAGGTTGATTCCCAGTTACGTTTGAGGGAATGGTTTTGAAATTGTAGAGGCATATTGATTTGAGATAGGTACTCATTCCCCGTGACAATGTGTTTGAACCGCCTGCCATCGAAAAGATCTTCCGAAATCATTGCAATTACTATTAAAAACGAATATTATATTAATTGTTGGTAATATTATTCGGAAGTTAGGTGGAAAACGTGGAGAAACTATTTAAGTTTAAACAAAACAATACAGATATCCGAACAGAAGTTGTCGCGGGGATTACAACTTTTTTGACCATGGTCTATATTATTGTGGTAAACCCGGCGATTTTATCTGCAGCGGGTATTCCATTTGAACAGGTCTTTATGGCGACAGTTATTTCCGCAGTTGTCGGGACGGTATTTATGGCACTGGGGGCGAACTATCCGATTGCCATTGCTCCTGGTATGGGAATGAATGCATATTTTGCCAGTGTTGCTGCAAGCCAGGATGTATCATATCAGATTGTACTGGGAACGGTTTTTCTCGCCGGAATTATTTTTATTGTGTTAAGTTTTACCAAATTGCGTGAGACGTTGATTGAAGCGATTCCTCCATCACTTAAATTTGGTATCACATCCGGAATTGGCTTGTTTATTGCGTTTCTCGGGTTAAAAATGTCCGGAATAGTAGTCCCGAATGAAGCAAACATGATCGGGTTTGGTGATTTGCACCAGCCATTGACATTGCTGACACTGGCTGGTCTTTTCATTACGTTAATGTTAATGGCGTGGAATATTAAAGGGGCATTATTCATTGGGATGCTTGTTACCGGGATTATCGGATTCTTCACAGGTCAACTCGATTTCAATGGTGTAGCATCAATGCCTCCCGCTCCAGTATTTTTTGACCTTGATATTGGCGGTGTTTTTGCCAATGGTCTTTATACTGTTATATTTGCCTTTTTGCTTGTTACCATTTTTGATACTACCGGAACGATGATTGGTGTGGCTGAGCAGGCGGGCTTCATGAAAAATGGGAAGCTGCCGCGGGCCAAATCGGCGTTGTTGGCGGATGCAACAGCTACTACTGTCGGCTCTATGTTTGGGACAAGTCCTTCATCTGCATATGTTGAGTCAACATCTGGTGTTGCGGCAGGCGGCAGAACAGGACTGACATCAATTGTAGTTGCAGTTTTGTTCGCAATTTCCATTTTCTTTACACCTATTATCAGTGCAATTGCTGATTTGCCTGCAATAACGGCACCGGTTTTAATCATCGTTGGCTGTTTTATGATGGATGGTTTGGCACGGATTAATTGGAAAACATTCGACGAGGCATTCCCGGCATTTGCAATTATTATTATGATGCCGTTAACGTCAAGTATTGCAACGGGAATATCCGTCGGCTTTATCACATATCCGCTCCTGAAACTAGTCAGTGGAAAAGGAAAAGATGTTCATTGGATCCTGTACTTTTTTGGAATTATTTTTGTGCTGCAAATGATTTTCTTCCCGGCACATTAATGTTAAGGGCTTCAGCTGGATAACCAGTTGAAGCCTTTTTACATTAGATTACCGAATGAGCCACGTCCAGCCCCAGCGCCCAGAAAGGCATTTATATCGATAGAACAGCGGGTATATCGGCACTACTGCCTGTTCAAGCCCGATTGGTTCAACTAATATTCAGCGGGAAACCACTACTGAATAAAGTTTCACTATATACGTTGCTAAACGGGTGCTTGCGCTTTTTTTTTATGATTAATTAAGTCAGGGTCAAGGGTATACTAAAAAAAGATTACCGAAAATATAACTTGCAAGACGTCTGACAACCTGCTAAAATCACTTATGGATTTGAAAACAGTTTCAGACAACTATGATAAGGGAGGATCATACGTGGAAATTCTTCTTGGGTTATTGGCAATTATTATCGTTCTGGGTATTGCGTACTTAATGTCCAATGACCGAAAAAATATTAATTACCTCGGTGTCGGGGTTATGTTGGTTGGACAACTATTAACAACTTGGTTCATGTTTGCAACAGATATTGGTCAAGCTGTTATAAATGGTATTTCAGCCGGATTTAACAAATTGATTGAATTCGGTACGGAAGGAATTAATTTCATATTGGGCGGTGTGGCACGGGTAGATGGTGGAAGCATCTTTTTCTTTGATGTGCTGCTTCTGATTATCTTTTTCTCGACAATTTTGTCTGTATTGACGTATTTAAAAATCTTGCCCCCAATTATTAAATATCTTGGTGGTTTTTTATCAAAAGTTACCGGTTTGCCGCGAATAGAATCATTCAACGCAGTGAACAGTATCTTTTTTGGGCAGTCAGAAGCATTGCTGGCTATAAAATCACAATTTCACCATTTAAGTGAAAACAGATTGTACATTGTCAGTGCATCTGCAATGGGATCTGTATCTGCATCGATTGTAGGGGCGTATATCCAAATTTTACCGCCCGAATACGTGCTCGTGGCATTGCCTTTGAATATGTTCAGTGCACTGATGATTGCATCCGTAATCGCACCGGTTAATGTTCCGAAAGAAGAGGATCATGTTGATATAAAAGAAGTTTCAACTGATAAAAGTCTTTTTGAAGCAATGGGTAATGGTGCACTTGACGGCGGAAAAATTGCATTAATTGTTGCAGCGATGCTTGTTGCCTTTATTGCCTCGTTAAATCTGGTTAATTGGCTTATTCAATTCATTTTTGCGGGAGTTACACTTCAGGAAATACTTGGCTATGTTCTTGCCCCAATTGGTATACTGATGGGGATTGACCCAAGTGAAGTAATTAAGGCAGGCGGCGTAATGGGTACCAAAATCGTGACAAATGAATTTGTGGCCATGCTGGAATTTGAAAAAATGCTTGGAAGCATGTCGGAAAAAACAATCGGTATCGTGACTGTATTTTTGACCAGTTTTGCAAACTTTTCATCGATTGGAATCATTGCCGGTTCTGTACAAGCCATCGACAGTAAAAAAGCTGTTGAGGTTTCCGGATTTGGCATGAAACTTCTGATTGGTGCGACATTGGCATCTATCTTGTCAGCAACAGTTGCAGGCCTGTTTCTTTAGATTTTAAAAAAACCGTCTCATGTGCAGGCGGTTTTTTTAACTCTTTATTGTGGAATGTGTATTGTTTTGAGATAATTTAAGCAGATGTATTTTGTTTTACGAAAGAAGGGGGCTAAACTGATGGGTGCAAACCGAATTATGTTTACCGGCGGTGGAACTGCCGGCCACGTTATAGTCAACCTTGCTCTCATTCCGATTTTCCAAAAAGAGGGCTGGGAAATTGATTATATAGGTTCCAAAGGTGGTATTGAGCGTAAACTGATAGAGAAGCTTGACGGCGTTACATATTATCCGATTTCAACAGGAAAATTAAGAAGATATATGTCAAAAGAAAATTTTAAGGACCCATTCAAAGTGATGAAAGGTACCATGCAGGCATGGCGGATAATCGGTAAACGGAAACCGTCCGTCATTTTTTCCAAAGGTGGATTTGTGTCAGTTCCTGTCATCATGGCCGCCAAGATGCGTGGTGTGCCATCGATTATTCACGAATCCGATTTTACACCGGGACTCGCAAATAAATTAGCGATTCCATTTGCTGAAAAGGTGCTTGCGACATTCCCGGAAACAATGAATTACCTGCCGGAGGAAAAAGCGGAATATGTTGGTGCTGTAATCCGCGATGAACTTTTCGAAGGTGACAAGGAAGAGGGACTGAATCACTGCGGGTTTGACCAAAAGAAACCAGTGTTGCTGATAATGGGCGGCAGCGGCGGTTCCGAGAAAATCAATCAAACTGTAAGAAGCAGTCTTGATAAATTGTTGCCGGAATTTCAGATTGTCCATATTTGCGGTTATGACAAGATGGATGAATCCTATAATCAGGAAGGTTATAGGCAATTTGAATATGTAAATGAGGAATTAAAAGATCTTTTCGCTGCAGCAGACTTTATCCTTTCCCGGGCAGGATCCAATGCCATTTTTGAATTTTTGGCATTGCGAAAGCCGATGCTGCTGGTGCCATTATCAAGGCAGGCAAGCAGGGGAGATCAAATTATCAACGCACAATCATTTAAGGAACAGGGGTATGCCCGTATTTTGGAAGAAGAGGAAATGAGTGAAGAATCGCTTGTTAGCGAGTTATTCAAGCTTAAGGAAAAATCTCCTGTCATTACAGATAATATGAAAAAGTACCACAGCGACAAATCCCGTGACCGGGTAATTGAAATTATAAAAACGACTATGAACTAAAAAAACTGACTCCCAATTGTGGAGTCAGTTTTTTGTTTTGGTTTGTCGCCGAATATTTATTTTTTAAATGGCCACCAGTTTGCTTTGCCGAACAGGCGGACCAATACTGGTATAAACAACGGCAGCATTACAAAAGCATAAAGGAACAGGCCGAAGATGACGACTGTTGCAATTTGCAGAAGTGACAGAACACCTGATGGGAGCATTGCTCCAAATGTTCCGGCCAAAATGATTGCCGCTGAAATGATAACTGTTCCCATGTTTTTCATGGCAGACAGCAATGCCTCTTTAATGCTGCCATTTTTATATTCATTGAAGCGGTCCATTACAAAGATGCTGTAATCGATACCGAGTGCCATGAGCATAACAAAAGCGAAAAATGGGATAGCCCATGACAGTCCCGCATAATCAAATATATTAACAAAGATCAGCTCAGCAAAAGCCATCGATGTGAAATACGTCAGAATCAAGGATCCAATCAGGTAGATTGGCATGATTAATGAACGGAGCAGGATCACAAGGATAATGAAAATACCTGCTATCATCAAAATGGCTGTTCGGGTATAGTCAGCATCGGAGATATTCTGCAAATCATTGTTCGTACTGCTGACCCCGCCAATTTTTGGATCGCTGTTGGCAAAAACAGTGTCCTTTTTGTTGTCATTAAATGTTTTTTCGATTTTATCAACCATCTGGATAGCTTTGGTTGAATACGGATTTGAATCAAGTACGACATCGAACTTGGCAATGGTTTTGTCATCAGAAAGATACGGTTTTGTACCTTCGATGAAATCTTCATTTTCCACTGCCTGTTTTGGAATCACAACCGTACTGTCAGTGCTGTTTGTCTCAAAATCACCGAGATAACGCTCAACATCGTTTAATCCGTTATTGATTTTTTTCAGGCCGTCAGAACTGTCATCCAAGCCGCCGGATAATTTTTTTAGCTGGCTTTGCATATCCGAAAATGCGGTCTTCAATTCTTTTTGACCGCCATAAATTTGCGACAGGCCATCCTGCAGGTTCGGTATTTTATTGACAACTTGGCCTTGACCATCAGCTGCCTGGTTCAGACCGGATTGCAGTTGTTCAATGGCACTGATTAATTGGCCAATTCCATCTGACAATTTTTGCTGTCCGGCGATGGATTGTTCGAATTTGCTGTTCAACGTGTTTAATGGAGCGATAACTTTTTGTTGAACCTGGTCTTCGGCACCGGAAAGTTTTTTTAGTTGTTCTTGCATCTGTTTGATGCCATCGATAGTTCCGTCAATCTGCCCAATGGCTGTTTTTAATGCTTTGCTATTTTTTAATTCGGGATTTTGTTCCATAACTGTTTGAATATTGTTTTTGGCATCATTAAGTGTTTCGATCATGGCCTGCAAATCACTTGCTGGTACTGATTTCGCACCGAATTGATCCAGCCCGTTGGCAATCTCCTGATACCCATTGAGCAGCTTTTGATTTCCGGCAATCGATTGATCCAGATTACTTTTAATCGTTTGCAGATTGCTCTTGATCTCCTCTGCACCTGTTGCACCTGACTGAATCCCGTTTTGAATTTCACCGAGTGCATTGCTGATGTCCCCAAGGCCATTATTTGCTTTTTGTGTTCCTTGCATCAGCTGATTGACACCTTCTTCCGCATTTTGTAACTGCGGCAAGGATTTGTTCAGTTCAGAAGCAGCTTCCTGCAGGCCGTCCTGAATTTTTTTGATGCCTTTTGTACTTTTATCAACTCCGCCGGCAAGTTGGTCTGTCTGACTTTTTACAAGAAAGTCGTCAATAATTTCACCAGCCGGTCTTGTTGCACTGCGAACCTGATCGACACCGTCCATTTGTGCCAGTTCCTGTGAAATATCAGCTATATCCTGGTATTCACTTACAGAATCAATCGGATGATCCGCTTTAACAACTACGGTAGATGGCATCGTCTGACCGGGACCAAAGCTATCCGCAATCATGTTAAACCCTTCTACGGATCCATATTCATCACCGATTTCTTCAAGCGAGTTATAGGATTTGGCGCCATCGTAAGTCAATAGGGCAGGTACAGTAATGACAGCAACAATTAACAGCGCCAAAATCGGTCGAGCCCAGGCGAATTTTCCGGCGGTTCCCCAGATCCTGCTTTCTTTATGACTGACATTTTTATCAAACGGCCAAAAGAGTTTTTTTCCTAAGACAGTCAGGAAAAACGGCACTAATGTCGCAAGTGCAATGAGGACAACTGCGACACCAACTGCTACTGCAACAGCAGATTGGTATAGGGAAAAAGTTGAAAGTCCAATTGTGGAAAACCCAATCAGAACAGCCAAACCTGCGAAAAAGATTGTTTTCCCGCCAGATTTATAAGTTGCTATAACTGCATCCTTTACCGATTCTTGGGTGCTTATTTCTTCTTTGAATCTGCTGATCAATAAAATGCAGTAATCCGTTCCGATTCCAAACATGACAGCAACCATGAATATTTGGGTAAAGGTTGATAACGGAAATCCGGCAGTATCCGCTAAAATTGCAACGACACCTTGTGCAGCAAGATAGCTTATGCCAACGGTCAAGAGTGGGATAAATGGTGCCACTACAGACTTAAAGACGGCAAACAAGATAATCAGGATGAGTACAACCGTAATTATTTCAGTTTTTTTCAGACCTTCTTGCGAGTTTTTAATGATGTCCTGCTGAATGTAATCCTGTCCGGTAAGATAATGCTCTACCTTGATATCATCAACTGTATTGTAAATTTTCTCCCTGGATTGATCAATCTCCTGATTTTTCAGGGAAACACTGAATGGAACTAATATAGTTGAGTCGTCTTTAGAAACGGTTTGTTCCTCAATTTTTTTATCATCCGTAAACGCCAGAATATCTGAAATTCCGAGGTGATCTTTATTTCTTTTTAGTTGATTGATTGCGTTTTTGACTTCATTTTTTTCAGATTTATCGAGCCCATTATCATCATGGAATACAAGGACAGCACTTGTTGTTTGCGCTCCGTTATCCGAAGACATTTCCTCAAGTAACTCTTGTGCCTCTTGTGATGGATAATCCTCAGGTACAGTAATCTGTCCTTTTTTACTGACAAGTTCCTGCAGGTTTGGCGCCAGGATAAATAACGCTGCTACTCCGATTACCCAGGCAGCTGCGATCAGCCATCTGAAGCGTAAAATGTGTTTCATAGGGATGTATCCTCCCGTTCCATGATGGCAGCTAATTTTTCAAGTGAATGGATGAAGGTCGTTATTTCTTCTTCTTCAAAGTGTCCAAGGTATTTACCGATTTCAGCATAGATTTCCTTTTCGGTATATGTGATCAGATCAATTCCTTTTTCAGTGACATATAAATATACGTTCCGCCGGTCTTTTTGATCCCGTACCCGTTTGATTAATCCTTTTTCATACAAACGGGTAATTTGTGCGGTGACTGCACTTTTCCCAACTCCGAATGTTTGTGCAATTTCTGTACTGGTACATTTTTCATGCTGTTGAATGTATTGCAGTGTTGAAAATTGGTCTGTTGTAATATCGGAATGTATTTTTTCTTTCATCATTATGTTTACGTTGCGGTAAATGCTGTTCGTTGCATCCTGATACCGGCCGATCAGTTTTTTCAGTTCCATGTCGCACCTCCTGATTTATGGTTCAATAGATGAATAGTTTCATAAGTGAACTATTATAGCTTAACAGCGTATAGAATATTTGGCAATAAAAAAATATAGGAAAAGAGACTAGGACAAAAGTGTTTTATCCATAGTAATATCCGAACAACCTATTGGAAAATGGCGCGAATAACCGCTCCGGAAATATACTACGCTAAATTTCCAATTGTTCGTCTTTTGGATTACACTTTTCTGATATGTCCTAGTCTCTTTCTACTGTACGGCTTCCTGCTGTTTTTCTCTTGCCATGAATCGTGATTTTACATAAATTGCTATTTGTGCAATGATCGAAATCAAAACTACCCATGCCCATATGTTCATAAAAGCGGTCTGGAAATTATACAATGGTTCAGGTATTGTATAAAACGGATTTAAATGCATTACCCATGTAAATGTATAAAACATACCGAATGTAAAATTTCGGGACCATTGTGTCACTTGATACGTCAGAATGCCCTCATTCAGCCCATAGCGGTAAATGCGTTTAGCCGCCCGGACGATTTCCAAAATCTCAACTGCAATTACTAGAACAAATACGAGAATCCAAAAAACGGATACAAAAAATGGTGTGAATGTATTTGTTGTCACAATCGCGAGCCCGGTAATTGAAAGCGCCCCATGAATAATACAATTCGTGTTTTCCCAATCATCTGCCATGTTCCAGTCTTTATTTCGGAAATATCGGTTACAAATCAAGGTGATGCTGGAAAGATAGAAAATGAGACCTAAAATAATGATTCCTTCCGAAAAATAGACAGGAAACGTGAAAAAAACATTGTTTAGCAGTATGACGATTGATTGTGTTCCGACTGTAGATAACAGGATTGCGCCATGAACCGGATAGCCTTTGTGATCAAAAAATAATTGCTTGAAATTATAAAAACAATTGGCCAAAAAAAATAGAAATAAAAACGTATTGAAAATGGCCATCGTTTCGGTCATAAGGGCAATGCCCGGGAAGTACCGCAAAAACACATTGCAGAGCACGGATACACCGGCAATCCATGTTCCAATCACGAATGAGTTGACCGGATGCTTGACGAATGGAATTAAAAAATCCCGGTGAAAAAATTGCACAGATAAATCTTTGTAAATAATAATCCAGGCAATAAGAAGTAAAAATGCCAGATATTTTCCAAGTTGGATATCAAGAAGGGGAAAAGCCTCCACCGCTCCAATCAGGAAAATACCATTTGCCATAATGATGGCTGCATTTGCAGGTTCCACTTTTTTGTAGCTGCCTTTTAGTAACATTGCATACCCGCCTATGAAATAAGTTTACTTAATGATTATATCATGTTTGATTTTATTTTCATCAGCGGGATTTGCGTGTGGGGAATGTCACAAAAGTATATGCACATATTGGTTACACTATGGGCAGAGGTGTGACGTTATGAATTATTGGTTTCTCCTGAATGTTGGTTTGTTCGTTTTTGCCGTTGTGAGAATGATACGGGATTTTTCATTCCCGGTACTAGTTGCAGTCTGTGGTCTGCTGTGTATTTTATTCAATTGGAACATGCATGCGATTTTTTCAAAAGTAAGGTATTTAACGAGTCGAAATGAACGGATTAAAATTGCGAAGCGGGCACGTAAGATTATGCCGTTTCATGTACTCATCGGATTAACTGGTTTCAGTCTGATTGTGTTGCATCTATCGCTGATTTTGGGTAACTATGGCTTAGCGGATGTCACGCCGAAAATAATAAGCGGAGGTATTGCTTTTATTGGTGTGACGGGGGTTATGGCAAGTGGGTGGCTGCGGAGGATAAAGGCAACCGGTAAGCGGAGACTGGCACATTTATATTTGTCCATGCTGCTTTATTTTCTAATTCTCCTGCATATTTTCCTTTAAGATGAATGGAGGGAGTAAAAGGAGAGCATTTGTCTTAAGATTTTAAATATTCCATTGTCAAACATTGTCGATTGATGTAAAATAAAGATACCAATTCATAAGGGGTGATATAAATGGGAGCATTTGTAAGGAATTGCCGTTTATGCAAGCAACCGATGGAATCAAGCCCGTTTATGCTGTGTAAAACCTGTCTGGTTGAAAGAGACAGCGTGCGGAGTTATATCGCCAAACGTCCTCATGTATCACTCAAGGAGATTGCTGATTCAACTAATGTCCCGTATGAAAAGGTAAGGAATATGGTAAACCTTGGAGTCAGTATTGGCAAAGAAAATGGCACACAGGTACATTGAAAACCTTATGAGTATGCTGGGGAATATTCCGTACAGCGGATTGTTCTCTTTTATTTTTTGTCTTCAAGTCATACATCACAATTTTTAATAAAAAATTTCCAAAAAAACGTTGACTTAAAATTTTCTTAACACTATAATAATTGAGTACAATAAAACAGAGAGGAGGTCACAATCATGCGAAACAATATCCAACAACAGCAACAACAACAAGGAATGAATCAAGTGCAAATTCAAAAATTAATAATTGGTGTGGCCTTCCTGGACGGTAACATGTAAACTTTACTTCTTAAGATTAACGAACTAGTCACGTGGCCGCACATGCCTGTGACTTTTTTGTGTTTATAAGGGGTACACCATGCTTATTTTCACGACAGCACACGTCACAGGCGTGTGCTTTTGTTGTCTGACAGGAAGGTATTCAGAGAGAGAAAGCGGGTGATTGACATGTTTCAGGTTTTTAAGAAGCTCGATTGGTTTTTCAAACATTACTGGAAGCGGTATACATTTGCAATTATTGCATTGATTATTTCCAGTGCCATTGGGCTGATCCCGCCAAAGCTGGTGGGATATGCAATTGATAAAATACAATTTGAGACGCTGACAATGAAATTATTGGTAATGCTGGTAGTGGGTTATCTCATGTTGACGATTGTCCATTATGCGATCTCATTTCTATGGGATTACACGTTATTCGGCGGTGCGGTCATTTTGGAACGGTGGACACGAAGCAAATTAATGGCGCATTTTCTGAAAATGACTCCGACTTTTTTTGGAAAATACCGTACAGGCGATTTGATGGCCCGCAGCACGAATGATCTGAAAGCGATCAGCCTGACAGCGGGATTTGGGGTGCTGACACTTGTTGATTCCACAACATTCATGTTCATGATTGTGGCAATGATGGGATTTACCATCAGCTGGAAGCTTACACTTGCGGCCTTAATTCCATTGCCAGTTATGGCAATTGTCATGAACAAGTATGGTGCAGCAATTCATGCGAGATTTACCAAAGCACAGGAAGCATTTGCGGATATGAACAATGAAGTGCTGGAGTCGATTCGCGGAGTCCGGGTAATCAGGGCATTTGTGCAGGAAGACCAGGATGAAAATCGGTTCCAGAACATGACGAATGATGTATATGAGAAAAACATCGCAGTTGCCAAAATTGACGCACTGTTTGAACCAACGATGAAAATTCTGGTTGGTTTATCCTATACAATTGGTATTGGATACGGCGCGCTGCTTGTATTTGAAGGCGGGATTACACTAGGTGATTTGGTAACCTTCAACGTATACTTAGGAATGCTTATTTGGCCAATGTTTGCAGTTGGTGAACTAATTAATATTCTGCAGCGCGGGAATGCTTCACTCGACCGGGTGAACAGCACGCTGGATTACAAGGCGGATGTCAAAGATCCGAAGCAGTCTGTGCAAGTCGACAGCCTTAATTCAATTCATTTTGAAGAGGTTTCGTTTTCTTACCCGGAAACCGCTGTCAAACAATTGGAAAATATCAATTTGAATGTGGAAAAGGGACAGACGATTGGGATAGTCGGTAAAACCGGTTCAGGAAAAACAACACTATTCAAGCTGCTGCTTAAGCAATATCCAGGTGTGAAGGGTTCTATTAAAATGGACGGCACTGAACTGGAAGCAATTCGATTGACCCAAGTGCGTGATTGGATTGGATACGTCCCACAGGATCAGATTATGTTTTCAAAATCGATTCGCGAAAACATTCAATTCGGAAAAGAAGACGCTGCTGATCAGGAAATATACCGGGTGATGGAGCTTGCGCATTTTTTGGATGATATAAAACAGCTCCCGAATGATCTGGATACCGAGGTAGGCGAGAGCGGTGTTACGCTTTCCGGTGGACAAAAACAGCGTGTGGCACTTGCACGTGCGTTTATTAAGAATCCTGAAGTACTGATACTGGATGATTCCATGTCCGCAGTCGATGGGAAAACAGAGGCGAAAATAATTGAGCATTTGCGTGAGGAACGTCAAAACAAAACAACCTTTATAGCAGCGCATCGGATGTCTGCTGTCACACATGCAGATCAGATCATTGTGCTGGAAGACGGTAAAATTATTGAAAAAGGAACGCATGAAGACTTAATGAAGCTGGACGGCTGGTATAAGGATCAATATCAGCAGCAGCAACTAAATGATAAGGAGGTGTCCTCCTGATGAAGAATAATTCAACTGAAAAAAGATTATTTCAGTATGCATTACATTTTAAGAAAGGTATTTTAATTGGACTGGGCTGTTTGATCATTGCTGTGGCATTGGAATTGGCAGGTCCCTTAATCGCCAAAACAATCATTGATGAACATATTGTCGGTGTGGAAGGCGAGTGGAGCCAGGTAAAAATGAATGACGATGACGATACTGTCACATTCCAGGGCAATCACTATAAACGGGCAGATCGTGTAAACGAATCTGATAAGGAAACAGGTAAGGCAACGGTTCTGCAAATAGGCACCAATTATTATTTTGTCGATAAACCTATTCCACTGCGAGGGAAACAGCGGGTGGAAAATGGCAGCGTAATCGTAGAAACAGCAGACCAGACAAGAACGTATGAAGGTGAAAAGCTGTCTTTGTCGGAAGTTTATCCCTTTTTCAAGCCGGAACGGGGACCGATCATCTTTTTACTTGGATTATATGTGGTACTTTTGCTGATTGCAGCAATATTCCAGTTCAACGAAACGTTTATGCTGCAGAAAGCATCGAACCAGATTGTTAAAAAAATGCGGAATGATATATTCGCACATACACAGCGGATTCCGATTGATTATTTTGTTGATCAGCCGGCAGGTAAAATTGTAGCCCGAATAACCAATGATACAGAAGCAATCCGTGACCTGTATGAACGTGTGCTGTCCATTGTCGTGACAAGTATCATTTACATGGCAGGTATTTTCGGTGCATTGTTTTTATTGGATGTGAAACTGGCAGCATTATGTCTTCTGCTAATTCCACTGTTGATCATTTGGATGAAAGTTTATAAATACTTTGGTTCGAAATACAATAAGGTGGTACGGTCGACAATCAGTGAAATTAATGGAAATATAAATGAAGCAATTCAGGGGATGCCGATTATTCAGGCATTCAGCAGGGAGAAAAAAACAAAGGAAGAATTTGAAACGTTAAATGACCGGCATTATACGTATCAGCGTAAGCTTGTGAAATTAAGCGCCTTGACTTCATACAACCTTGTTACAGTATTCCGGAACTTAGCGTTTGTCGGTTTTATCTGGTATTTCGGTTCGTTTTCCCTGAACCCGGAAAATATTATATCCATCGGGATGCTTTATGCGTTTGTAGACTACTTGACTCGTTTATTTGAGCCGATGGAAGATATCGTGAATCAGCTGCCGCTGATTGAACAGGCACGGGTTGCCGGATCAAGAGTATTTAAACTGATGGATCACAATGGTGAAAAAGTGATCAATGACAAAATTGATAAGTATAGCGGCAATGTTGAATTTGATCACGTATCGTTTGCGTATAATGATGTGGATTACGTACTGAATGATATTTCGTTTCGTGTAAAATCAGGTCAGACGGCCGCTTTTGTGGGGCATACCGGGTCAGGAAAAAGTTCCATTATGAATCTGTTGTTCCGGTTTTACGATCCGCAGCATGGTTCCATTACCATTGACGGCCATCATACGAAAGAATGGTCCAGGCAGCAGGTGCGGAGCCATATGGGGATTGTACTTCAAGATCCTTTTCTGTTTTCCGGAACCATTCTGTCGAATGTTACGATGGGGGATCATCGTATTGCCCGGGATGCAGCAATTCAGGCATTGAAAGCTGTAGGGGCGGACCGGTTTATAAAAAAACTGCCGAATGGTTTTGATGAAAAAGTGACAGAAGGAGGATCCACCTTTTCACTTGGGGAACGCCAGCTTATTTCTTTTGCTCGTGCGCTGGCATTTGATCCATCTATACTAATATTGGATGAGGCAACTGCAAACATCGATACCGAAACGGAAGCGATGATTCAGCATGCGCTTGATGTACTGAAAAAAGGCAGAACAACACTCGTCATTGCACACCGTTTATCCACCATTCAGGAGGCAGATACCATTTTTGTACTTGAAAATGGTATAATAAAAGAACGAGGCAGCCACCATCAGTTGATTGATGGAAAAGGTATTTACTATCATATGTACCAAATGCAGCAGGGGAAGGCCAAGCGGGCAGTCTGACCAATCGATTGTTGTGAGGGTGTACAATGAACAAAGACAGAAAAGATCGTGATGTAATTGATGATGATTTATATGAAGAGATAGATGATGTTGAATTAGTTGAACTTGTCGAGAAAGAACGGCAAAAGGCATTGAAAAAAGCAGATGAGGAAAAGAACCGGAAGCCAAAACGTCCCTTTCCGAAGTGGGCGTTTTGGCTGATTGTGTTTGCACTTGTTTTTAATGTTGCCGCAATGATTCCAAAGACATTCTCGTTTCCGGCCATTGACTTTCTGATAACTTCAGCAAAGCTGTCTGTTAAGGACAATATTCAAACGTACAAAAAGGCTGTTGTGGTTATTGAAACCGAAAATAGCAAAGGAACCGGATTTTCCATTTCTTCCGACGGTACTATTTTAACCAATCACCATGTGGTGGAAGGGGAAGAAGAAGTAACAGTGGCATTTCCGGAAAAAGGCCTGTATACAGCGGACGTCGTAAATACTTATCCAGCCGTTGACCTTGCTGTTCTGGATATGGAAGGGAACCACTTGCCGCATTTAAACTTATCCGGGAAACCAAGCTTTAAGCCGGACACACCGATTTACTTTATCGGTAATCCATTACGTTTCAATGGAATTGCAAATAAAGGAACCATTATTGATTCGATTACCCTGAATGGATGGAACCAGCCGGTATATATGCTGGATGCTCCGGTATACAAAGGGAACAGCGGAAGTCCTGTCATTAACATGGATGGTGAAGTGATTGGTGTTGTTTTCGCCACTCTGAATCATGAATCATATGGCAGGGTAGGGCTTTTCATACCTATTGATTATTATTGGAAACATCGTGGTTAAGTTTCTTGTGAACGGGGTATCTACCCTTAAAGGAGGCGTTTCGCGATGCACTATTTAACTTCAGCCATGAAAAACTATAGTCTTTATGCAACAGATGGTGAAATGGGGAAAATACAGGATCTGTACTTTGACGATGAAAAATGGGGCATACGATATGCAGTGGTGGACAGCAGGAAATGGCTCCCCGGGAAAAGAATTCTTCTATCGCCCGCTTCATTTGAAACAATTGAAGCTGAAAAAGGTTTTGTAAAAGCATACGAAAATAAAGATACAATCCGAAATAGTCCTGATGTTCCGGAAGGGCAGCCAATCACAAAAGAAGTGGAACAGTCCCTGAGTGGCTATTACGGTTGGAACAGATATTGGACGGACAGTCTGATAGCCGGAATGCAGCAGCGGCCATATAATGAAGTACGTGATGTTGCAATGGCAAAGGATAAGGCAGAACCGGGGGTAAATCCCAATCAGGAACACAATCTCCGCAGTTCAGATGAGACAATGGGTTATAAAGTCCATGCTAGTAACGGAAAACTGGGTTATACAGCCGACTTTATGTTCGATGATCATTATTGGAAAATGCGCTATATGGTAGTCCAGGGTGAAGGACTTGAGAATGAGGACCGGTATTACCTGGTTGCTTTGCAAGATGTTGAATCGGTTGATTGGCTCGAAGGAGATATTTATGTAAAAGGATCACTCGAATCACTTAAAAGCAAAAAAAGCTATTCGGGGAAAAGCGAGATTTTAGCAGACATGTAAAAATGATTTCGCTGTATGAGATGCCTTTTTCGGGCATCTTATTTTTTTGAAATAAAATTTAGAAAAAGCTGTATAAAAAAAGTAATAGTTTCTTAAACAAACTGTAATTATTCTGAGATAGCAACCTTTGGGCTAGTACGTTAAGATTAAGCATATTGGAAAATAGGTAATTATAACGAATTTATATATAAAGATGGTGAATACATCATGCATTTTGAAATTTATACGACTATGAGTGAATCAATATATATGAAAACTACACCCAAAAAGGAAATAAATATAACGAATTTTATAATGGCTGGGGGTGTTCTGGCTGATGATGAAACGGTCATCAAAAGACAAACACCTTAACGAGCTGATTGCTTTTGCACAGCAAGGTGATGCGGATATTCAAAATGAATTGCTGGAGAAGTATCAGCCTTTTATTGCTAAGTGTGTTTCTGAAGTTTGCAAACGGTATATCGATGTGAAAAAGGATGACGAATTCAGTATTGGCCTGGCTGCATTTAATGAAGCAATACTTTCATATTCCCCGGAGAAAGGCAGTTCTTTTCTTTCTTTTTCCAAACTTGTTGTGAAAAGGAAAGTGATTGATTACATCCGGTATGTCCAAAAGACCCCTGTTGCTGCATCGCTTGATGAAAGTTATGATGAAGAACAGATGGAAAATCCGACTGAGATTGTGGCCGTGAAAGAAATTTATCAGAAGGAGCAGGAATCCTGGTATCGCAGGGAAGAAATATTTGATTTTCAGGAAAAACTGCGGACATTTAAACTGTCAATGGCAGAATTAACAGAGGTATCCCCCAAACACCGGGATGCGAGGGATTCAGCCATTTTGGTGGCGAAGATATTGTACAAGGATCCAATGTTGCGTCAATATGTGCAACAAAAGAAGAAACTGCCAATTAAAGACCTGGAAAAGAAAGTAGACGTCAGCAAAAAGACCCTGGAACGAAACAGGAAGTTCATCCTGGCAATATTTATCATATTGAGCGAGGACTATTTATATCTGAAGGAGTACCTAAAGGGGGTGGGTTAGTGAAAAAAGGGATTGTGATGGAGAAACACCGGCGCTACATGATTGTTATGCAAAGTGATGGTGTGTTTCAAAAGGCGCCGCCAATGGACAAAGTTGCTGTTGGTTCAGAAGTTACCTTTGAACCCCTTCGTGCCAGAAAACGTTCCTATTTTTATGCGAATAACAGAAACTTTTCATTAAAACCAGTAGCAATGCTATGTGTGCTGCTTTTATTACTTGTGCCTGTTTATTTTATGATGGGGGTCAATAAGACGTATGCATATGTCAGTATTGATATAAATCCGAGTATCGAACTGGAAATTAACGATGAATTGCAGGTTCGCTCCATGAATGCTGTCAACGATGACGGTAAGGAAATAATCAAGCAGCTGGCTGATTATAAGGGAAAGAAGCTTGAAGAAGTCATTACATTAATTATGCAAAAAAGTGAAAATAACGGTTTAATCAAGAATGGGAAGAATATGCTCATCGGGGTTAGCTATGCCCTGGATAAACACGATATATCTGTTTTAGACACGGTGGATAAGTTTTTCCTTAAAAATGGGAAGGGCTGGAAGATTGCCACTTTTGTTGTTCCAAAGGAAATCCACAATCTGGCAGATGAAAAAGAACAGTCTATGGGAAAGGTTATGGTATCGAAACTAAATGATCCGGCTTATACTGGCAATAAATCAACATGGATGAATGATGGAGAAAAAGCTATTATTAACTCATTTTATAATAAAAAGAAAGATCAAGCTGAAAATGTTGATACGCAAGAAAATGCGAAAAAAAAGCCTGAATCAAATGAATCAGATGACGGATCGGATACCAGCGAGCTAAAAGAAACAAAAGCCGATGATGACGCCCGCCACAGTGACATTGAAAACAATAAAAAGCAGAAAGCAGAATGGAAAAATCAGAAGGAAGCAAAAGGACACCAAAAAGGGAATCCTGGTAAAGCAAAGGGCCACCATAAGGAAAACCGGGGAAAAGCTCATCAAAAACTGCTGGAAAAAGATAACCCCGGTAAAGCAAAAGGACTCCATAAAGACAACCCGGGAAAAGTGAAGGGACATTATAAGGACAACCCTGGTAAGGCAAAGGGGCACCATAAAGATAATCCCGGAAAAGCGAAAGGGCATTCCAAAAAGAAACATCCGGGAAAAGCAAAAGGACACCAAAAAGAAAATCCCGGGCAGGCCAAGAGGTATAATATACATCTGCTTCGAGACATTTCAAATAGAACCCAGGAAACGCTGAGTAACATAACAGATAGCATCCTGGGAAAAGGTTTTATATTACATCATTAAAAGAGGCTGGCAAAAAGTGTAATTCAAAAAACACCTTTTGTTCCAGCCTCTTTACTATTTTGTACTATACTTCCATAACAGCCGCTGGTATGTGCTTCATTGCATGGTCGATATAGTAGAGAAGGTTGTCATGTGACTCGATGATTTTTGTCTGATCTGGTGAATAGTGAAATGCATGTAAAAAATGTTGGATTTTTTTGGATAACATGTCATCTTCTGTGCGAACCATAAGCACAAGCAAATCATCCCATTGTCCCCACAGTGTGTAAAATAAGGCTTTGTCGTAATCCGGTATATCCATTTTTACCCTCCTTTAAATCAAGGGTTATCCATAGTCTTCCCGAATTAAGGGTTAAATGCCAAAAACAATATGGTGTACTTTCCAATTTTTGTATCCCGCATAAAAAATTCTTGCTGTTACATACTAATTGGCAAAACAGTAAGGAGGAAATCCAATGAAGTGGAAAATTTTAAGTATAATTGCAGTATTGATGCTTGCTCTCGCAGCTTGCGCGAATAATGATGACAATGGCAATGGTAATCAGGATGGTCAGGACAATAATAATGGAGATAACAACGTTGAGAACACTCGATTTAACGGTGACGATATGAATAACAATGATAACGGTAATCGAGATAACGACAATGATAACAAATACGAGGTGGCTGAAAAAGCTGCAGATAAAATCACAAATCAAATTCCTGAAATTGATCGTGCCTACGTGTTAAAAACAGACAACAATGCCTATGTTGCAGCGGGGCTTGATACCAATGGGGATAACGACAATAACAATAACGGAAACAATATGGACGATAATAATGTTGCCGATAATGATAATGACAGAAACGACATTGATGATATTGGAAACAATGATGGTAATGGTATCGGCGACGACAATAATAATGGAATTGCTAACAACGGCAACAACAATGGAATTGGTAACGATAATGGAGCCAATAATGATGATGCCCTGACAGATGACGTGAAAAATCGTATCGCAAAAATCGTTAAGTCTGTTGATGGTGATATTGATAATGTGTATGTATCGACCAACCCTGATTTCTTTAACCTGGCCAATAATTATGCTGATGATGCCGGAAATGGTGATCCGGTTGAAGGAATGTTTGATCAGATCGGCAATATGATTGAGCGGGTTTTCCCACAAAATAAAGAATAGTGAATGGAAGCAAAACCGGGATCAGCTTATTGCTGATCCCGGTTTTTTTAATGTCAATTATCGCCTTCACTGCATATTGTTTTTTGCGATTGTTTGCAACTTGTGCTATTCTTATACATATAATTCATATTAAACATAGTGAAATACTATGAATTAACGATAAATGGGGCTGAATATAAATGGGTCGTGAGTTTTTAGGGTTGTTTGACTCGTGGGCTGAATCGTATGATGACAGCGTGGCTGGGGTTGATCCGCAGTACAAGGCTGTATTTGAAAGTTATGATACAATTTTAAATGAGGTCAGCAAGTGTTCCTATGGGAATGTGCTTGAATTTGGAGTAGGAACTGGCAATTTAACCGGTAAATTAATTGAAACGGGTTATGATGTCATCGGTGTGGAACCATCCAGGGTGATGCGGGAAAAAGCTCTTGTGAAATTACCCGAATTATCTTTGTTTGAAGGGGATTTTTTGGAATATCCTGCTTTTGAAAAACCGGTGCATACGATTGTCAGTACTTATGCGTTTCATCATTTAACCGATGCCGAAAAGGAAAAAGCACTTAAACAATATACGAAACTTCATCCTTCCATGCGAAAAATTGTTTTTGCCGATACAGTGTTTGAAACGGATGAACATCAGCAGGAAATGATAAAACGTGCGGAAATGAAAGGATTTACCGATCTTGCTGAAGACCTGCAGCGGGAGTACTATTCAACTATTCCGGAAATGCAGCGTATTTTTACAACCGCTGGATTTCGTGTTACGTTTGAACAAATGAATGAATTTGTTTGGCTGATGAGTGCAGTTCGTGAAACTGAATAAGCCGATATTAATAGAGGAGTGGTTTATCATGGCAAAAAAAATGAATGTAGAAAGTTTCAACCTTGATCATACAAAAGTTAAAGCACCATATGTCCGTCTTGTTGGAGTAACATCCGGTGGCAGCGGTGATAAAGTTTATAAGTACGATATCCGTTTTAAACAGCCAAATCAGGAACATATGGATATGCCTGGCCTGCACTCCATTGAACACTTAATGGCGGAAAATATCCGCAATCATATGGACAATGTGCTTGATATCGGGCCGATGGGCTGTCAAACAGGTTTTTATTTAGCAATTTTAAATAATGATAATTACGATGAAGTTTTAGATGCATTGGAGAAGACGCTGCATGATGTGCTGGATGCGCAAGAAGTTCCGGCATGTAACGAAGTTCAGTGCGGCTGGGCAGCAAATCACAGCCTTGAAGGTGCACAGAACATTGCCAAAGATATGCTGGCAAAACGTGATGAGTGGCACCAGGTATTCGCGGAATAAGAGGAAGCAGTGATATGAAGTATAATTCTGTTCAACAATTGATTGGCAATACGCCACTGGTAGAAATAACCCAATTCCCCCTTCCAGAGGGGGTTCGTTTGTATGCAAAGCTGGAGTTTTATAATCCTGGCGGCAGTGTAAAGGACCGGCTTGGTGTTGAATTAATTAATGATGCACTGGAAAGCGGAAAGTTAAAAGCGGGTGGTACAATCATTGAACCGACAGCAGGTAATACGGGGATCGGTTTGGCGCTTGCTGCAATCGGCAAAGATCTGTCAGTTATGTTTTGTGTGCCTGAGCAGTTCAGTATTGAAAAGCAGCAGCTTATGCGTGCCCTTGGTGCTGAAATTGTGCATACACCGAGTGAAGAAGGCATGCGCGGTGCAATTGATAAAACCGAGGAACTGTTGAATGAAATTCCAAACAGTTTTTCGCCCCGGCAATTTGGTAATCCTGCTAATCCAAGAACATATTATAAAACGCTTGCACCGGAACTATTAAAGGACCTGCAGGATGAACTGGATGTTTTTGTGGCAGGAGCTGGTTCGAGTGGGACGTTTATGGGAACAGCGGCATATTTGAAGGAAAAAAATTCAACCGTGAAATCTGTAATCGTTGAACCAGAAGGGTCCATTATTGCTGGTGGTGAACCCGGTTCGCATAAAACAGAAGGAATCGGGATGGAATTCTTTCCGGAATTTTTTGACCGATCGTTGGTCGATGCTGTTCATACGATTTCTGACGAGGATGCGTTTAATATGGTCAAACAATTGGCTGCCAAAGAAGGATTAATGGTTGGAAGTTCGTCAGGTTCAGCGCTGGCTGCAGCATTACGGGAAGCAAGCATTGCAGAACCGGGAACAACAATTGCCGTTATTTTTCCTGATGGCAGTGACCGATATTTAAGTAAAGATATTTATACAAATGAATGAGGAGTTGAAACAATGCGTTCAAAAACCAAAATGATTCATGGTGGCACAACTGGGGATGAACGGACTGGTGCTGTTTCAGTCCCGATTTACCAGGTAAGTACGTATAAACAGGATTCGGTTGGAAAACACCGAGGTTATGAATATTCCCGGACTGGAAACCCAACACGAGAGGCTTTGGAAACAGTAATTGCGGAACTTGAAAATGGAAAAAGAGGATTTGCGTTCGGTTCCGGTATGGCAGCGATAACTTCGATTATGATGCTGTTTGATTCCGGGGACCATGTTGTTATGACAGATGATGTATACGGTGGCACGTATCGGCTTGTCACAAACGTGCTGGATCGTTTTAACCTGAAACACACATATACGGATACAAGTAAAGCAGAAAACGTGGAAGCAGCAATAAATGAGCATACAAAAGCTTTGTATATTGAAACGCCGACAAATCCACTGCTTAAAATTACGGATCTTAAAAAGATGGCGGAAATCGCCAAAAAGCATGATCTTATCTTAATTGTTGATAATACATTTGCGACTCCATACTGGCAGCAGCCGCTTGATTTGGGCGCAGATATCGTGTTGCACAGTGCTACTAAATATATCGGAGGTCACAGTGATGTTGTCGCAGGGCTTGTCGCAGTAAATTCCGATAAATTAGGCGATGACATTCATTTCATCCAAAATTCAGCCGGGGGGGTTCTCGGGCCACAGGATTCCTGGCTGCTTATGCGCGGTATTAAAACACTTGCACTAAGAATGGAAGCAATTGAACAGAATACAGCTAAACTCGTTGAATTTTTGCAAAAGCATGAGAAGGTCTCCACTATTTATTATCCGGGATTGGAATCACATGCCGGCCACGACATTGCAAAGCAACAGGCTGACGGTTTTGGCGGAATGCTTTCATTCGATGTCGGCAGTGGAGAAGAAGCTGAAAAGGTCCTTGGCAGGGTAAAATATTATACTCTCGCCGAAAGCCTTGGAGCCGTGGAAAGTCTTATTTCCGTGCCCGCAAAAATGACGCATGCATCGATACCGGCTGACAGGCGAGCTGAACTTGGCATAACAGATGGATTGATTCGCGTCTCTGTTGGAATTGAAGATGCGGACGATCTCATTGAAGACCTGGAACAAGCATTGAAATAGAAGAATTTTATTTGAAGACAGTCCCTGGTTTGGGGCTGTCTTTTATGAATAAAGAAAATTTGCTTCTTCAATGTAAGCCTTTCCCTACTGTCTGTTTTACGATACTGTGATATGCTAAAATGGATGAAACAGAGGAGGCATATTTTAATGAGTGAAAAAACGCTGCAGTATTTAGCTGAAAATCGTGAACAGCTGATAACTAAATTAAATGAATTTTTATCAATCCCCAGTGTGAGTACGGATAGCATACATAAAGATGACATCAGCAAAGCAGCCGGTTTCCTGGAAACATATTTGAATGAAATCGGCTTTGATAAAGTGGAGCGACAGGAAACCGGCGGACATCCGCTTGTTTACGCTGAATATAATCAGGCAGGGCCTGACGCACCTACTGTTTTATTTTATGGACACTACGATGTGCAGCCTGTTGATCCGATTGAGCAGTGGAAAAGTGACCCATTCAAGCCCGAAGTAAGGGAAGGACGATTGTACGCACGTGGATCAAGTGACGATAAAGGGCAGGTCTTTATGCATCTGGCAGTATTCGAAGCACTTATGAAAACAGATGGGAAACTGCCATTAAATGTGAAGGTGTGTATTGAAGGAGAAGAGGAGATTGGCAGTGAAAATCTGTATAAAATGCTGCAACAGAAAAAAGAACAGTTTTCCGCGGATTTTGCAGTGATTTCTGATTCCGGTATGGTTGCTGAAAATCAGCCGACAATCCTATATGGACTAAAAGGCTTTACCGGTATCGAAATAAATGTAACCGGACCTGATCATGATTTGCATTCTGGAATGTATGGCGGTGCAATCCGGAATCCGTTGATGGCACTGACTCATATTTTGGCGACAATGAAGAATGTGGATGAAGTGGTGACAGTAGATGGTTTTTATGACGGTGTCGAGCCGCTTACAGATCATGAAAGAGCTTTAATCCGGGAAGTAGACGGCGAAGACTACCGCAAATCCACAGGTGTGTCTGAGACGGCTTCAGAAAAAGGATACACTGCAAAAGAACATACAATGGGACGTCCAACATTTGAAATAAACGGTATGTTCGGCGGATATCAGGGTGAAGGTACGAAGACGATTATTCCATCGGCTGCAACAGCCAAAATTACTTGCCGGCTTGTTCCGGGTCAGGATCCGGAACACGTTCAACAGTTGTTGGAGCAGCATATTCAAAGAGTAGTGCCATCCGGCGTAACAGTTGAGGTAAAAAAAGAAAAACTCTCTGCCAAAGCATATAAAGTTGAGCCGGACCATCCATTAATTAAAAAAGCGGCACAGAGTTACACGGAAGCATTTGGTAAAGAAACTGTTTATGTGCGAATGGGAGGCTCAATTCCGGTGGTGGAATGGATTGAAGATATTTATAATGTCCCGATTGTACTGCTTGGATTCGGCACACCGGATGACCGACTGCATTCACCGAATGAAAGTTTCCCGCTCGACAGTTTTGATAAAGGTATGGTAACACTTGTCCATTATTGGGATAAGGTAAACAATTAAACTGTTTTATTGAATGATTTAGGGGGGGACATCATGGGGAAGATGAAACCGGCGGCTGTAATTGTGATAGGTGGGTTTTTATTTATGCTGCTCGGATGCAGCCAATCCGCATTACCTGCCCAGGCGGTTTCCGGTAAACAGACAACTTTTGAAGCGAAAGACAGGATACGATTTGAAAAACTTATGCATGAGCCAAAAAAAGAGGTGAAATCGATGACTGACGATCAGTCTGTTTCCAAAACAGTACTGGACGTTCCATTGATTAATCAAATGGCCCCACCACAAATTTATAACGGGTGTGAGGTTACCAGCCTGGCGATGGTATTAAATTATCACGATTACAACGTCACGAAATCAGAACTTGCCAACCAAATTCCCCGTGTTCCATTAACCTATGAAAATGGACTGAAAGGGAATCCAAACAAGGGATTTGTTGGTGACATGGAAGACGGACCGGGGCTTACTGTTTATCATGGCCCAATTTATAACCTTGCTGCTAATTATGCCGGAAGCAAGGCTGTTGATTTGACCGGTAAACCGGCTGAAGTTATTTTTCAGTATGTTGCAGAGGGCATGCCGGTATGGGTTATTACAACAACTAACAGTGTGCCGGTAAACAATTTTCAGACATGGAATACACCATCAGGTAAAATGGAAGTTACATTTAGTGTACATAGCGTTGTTGTTACAGGATTTGATGAAAATCATGTATATATCAATAACCCTTATGGATCAAAAAACCAGCAGTTGTCAAAGGAAAACTTTATAGCAGCATGGGAGCAAATGGGAAGCCAGGCGGTCACCATCAAAAATTAGTATTCGTTTTCCTTGTTGGATTTCAGGGTAATAATAGGTATGGACATGGATCGGAAAAGAGGGGTGCAGCATATGAGGTATGGAATCGTAACAGGAGTGTCAAAGGGGTTAGGTGAATCCGTTGCAAAAATATTAATGGAAGCAGGTATTCATGTAATTGGTATTTCGCGCAGTATAAATGATTCCCTGAACGAAATAGCCCGGCAAAATAATGTCTCGTTTCATCATTTTACGTGTGACCTGGGAGATGTGGATGCCATTGAGGAGACGTTCGGGCATATGAGCAGCCTGATTTTTTCAGAAGAACCTTCGTCGGTTTATCTGGTTAATAATGCGGCAGTGCTTGACCCCATTGACAAGTCTATGAATCTTGACAGTCATGGGCTTGCTTATCACGTAAAGGTGAATTCACTTGCGCCGATGGTTTTGACAAATCTGTTTTTGGAAAAGGCAACCGAAAAAGATGTGCCGTTGATTGGGGCAACTATAACTTCTGGTGCAGCTGAACGGCCAGTTTATGGCTGGAGTGCGTATTGCTCTACAAAAGCGAGTATTAATATGTACACGAAGACAGCAGCACTGGAGCAGGATGAACTGAAAACACGGAATAAAGTGATTGCATTCAGTCCCGGAGTCATGGATACACAAATGCAGGAAAAGATCCGGGCCAGCAATAAAGATGAATTCATTGAAGTGGACACGTTCAAAGGTTATAAAAATAAAAACTTGCTGAAAGATACAGATGCGATCGGTGGGGTTCTTGTTGATATTTTAACCGATGAATCAAGTGTTGAGAATGGTAAAATTTATAATGTAAAAGATTATTTTTAAATGTTCTATATAGTCATTCGCCCTCCCAACTAATAGTTCAGGAGCATAGTTTATAATGATCCTGAAATATAGGAGGGATATTATGGGTGAAAGTTATGGCCACGGCGGATCAGGTTTTGCGCTGATTGTCGTATTGTTTATTTTGCTGATCATAGTTGGTACTGCTTATACAGGCGGTTATGGCTACGGAGGCTATTAAATGAATGAAAATGCAGAGGGGCAGATGCTTCTCTGCATTTTCGTTTGACATAGATTATATTTTAACTGCATCCGTGGAATAAAGGCTTGTATAGGTGGCAGGCAGCAGCTGGGGCTTTTCAGCGGAATTGTCGTTTGTTCAGCGCAATTTGGTTTTTGTTCAGCGGGGAGTGCTAGTTTGTTCAGCGCGATTTGGGAATTCTTCAGCGAAAAAGCCAATTCGTTCAGCGCAATTTGAGATTTCTTCAGCGGAACTGCTTTTCTTCCCGCGTTAGCCGATTTAGGGGATAGCACAGCCTTTCCTATATAATTAGTTAATGTTCCAAAGTACCCTGACTCTCATTTTGACCCGAATTTATGGTACACTTTAAGTTGAGACTATATGTTAAGTTTTTTTGAAAGGAAGTACAGTTATGATAACACGAAAAAGTAAACGTGAAATTGAGAAAATGCGTGCAGCGGGTGATTTGCTCGTAAAATGTCATAAAGAGATTGCGAAAATGATTAAACCGGGAATCACTACGATGGAAATTGATACATTTGTGGAAAAGTTTTTGGCTGAACATGGAGCAACACCGGAACAAAAAGGGTTCAGCGGATATCCATATGCAATTTGTGCATCAATTAATGATGAAATCTGTCATGGTTTCCCACGCGAGGAGAAATTGCAAGATGGTGACATTGTTACAATTGATATGGTTGTGAACTTGAATGGCGGCTTAGCTGACTCGGCTTGGACCTATCCGGTTGGAAATATTGATGACAAAGCTAAAAAACTGCTGGAAGTATCCAAAGTATCCCTTGATAAAGGCATTGAACAAGCCCAGGCAGGGAGCAGAATCGGCGATATCGGGCACGCCATCCAAACATATGCGGAAGGGGAAGGTTTCGCCGTGGTACGTGACTTTACTGGTCATGGCATCGGACCGACCATTCACGAAGACCCGCATATTCCACATTTCGGACTGCCGAATAAAGGGGTTCGATTGAAAGAGGGAATGGTCATTACAATTGAACCGATGATTAATGAAGGAAGCTGGCAAAGTAAGATGGATTCCAACAACTGGACAGCACGCACGGTTGATAAAGGCCGTTCAGCGCAATACGAGCATACGGTTGTTGTTACCAAAGACGGTCCGGTATTGCTGACGGATCAGGATAACTAATGTATATAAGATTATATCCATAATGAAAAATCCCCATTTAGGGGATTTTTCATTATCGCAGTGCCTTGCCGCCAAAGATAATCGTTATAATCGGACTTAGCAGACAGAAAAAGGCGAATGGCAAATATGTGAGCACTGGTACGCCAAGAACATCTGCAATAAATACACCGCAAACACTCCAAGGAACAAGTGGATTTATGACAGTCCCGGCATCCTCAAGTGTTCTGGAGAGGACTTTGTTTGGCAGTCTGGCATCTTTATACATGCCTTTATATGTTTCCCCTGTTAACATGATGGAAAGGTATTGCTCCCCGATTAACACATTCACACCAATTGCTGTAAATGCAGTTGATATAATAATTGCCCGAATACTGTGCAGTTTTTCCTGAAGCGCGGACAACATCGCAGGGACAATGCCGGTTACGAAAAGCAGACCGCCGAATCCCAATGCTAAAATAACCAATGAAATGGTGAACAGCATACTATTAATACCACCTTTTGTCAGCAGGCTGTTGACGGGTTCAAAATCGGTTGAAGCCGTATATCCATTAAACCAGATGGACCAGATGCCGGACCAGGATAGCCCGCTTGTGACACCAGCGAGTAATGTTGCAACTAAACTGGTAATTGCCAGCGAAATAAATGCTGGAACTTTAAAAAATGTCATCACTACAAGAACGATAAGTGGAATCCATGATGTCCAGTGAATCAGTCCGGTTTCTGCCAGTGCGGTTTGGTATGATGCAAGGTTTTGAATGGAAGCTGATTCATCCGGTGATAAAATACAAAACAAAATAAACGAAATGATGAACGCTGGTATTGTTGTCAGGCTCATATGTTTGATATGGTCAAATAGATCAACCTTGACAATGGTGGATGCCAGATTAGTCGTATCAGATAACGGAGACATTTTATCACCAAAGAAAGCCCCGGATACGATTGCACCAGCTGTTATAGCCATCGAAGCATCCATCGCTCCAGCCATACCGATAAACGCTACACCAATTGTTGCAGTAGTTGTTAATGAACTGCCAAGCGAAACACCTGCAAGGGAAGTAACTGCAAAAACAATTGCATAAAACCAAGTACCGCCTATGAGTGAAAATCCAGTATTAATTAATGCAGGAATGGTACCACTGATCATCCAGCTGCTGATAAGTACACCAATCAGCAAAAAAAGAAAGATTGCACCCATACCGGATTTTGCGCCGGCAGTCATTCCTTCCTCCAAATCTTTAAAAGAAATACCTTTGATTAATCCGTACAGCACCAGCAAGAATACTGCTATCAGAATTGGAATGTGCGGGGAAGTTCCCAGGCCAATTAGAAAATAACTGATAAGGCTGATTGTAACAATAAAAAATATAATAGATTCCGTTAATGATGGATTATGTTTTGGGCTGATTGGAAACATGTATGATCCCCTCCTGTTGTATAAATAAAAAAAGCTCCATCCCTAAATAGGGACGAAGCTTTGACTCCGCGTTACCACCCTGATTGATGAGCTTTATTATTTTCTAGGCTCATCCACTTGATAAGAGAATTCCGGCTTAAACCGAATGTGTAATTCAAAATAATTCTGCCAGAGTTTTCACCAGCCACTCTGTCTCTTACCACTGCAGGAAATTAATTTTACTTCGCATTCCCGGAAAGGATATTCAGTTCAAATAATTAGTTTGACTATACATGTTATTTTCGGCTTTTGTCAATGATTAAATGATCGAAAACCAAACACTTTGTAAAAATGCTTTTATAAGTTATAATTATTTAAATTTTTAAATTAGAGGTGTAATACAGATGACCTTACATACAGCAGAAAAAAATCCACCATCTTCTAAATACATGATCCGAAAAGGTGCTGCAGTCGGGTTCCCGATTATGCTGGGGTATATGCCGATTGCGATTACCTATGGTGTTCTTGCAAAACAAGCGGGGATGACATTGACGGAATTGACGATGATGAGTGTACTTGTGTTTGCCGGGGCAAGTCAATTTATGGGGGCAAATATGATCGCTGTCGGAGCAGGTGCTGTTGAAATTATTGTAGCAACATTTGTGCTTAATTTCCGTCATTTTGTGATGAGTCTTTCCTTTATGAACCGGCTAAGGGGTATTGGACTAAAGTGGAAAGTTCCTTTATCATTGGGATTGACTGATGAAACGTTTGCAGTATCCGCTTTGCACCCGAATGAAGCAAAATTGGAAAAAGGTCCGCTTTTTTACGGATCGCTTATTTTAACGGCTTATTTCTCCTGGATTTTCGGATCGTTCCTTGGCGGGGTTCTTGGCGAAATTATTCCGGAACAACTGAGTCAAAGCATGGGAATTGCTTTATATGCCATGTTTATCGGTCTTCTTGTGCCATCCGTGAAAAAAGAGTGGCGAATCGGCTTGATTGCGGTTATTGCCATGCTCATTAATACCATCTTTAGTCAGTTTATGAGCGATGGGTGGGCCATTGTGTTTGGAACAGTATTAGGTGGTCTGAGCGGGGTTTTTCTGTTGAAGGAGGAACAGTCATGATTATCGCGATTATTATTGGAATGGCACTTGTTACTATGATACCGAGAGCAGTCCCTGCGTTTATTGTCGACAAATTGCAGTTTCATGATTGGGTAAATCGCTGGCTGAATGCAATTCCATTCGCAGCTTTGGGGGCATTGATTTTCCCCGGGATATTATACGTGAAACCGGAGCATCCGCATATAGGTCTGCTTGGCGGACTGGTTGCAGCGGTCTTGGCGTATTTTGGATTAAATGTAGTATTAGCGGTAACGGGAGCGATTGCGACTGTATTTCTTTTTACTATGTAAACAGAGCAAAATGAAGATTGATTTTTTCAGGGGGGCAGGTCATGTTTAAAGTTCGGAAAGCGAGTTATGAGGATGCAACGGCCATTGCAGATATCCATGTAAGCAGTTGGAAGAGTACGTACACGGATTTGCTGGATGAAAAAGATTTATCAAATATTACATATGAAAACCGCCGGGCACTTTGGGAAACCGTTTTACGAATGCAAAAAAAGGAACAACTAACGTTTGTTATTCATAATGAAGAAAAAATTGTGGGATTTATATCCGGCGGTCCGGAACGCACGAAACGTTTTAATTATGACGGTGAGATTTATACGATTTATCTGCTGGATGAATTTCAGAAGCTTGGACTTGGAACGAGGCTGTTGAAGGTTTTCAGCGAGGGTATGAAAGAAATCGGCTATCAATCCATACTTGTCTGGATTTTGACACAGAATCCTTCCAGCCGATTTTATGAACGATACCAAGCCCAGCCTGTCGGGGAAGAAGTATCGACTATCGGTGAAGGAACCTATCAGGAAACTGCCTATGGCTGGGATAATATTGATCAATTACTGAAAAATCTGCCCTGATAAGGCAGATTTTTTTATTCGTACGGCTCAATATGAATTTGAGCATGGGTAATATTATGTTTTTTCCAGAGCAGGGTTTCGATTTTTTCTGTAATTGCGTGGCCTTCCCGGACATTTAATTCAGGATTGACCAGAATGGTGATATCAATAAATTCGTAGTTACCATGAATTCTTCCTTTCACATCAACCACTTTTTTAACACCCTGAACCTTCACAATGCTTTCCTTAATCTTATCTATCTGTTTTTCATCGAACCCATCTGTTAAGGTATGGGTTGAATCCTTAAATATATCCCATGCAGTTTTACAAATAATAATGCCAACGATAAAACCAGCCATCGGGTCTAGCCAAAAGACACCGAATTGTGCGCCGAAAATCCCTATAAATGCGCCAATACTGACTAATGCATCGGAACGATTATCCTGGGCTGCAGCATAAAGGGAACTGCTGCCAACCTTCTCGGACAGTGATTTGTTATAGCGATAAACAAAGTACATGACAATTGCACCGCCAAGTGCTGTCCACGCTGTCAGCATATTTGGCTCTGACGTTTCATGAGTAACGATTTTACCAAATGTATCAATAATAACCTGAAATCCAACCATCATCATGATAAATGCTGCAAACATGGAAGCGACTGTCTCAGCCCGGTAATGACCATAGTGGTGGTTTTCATCAGGTGGCTTTCTTGAAATTTTTAATCCAACCAATACAGCTATGGAAGCAATAACATCAGTGGAGTTATTTAATCCATCGGCCCGCAATGCCTCTGAATTTCCAGTATATGCAACAATCAGTTTTACTACTGAAAGCAAAATGTATGCACCAATACTGATCCATGCACCCTTTTCTCCTTTTTTTAAATTATCTGCATGATCCATGAATAAGAGCCTCCAATTTTAATGATTGCAAACTTTTTGGCTGGTTTGATTTCAGCTATAACAGTCTATCAAAGGAATCGTTAGTGAGTCCAGAGAAACCTTTGAGCATGATATAAACTCTATTTCATGAATAAAATTAAGTTTCGCTTGTCCAACAATAAAAGCAATGGAATGAGAATAAATATTGACAGGTAGTGAATAGTAATTCTCAGCAGCTATTTTTATATGGCAGGGAAGAAAGTATCACTTAAGTACATCTGGTGCTTTTGCCATTAAAGATTGGTGACAAGCAAAAGTTTTCTAGTGAAGGAATGATTGTTTAATGTTCAAGCAGGGTGAAAAAAAGCAGGATTCACAGGAGAAACGTTGGGCCATTATATCGCTGTCATCGATTCCATTAATTATGACACTTGGGAACTCTATGCTGATTCCTATTTTACCTGTAATGGAGAAGGAGTTGGATATAACCAAGCTTCAATCGAGTTACATCATAACGGTATATTCCATCGTTGCTATTTTTTTTATTCCATTGGCAGGATTTTTATCAGACAGGTTTGGACGAAAAAAGGTTATTATCCCTGCGCTTATCATAACTGGGATTGGCGGGCTGGTTGCTGGCTGGGCATCGTACAAAATGGATGCCCCCTTTATGTGGATTCTGATTGGAAGGATATTGCAGGGAATTGGTGCATCAGGTGCCGCTCCGATTGTAATGCCGCTTGTTGGCGATATTTTTCGCGATGACAAGGAGGCGAGTGCTACACTCGGGATAATCGAAACCTCCAACACAACGGGGAAAGTATTGAGTCCGATTCTTGGGGCAGTTCTTGCTGCGCTTGTTTGGTTTTTGCCATTCTTTTCGATTCCTGTTTTCTGTATAATTTCCGTATTTCTCGTAAGTTTTTTGGTAAAGAACAAAAAGAATAATGAAGAACATACCAGTTTCGGTAAGTATTGGAACATGGCAAAAGATGCGCTGAAAGAACACGGACGATGGTTATGTGCTGTTTTTTTAATTGGTGCAATTCTGATGTTTATTCTGTTTGGATTTTTATTTTATTTATCCAGTATTCTTGAGGAAAAATATGATTATAAAGGTATCTGGAAAGGGTTGCTGCTGGCGGTTCCTTTGCTGGCATTGTCTATTGCCTCGTTTATTACAGGCCGCAAAATCAAGGATAATCTTATAAAGATGAAATGGATCACTTTTGTTGGCATAATATTTTCCGGTTGTGCCGTTGCGGTGATACCATTTATGGATCATCCTGTTTATCTGTTAACAATCTTTTTAATTTGTGGCACTGGAATAGGGATGGCATTACCATGTCTTGATGCACTTATAACAGAAAGCATGAAGAAGAATGTACGCGGTGTAATTACGTCCATCTACAGTGCAATGCGGTTTATCGGTGTTGCCTCCGGTCCGCCGGTTATTGCCTTGATGATGAAACAAAATATAATTTGGATGGTCAGTCTGCTTACGATTTTTGCCCTGGGTGCGGGAATACTTGCGTACCGGAACATTGATCCGGAATCAAGTCAACTTGAATGACTGCTTTTACTTGCAATTATTCTAAAAATTTAGGATAATAGAAAAAAGGAACAAGGGGGCATGTTCCATGAAAAAGCAAAAAATAGTTTATCGTTATGTGCCGTATCAGGGGATAACAATCCATGCAAGAAAGGAAATTCCGTTTGAATTACAACTCTCTTCAAGACTGTTATTGGATGAGATTTGCTTCAATTGGAACAAAGAACGTTTGGAAAGGGCGATTAATACTTCCATTGATGCTGGAAATAAAGAAGTATTTCTCGCATTAAGTGAACAATACAGACAATATATCTGGGAATAAGCAAAAGCCTTACCTATATTGGTGAGGCTTTTTTTGGCAAAAGAAAAAAATTCAAGACCCAAAAAATTTGGTATGCTTAGTTGTAAGGGGGAGTTATACCATGAATAAAAAAATGAAACTAAGCTGGATGATGTATGACTTTGGCAATTCAGCTTTTTCAACAACAATCATGGCTGCAGTACTTCCAGTTTTTTATTATGACGTGGCAGCAGCCGGGCTGGAAGAATCAATGGCGACAAGTTATTGGGGTTATTCCCAGTCTATTGCAGTGCTGATTGTGGCTGTATTGGCACCCTTTTTAGGGGCAATCAGTGATTTTTCAGCTGCGAAAAAAAAATTCCTGCAATTTTTTGCGTACATGGGAATAATTGCAAGTATTCTTCTGGCATTCATTAATGAGGGTGACTACATATTTGCATCTATTCTTCTTATTGTCGGAACGATTGGTTTTTCAGGCGCTAATATTTTTTATGATGCTTTTTTGCCGGAAATAGCTGATGAAGATGAAATCGATAAGTTATCGTCAAACGGGTTTGCATTCGGGTATATTGGCGGTGGTGTTTTACTGGCGATTAACCTGCTGATGATTTTGAAATATGATTGGTTTGGGCTGCCAAATGCAACCGTAGCGAGTCAGGTATCATTTGCATCAGTCGGTGTATGGTGGTTCATTTTCTCGCTGCCGCTTTTGAAAAACGTACACGAGGAGAAGAAGACAAATGTAAAGCGTGACAAATCCTATGCCGCAATTGGGATTCACCGGGTTACGAACACATTTAAAGATATTAAAAACTATAAGCACTTATTAATTTTTTTAATTGCATTTTGGATGTATAACGACGGAATCTCAACGATAATTAAAATGGCAACAATATATGGCCGTGATATCGGGATTGATAAAAATGCCTTGATTGCAGCATTATTGATCACACAATTTGTTGGAATCCCATGTACTATTTTTTTCGGCTGGCTGGCAAAGAAGATTACCCCGAAACGTGCATTGTATATAACGCTGTATGCTTATTTGTTTATTGTTATACTTGGTTACTTCATGTCTTCTGCGCTCCATTTTTATCTGCTTGCAATATGCGTCGGGTTAGTGCAAGGCGGTGCTCAATCACTGAGCAGGTCAATCTTTGGCCGTATGGTACCTGAAAATAAACACGCTGAATTTTACGGTTTTTACGGTATCTCTTCCAAATTTGCTGCTATTTTTGGACCGTTTTTGTTTGCGTTCGTTGGCCAGTTGACTGGTTCGAGCCGATTGGGAATTGTTTCCCTTGTTATCTTTTTCATCGGCGGTATCATTCTGCTTCGTTTTGTCAATATTGAGCAAGGAATGCTGGAAGCACGAAAACAGTCAACTCCATCCGGTAAAGCTGGGGTAAACCCTGAATAGGATTTTGATAAGGAAAGAAACTAAAGAGGCTGAGAGCTCCGAAACGTTATTGATGTCTCAGCTTCTTAGTACCACAAGGTTATACAATCGGGTCGCTGTAATGGTTTTCCAGATTTAGGCTTAGCGGCTTCCCGGTATCATAGGAAATATTACCGATTAAATCAGCCAGGCGCTGTCTTGTTTCTTCAGCCGGTGATTTCCAGTATGAAAGCAATTCCGTCATGATCCCGATCCCTTCCGTTCGTGCTTGCTCATATAGATCAATAAAGCTTTTTGTGCTGGAGACATTTGTTGCGGGATGATGCCATGTAGCATGCTTTACATTTAAATAGTCAATATTATTTTTAATTGGTTGATGGGAATAGGAACCAATCAACGTTTTCAGTACTTTGTTCTTCCATCCATATGGATCAGCAAGCAGTTTCAATGCACGTTTCATATCTTTGTATGCCTTTTGAATGTATCTATCTGTTTCCGGTTTGATACCCGGATAGTATTCCTGGATGGTTCCATCCAATAAGCCTGTTATTTCTTTATTGAGGTTGGCTCCGACATCAATTTCCTTGTAGACCGGTACTTTCCATGTTTTTAGATTGCAGCACTTTTCCATCATCAATGTATCAATCAAGACTTCCAGCTTTTGATGATTGCTGCCTGCATATCCGGCACGATAATGAATATATGGATGTGTATTTCTGTCCAAAATATGATGCGTGACAAAACCGAATACATATGCCTGCACCTGTTTATCACAGCGTCGGGCTTTCTCAATTAAATCCATCAAAAAGGCGCCGCACTTCTCCGTGTGCAGGGCCATTCCTATTTCATGAACCGGCTCGTTTTTTATCCAAGGCCAGAAATTGTAATAAAAGAAAGGATCCGGACCTTGGGACCCTAATTTCATATAAGGTTCCAGTTCAGAAAGTGAATATGGATTATCGATGACAGCATCCACCACTTCCTCACTGAAAAGCATATGTGTCCATATGTTTGGCAATGTGAAATCCCCCTTGAATCAAGACGCTTATTAAAGAAGGTTTCTGTACGCAGCTAAAGGTTGTAATCGCGTCTCTCCACATCATACGTTATTTAATTGTATTATAATAGAAAAACGCTTGCTGTGATGGGCTGAGTCAGTAATATTTTGTGAATGAATCATGTTTCAATAACAACACACCGGATTGTTTTGGTACAATGGAAAAGGGTAAATTATTCATACATAAGGAGGCAATCATAATGGAATACCGGATTGAAAAAGATACTATTGGTGAAATAAAAGTCCCTAACGATAAATACTGGGGAGCTCAAACCCAGCGAAGCAAGGAGAATTTTCCGATCGGTGATGAGAAAATGCCGGTTGAGGTCATCAGGTCCTTCGCTATTTTGAAGAAAAGTGCAGCGAAAGCAAACAGTGAACTTGGGCTTCTTGATGCAAAAAAGGCTGAGGCTATTGCGTATGCAGCTGACCAGATTATTGAAGATAAGCTGCCTGAGCATTTCCCGCTTGTTGTATGGCAGACCGGAAGCGGCACGCAATCAAACATGAACGTCAATGAAGTGATTGCACATGTCGGGAACAAATGGCTTGAAGAACAGGGAAGTGAACTATCCCTGCATCCTAATGATGATGTCAACAAATCACAAAGTTCCAATGACACATATCCGACAGCAATGCATATTGCAGCTGTTCTGAAACTTGAAGATACTGTCCTGCCAGCCGTTAAAACATTGAAAGGCACGTTGAAGGAAAAAATGGATGCTTATCAGGATGTTGTGAAAATCGGTCGTACACACTTGCAGGATGCGACTCCACTTACACTTGGCCAGGAAATCAGCGGCTGGCACCGTATGCTTGAAAAATCGGAAACGATGATTGCCGAAAGCGTACAGCATGTGAAAGAACTTGCAATTGGCGGAACAGCGGTTGGAACAGGACTGAATGCGCATCCCGATTTTTCGGAAGAAGTATGTAAGGAAATAAATAATGTCACCGGCAAAGAATTTATTTCCGCGCCTAACAAGTTTCATGCGTTGACAAGCCATGATGAAACCGTTTATGCACATGGTGCGCTGAAAGGACTTGCAGCAGACATGATGAAAATTGCTAACGATGTACGCTGGCTGGCAAGCGGTCCTCGTTGCGGTATCGGGGAAATTATCATTCCTGCCAACGAGCCAGGCAGTTCCATTATGCCCGGTAAAGTAAATCCGACTCAGTGCGAAGCGGTAACAATGGTAGCGGCGCAGGTAATGGGAAATGATGCTTCGATTGGTTTTGCAGCAAGTCAGGGGAACTTTGAACTGAATGTGTTCAAGCCGGTTATTGCATACAATTTTCTGCAGTCCAGTCAACTCCTTGCAGACAGCATATTGTCATTCGATGAGCGTTGTGTACAGGGACTTGAACCAAACTATGAACAGATTGAAAAATATCTTAAAGATTCGCTGATGCTTGTTACGGCATTGAACCCGCATATTGGCTATGAAAATGCAGCTAAAATTGCCAAAAAGGCATACAATGATAATTCAACTTTGAAAGAAACAGCAGTTGAACTTGGTTTGTTGACTGAAGACGAATTCGAAAAATATGTAAATCCAAAAGAAATGACATATCCAAAATAAATGAAAAAGCCCACTGCGCTGTGCAGTGGGCTTTTTTGCCTGATAAATCCTTATAAGTGCCTGATAAATCCTCATAAGTGCCTGATAAATTTGTAAAGTGCCTGATAATACCTCCAAAGTGACTGATAAAGTCATCAATGTGGCTGATAAATCTAAACCATAACAGCAAACTTCCTGTAACCATATTTTTAAGCAACAATTACCAGTGAAAATCAGTGATAAGTTTTGCGGAATTGCTAACAATATGATTACAGGAGGTGATAAACATGGCTAGCAACAATTCAAACCAAATCCTAGTTCCTGGAGTGGAGCAGGCATTGGATCAAATGAAAGTTGAGATTGCACAGGAATTCGGCGTTAACCTTGGTGCTGATACTACTTCCCGTGCTAACGGATCTGTCGGTGGTGAAATCACGAAGCGTCTTGTATCAACTGCTCAACAACAATTAAGCGGACAACAACCTAAATAAACCCATGGCCTCTAAGGGGAAAACCCTTTAAAACAAGAGGGAAGTCGTAATGACTTCCCTCAAATTTTTGTCTTCTTCTATTGGTATTTTTTACATTTTCCGGAAAAGTATACATATGGAATTTAGCGAATCCGCTGTTCCGTTTCAGCGTCAAAAAATAGTGCTTTATTCATGTCAAAAGCAAGGCTGACCTCTTCACCGCCAGTTATATCAGATCGTGAGTCGACGCGGGCAATGAAGTCCTGCTCACCCAATTTTGAATAAAGATAGGACTCTGCCCCCATTAGTTCAGCAACATCAATAATAGCTGTGATTTTTGTATCCGGTGTTGATTCAATGAAAACCGGTTCGTCATGAATATCTTCCGGACGAATACCGAGCACAACCTCTTTGTTCAGATAGTTTTGTTCCCGCAATGCCTTCATTTTGCCTTCAGGAACTTTAACTTTCGTATCTCCCATTACAAAATTACCGTCCTCCAATGTGCCTGTTAAAAAGTTCATGGAAGGGGAGCCGATGAATCCGCCGACGAATATATTTTCCGGCTGATCGTAAACCTCTTTTGGTGCACCAACCTGCTGAATTACACCGTCTTTCATAACAACCAGTCTCGTAGCCATTGTCATCGCTTCAGTTTGATCGTGTGTTACATAAATTGTTGTCGTCTGCAGACGCTGGTGCAGCTTTTGAATCTCTGCACGCATTTGCACACGCAGTTTTGCATCAAGGTTGGAAAGCGGTTCGTCCATTAAAAAGACCTTGGCGTCACGGACAATTGCACGTCCCAGCGCAACACGCTGACGCTGTCCACCGGATAAAGCTTTTGGTTTTCGGTCCAAATATGCTTCCAGTCCAAGAATTTTCGCGGCATTTTGAACCCGCTGCTCAATTTCATCTTTTTTGAACTTCCGCAGTTTCAGCCCAAATGCCATATTGTCGTAAACGTTCATGTGCGGGTACAATGCATAGTTTTGGAAAACCATTGCAATGTCACGGTCTTTTGGAGCGACATCATTCATTTTGCGGTCATCAATATAAAGGTCGCCATTTGTGATTTCCTCCAGACCCGCAATCATGCGCAGCGTAGTGGATTTACCACATCCGGAAGGGCCGACAAAAACAATAAATTCCTTGTCTTGAATGTTCAAATTAAAGTCATCTACGGCGATAGCCTTTTTGTCATAAGATTTTTGGATATGTTCCAATTGTAATTCTGCCATAATTTCTCCTCCATTTATGTAAGCGTTTCATTTATTGTAGCGAATTTTCGTTACATTGGTAAATGGCAAACATGCACAAAAATTAAAGACTTCGTTGTGCATGTTTGGAACATGGCATTATTTTTTGATGGAGAGGATAGCGAGATATGCTGTTATTGCTTCGTGAAACTGTCTGATATCAATACCGGTTTTATCAGTGAATTTGTCCAGCCGGTATTGCAGACTGTTTCTGTGCATATACAATTCTTTTGCAGTAACGGAAATATTCAAATTGCACTTGAAAAACATCTCAATCGTTTTCAGAAGTTCTTCATCGTTTCTGAATTCCCCTAAAATAAGTGATGCGGTGTCCTCAAGGAATTGTGGGTCTGCCTGGTCCAGCACTATATAGGGAATGGCCTCAGTGTGGGAAATAACCGCTTTTTCTATATGTGGAAAAGTACTTGCTGCCGCATGCACGAGCATGTCATAATACTTTTTTGCATGGGCAAGTGAATCATGGAGCGCCCCAATCATAAACTTAATTTTCACATAAAGGTCACTCATGAGTACATCGATGATTTGTTCATACGAAAGGTCTTCATCCGGATCCGTCTCTACAATAATGCCTTCATGTTCATTCGTCCAGATGATTGGTATCTGTTTTGCAAAAAATGCCTGAATTGCTTCATTAAAAGATGCGGGTTCAAGCTGGTGTCTGGAAAAAGAGAAATAAATAAACCGAAATGAATCTGCCTCCATGGTTATTGGATAATTGGAATGAAGCAGACTATGCCATTTCTTTTCTTCGGCAGACATCTCAGGTGTTGTAATATGGTATGGACGTAAAAGAGCATTCAGAAGAGAAAGGTCCCTTTCACTTAGTTCTTCCTTGGCAATGCCGATGAGTTCATGATCATTTGTAAGGAACCAATTGTAGTTTTCAGTGTCTTCCGGATATATATCTTCAAAAAAAATTAATGAATCATAAATTTTACGGAGTTTTTCAATCATAAAATTGCCTCTTTCCATAGTCTTTTTTTCATTATAGCAGTATACTTTGTATCGAAAAACCGATTTTGAGTCTTTCGCTCGTTTCATATATGGGTATACAGGATTTCCTGCGTCTGATATAGTTGTTTTAGTTAGAATATTGAAGGAGGACATAACGTGGCAAATATTTATGATAGCGCGTACGATTTGGAAAAGGCAATTCGCGGCAGCGAGGAGTTTCAAAACCTGAAATCCGCTTACGACGCTGTAATGGCTGATGAATCTGCTAAGCAAATGTTCGATAATTTCCGCAACACACAAATGGAATTGCAAGAAAAGCAAATGCAAGGCCAGGAAATTACGGAAAAGGAAGTTGAAAAAGCACGCCAGGTTGTTGAACTGGTTCAACAGCATGAGGATATTTCCAAACTGATGGAAGAGGAACAGCGACTGAACGTGGTAATTAATGATGTCAGCCGTATTATTACAAAACCTTTGGAGGAACTTTACGGAAATCCTGACAACGAATCAAATGAATAATGAATTATCAGCTCGTATCTAACATGTTACGGGCTTTTTTTGGCATTTAAGATATGTAAGGGGGATGCAGGTATGCGTACTGTACAATATGAAAGTAAAAATAACATTACATATATTACGTTAAATCGCGCGGAACGGTATAATGCGTTGAACAAGGAAATGCTTGTAGAACTTCTGGATGCTTTGGAACAGGCGGAAAAAAATCATGATCGGACAGTTATTCTCAGCGGTCAGGGGAATGCTTTTTGTGCTGGCGGTGATATCGGCATGATGACTGACTTCGCTGATAAAGAATTTTATGAGGAAGTTATGAAAACCATTGAAGCGGTTGTTGTAAAGTTATATATGATGCCGAAGATTGTTATATCAGCCATCCAGGGATCGGCAGTTGGTCTTGGTTTAAGTATAGCCTTGACAGCAGATTATGTTGTTGCACAAGAAGAAGCGGCTGCAGGCATGCTGTTTGCCGGGGTTGGGCTTGCTCCTGACGGTGGAGGACATTTCTGGCTGAAAGAACGGATGGGAACCCATAAAGCAAAGCATTTTACTTGGGGAATGCGTCAGGTAAGCGGTGCTGAGGCGAAAGCAATGGGATTGTTTGATATTGTGACAAAGGAAAGCGCGCTTGATTATGCAAATAGGGTGGCTGAGCAGATGAGGCGTCAACCGCATATTGCAATGCTGAAAACAAAAATGATGTATCATAACCGAAACCTGGAAGAACTTCAATATTACTTGGAGTCTGAACGGAAATCGCAATGGGATCTCCGCAACACCGAGGATCATCAAGAGGGAGTCAGTGCCTTTTTGGATAAACGCAAACCAGTATTTAAAGGGAAGTAATATAATTTAAAGTTTAACCATATAAAAGTGGCAGATCCTCTGCTTGCGGAATAAGGATCTGCCACTGCCTTTTACAATTGGAACTAACGGTGGAACAGCACCAGTTTTGCTTCAGGTGAGACACAGCGGTGTGTATGTTCACTGTAGCCTTCCTCTTCTAGCCGAGCCTGCCCTACCTTTTTTGCTTCATCATTGTTAGCGGCCTCAAATGATTCATCCAGCAGTTTTTGACCGGATTTATCAAAAACCGTCAAATTATACGTTTTCATAACCAGATTCCTCCCCGAAGAATTAATTCTGTATCATTACATTTAACGTACCACAAAAATTTCATAGTGGGAAGTTTGATAAAAGGCTGTTTTTTGACCATTAGTCGAACGTGCATTCGTTTTTGTTATCTGATAAGATGAAAGTACAGAAGGAGAAGGGGACGAATCAAATGACGGAACAAATCACTTTTATTCATGCAGCAGATTTGCATTTGGATAGTCCGTTCAAAGGCCTATCCCACATACCGGAGCACATTTTTCAGGAAGTCAGAAAAAGTACATTCGATGCATTAACCAAACTTGTTCAAACAGCAATTGTCAGGCAGGTTGACTTTGTTCTGATAACTGGTGACTTATTCGATAATGAAAAGCAGAGTTTGAAGGCCCAGGTCAGGTTAAAGCGGGCATTTGAGGAGTTGCAGCGGGAGCAAATTGCCGTTTATTTGTCTTACGGGAATCATGATTTCATCAACGGAAATGTTCATCCTATCGAATATCCGGAAAATGTGTGCGTTTTTCCAGATGAAAAGGTCCGTGATTTTATTTTTGAAAAAAATGGTAAGCAGATGGCCTCTATTTATGGGTTCAGCTATGAAAACAGGTCAGTGACTGAAAATAAAGTTTCTGAATATCAGCCTATGAACGATTCCGTTCCATTTCATATTGCGATGCTTCACGGCAGTTTACATACGAACACAGACCATGATGTGTATGCACCTTTTCATATTAGTGATTTGGTTGAGAAAAACGTTGACTATTGGGCGCTTGGACATATTCATGTACGGGAAGTACTGAAAGAAAGCCCGGCAGTAGTATATCCTGGAAATATTCAAGGGAGGAGTCGAAAAGAATCCGGCGAAAAAGGTTGTTACCACGTGGTTATGAATGATGAAGGTACAACGATGAATTTTGTGCCGCTCCAGGCGATTCAGTTTAATGAACTCCATATCGATGCTGCGGAATTTACAGATCCACATCAATTAGAGACGAAGTTACAGCAGGAAGTAAATGATTTTCCTGGTAATACACCACAGCTTTTACAGTTGAATCTGAAGGATAGTGATCAAAAGCTGGGAAGGTGGGAAAATGATGGTTATATTGCGGATGTTATTGATCTTGTCAATGAATCAAATTCCAACCAGTCCCGCTGGAAGCTGATTTATCACTATCAGGTGGAAAAGACTAAATCGTATGATGAATCACAGCTTTCGAAGGGCCATCATTTTGTTGGTGAGGTTATCAGACATATTAATGCAACAGACATACAGAATCAATTAACGGATTTGTATCGAAATAAGCTGGCCAGAAAATATTTACAGTCTCCGCAGGCGGAAGATAAACAGGATATTAAAAAAAGGGCAAAACAACTGTTGATTGATGAACTGCTGAAGCATGGGGGGGATTAATGTGGAAATCAAACATGCACACATATACGGTTTTGGAAAATGGACCGATGTCACGATTGACCTTTCAACTGCTCCATTTATTTGTCTGTATGGTAATAATGAGTCCGGTAAATCAACAATCCAGCAATTTTTAATGTTTATGCTTTTTGGATTTCCACCGAAAAAACGTGCTTTCTACCGGCCAAAAAAAAGCGGGAAAACGGGTGGAAGGCTTACATTGTATGACGAGGATGCAGGGGAGTTTACGATTGAACGGATTGATGGCGTACGAAATGGTGCTGCCCTATGCTATTCACCTGATGGTCAATCTTTTGATGAAAAGTGGCTGCAGGAACGTTTATTTGGAATGACCCATGCAGCCTATCAGAGAGTTTTCACCTTTTCCGCTATGGATTTAACGGCATTACAGGATATGAAGGAAGAAGACGTTGGTGAAATATTACTAGGAATCGGACTTACAGCTTCTGCTAACCTACATGCAATTGAACGGGCACTAGACAGTAAAATTGACGCTTTATTTAAGCCCAGTGGAAGGAAGCCTGAGATTAATCGACAGTTGCAGGTACTTGATGATCTCGACAGATCCCTGAAGACATATGCCAATTCGGAGGAAACATATCGGGAAAAACAAGCTGCAGTAAATCAGCTGACCGAGGAAATTGAAAAACTGCAGTATTCTGTACAGCAAGATAAACGGAGGCTGACCCGGATTGAGCGGCAAAAACAGGCATTGCCAATTGTACAGGAATATCGGGAGACCAGGAACCATCTCACCCAATTACCGGAATCCATTCCATTTCCGGAAAATGGGTCGGAAAGGCTGAAAGATTTAAATTCAGAACTGCTGCCTCTAAAGAGTGAATTATCAGTTCTACAGGTTAATGAAAAAAAATATAAGGAAAAATTGAACTCGATTCGCACCGGTTTTTATGAGAAACATATATATTTGGAGGCCGATAAACTACTGAAAAAAGAGCAGTTGTTTCTGGAAATAAATCAATCCATGAAAGCAAGCCATGATTCAATCAGCAAGCTTGAATCTCAGTTGGATATCGAATTGGAGCAGCTGCAAATTGGAATTGGCCAATCAGATCTGGCCGGTTTGACATTGCCATTTCATCTTGAAAAATCATGGAGTCAATTGAAAGATAATAAAAAACAACTGGATAATGAAACAGAGCAGCTTTATGAGTCAAATAAGCAGATGAAAGCTAACCGTAACCATCTTAAGGAACAGGAATCCGAATTAACAAAGAACCTTTTACCGGGATCGAAACAAACGGAATTGGAAAACAAATTAAATGCTTACAAAGAACGGCAGTTAATGGAAAAAATGAAACAGGATGCAGTCCAGCAGCAAAATAGTTGGAAAAAGATGAAGGAAAATCAGGAAAAACAGGCCCGTCTTTGGTTGTCCGGAAGTATTGCAGCTGCAATTATATTTGTTCTTGTCGGTGCCCTGGCCGGAGAAACGATGTTTTATTTGATAGGTGCAGTAATAGCATTGCCTGGTATTTTACAGTGGTGGCTTGGAAATAAATCAAATGTGGAATTGGAATCGACTGTACCAAATAATGAGGTGCCATCAGTACAGGTTAGTGATATGGAAAAAGAAGAGGCGGCGCGGGTGCTTTCGAATCAGGAGCAACTAAGAAAGGAATTAACAAACGTTCAGGACAAGCTGCGTGACTTGGATATTACGCTGCTGCAGTGGAATGAAAAAAAACATGGCCTTGAACGGCGGAGAGAACGGATGGAAGAGCAAATTGCTATGCAACAAGAAGATTATCCTTTTTTGAGGCAGGTTGACCCCGATTTTTGGCCGGAACTGTATACTAAATTGAAAACGGTGTTGAATATTTATCGCGACCTGAAATTATCCGAGCAGCAGTATACGAAATTATCAAAAGAAATACAGCACTTGGATGACCAGTTAAACGGGTTTTATCAAACAACGAATTGGGTATCGGCAAAAAAGTCACTGGAAACGAAATTTCACGAGATGGAACAAGTTTTGGAAGACTATAAAGATAAATGTACCCTGGCCGCGCAGTATGAAAAATGGATAAAAGACAATCGTGAGCAGCAGCAGCAGATGACACAAAAAATGCGTGTTTATCATTCGAGTATAGAAGAATTATTTTCAATTGCCGGCGCAGTTGATGAAGAAGATTTTTTGAAAAAATCGAAGCTGTTGGAGGGGAAACAGCAAAATGAGGAAAAAATCAGGCAGCAAATGAGGCAGTTACACGCATTTATGGGGCAAGCGGAACGGAAATCATTATTGGAAGGAAATGTGCAGCACGAAGATCTGGAGCGGGAATATGAATCAACTGCAAGTAATATCGCCTCCATTGAAGAAGTTATTCATAAAAAACGCCAGAAACAGGCTGAAATCCATGCTGAACTTTCCGGAATGGAATCATCCGAATCCCAATCAGATTTGCAGCACCGGTTTTCGATGGAATCAGAACAACTTAAAAAGCTGGCACATGAATGGTCTGTATATAAAACTGCCAAAGAAATGCTTGCCGAATCGAAACGTAATTATCGCAATAAATATTTGGATGAAGTCATGGAAAGGACGGAAACTTATTTCGGAAAGATAACAAATCATTATTATCATGCTGTATATTTGCCATCCAGTGCAACACCGTTTCAAGTGGAGGCGAAGGATGGAATACGGTATACAGCCCGTGAGCTTTCAAAAGGAACAATTGATCAGTTGTATGTATCACTTCGTCTGGCGATTGGCGAGGTGATGAGTGAAAAGCATAAATTGCCCTTCATTATAGATGATGCTTTTGTGCACTTCGATGCAGTACGTACAAAACAGCTTATGGACATACTGACGGAAATTTCGGATTCACGTCAAATTATCTTGTTTACATGCAACAGAGATATTTCGGAAGCCGCACAGGAAATAAATGTCATGGAATTGAATAATTCTGTTCGCATAAATTAGTCATTAATGATAAACTGTTTTCAGATAAAATCGCGTGGGATATCGTGAAGAAAACTGCACGTGGAGGGACTTCCATTGCCAAAAAAAGATGCCAAAACTGATATTGAGTTATATGAAGAAACAATTGAAAAGTTCATTCAGGTAATCGCCAAAAATATGACATTGTACGGTATTACCCCTTCTGTTGGCAGATTATACGGAGTGTTGTACTTCTCTGATCAGCCGATGACACTTGATGATATGCGGGACGCACTTGAAATGAGCAAAACAAGCATGTCCACCGGTGTCCGTACATTATCAGAAATGAAGATGGTGGAATCTACGTTTAAGCGCGGAATCCGCAAAGACCTATACGAGTCGGAAGAGGACTGGTATAAGTCATTCACCTCTCTTTACGGAAATCGCTGGCGTCAGCATACGGAAACAAATATTGAGGAAGCCGATGAGGCGATTTGGGAATTAGAGGAGATTTTACAGCGTTCCACTGACGAAACGCTGCATGAAAAAATACAGCATGATATTGAACGGCTCCGTTATGCCCGGAATTATTATGAATGGCTGATGAAGTTTATTCAAGTAATTGAATCCGGTGAGATTTTTAATTATATACCAAAACATAATAAATAAAACAGAGCGAAAGTGGTTGGCACAAGATAAAAAATAGGGATTCTTTTGTCAATCCTTTTTCATACCCGGGGAGGATTCAGAATGAAAAAAGGGATAGGTCACCACAATATCGGAGATGCCTTTGATAACTTTATTTTGATCAAAGAAGCAACAAGGGGAGTGGCAAGTAATGGGAAGCCGTTTCTGACACTCATTCTGCGTGATACATCAGGTGAAATCGATGCAAAGCTTTGGGATGTGTCAAAAGAGGATGAAGAAGTGTTTGTCGGGGAACAGATTGTGCGAATATCCGGTGAAGTAAATCAGTTTCGCGGAAGGGCACAGCTGAAAATTCTTTCGATTCGTCCTGCACAGCCAACTGACGGTGTGAAAGTTTCGGATTTTGTGGAAAAAGCTCCCGTTGAAAAAGAAGAAATGATGGGAAAGTTAACGGAGATTATTTTTGAGATGAAAAATCCGGTAATTCAGCGGATTGTACGAGCATTTATTAAAAAATATCAGGAAGCGTTATTGACATATCCCGCTGCAACGAAAAATCACCACAATTATGTGTCCGGTCTTGCCCATCATATTGTCAGCATGCTCAGTGTAGCAAAAGAGCTGCACAAACTATATCCCGAATTGAACCGAGATTTGCTGTATGCTGGAATCATTCTTCATGATCTCGGCAAATTGAAGGAGTTGTCCGGAATTATAACAACTTCCTATACACTTGAAGGTAAACTGCTTGGACATATTCCAATGATGGTTGAAGAAATTGGACAAATGGCCAAAGAACTGCAGATTGATAGTGAAGAAGTTTTGATTTTACAGCATATGGTATTGAGTCACCATGGAAAAGCGGAATGGGGCAGCCCGAAGCCTCCGCTTGTCCGTGAAGCAGAACTTCTGCACCTTATCGACCTCATTGATGCCAAAATGAACATGCTCAACCGCTCCCTGGATAAAATAAAACCCGGGGAGTTTACGGAGCGTATATTTGCAATGGATAATCGATCATTTTACAAACCAACTTTTGAGAAATAAGACTGGAATAATCTTTTCATTCATGTTTTGTGCCCATCTGTCATATATTTGTGATAGATAAGATGGACAAGGGGGGCAGAACATGATTTTAGGAGTGCCTTGGTGGGTATTTTTGATGATTATTTTCATTTTTATTAGTGGATACATGGCATTTCGAGCCATGCGTGCTGAGCGGGAACTGGAATATCAGTTTATTGAAAAAGAAGGAAAAGTATACATGGACCGGCTGGAAGAACTTAGGGAAGAAAAATCCAGCAAGGAACGAAACCAGCATGGCTCTGAATAAAAAAGCGGCTAGTCCACATATGTGAACTAGCCGTAATTTTTATCCTTTTGCGTTTTGCTTTTTCTTATCCTGTTTAAACATATCTTCCAGACCATCAATTTTTACATCAATATCTGCGTCCTGCAGGATATTATTTATTTTTTCCCGTGCTTTGTTGACATCCATTCGCTTGTTCAGAATATCACGCCGGATGTCATCTTTATTCTCTTTAAAGGATCCGATATCTTCTTTCTTTTCCCTTTTGTCGGTAACTTTGATGATATGATAACCGAACTGTGATTTGACTGGATCACTGACTTCTCCCTTTTTCAGGTTGTAAGCAGCATCCTCAAATTCCGGTACCATATCACCGGTTGAGAAGTAACCCAGTTTTCCGCCTTTTTTCGCTGTGCCTTTATCTGTGGAGTATTCTTTTGCAAGTTTGGCAAAGTCAGCACCATTTTTCAGCTTCTTTTCCACTTCCTTAGCAGTCTTTTTATCCTTGACTAAAATATGCGATGCCTGAATCTCAGTTTTCATCCGTTCATATTTTTGTTTTAATTCTTTGTCAGATATTTTAATTTCCTCTGCGACAGCTTCTTCCTGAAGCAGGCTCAATTTTATAACGTTCCGGAAAGCATCTTCACTGTTGTACCCTTGCTGTTTTAAAACCGTTTCGAAATTATCCCCTAAACGTTCTTTTACTTTATTAACCTCTTTATCAACGTCTTCTTTGGAAACATCATACTTGTCATCAAGTACTTCAATGGTAACCAGTTCACGAAGAACAGTCTCACCATAACGATCTTTCATTGCTTCATAAAATTGGTCCTTGGTTACTTTACCTGCTTCAGTTTCTACCACGGCTTCCGAATTGTCGCCGGATGAACAGGCGGAAAGGCTGAAAACGGCTGCTGTAATTGTTGCAGCGGCAATTAATTTTTTCATGCATGAACACTCCCAATTTTTTTCTTTTATTTTTATATAATTGTTGAGTTGCCTTACAAAGATTTTTGGTTAAAACGAATGTAAACCAAAGCGTTCCAATCAGGTAATTTGATTCATCACTTTAACATAGGAAGAGATGAGCAGAACGAGTATCATAATATTAATGACCCGGAATACTGATGATTGTTTCTTATCTTTCATTTCCATTTTTGTGCAGAATTGCTGTGTCAGCGAATTAAAGATGAGTAAAATAAACACTGCATAAACCGGAAATAGTAATGACATTCCAAAACCCCCTTATCAAGCATACCACATAATCCATATTTAATACTTTATCAAAACTTGTCCATAATGAACAGACCTAAATTGAATCAATATCGGGATGTTCAGGTATATCTTTAGTCCTTATTTACAGTTACACGAAATTATAGGTTGTGCAGAAGAAATAAATAAAGACAGCCATCGGCAATAATTGCCGATGGCTGTCTTTTAGTCATGTGCCTTGATCAGAATCGATATTTCATCGTTGGAATTTTCAATATAGGAATGCTTCGGTGCTTGCAATATATTGATCACATAAAGGAAATCTGTAAACGTAAATCCTATGTGAACAGCTGTAAATACTAGAAAATATACGTAATAGTCGGCAAAAAGAAAACTGCCCATCAATCCCGGAATCGTCAGAAGTAACGTCGGAGCCATGGCTACCACGATTGATGCTTTTTTTGTTAAATGTTTTTTAGTATAATAGGTTACAATCGGAAACCATTTATTTTTTCGTTTAAAAATTAATTTCGCACGCTTATTCATCATGATTAATGGTAAAATATGCATGAGCGAATGAATCGTTGGCAAACTGAATAGAGCAATAATTAACGGAATGATGCCAAAGTCTTTATTTGCCGTTTCGCCGTGTATCATGGAAAAGGGCATATACAGAAATATAAAAGCAGCCAGACTGATCAAAAATGACAACAAGTATAACCGATTTAAACCGAATTCTTTATTAATATTAATGGATTTCCAACAGTTCATTTTTGATCCCTCCAGTTCATGTTTCAAATCTGAATCCCTCAAGAATAATAGTATGTTTTCACAGGAAAATCAACCGTTTTTTAAAAGTTTTTATATGAAATTTTAAATACACTTTGAACGCCGGTATTAAAGGGTTTTGCAAGCGTTTTTTTAAGGGAGGTCATTTTGTTGAACGGGGAAATTAATGATACAACATCATTTCATTTGCAGTTGCTTTCAAAAGTAATTGATATGCAGCAATATCCAATGATTAAGCTGATGATCGAAAATAATATTACGGAGGCGGAATTTAATCAGCTTCTACAGCTCCTGGCTGATTTGAATGAAAAATTTGAAATACAGAAGGAAGAAGGTTTATTGGATTTCACCCCGCTGCTTATTCATTTTGCCGGAATGCTAAACGAAAAGCTGGACCCGGATACAACAATTTTGGCACTAAAAAAAGAAGGACATTATCCTTCTTTAATGAATGCATTTATTGAAGTGCTGAATGAAAGCAAAGAATCGGAGCTTAGAAGATAATCAAATCTGTTTAATTTCACGTAAAGACTTTTCCAGCTGCTGATGGAATTCAATGATATTTAACAGACGATTATTAAGTGAAGAGCTGGGAATGTTTGCGTTCTCAAATTGTTCCTTAATATTATTCAAGGAATCTTTTTGATGATTTGCAGCATCAATCCACCTGCTCAGATAGGAATTCATAAACGTTTTAAAGATCTGTTCATTCGCTTCATATAAATCTTTTCGAACCCCTTTTTTCCAGACACGTGTAACAAGATTAAAGTCTGACAAGCTTCGGATACTTGTGCTCATTGATGTCTTGCTTTTCCCCATAGCTTCACTCATTTCGTCCAGAGTCATTGGGGCTTGTTCTAAATACAAATAGACAAATAGTCTCGCTTCCAATGTTGAAAAGCCAAACATTTCAATTGTTTTTGAGAACTCCGTAATAATTTTTTTGGTCAAATCCTCTGTGTTAGATTCAAGCATAAAATCCTCCTAAAACACTGCTATATTAAGATTACATCAAAATGTAATTTTTTTAAAATCAATGGTTGGTAAGTAAATGGGAGTAATATAGAGAAAATAAAAGAATACAGCATTAAAACTTCGTACAGAATAAACTGTACGAAAAAAACATACTAAATTTATGGTATTTAATGTTTGAAATGTAACTGTAATACGTTATATAGTAATTAGAGTGAGTGATGGGCGTTTGGTTTCATATTGAAGTACTTGAATGCCAGGAATTGATAGATTCCTATATATTTATGGGACAAAACTAATAATTTAGTTGCAAGACTTTCGTCACTCTTTTGGCCGGATCGGTGAAAAAACAATGGAACAATAAGTGATGGCCATTTTACAGCAGCATTGTGTTTACTAACGAAATGAACATGTGCGGCAATTGTAAAGTAAAAAATAACGTGTTAAGAGAGGTGAGATAATGAGTAAAATAAAGGTTGACAAATTAACAAAAATATTTGGCAAACGGCCGAAACAAGCTGTTAAATACCTTGAGGAAAACAAATCAAAAGATGAAATCCTTGAGATGACGGGAATGACGGTCGGTGTTAATCAGGCTTCCTTTGAAGTAGAAGCTGGAGAAGTCTTCGTTATTATGGGACTTTCCGGGAGTGGGAAATCCACGCTTGTCCGTATGCTGAACCGACTTATTGAACCAACATCCGGCAGCATCGTTCTTGATGATGAGGACGTTACAAAGATGAATAAGGAACAGTTACGGAATTTAAGAAGAAAAAAAATGAGTATGGTTTTCCAAAACTTTGCACTGCTTCCTCATAAAACAATTCTAAAGAATACCGAATTTGGTTTGGAAATTCGGAAAACAAATCCACAAGAGAGTGAAAAGAAGGCGCGTGAAGCGTTGGAATTAGTTGGCTTAGGCGGGTATTTGGATAAATATCCAAACGAGCTTTCCGGCGGTATGCAGCAGCGTGTCGGTCTGGCTAGAGCACTTGCCAATGACCCTGATATTCTTCTGATGGATGAGGCGTTCAGTGCATTGGATCCATTAATCCGTAAAGATATGCAGGATGAATTAATGGATTTGCAGCAATCCGTGCACAAAACCATCGTGTTTATTACGCACGATTTGGATGAAGCACTTAGGATTGGTGACAGAATTGCATTAATGAAGGACGGAAGCATCGTTCAGATTGGAACAGCTGAAGAAATTCTTATGGACCCGGCCAATGACTATGTGGAACGTTTTGTTGAGGATGTTGATTTATCCAAAGTACTGACTGCCGGTCATGTTATGAAGCGGGCAGAACAAGTTACAGTGGATAAAGGTCCTAAAGTTGCTTTAAAACTTATGCGTGATAATGGGGTTTCTACGATTTATGTTACCGACAGTAAACGGAAACTCCTTGGCTATGTCACCGCTGATGATGCATCAGAGGCGGCGAAGAACAATAAAGAATTGAAAGATGTTCTGACTACAGATATTCCAAATGTAACACCGGATGTTTTATTGGCTGATCTTTTCGATAAAATAACCGAAGCAAAAGCACCATTATCTGTTGTAGATGATTCCGGAAGACTGGTCGGTTTAGTTGTACGGGGAATGGTGTTAGGTGCACTTGCTGGCGACGACACACTGATTAATGGAAATGGGGGTGACGAGTTAGATGGATAATATGCATAATTTATTTCCAAAACTCCCGTTGGCAGAATGGATTGAGTCGTTTGTTGATTTATTGACAGATACGTTTGAAGCGTTCTTTGAATCAGTGGCAAACGGGATTTCCTTCGTATCGGAAGGACTGGTTACATTAATCGGATTCATTCCGGCTTTGGTTTTTGTTGTACTGATTGCTTTGCTTGCATGGTGGATTGTTAATTGGAAGCTTGGTCTTTTTACATTGATTGGAATGGGATTAATCAATAACCTTGGCTATTGGCCGGAGACGATTGAGACAATTTCGTTGATTGTTATTTCCGTTTTAATTGCGATTATTATTGGGGTGCCAATCGGCATCTGGATGTCACAGAAAAGTACGGTACAGTCGATTATTACACCGATACTCGACTTTATGCAGACGATGCCAGCCTTTGTATATTTGATTCCGGCAGTTATCTTCTTTGGCGTCGGAATGGTTCCTGGTGTTATTTCAACAATTATCTTCGCGATGCCGCCAACTGTTCGACTGACAAATCTCGGTATCCGTCAAGTAGATGAAGAACTGATTGAAGCATCCAATGCATTCGGTTCATCTACAGGTCAACGCCTGACTAAAGTTCAAATTCCATTGGCAATGCCTACAATGATGGCAGGGATTAACCAGACAATAATGCTATCCCTTTCCATGGTTGTTATTGCATCACTTGTTGGTGCTCCGGGTCTTGGTACCGTTGTTTACCGTGCCATTACACAAATTCAGATCGGGACCGGTTTTGAAGGCGGGCTTGCCCTTGTTATTTTGGCTATGGTGTTGGACCGTATTACACAGGGAGCAAACAAAGGAAACAAATAATTGTATTTCAAAAAACCTGCCGCATAATTGGCGGCAGGCTTTGGAAAAATAAATTTACTATTTAACAGGAGGTATAAAACACTATGTTTAAGAAGTTTAGATTTATCGGCCTGGCCATGGTTGTTGCTTTGGCAGTTGTTTTGGCTGCATGCGGCAGCGGAAGCGACGAAAGTTCGGACTCATCCAACAGTGGTTCAGAAGGAGATTCAGGCAGCAGCAGTGGTGTTGAACTTGGTGAAAAAGAACTGACAATTCCTTATGTTGCATGGGCTGGCGCAATCGCTCGTACACATTTGATTGCACAGGTTCTCGAAGAAGCCGGCTATGAGGTGGAAACACCGCAAGTTGAAGCCGGTCCAATGTGGTCAAGTGTCGCAGACGGATCCGCTGATATTACGGCATCTGCTTGGCTGCCGACAACTCACCAAAGCTACTGGAAAAAGTATAAGGACAGTGTTGAATCCATCAACACCATTATTGATAAAGCACCACTCGCACTGACAGTTCCTTCTTATATGAAAGACGTTAACTCTGTTGAAGATTTAAAGGGTAATACGGAGCTTGGTGAAGCAACTGACTGGACAATTATTGGTATTGACCCAGGCGCAGGAATCATGCAAAACACACAGAAAGCATTGAAGGAATATGGTCTTGACAAGTGGACCTTGACGCAAAGCTCAGGTTCAGCAATGCTTTCACAGCTTCAGAAAAAAATGGAAGATAAAGAGAAAATTATTGTTCCACTTTGGAAGCCACACTGGGCTTTTGCAAAAATGGATTTGAAAATGCTTAAAGACCCTAAAGGAGTTTACGGTGGTGACGGTGATCACATTGATATCGTAGTTAACAAAGAACTAAAAGATAAGTCGCCGGCTGCATACCAAATCTTGAAGCAATATACAGCTGACTATGAGCAGCTAAACTCACTAATGGGTAAAATCCACGATGGTGCAGATCCTGAAGAAGTTGCAGCTAAATATTTGGAAGAACACCCTGATAAGTTAGATAAATGGTTAAAAGGTTTAAAATAAGAAACATACGTAAAAAGACTGCCTGATGTAATGGGCAGTCTTTTTGCATTGGGTGTGATTGAATTTAAAAATAGGTGAGGCGGCTTACAAATCAACAAATAATTGGTCATTCCAGGCTGGTCTGCTTTCCATACAAAAAAACCCCTCGGGATAGAGGGGATCCTGTTATTCCTTATTAATTTTTTCTTCCAAATCTTTCAGGCTTGATTCAATTTGCTCCAGATATTCATAAATGTTTTCTTGATGGGGTTCAACAGCCGTTTTCCATTCTTCCACAGAGTTTTTCATTTCCTGTGTAAGTTCTTTCACTAATGCGGCACCTTCTTTAGAAGTTTCCGTAATTTGATCCTTTAATCGAAGTCCGTCCCGTTTTAGATTTTCTACCATATCCCGCCATTCAAGGCCTTGCTCTTTGGCACGGCTGCGCAGGTCTTTTCCTGAATATGGCGCGCTGAGCAGTGCAGTGGTAGAACTGATTGCTCCGCCAACCAACACACCAAGCAGTAGTGATTTTTTATTTATCATGTAAAACGCCCCTTTCGTCACTAGTATAACCTTTCCTGTTTTGCGGAGGAACTAATCCACAAATTACTCATTTCCTCGAAAAATCCTCTGACAGAAATGCCAGAGGATTGAGTTATTGAGTCTTTATGGCATGGATAGTCGCCTTGTCATTTTCAATACGCGCCATAATATTCAGCGCTGACAAAATAATCAAAATCCCAGTATTTACTTGTTCTTTCGTATCAAGGCTATACAAATCCATTATATCAGATATACCCATAAATCAAAAGTGATAATATTCTAAAAACAACTAGATGTTCCCTTGAATATCAGCGGCAATTTGCTGAAGATCTTCGGTCGAATAGTTGTCGCCATGTGTCGTCCAATTGGATGAAAAGCCATCTCCGTCTCCGTATCTTGGAATGATATGAATATGCAAATGAAAGACCGACTGATCAGCTGGTGCTTCGTTGTTGTTCAGCAGGTTCATGCCAATCGGCTTAAAACGCTCTTTAATGGCAGCGGCAATTTTTGGAACTCGGGAAAATAATTTGCTGGCTATTTCCGGCGGTGTTTCATAAATATTTTTGGTATGTGTTTTTGGAATTACAAGTGTATGTCCTTTTGTTACCTGGCTGATATCCAGAAAAGCATAAACAGCTTCGTCTTCATATACTTTTGCGGAAGGGATGTCCCCATTAATAATTTTGCAGAAAATACAATCCTCATGACCCATATGAAATCACTCCTAATTGTCTTTTCATTAATTGTATAGACATAAAATAAACAGGTCAAGCCCGCAGATGCGGACCTGCCTGTTTGAGAAGCAAGAGGATGACTCTACATTCTAATGTTGGGGACTTTGTAATGATTGTTAACGATAATCGATTAACGTTGATTACAAAAAAACTTATTTTGGCAGCATCCCTTTTTACGGGGATACACTGGCAAAAACGTTTATTGCATTAGATTGCCTTTCACAGACACCTCATTTGTTTTACAAATTTGTATGACAGTGATACATCCTCGCAACTTCATTTAATATTGTGGATGTTCCGGGCAAATTTTATACACACAAAATGTCGAATAACCGGGAAGAGTTTGTTTTGGCATTGTTATGTAAACATGGTAAAATTTTATCAAGTGACGTTTAGGAGGAGAATCTGTGGAATCATTGTTGCATATTGAAAATCTGCACGGCGGATATACACATAAAAATGTACTGCACGGAATTTCGTTTGATGTTTTTCCAGGTGAAATCGTTGGACTGATTGGACTAAATGGGGCCGGGAAAAGTACGACAATAAAGCATGTGATTGGGTTAATGCAGGCTAAAAAAGGTACTGTGTCCGTGAATGGAAAAACGTTTGCGGAAAATCCGGAAAGTTATCGGAACCAGATGGCTTACATACCGGAAATGCCAATTTTGTATGATGAGTTGACATTGTATGAGCATTTGAGACTTACTGCGATGGCTTATGATATTCCGGAAGATGTATTTGAAAAAAGGCTGCAGCCGCTTTTGAATGAATTTCGGATGGAGAAAAAACTGAAATGGTTTCCGGTTCATTTTTCAAAAGGGATGCGGCAGAAAGTCATGATTATGTGCGCTTTTCTGATTGAACCGCCATTGTATATTGTGGATGAACCCTTTGTGGGGCTGGATCCGCTTGGCATCAAATCATATCTTGAATTAATGGATGGTATGAAATCCAATGGTTCGGGTGTGCTGATGTCCACCCACATACTGGCGACCGCGGAACGGAATTGCGACCGGTTTGTCATTCTGCATGACGGGGAAATACGGGCCGCCGGAACATTGGACGAGCTGCGGAAAGATTTTGATATGCCGGATGCTGCGCTCGATGATTTATATGTGCAGTTAACAAAGGAAGATAGCCATGTTTGATGCACATGATTTTTTTAAAAAGCGGCTGTCTTCCCATTTTAAGGAACTGGGAAGATACACCCGCTACATATTTAATGGCCATATTGCGTTTGCCATGATGTTTTTTGTTTCGGTTATGGCTTACTACTATCAACAGTGGCTGAAGGACCTTCCGGAAAATTTCCCGGTTGCCATCATTGCAGGGGCTGTGTTGGGATTATTAGTCAGCTACAGCCCGGTGCGCACATTGATTCAGGAACCGGACCTTGTTTTCCTGATTCCGGCCGAAACGAAGATGGGCCCATACTTTCGGGATGCCATCATCTATAGTTATGTTGTTCAATTGTATATTTTGCTGCTTGCAGGAGGGGCATTGGGACCACTTTATTTTGCAACATACCCTGATCGTGCGGGAAATGTTTACTTACTGACACTTGTAGTGGTTCTGATTTTTAAGCTGTGGAATCTGATTACCAACTGGAGAATGCTGAAAATCAGGGAACCAGGTATTCGCCAAGTGGACATTCTTGCACGTACGTTAATTAACATGGCTGTTTTTTATTTCCTTGTGAAAGGTGAACTGTTGCTTGCGGGTATTACTACAATTCTGTTTCTGTTCGTGTTTGTGTATGATTTTATGATTTCCCGAAAGCAGGCAGGGGTTCTGTGGGATGTTCTTCTGGAAAAGGATCAGAGCCGGATGCAGACATTTTACCGGATTGCCAATATGTTTGCGGATGTTCCGCATCTGAAAAATCGGGTAAAAGGACGGCATTGGCTTGTTTCGTTGGTCAGTCGTGTGCCGTTTACCCAAAAGCATACATTTGATTATCTGTACCGGATTTCGGTCGTCAGAAGTGGTGATTATCTTGGGATGTATGTACGGCTGATTGTTATTGGCGGTTTATTCATATTTTTCGTACCAAACCTTTGGATGAAAGCCATTTTTGCATTGTTGTTCATTTACATGAGCAGCTTCCAGATGATGACACTGTATCACCATCATCGAACGGTTATGTGGCTTGATTTGTACCCCGTTTCCACAAAGGTTCGGCAGCAGTCATTAATCAAATTACTATTCCAGTTGACATTCCTGCAGACAATTATTTTTACAGTACTGCTGCTCGTGATGGGTGTTTGGCTTGGTGCAGGGATTGTCTTTGCCGGAGGGATAGCATTTAATTATCTTTTCCAGAACGGGTATGTAAAAAAGAAGATTGCATAAAGTGTAATATTCTAAGGAAAACCCGAACAACTAATTTAAATTAAGCGAAGGAAATATACTAGGCTTTCACTGCCAGCATAAGTGCGACATCTGCTCAAGCAAGCTTTCGCAGTGTCTTCTTTACCGCGGGCGGGTACTGGGTCTCCTCGTGCTTGGTGCCCGTCGTGTTGCAAGTGTTTCAATGAAGCTCGCAACTTGAAGGATAATCGGGGGAAGTATTGCTCGTCGTACTGCGGGGGTCTCACCTATGCCTTTCCTCGACATCACTGAACTTCCTAAAACCTGTATTAATGCCATAATACATGGTCTGTTTTTCAGCCAGCATCCTTTCAGCTGTCTGCCTGCTGGTCATGATTCTTTCCCGTGATGACCCTGACAGGAAAATCAGTTCATGGTCAAAAACAACACGGCGAACCTCTTCCATTGTTAATGTCTCTCCTGCTGAATGCAAGAGTGGATTAAAATTGGGGGGTTTTGAACTTATAATTGTGAACATTATCATATCGATTGTGAACTTTAGCATTTTGACCATGAACTTTAGCATTTCAGCTGTCAACTTTAGCGAAAACGCCTTCTGCTTTATCATTTCAGTGCGGCCAGCAAAAAACTGCCCGCTCCCCTTTCAGGAAGCAGACAGTCACGCAACTGCCGAACAAATTCTATTCCTCTTTTTCAGCGACCGGGTCTTTCCTTCCGCTGGAGTCTCCGTATATTTCCCGAAAATAAACGGGCGTTCAAACGGGAATATGGTCTTTCAGCAGACCCTATCCATATTGCTCCTGAAACTCAAAATAAGCGGCAATCAATGTTTTAGCGGCTACTGGTAAGGCTCGTTCGTCAATATCAAACATTGGATGGTGGTGTGGATAGGTGTTACCTTCAAGTTTTGCACCGGTAAAGAAATAAGCTCCCGGTTTTTCCATCGTGTAGTAGGCAAAATCTTCTCCAGCCATCACCGGCTTTACGACTTCCGCTTTTTTCACTTCAGGTACCTTTTCACTTGCCTGCAATAAAAGATCAGTCTCAGACGCGTTGTTGATAAGCGGTGGATAACCTTTTTCATAGTTCAAAGTGTACGTAACATCGTTTCCAACGCAGATCCCTTCGATGATTTTCTCAATTTCCGTGACGATTTGATCCCTGACCTCTGTATTCAAATGCCGTACAGTACCGACCAGTTTTGCCGTATCTGCAATGACATTGAATGCTGATCCTGCCTCGAACTGCCCAATTGTAATAACTGCAGTTTCCAGCGGATCAAGTCGTCTGCTGATAATTTGCTGCAACTGTGAAACAATTTGTGAGCCAATTACAATCGCATCTTTCGTTTCATGCGGATATCCTCCATGGCCGCCTTTTCCCTGAATAGTCACATCAAACCGATCAGCGCCGGCCATGAATGCATGCCTTGATGTCTGCAAAACACCAAACGGAGTTGTTGCCCAAAGGTGTGTGCCAAAGACAGCATCCACATGGTCGAGTGCACCGGATTCAATGATTGGCTTTGCTCCGCCGGGTGCATATTCTTCGGCATGCTGATGCAAAAACACAATCGTTCCAGGAAGCTGTTCTTGGAAGTTTTTCATCGTTTTGGCAAGTATAAGCAGGCCGGCTGTGTGCCCATCATGCCCGCATGCGTGCATGACACCGTCGATCTTTGATTTGTACGGAACATCTTTTTGATCCTGAATCGGTAGTGCATCAAAATCCGCCCTTAGTGCAACAGTTTTCCCGGGTTTACCACCTTTAAGTGTTGCAATAACACCGTTCCCGCCAACATTTGTCTGGCAGGGGATGTCCAGTTCCTGATAAAAATCAGCGATATATTTTGCCGTTTTTGTTTCCTGAAATGAAAGTTCCGGATACTGGTGAAGGTAACGCCGGATTTCCACCATCTCGGAATAGTGTTCATCCAGTTTCTTATGTATTTCTTGCAGCATGTAATCAACCCCTTGTTTTTTTTATATAATTATATAATTATAACATTAAATATAATTTTAAAAAGTCAGGAAGGGGAGCGAATATATCAATAGAAGAAGGCAGGCATATCAATCCGCACAAATTAAAAAGGATTGCTGCTCACTGCAGCAATCCCCGTGTTCAACTTTTAATCAGGAAACTCGCGGATCTGATAGTAATCGTTCAATTTCTTCTTTATGGTGTGTTTCATCAGCAATCATATCTTCCAGCTTGACAACCAGCTCGGTATAGCCGAGGCCATCAGCCTGTTTTTTGCGTTTTTCATAGCGCTCGATTGTATCTTTTTCTGATTGTAATGATGCTTCAAGTAAATCTTTTACTTCTGTAGGCTGTGGGATTTCGGCTGCCTTCGTTGTTGGTGTACCGCCGATATTATAAATTTTTTCGGATAAATAAAGTGCGTGTCCCATTTCATCGTTTATTTCATCCTCAAAAAATGGCTTTAAGGCCGAGCGGTACAGCCCCGTTACAACCGATGCACTGTACGTGTATTGTATTGCTGCGGCATATTCATGTGCGAGGTCTTCATTAAGACCATCTATCAAATTTTTTAAATCCTGATCCATTGTATCCCAACCTTTCATTAATTTCATCATATACATACAGTTCCCTAAATCGTTTTTTTAAAACCTGTTATAAGGTATGATGAAAACAGGAGGTTATGTACGTGCGAAAGAAAGGTTATTCCTTATTTCTTATTTTGTTTAGTATAATGGCAGTACTAATCGGAATCTGGGTGGTTAAACTTGTGAGCGGCAACGTACTGTATGTCGATCAGTGGACCAGAGCATTTGTCGATGATCTGGCAGGTTCACAAGTGTTTATTATATTCCGATGGATAACGGAGCTTGGTTCCGGGACGTTTTTGACTCCATTTACTATAATTATGGCATTTGTTTTGTGGCGTTTGTACAAGGAATTGCTTCCGGCTGTTATTTTTGGATTGGGGACGTTTTCCAGTCATTTGCTGAATGTTGCGATAAAGGTTCTTGTAGAGCGGGAGCGCCCCAGTATTTTTGCGGCAGCAGATGCGGAGGGATACAGTTTCCCGTCCGGTCATGCGATGATCTCTACCGTATGTTACGGGTTATTGTCTTATTTTATTGCAGGAAAAATAAAGAACAGGCGTACACAATATTTATTACACGTAGGCTTCGCATTGCTTATTCTGTTGATTGGCATCAGCAGATATATCATAAATGTTCATTATCTGACCGACGTGCTGGGTGGTTTTTTCTTCGGTGGAATTTGTATAGCTGTGCTTGTTCTCTTGTACAGATTTGTGAAAAAGAAGCAGGAAATGTCTCCGTCTTGAGTCGGAGATAAAAACATTCCGGAGGTCATTCCATGCTTACAGACAAACCGTTACAATAAGGGTAACTTAACTTTAGAGGAAATGAGTGATGGCAATGGGCGGCGGCTTTTTAAGATTTTTGTTTGCTGTGGTACTGATTTTGGCCGGTGCAGGACTGGTTTTGGCAAATATAGGTGTAATGGACATGAATATGGATAATGCATGGCTGTATATTTATCCTTCCATTTTTGTTTTGTTCGGATTGAAATGGATGATTGATAAAATCCGGCAAAAAGGTGGCAGTTGGATTTTTGGGTCATTCTTCTTTATTTTTGGTTCATTGCTTTTGCTTGATCGGTTCGATGTGATTGCGTTTCAATTTTGGGATGTTTATAAGTTGTGGCCATTATTGATTATTTATATCGGTTTTTCATTTATCCGTAAGCCGAGCAGAATTAAAGTAACCTACACTTCAGACGGTAATAGCAAGGGCGAAACTGAATATGACAACAGTTATTTCTCGGTTGGAGAACATGATTACAGTCAACCGAACTGGAAAGTGGAACCAATGAATCTGAAAAGCATGGCCGGGGATTTTTACATGGACTTTTCCAAAGCATTTATTCCGGATAAGGAAACCCCTATAACCATTAAGTCTTTGGCAGGTGATGTGAACATTCTGATTCCGGAAAATATCGCTTTTCGGGTTGATGCATCTGCTAAAGCCGGGGATATTGATGTTGCCGGACAGAAAGCGGAAGGGATTAACAGAAGGGTGCGGTATGAAACAGACGATTATGCAACAGCAGTTAAAAAACTTGATTTGATGATTAATATGAAAGCAGGATCCATTCGGATTGTAACTGTTTAAGAGGGGGCGGGAAAATGTTACACAAAATGAGCAGCATTCGTTTTATATATATTCGCTCCCATCTATATGCTGTATTTCTTACAACGGTCATTTTATTGTCGCTTCTTTTATCCATTTACGTATTAGGTTCTCCCGATTGGCTATCAGCACTCGGTATATTTATTTTCATATTATTATATATTCTGGTTGGTGTGTTCATTTCATTCTATGCCGGTTTTAAATCGGGTGGTGAGATGAAGGAGCGGCTTGATTATTTATCCGGACTTATTACACAATTTTCCAATGGGAATTATCATTCAAAAATTTATTTTAATGAGAACGATGAAATTACTCGTATTGGCAATGAAATGAATGAGCTTGGGGGAAAATTACAAAATCAGGTGAAATCATTACAGCGGATGGCGGATGAAAAGGCCGATTTCGCTAAATCAGCGCACAAGGCAGCTGTGATTGAGGAGCGGCAGCGGCTCGCCCGGGATTTACATGATGCAGTCAGCCAGCAGTTGTTTGCGATTACGATGATGTCAGAAGCATCACTTCGGCAGCTGGAGATTGATCCGGCCGTCGCAAAAGAGCAGCTTAGGGATATTGCCGAAAGCGCTTTGAAGGCACAAACCGAAATGCGGGCACTGCTGCTGCATCTGCGTCCGGTTCATTTATCGGGTGAACCATTGAGGGAAGGTATCAAAAAACTGATAGACGAACTGAAACAGAAAACAGCGCTCGAATTCAAAGTCGCTATGAATGATAACATTGAGTTATCTGATACAGTTGAAGAGCATGTGTTTCGGATTATCCAGGAAGCGCTTTCCAACACATTAAGACATTCGAAAGCGACAAATGTTACAATTGAAGCTTTCATCCGGTCTGATGAGTTATTTGTACATATCAGCGACAATGGGGAAGGCTTCCATGTGAAAGAGGACACCGGACGCAAGACGTCGTACGGGCTTAAAACAATGCGGGAGCGCACAGAAGAGCTCGGCGGCACATTTGCCATCCGGTCGACAAAAGGGGAAGGAACATATATTGATCTTCGGATTCCATGTTAAAAAGGGGGAAATCTTATGGTTCGCGTAGTAGTAGTAGATGATCATGAAATTGTCCGAAAAGGAATTGTTTCGTATTTACGGACAGAAAAAGATATAGAAATTGTCGGGCAGGCATCAAGTGGCAATGAAGGGGTAAATGTCATTCTGGATACTGTCCCCGATGTTGTGCTGATGGATCTTATGATGGAGAATGGTACCGGTATTGAGGCCACGGAACAAGTTATGGGGGAACTTCCCACATGTAAAATCATTATTTTGACCAGTTATTATGACAATAAACAGGTGATTCCTGCCATTGAAGCGGGTGCATTCAGTTATATATTAAAAACATCATCGGCCCAGGAGATTGCTTCAGCCATCAAAAAGGCTGCCGCAGGGGAAAATGTGATTGAACCGAAAGTTGCCGGTCAAATGATGACCAATTTCCGCCGCGGACCAAAGCAGCCGCATGAAGAGTTAACGGAGCGTGAACTCGAGGTACTGCTTTGCATCGGAGATGGTCTGACAAACCAGGAGATTGGGGAGAAACTGTATATTGGTATTAAGACCGTGAAAACCCATGTAAGCAATATTCTTTCCAAACTTGATGTACATGACCGCACACAAGCGGCTGTATATGTTCACAAAAATGACTTATCCCGCGAGAAAAATTAGGTCTTTTGGAATTTCTTTTTTGATTTTTTCGTAGAATTCACTGTATACTATTGAAGAAAATTAATATGAGGAGATTTATAAAACATGGGAAATTCCAAATCGAACGAAACATTGCTGATGCTTATATGGGGACAGGCGTTTATTGCAATGCTCGGAAGTTTGTTTTACTCGGAAATTATGGGCTATGTCCCATGTGAATTATGCTGGTATCAACGAATATTAATGTATCCGCTTGTTATTATCTACGGAGTTGCCGCAATCAAAAAAGATATAAGGGTGGCACTGCCTGGACTGATTTTAAGCGGAATAGGTGTGTGTGTGTCCATTTATCATTATCTGGTGCAAAAATTGCCCGCATTGGAAGACGCCGGAAATTCATGCGGCTTGGTTCCCTGCAACGCCGAATACGTAAATTACTTTGGATTTATTACGATTCCTTTTATGGCCGGGGTTGCATTTATTGTAATCTTTGTTTTGCATATTATCCTGATGAAACAGCAAGGGGGAAACTAAGATGAAAAAGAAAATGGTTATTTTTGGGATTGTCATTGTAGTCTTGTTTGCAGGACTTTATTTTGTTATTGATTTCAAAAATGATAAGGCAATGGAAGACAATCCGTATGGAAAAGAAGACCTGCATCAAGCAACTATCGATCAGTTGGACAGCCCGTATTACGGAAATCAGATTCTGCCGGATGAACTCGGGAAAAAAGTGGACAGCGGAGAAAGTTTATTCGTTTATTTCTACAGCCCGACATGCCCGCATTGTAAAAAAACGACACCGATGCTGGCACCACTTGCAAAGGATATGAATGTGGATATGAAAAAGCTGAACCTGATTGAATTTCCGCAAATGGCTCCAAAATATACGATAATGAGTACACCTACACTTGTTTACTATAAAAACGGTAAAGAAGTTGACCGTGTAACAGGTTCACAGTCAAAAGAATTATTTACAGCATTTTTTAACGAATATAAAGATGGAACAGATAAAAAGGCCAGCAAGGGATAACCCAGCTGGCTTTTTAAAATTTTCTTACTGAATAAAACTAGTATCAACCAATCCATCTAAATCAGGTTTCTCTTTTAAAAATTCAAGCTGATAGGAGGAATTTGCGAAATCCTGCAGCACATCACCATCAATTTTATATGTGAAGCTTATGCGTTTCCATGCATTGTCAATTACTGATTTTGAAAGTTTCTGATCCGTAATTTCGCTGATTTTTTTAATTGCAATCTTTTTGGCTTTCTCGGGATTATTTTGAATAAACTTCGTCGCTTTTTTATGTGCGTCAACAATATGTTGAACCATTTCCGGGTTGTTTTTGACCAGGTCCTGAGACGTTACAAACACAGCTGCCGGCAGTGTTTGCCCATATGCTACGTTCTTGGTGTCTACAAGTACTTTCCCGCTCCCTTTTTCCTGAATGACAGATGCCCATGGTTCCGGTACAGTAGCCGCATCGACTTTTCCCGCTTTAAACAAAGCGTTATAGGTTGCTGGTTTTCCTGTGACATGTTTCATAGTTCCGCCGACCCGTTTGGAGGTGATGCCGTACTCTTCTTTCATCATTGTTTCAAACTGGACGTCATGGGTACAGCCCACTCGTGGTGAAATAAACGTATTTCCTTTTAAATCTTCTGGTTTGTCGATGTTGGTGCCTTTTCGGGCCATAATTACGGTGCCGCCTGTTGAACCAGCAGCAACGACATTAATCTTTGCCCCGCTTGTGAAATGATTCATTGCCGGTCCGGGGCCGACAAGTCCGCCCTGAATGTCGCCGGTTTCAATGGCGGTCATAAATGCTGAACCATCTGGAAAGTATTGATAATTAACCTTTGTTCCATCTGGTAACGTTTTGGAATATAATTCTTTTTCTTCCGCCACCATCCCGGCAACATGGTTAATATTCGGGAAATATCCGATGGTGATTTCCTTTGCTCCATCGGCACTTTTCGCTCCATTATTTCCTCCGCAAGCAGATAATGTAAGACTGAATGCAGTAATAATCGCCAATAAGAAAACTTTTTTCATGTATCCTCTTCCTTTCTATAGGGGAGGGCTGCTCCCTCGTATTTACATGCGGTAACCGGGCTTCTATGTTTTTGTCCGTAATCCCCAGCGTTGCATTACATTCTTCTCCAATTTGGAAAATACGAGCTGATCAACGACTGCACCGATAACACCGATAATGATAATAATTCCGATTACCTGATCCATTCGGGCGTAATCTTGTGCATATCGTAATGAATAACCGAGTCCGGGGCCGTTACTAAGCAATTCACCTGCCATTAATGCCCGCCAGCTGAATGCCCAGGCAAGTCTGAGTCCCTGCATAAAATAAGGAACGCTGGCAGGGATTTCAACACGGCGGAATAATCCGAACCCGCTTGTGCCCATTGTTTTAGCTGCCCGAATCAGCTGTGGCGAAACATTATGAATAGCCGTCCTGACATTAAGCGCCATCACAAATGTACCACCTAGCACAACAACAAAAATAACTGCAAACTCGGTAAAACCAAACAGCATGATAGCAAGCGGCACCCAGACAATGCTTGGGATACTTTGCAATGCGACCAGGTACATACCGGCTGTTTCATCCGCCTGATTGGATTTGCCGAAAATAACCCCTAAAATGGTACCGAATATAATGGCTAACGATAACCCAATTAATAAGTGCTTCAGACTCGCTCCCAACGCTTTTACTAAACTTCCGCTGGCAAACCCTTCATATAATGCAGTGCCAATTTGTTCTGGTGAAGGAAAAATAATATCCGGAAATAGATTCATTGTAAAAATCAATTGCCATATTACGATGACAGCAATTAAAAATAGTATTCGCTTTACGACCAGGTTAATTTTCATGGGATAACTCTTCCTTTAATACTTTATCAATTTCACCTTCAAGCAAATGCATCACCTTTTTTTCTATCTCGATCACCTGATGGTCTTCACGCTTCCTTGGCCTCGGTATATCCACGTTAATGTCAGCAATAACACGTCCAGGCAGTGTTCCCATCACAATGACACGATCTGATAGTTTAACAGCTTCCTGAATGCTGTGAGTAACGAAAAGGATTGTCTTTTTGGTTTGTTGCCAAATTTGGATTAATTCATCATGCAAAATATGTCGTGTTTGTTCATCCAGCGCCGCAAACGGTTCATCCATTAATAAAACTTTTGGATCCATGGCAAGTGCCCGGGCTATTGCGACACGCTGCTGCATCCCGCCGGAAAGTTCATAGATGTAATTATCTTTAAAATGACTTAAGTGGACCATTTTTAAAAAATAATCCGCACGCTCATTCGCTTCATGTTTACGCATGATTCCTTTGAGCGGGAATGTCACATTATCACGGACGTTTAGCCACGGAAATAGGGAAGGCTGCTGAAAAACCATTCCGCGCTCCCGACCAGGCTGAAAAATTTTTTTGCCTTGAAGTGAAACCGAGCCATTCGTAACATTTTCAAGTCCGGCAACCATCGATAATAATGTGGATTTTCCACATCCGGATGGCCCCAGAATGGATAAAAATTGATTTTCAGGCACGTTTAAGTCGATATCCGAAAAAACTGTAAAAGGCTGTGAATCACGCCCAGTAAAGCTTTTACTGACACTATCCATCTGAAGAAACATTAAAACCCTCCTTAAACAACATTATTCCGATAAAAAAAGTGTGTTTTAAAAAGTATACGCAGTCAAAGCCAAATATGTCAATGTCTTTTCCAGGCTGTTGTAATCTATTTGAGGAGGATTGATAGATTATAAGAGTTAACTTGGGTGGGGGGCGTTCGTTTCAAGCCGCAAAACAAAAGCCGCTGCCCGCTGAACAAACGTCCGAAGCCACCGAATAAAAGTCGAAATCCGCTGAACAAACGCCCGCAGCCGCCGAATAGAAGCCGAAATCCGCTGAACAAACGCCCGCAGCCGCCGAACAAAAGCCTAAACCCGCCGAACAAAAGCAGAACTCCGCTTTACAACTTCCCCCAATCCCCCGTGCCAATATATATCACACCACAGTCTCTCAGTTATCTGGATACATAAGCGTTTCCTTTAATCCAAAATCTCCATGGATAATCTTTGGCTTCTCCGGAATTGTCAATGCCGATTCGAGGTCCTGTCACAATATCGTTCACATTAATTTTCCGTCCGCACGTAATCCAAAGTGGTGGCGTATCAAGTGAGTGACCATAATCAGCCATTGAAATCCCAAGTGCTTTTGTTAGTTTTCCCGGGCCGTTTGTCCATTGCCGCTTGTTCTTTGCTTTTGGTCTTCTCGCTTCTATTAGCTCCTGCCCAATATATGGCTCAATACCTCTGATAAGGATTGACTCCGGTTGTTCTATTTGCCCGCTGACAACATTAATCAGGCAATGTGTATGCATAAGGTGGGTATAGGCATGTCCGGGTTCGCCAAACATGATTTCTGTTCGCTTCGTGCGCCGATTGTTAAAACTATGTGCAGCCCTGTCAAGCGGCCCCATGTACGCCTCCGTTTCAACGATGAATCCAGCCGCTGTTCCCTCGCAAGTTTCTTTTATAAGCAGGCAGCCAAGCAGTGATTTTGCCAGTTCAAGTGTCGGCTGCCGGTAAAATTTTTTATCAAGTGGTTTTGCATCAAAAATAGACATTATAAGATTCCTTTGGTGTATTATTTTGTTTCATCTATGACCAACTTCACATTATTTTAAATATCTGCAGAATCAGAACGCGGAATTCCTGTTAATTAATTCCGCCTGTCAGCCTGTCTTCCTTTAAGGGCGAAGTCACAATGGGAAAGCAGCATTTCATGTAATTCTATTTTTTTGGATCCTGTCCAATCAATAACGGGCCCATTTTCATAAAATGAATGGAACATCCAGTAAAGGAGGGGTTCTGATGTGCTACCACGATCCCTATAAAAAGAAACACTGTCATCATTGCCAAAAAGACGACGACTGCTATTATGATTTTTTCCACAACAAGAAAAACAAGTCCAATTGTCGGCACTGTGAATGTTGCTGCATCTGTAATAAAAGCAATCGTGACCACCATTGTCAAAAACATCGCCATAATGACTGCTTCAACAAGAGAAAATACGATGTACAATCTTCCCAATGCTTTTATCTTTTCAAGGTGAGGGATGATGAAGATTATTGCAGCTGCTGTGGAAGGTATTATTAAAAAAGCTGCAGCATGATAATCGCTGCAGCATAATTATAAATATTACTATTTATTCATTCGGATCAATCATATGGTAGCTTGTTATGAACGGACGGTCAGCAAAATATGCTGGCTGTTTTACATTTCCTTTGTTATGCGCTTTTTTAAATTGGTCTGAATTCTTCCATGCCTCAAAGTCCTCTTTTGACGCCCATTGGGTGAGAACAACATACTGGTTGCTCTTTTTCGGACGGAGGAGCCGGAATGCCTGAAAACCTGCGAACGAATCAACATGCTGCTGTCGGTTCCGGAAATTTTCCTCGAAAACGGCTCTCCCTTCGTCAGTTACCGGTATATTGTTCATGACGACATACCCTTTCTTTTTCAGCTGGCCTTTTTCAATAATTGCCTCAAAATCACGTCCGGAAGCAAAGATACTTTTCTTTTGATCAGACTCGTAGTATACCAGTGTGCTGCCGTCTCCGTTCATATAAAACAAGTCAAGGTCCGGATGTTTGTCCTTCAGATTTTTTAAAAAATCAAATGTTCCTTTTGTCATGAATGCATTCATACAGCTTCCCCTTTCTGAATTGCTATATTTTCATAATACCCTCATTCCTGCGTGGTTAGTCAATTATAATGATTATTAATTTATAGTAGGTATTATTGCTTTTTTAATGACGAAATCTGTCGTATACTATACAAGGAATCTTATTTGAGGTGAATACATGAAAAAAATAAAGTGGCTGGTACTTTCGTTCAGTATTATTATTGTACTTGGACTGCTTGGCTATGCTGCTGTCTTGTTCGGTGGCGCGCTTGTTGTCGATAAGGAAGATCTGACACTTGATGCGACAACGACCATTGAAACATCTGACGGAAAAGTAATCGGCAAATTATATGAAGAAAATCGAATTCCTGTCAGTATTGAAAAAATCCCCGACCACGTACAGGAGGCCTTTGTTGCGATTGAAGACAGACGGTTTTTTGACCATCAAGGTGTGGATTTCAGGTCTGTTGTCCGCGCCATCGTAGAGGATATTGTCGCTGGAGCAAAGGTTGAAGGGGCAAGTACGATTACAATGCAGCTTGCGAAGAACCTTTTTCTCCATAATGATAAAACCTGGATGCGAAAAACAAAAGAAGTAGTGGCTGCCATTCATCTTGAACGTGAGTTGTCAAAAAAGAAAATTTTGGAATTATATTTAAATGAAATTTATTTTGGACAAGGTGTATACGGGGTGGAGGCTGCATCGCAATTCTATTTTTCAAAACCGGTGGAAGATCTGACCATTGCTGAGGGTGCATTGCTGGCAGGGATGGCTAAAGGGCCGAATGGTTATTCACCGATTGATCATCCTGATAAAGCGGTTGCCCGCAGGAACTTGGTATTGCAGGTGATGCATGACACTGGAAAAATTACAGATGCAGCACACAAGAAAGCACGGCAAACATCATTAGGATTGAAGTTGAACGAAACGAAACCAAATCCGTGGGCAGACGGATACATTGATCTTGTTCTGGAAGAATTACAGGAAGAGCATGATTTATCCATTGATGAAATGAAGCGCGGCGGCTACCGGATCATCGTCAACATGGATAAGGAAGCCCAACAAACAGCTTACAAGCTTTTCCGGCAAGACAGTTTTTTTCCGGGCAATACGGAAGGTGTCCAAGGTGCATTTGTACTGATGGAAAAGACCTCCGGAAAGATTGCGGCTGCAATTGCCGGCAGAGATTATCAGCTTGGTGACTTGAATCATGTAACTGTCAAACGCCAGCCCGGATCGGCAATGAAGCCGATTGCCGTTTATGGGCCGGCAATGATGAAGGAAATGTATCAGCCATATTCGTTAATTCCAGATCAAAAAATGGAAATAGATCACTATACTGCAACAAATTACGATGATCAGTATGCCGGTGCGGTTTCCATTTATGATGCATTGGTAGCATCGAAAAATGCGCCTGCAGTATGGCTGCTGGATCAGATTGGGATTTCATATGCTAAAGATTACTTGGAGAAAATGCATCTTAATATAAAGGATGATGGCTTGGCGATTGCGCTTGGCGGCTTGAGCAAAGGACTGACACCGCTGCAGATGGCTGAAAGCTTTCGTGCATTTGCAAGCGGCGGGAAAGTCATCGAGTCGACATCCATCAATCGAATTTACAACAGGGAGCAAGAAGTGATTTTCAAGGCAAATCCGAAAGAAAATAAGGTGTTCAGTCCTCAGGTGGCATGGAATATGACTGAAATGCTGACCCAAGTGGTGGAGCGGGGAACCGGCAATGCCGGCGAATATGGGAAAGCACTTGCTGGCAAAACCGGTTCCACGCAACACCCGTACGTAAAAGGTGAGTATAAAGATGCGTGGTTTGTCGGGTACACTCCGGAGTATGTCAGTGCATTATGGATGGGGTATGATACCTCTGACAAAAATCATTATCTTACTGCCGGAAGTTCGTATCCGACCCGTTTGACCAAAGCAATCCTAACTGAATTGGATAAAACGAAAAATCTGGCAGCATCTTTCACAAAGCCAGAGAAAGTGAATGACTTGCCTGAACCAATTGAACTTCCGGAGAATATTAATCTCCAGTCAGAACTGGCATTTGGCGGTTTTTCCCTGTTTAAAGGAAGATTGGAGTGGAGCAGTGCTGCGGATAATCGTGTCGTCTACCATATCTACCGTGAACAGGAAGGTATTGATAAGCGAATCGGGGAAGTCAAAGGCAAATCAGAGTTTTTCATCGGCAGTGTAAATGTATTCAATCCTTCTTCGTATTATGTGGTACCATACAATCCATTGACAAAAGTGGAAGGGAAAAAGTCGAATACCGTCAGACTGGCTCTGTAATTTAAACAAATTGATGACAATCATTGCCGTTTGCTATACACGGGATATGGAAATCGATATAGTAATAGCAGACTGTTCAGCAGATAAAAAGGGTGAAATAAATGTCAAGAACGATAAACGATTCAATCATTAAGGCGTATAAGGGAGAATCAACTGATTATACGCCTGCATGGTATATGCGGCAGGCGGGCAGATCGCAAAAAGAGTACAGGGAATTAAAAGAAAAGTATTCCCTTTTTGAAATCACACATCAGCCGGAACTTTGTGCGTATGTTACAAGACTTCCGGTCGAGCATTATGGTGTTGATGCAGCTATTTTGTATAAGGATATCATGTCACCATTACCGGCACTTGGTGTTGATGTGGAAATCAAATCGGGAATCGGTCCGGTCATACACAATCCTGTATCAACCTTTCACGATGTGGAAAACCTTGGATCAATTCATCCGGAAAGTGATGTTCCGTACGTATTGGAAACGATTCGCCTGTTGAGTGAAGAACAGCTTGATGTTCCACTGATTGGTTTCAGCGGTGCTCCATTCACATTGGCAAGCTATATGATAGAAGGCGGCCCATCAAAAAATTATGCCAAAACAAAAGCTTTGATGTACAGTAAACCGGATGTCTGGTTTGCTTTAATGGATAAATTGGCTGATATGACGATTGCATATGTACAAGCCCAAGTCAACGCTGGAGCAAGGGCTGTTCAGATTTTCGATTCCTGGGTCGGTGCTTTGAATGCCGCTGACTATCGTTTTTATATAAAACCGGTAATGAATCGGATTTTCACAGAATTGCGGAAAGAAAATGTTCCGCTGATTGTATTTGGTGTTGGGGCACGGCACTTGCTTCTGGAATGGAATGACTTGCCTGTGGATGTAATTGGTCTGGACTGGCGCACATCCATTTCGGAAGCACGGGATATGGGAGTTGCAAAGGTTTTGCAGGGCAACCTTGACCCTGCGATATTGCTTTCCGACTGGGAAACGATCGAAAAGCGAACAAAAGGAATTTTGGATGAATCGATTCAGGATGGCAATCATGTGTTTAATCTGGGACATGGCGTAACACCTGAAGTAAACCCGGCAACACTGAAAAAACTGACTGAATTGATTCACACGTATTCGAGACGATAATTTTTTGAAACAAAAGAGGTGGCTGACATGGAAAAGAAAAAAGTTGGATTACTGGTAATGGCATATGGAACCCCGAATAAGGAAGCGGATATTGAGCCGTACTATACGCATATCCGACATGGACGAAAGCCGTCGGAGGAAGCACTGCAAGATTTGAAAGACCGCTACAAAGCGATTGGCGGAATTTCACCATTGGCCAAAATTACACAGGAGCAGGCCAAGGCATTGGAGATTAACCTAAATGCAATTCAAGAAGATGTGGAATACAGCGTATATGTCGGGTTGAAACATATCGCTCCATTTATCGAAGATGCTGTTCAGCAAATGGCGGAAGACGGTATAAAGGAAGCAGTTTCGCTTGTACTCGCACCACATTATTCGACATTCAGTGTTAAAGCCTATAACAAACGTGCCGGAGATGAAGCTGAGAAGCATGGCATTACAATTGAATCTGTTGAAAGCTGGTATAATGAACCAGGATTTATCAAATACTGGGCGAATCAGATCAGCGATGTTTATGACGGAATGTCTGCTGAAGAACGTGCAAAAGCTGTTCTGATTGTTTCCGCACACAGTTTGCCGGAGAAAATTTTACAAAACGGTGATCCATATCCGGATCAGTTGAAAGAGACAGCAAACCTGATTGCGGAAGAAGCAGGTATTAAGGATTATGCCATCGGATGGCAGAGTGAAGGGAATACCCCTGATCCTTGGCTTGGACCGGATGTGCAGGATTTAACCCGTGAGCTTTATGAAAAAGAAGGTTACAAGTCCTTCGTCTATGCACCAGTCGGATTTATTGCCGACCACCTGGAAGTATTGTATGACAATGATTATGAATGTAAAGTGGTTTGCGAAGAAATTGGAGCGGCATATCATCGTCCGGAAATGCCGAACGTGCACCCGCAATTCATCGAGACATTATCAAATGTCGTACTGAAAAAAGTAAAGCGTGAGGTTCAATGAACGAAATGAAAAAAATCGCAATTATAGGCGGCGGAATAACTGGGTTATCTGCTGCCTATTATTTGCAAAAAGAAATAAAAGGGAATAATTTGCCATATGAAGTCAGGTTGTTTGAGGCTGATTCCCGGCTGGGCGGAAAAATCAAAACAGTGAAACGTGATGGTTTTACAATTGAACGAGGTCCGGATTCATTTTTATCGCGAAAGCAGCCTGCTGTGAATTTGACCGAAGAACTTGGTATGGGTGAAGAACTGGTACGAAATGGTACAGGCCAATCTTATATTCTCGTGAAAAATAAATTGCACAAGATGCCGAAAGGGGCCTATATGGGGATTCCTGTCAATGTTCGGCCGTTCTTGTTTTCTAAAATGTTTTCCCCGACAGGAAAGCTTCGTGCGGGAATGGACTTTGTGCTGCCGAAGGGTAAAAAAGGTGATCAGACACTGGGCGGATTTTTCAGGCACCGTTTCGGTAATGAACTGGTTGAGAATCTGATTGAACCGCTGCTTTCCGGAATTTATGCGGGGAGCCTTGACAATATGAGTCTGCTGGCAACATTTCCGAATTTTTATCAACTGGAACAGGAACATCGAAGTCTGATTAAAGGGCTGCGGAAAACCACCCCGAAACCAAAAAAATCTTCCGGCAAGAAGCCTGGCGCGTTCTTTTCATTTACAGGCGGTCTGGAGTCGATGGTTGACCGGCTTTCCGAGGAACTCGGTTCAATTGTTTCATTGAATACAGCAATAGACCACATTGAAAAGAAAGATCATGGCTATCACCTGCTTCTTAGTGACGGGGAAGTTTATAAAGCAGACACAGTCGTTATGGCAACTCCACATTACACAGTTCCGAAAATGTTCAGCCAGTATGATTTTTTTGATGTGTTTAATGATGTACCAGCAACGTCTGTCGCCAATGTTGCACTGGCATTTGATCAATCTGCCATCAAGAGGGATATTGACGGAACCGGATTTGTTGTCTCCCGCAACAGCAACTTCCGGATTACCGCATGCACCTGGACACACAAAAAATGGCCAACTGCTGCACCAGATGGAAAAGTCCTCCTGCGCTGCTATGTCGGACGCCCTGATGACCAGGCCGTTGTTGATCTGAGTGACGAAGAAATTACAGATATCGTTCTGCGTGATTTGAAGAAGACAATGAAGATTACCCAGCAGCCTGAATTCAGTGTTATTACGCGCTGGAAAAATGCAATGCCGCAATATACTGTCGGACATAATGAACGGATCGCTAACGTCCGTGCCGACATGGATCGTGAGCTGCCGGGTGTTTATCTCACCGGAAGTTCATACGGAGGTGTCGGTGTTCCGGATTGTATTGGACAAGGTGAACAAACTGCAGAAGAAGTGCTGGCGTTTTTACGTGGGTAAAATGGGTGTGCGCTGAATGATTTTAACATCAATCAGCGCATTCTGGTATTTGCCGGGTAAAAAAATCGGTGGAAACGTGAATGTATCGACAGAACCAGAATTATATCGATAGAACAAGGATTATATCGACAGAATAAAGATTATATAGATAGAACAGCGAACATATCAACAGAACGACACTAATAATGTGCTCCTAGTTAATCAGGAGCACATTTGTCATGTTAATCATAACTTTTTTCCAGTTCATCCACGAGCTTTCCGACATATGCGACTGCTTCTTTGATTGCATCAGGTTTTGTCATATCAAGACCGGCTTTTTCAATAAGTTCCTGCGGCTTCATGGAACCTCCCGCTTTGAGAACAGATAGCCACTGGTCAACAGCAGGCTGTCCTTCTTTCTTGATTTTTTGTGCGACTGCGGTGGATACAGTCAAGCCGGCAGAGTACGTATATGGATACAAGCCCATATAATAGTGCGGCTGTCGCATCCATGTCAGCTCAGCACCTTCATCCAGAACGACATCATCACCCCAGAAGTTTTGCAGTGCTTCCCTTTTTTGTTTGGATAAGACATCTGCTGTGAGTGGAATGCCTTCTTCAGCAAGGGAATAAACACTGCGCTGAAATTCGCCTTCCAATAAGTGCGTCACGAAATTATGATAATATGTTCCGAGCAATTGGCTGATTACCCAGCGTTTCATTTGTTTGTCGTCTGTTTTTTGCAATAGATGATCTGCCAGCAGCAGCTCATTGATTGTTGATGGCGCCTCGACAAAATACGTGGATTGCCCCATATTGGATAAATTCTGATTCTGGCCAGCGAGATAGAAATGCCCGGCATGTCCAAGTTCATGTGCCAAAATGAAAGTACCCCGCATCGTGTTCGTCCAAGTGATTAAAATATACGGATGCACACCATACGGACTGGAACAAAATGCTCCGGTGGCTTTCCCGACATTATCAGCCCGATCCACCCAGCGATTGTAGAGGCCTTGCTTCATAATTTCCGTGTATTCCGGTCCCATAACCTGCAATGCTTCCAGAATGGTTGATGCCGCTTCATCGTATGTTGTTTCCGGATTGAAGTCCGGATCAAGCGGTGCTTTCAAATCATAGAAATGCATGTTATCCAGTCCAAGCTTTTCTTTCTTAAGCCGTGCAAAACGCCGCATGTGTGGTGCCAGCTCTTCCTGAATGATATCCAGCTGATTGTGGTACATTTCTTCGGTAACCTGCTGTTTTTGAAGCAGCATTTTGGTTGCAGAATCATACGACCTAAGACGTGCCATTGTTGTCTGTTCCGTAATTTCCGTTGCATAGGTCGCGGCATACGTATTTTTGTACCGGTTTAATGTTTTGATAAAAGAATCATATGCCCGCTTGCGGATTCCGGCATCCGGTGACAGTTCATAACGATCCTCGTATAGTGCAAATGACATCGGCAGGGATTCGCCATCGTCATCGGTGATGGATTCAAAATCCATATCGGATGATTTGCTCCGCTGATAAATCATATATGGAGCATTATGTACCTCACTTAGGGCCGCCAATGTTTCTTCAATTTCTGGTGCGAGTGAAAATGGCTTTTTTTCCAGAATATCATCAAGCATTTTTCGGAACTTTTCCAGCTTAGGTTCCTTCTCCAAGAAATAATCCACGTCATCTTTGCTCAGCTCGAGAAGCTCTGATTCAACAAAGGAGAGTTTGGAACTGATTCCGGCAAGTACCGAGGAGATTTTTGCTGAGTCACCTTGATTTTTTGGGCTTGCTCCATCTGCCGCAGCTTTTAAATTGGCGTATGCTGCAACACGTATCAGTCGTTGTTGAAACTGTTCCAATGCATGAAGACACTTCAATAGGGTGGATGGTTTTTTTGTCATTCTCCCTTTAAATTGTGTTACTTCGCTTATATGCGCCTGTAGTACGGATACTTCATTTTCCCAGTCTTCATCTGTTGCGAAAAGATCTGCCAGGTCCCACGTTTGTTCTGTTGGCACATCCGTGCGTTTCATACGTTCAGCTGTTTTTACCATAATATTACCTCCTGCATTTGATTACAATTCCTACTAATAGTATAAAATAAGTACAGGCAGAATGATATGATTTTTCAGAAATGCGTGCATGAAACAAAAGCGTAAGCGCCCGTTTAGCAACGTACAAACTGCGCCATGCCATTTAGTGTGGGTCGGCGTTGCCGCGCAAAGCGGCGGTTTTAGCCGATCTTCCTCCAATCGCAATGAGATAAAGGAAACACGCCCCTTCATAGGGGTGTGCCGACGTTGGCCGCAAAGGCCGGTTTTAGTCGGCCTTTCTTAAAATCCGAACCGATGTTGACTTTCACCACAAGGGTATAAGTGCGACTAAGCCTCTGGTTTCACCAATCGGCAAGTCTTCTTTATCGGAGTGGAGGAGTGTGAAGTTTGCTAGTTGCTGGGCACTGGAGCTGGACGCAGCTAATCAGATAATGTTAATTATCCTCAGGTGAAAATTCTGTAATTTCCTGGACTGCAAAAAAATCGCGTGTCAAATGAATGGCACGCGAAATTATAAAATGTGTTATAGTACAATTTAAATAAGGAACATGTTTTGAAACCGTTCAAATCGAATATTATCTTGCCGGATGATCACATTCGTCACAAAGGTTACCGTAGCAATCTGCTTTTTCATGCATAGCCTTACCGCAGTTATGACACTTCTTCTTGGGCAAATTTCTGAAAAACTCAACGACGTTATTCATGTGAATCCTCCTCTGAAGTATTTATTGAATACATTGTATTATAACAGTATGCTGAATGTCAACACTGTGTTACAACAAATTTTAAAAAATAATTGAGGTGATCTTTTATGAAGTTAACCATTATTGGGCAATGGGGCGGATATCCCGCACCAGGCGGGGCTACGTCAGCTTATTTAATCGAAAAGGATAACTTTTCATTACTGGTGGATGCAGGCAGCGGGTCATTATCCAATTTGCAGAAATACAAAGAAGTGATGGATTTGGATGCTGTTGTACTATCACACTACCACCATGATCATGTTGCCGATATTGGAGTGTTACAATACGCTTGGCTGGTGAATTCATATGTTACAGGACATGATGAGATTTTACCGATTTACGGTCATGCTGAAGACAAAAAAGGGTTTGAATCATTAACACATAACTGTACAGAAGGAATCGCGTATGATCCGAATGAAGAATTGAAAATTGGGCCGTTTACACTTGCATTCCAGCGGACAAAGCATTCTGTACCATGTTTTGGCATGCGCATTAGCGATGGGGAAAGTGAAATTGTATATACAGCGGACACTACTTTTACGGAAGACTGGTATGGTTTTGTGAAAGATACAGACCTGCTTATCACAGATTGCAATTTTTATGCCGGTCAAGATGGATCAAAGGCCGGTCATATGAACAGCAGCGACGGCGCAACAATTGCCAGGGAAGCAGATGCGGGGGAACTTATACTCAGCCATTTGCCGCAATATGGCAATAATAGTGATTTGGTCAATGAAGCGAAAGAAATTTTTACAGGAATAGTTCATCTGGCAGAAGCGGGTTTGACGTGGGAGAAATAGGACTGAATGATATATTTCTCCCAAAACATTTATCTATGTCTTAATCGTCTCAATCCGTGTCATGCCGGTACTTTTTTTTTTGCCGGGGAAGGGGATTTCCATTACAATAAAGTTAGGATAAACTTTTGGGAGGTCACAACATGAAATTTATTGATAATAAAGGCATAACAGATCCAACCATAAATCTTGCACTGGAAGAATATGTGCTGCAAAACTTTGGTGAAAAGGATACATATTTGCTGTTCTATATTAACAAACCGTCCATCATTATCGGGCGAAATCAGAACACAATTGAAGAGATAAATACCAATTATGTGGATGAGAACGGGATAAAAGTGGTTCGCCGTCTGTCCGGCGGCGGTGCTGTTTATCACGATGAAGGAAACCTTAACTTCAGTTTCATTACAAAAGATGACGGCGAAAGTTTTCAGAACTTCGCTAAATTCACGAAGCCGATGGTTGAAGCGTTAAACAATCTTGGCGTGCCAGCAGAATTACAGGGGCGGAATGACCTTGCTGCGAACGGACGGAAAATTTCGGGGAATGCGATGTTCTCCACAAAAGGACGCATGTTCAGCCATGGCACACTAATGCTTGATTCGGAAATAGAGAACGTTGTTTCCGCATTAAATGTGAAAATGGAAAAAATAAAATCAAAAGGAATCAAATCCATCCGCAGCCGTGTAGCAAACATTTCCGAATTTATGGATGAAAAAATCACGATGCATGAGTTCAAAGAAATGATTTTACGTTATATCTTTGATGTGGAAGATGTAAAGGATGTTCCACGTTACGAACTGACTGATGAAGATTGGGAAAATGTTCGTCAGATTTCCAAAGAACGCTACCAGAACTGGGATTGGAACTATGGAAAGTCACCGAAATTTAATATCCAGGAGTCCCATAAGTTTGATGGGGGGCTTGTTGATGTTCGGCTGGATGTGAAAAACGGTCTTATTGAAAACTGTAAAATTTATGGGGACTTTTTCGGGGTTGGTGAAGTTAAAGACATTGAACAGAAGCTTATCGGTGTGCGTCACGAACGAAAAGCGATTGAAAAGGCACTGGCTGATGTTGATGTTCCGCATTACCTTGGAAAAATTTCCAAAGAAGAATTTGTTAACTTGTTATATTAAATTCATTAAGCAGTTCACCGAATATATTGGTGAACTGTTTGTTTTTCCAATCAAAAACATACCCCTCCGCCGGGGATTCAGGTTATGGTTTTAAACAAGAATGTCAGCGCTTCCACTTGTAATATGTCCAATGCTATTTTATACTTTAAATAGTTTAAAAATTATAAAGTTTGCCGAAAAAGAAAAAAGACTAAGGGGTCTTTTTAAATTTTTTACCCATGAAATGAATGGCTATTCATTCATATATCAGGCAGAGGAGAGAAGATACGATGAATATTACAGAACAACTGAGTGTAACAGCAAAAGAGCATCCGCAAAAAAACGCATATGTATTTCAGGATTCTACGACTAGTTATATGGAACTGGAGGGGATGGTCTCCAAGTTTGCATCCAGCCTGCATGATCTAGGCTATCGGAAAGGGGATCATATTGCGCTTGCAGTTGGAAACAGTCCGTATTATGTCATTGCAATGTATGGTGCACTGCGGATTGGAGCGATTGTTATACCGATTAACCCGATGTACATGCCGAGTGAGCTTGGCTATATTTTAAAAAATGGTGATGTCAAGGGTATAATTACGATGGATATACTGATGGAGAAGTTCGAGGGAATCGCGGATCAGTTGCTAAATGTTGAACATTACATCGTATGTGATACCGGATCAAGTAAATCGTTTGCTGAAAGTTCACTTGCCCTGAAAATGAAATCATTTACGGAATTAACCAAGGCGGGAAGCATGAACGTTGATTTGCCGGAAATGGATGATGAGGACACAGCGATCATTCTGTATACATCCGGAACAACAGGTAAACCAAAGGGTGCGATGCTTTCCCATAAAAACATTTACTCCAACGCAAAAGATACGGCGGATTATTTGTCGATTAATGGGGATGATTGTGTCGTTGCAGCATTGCCAATGTTTCATGTGTTCTGTTTAACCGTTTCGTTGAATGCCCCTCTAATGAACGGCGGAACGGTACTGATTATGCCGAAATTTTCACCGCAGGAAATATTCAGGGTTACTTCTGACCAAAAGGCAACCATTTTTGCCGGTGTCCCAACTATGTACAATTATTTATTGCAAAGTGCTGAAGGCCATACGGACGATTTTGCCGGAATCCGGTTGTGCATTTCCGGTGGTTCATCCATGCCGGTTGCATTGCTGAAAAATTTTGAGGAAAAATTTAATGTGCGGATTTCTGAAGGTTACGGGCTGTCTGAAGCATCACCGGTTACTTGTTTCAATCCGCTGGACCGCCCCAGAAAGCCCGGATCTATCGGGCAGAACATCCTAAATGTTGAAAATAAAGTGATGAATGAATTTGGTGAAGAAGCAGCGGTGGGTGAAGTTGGCGAATTGGCTGTTCGCGGACCGAATGTTATGAAAGGCTATTACAAGCTGGATGAAGAGACCGATATGGCATTACGCGGTGGCTGGTTGTATACAGGGGATATGGCACGGATGGATAATGAAGGGTACTTCTATATTGTTGACCGAAAAAAGGATATGATTCTGGTGGGAGGTTACAATGTTTATCCGCGTGAAGTGGAGGAAGTGCTGTATGGCCATCCCGGTGTAGAGGAGGCAGCTGTAATCGGTGCCCCGCATCCGGAGACGGGCGAATCGGTTGTCTGTTTTGTCGTACCGAAAGATCCAGCATTGAAAGAAGTTGTTTTACACGAATTCTGTGAAGCGCATCTGGCAAAATATAAGGTCCCATCCCGTATTGAATTCATGGAAGAATTGCCAAAGAACACAACGGGAAAAGTGTTGCGGAAAAGCCTTCGTGACAAAGTGAACCAATAGTTGACTGGGTGCTCCTGATCCGGAGCATCTTTCTTTTTGCATAAATACACCGCCATCCAGGCATACTGCTACTAAAAAGGATGGTGCTGAATGAAGAAAGATCAAACGTTACCGGAACTGGCAACATTTACACTGTTGAATCCCGATTTCCATGCTCATGTCGATCAGGTGACTGAAAATCCTCAGGATGACACGCATGACAGCAGCAAAGATACGTCATCAGATTAATAATAGGAAAATATTATCAAAAATGTGTTGAAAATTGCAAAAACGATACCATTTCTGTGTAAAATCTGGTAAATTAGTAGTAGGCCTTTTTCTTTTTCCTGAAACAGGGAAAGGATGAATTCAGATGAGTAACATGGAGTTTAATGATTTTTATTCTCCGACACACGAAGTAACCCCTCTCACAATGGCAGTTTTGGCACAATTTGATATGGATGGAAACTCCAGGACGTGTGTATTGGAGGAGCAGACCGACTATACGGTACTAGTCTCTTCAAGCAAGATCATCGACAATGCGTGCAAATATTTCGGAGCAAGTCTCCGCGGCAGGCAGGACGGGACGCGTGATATCTGCGGCCTTACACACAAGGCCCCCATTGCTGTCGATCCTTCCAGTGGCATGTACTTTTTTCCAACAACCTCACCTGCAAATCCCAAATGCTCATGGATTGCCCATTCCCATATAGATCAGGTGTCGAAGGTGGATCAAAATGAGACAGAAATCCTTTTTAAAAATGGCAGACGAATTACAATTCCGGTTTCATATGGCTCCATGCTCAATCAGATACAGCGCACCGCACAGTTCAGATATCTGCTCGATAACCGGATTAAGTATTTGCTGAAGCAGAATGGTGAGATGGTGGCAGAGCCTTTTGCATAAGTTCCTGGATAATGACTTCCACCTTTTTACGGATAGCCGGATTGAAGTAATTCCGTTTTTCCTCGCGGCCATTACACAGAAAAAGAAAAGATGAAAATGAATCATTCTTATTTAATGTAACGACTTTCAGTTTGTGATTCTGCATGTCTTTTCGCAATTGTCTGCGTTCATTTGATGCTTCCGTATTCATTTTTTCCAGAAGTCCCATGTAGGGCTCCTTTATTTTAAACGATCCATTTTGGATATGTTGAATATCCTGCTGTATAACAACCATTGCCATCGAGAGAAACAGAAAGCGTGACGCCAACCGTAATTCTTCTTCATTAAGACAACGCATGATGACCCCTCCAATAATCGAACGTTTGTTCTAAAATTATTATATGATAAAACCACTAAAAAATACAATAAAAAAGTTTACGGAAAGAAAAAGGCCTGAATTTATTGCTATGCAGATGACAAGGTTTAATTTAAAATAAAAATAGATAAGCTAGACAATGCAGCATTTAATTGTTTCAGATGAATAGGGGACTTTGTCGAATGTATTTGTTTAATCTCAGCATAGCTAATTGGAGAACGTTATTGGAGCAGGACAAGCTTGATGAATATATTATGCAGTTGCTCCAACAGTATGAAAGTTTCGGACCACTGCCAGGGATTATTCTTCCGTTTTTGGAAGCTTTTTTGCCGTTTTTGCCGTTAGTCGTGTTTGTGTTTGCTAACGCTGCGGCATACGGGCTTCTGGAAGGCTTTTTATTATCGTGGGCAGGAACAAGCTCAGGAGCGATACTGGTGTTTTTAATTGTGCGAAGGCTTGGGGACAAAAAACTGTTTATGTGGATACGAAAAAATAAACAGGTCCGTAAAGTTACAGCCTGGGTGGACCGGCACGGGTTTGGGCCGCTGTTTCTGTTGATGTGTTTTCCGTTTTCCCCATCTTCCGTTATTAATGTTGTTTCGGGTTTGTCCAACATAAGCAAACAGCAATTTATTCTTGCGGTTTTACTCGGAAAGTCAGTGATGGTTTTTTCCATATCCTATGTTGGATCAAGCATATGGGAATTTGCCCAAAAACCGGTAAAAACGATTATTGTAGGTGCTTGTATTGTGTTGTTCTGGCTGATTGGAAAGTTTATCGAGAAACGGCTGCAGCATAAAGCTTTGGTCAAAGAACTGTCTGATAAGGATTAGAAATAGTTCGAATTGGGTATGATGGACAATGAGAAATGATTCTGGAGGAAAATCAAATGATACGAAAATTTTTTCTGAAAATCATACCCGTTGTCGTCTTGGCTGCTGCATTGGCATTTGTATTCAGATCTTATCTGTTTGCCAGCTATGTAGTAGAAGGTGAATCAATGGAACCGACGCTTTACGATGGAAATATGCTCATGGTAAATAAAGTGGTATACGATTTGTCGGATGTTGACCGCTTTGATGTGATTGTATTTCATGCCAATAAACAAACGGATTATGTGAAGCGGGTGATTGGTTTGCCTGGTGACAAAATTGTGTATAAAAACGATAAACTCTTCATAAATGGTGATTATGTGGAAGAAAAGTTTCTGAAGCCATATAAAAAGGTCAGTGCTGCGGAACCATATACGGAAGATTTTACATTAAAGGGAACTACCGGAAAAACAACCGTTCCCAAAGGCAAACTGTTTGTCATGGGTGATAACCGCGATAACAGTCTGGATAGCCGCAAATTTGGTTTTGTATCACAGGACACACTTGTTGGAAAGGTTGATATTACGTATTGGCCGGTTTCCCAGCTGCACTTATCATTTGCCGATTGACAGTAAAATAATTATAAGAAAGCCTCTATCTCTGTTAAAATAGGAGATAGAGTTTTTTTCGTTCGATAAAGGGAGGGAGCCACTTTGGGATTGCGATTTTTACTTGGCCGGGCCGGTACTGGAAAGAGCGGCCGCATCTTAGATGAGATAAAAGATAATTTGACGGATAACCCGCATGGTAAATCAATTTTTTATATTGTGCCTGATCAAATGACATTTCAGCAGGAGTATGCATTATTTAAGGATAATAAGATACATGGAAGTATCCGTGCACAGGTCGTGAGTTTTTCCCGCCTGGCCTGGCGTGTTCTGCAGGAAACAGGCGGAGGCACCCGCCAGTTCATCAGTTCAGTCGGGATTCAGATGATGCTCCGTAAAATTATCGAGGAAAAAGAAACGGATTGGCATATTTTTCAGAAGGCATTGGAAAAGCAAGGTTTTCTGCAGCAGTTGGAAGGAATGATAACTGAATTTAAGCGCTACCGGATTACACCGGATATGCTGGATGGGCAAATTGAACAGATCAATCAATTTGTACATAAAGAATCAGGGGAGGCTGCATTGACCGGTAAATTGCAGGACCTTGTCTACATATATGAACGGCTTACAAGCGCATTGAAGGATAACTATATTGATAGTGAGGATCAGCTTCAACTGCTTGCAGATAAGATTGCCGATACGTCTGTATTGCAAGACGCGGACATTTATCTGGATGGTTTTCACCGGTTTTCACCGAAAGAGCTGCTTGTTGTTGAAGAGCTCCTGAAGAAATGTAAATCGGTTACGGTGGCACTGACTACAAATACCCCTGTTGCAGATGGGATGTCCGAGCTGGACTTATTTTACCAGACGAAAGAAACGTATCAGAATCTCCGCGCGATTGCTCAGGAGAATGGAATTGGCATGGAAGATTCGGTAGTTATGGATGTGGAAAACGGTAAATTTAAAGATCGGCCATATTTTCAGCATTTGGAGCAAAACTTTGATGTTCGTCCCGCTCCGGAATACAGTGGGGACGTACCAGTACAAATTGCTGAAGCGGTGCACCCGAGAGCTGAAGTGGAAGGGGTAGCACAGGAAATATTGCGACTTGTCCGGGAAGAAAACTATCAATTTCGGGATATGGCCGTATTTGTCCGGCAAACTGATATCTATCATGATTTGATTGCGACTATTTTCAATGATTACGAGATTCCGGTGTTTCTCGATGAACGGCGTACGATGATGAATCATTCACTGATTGAATTAATTCGATCTGTACTGGATATTGTGGAAGGAAACTGGCGCTATGATGCTGTTTTTCGTGTATTGAAAACCGGATATATCCCTGCTGACAATCCTAAATACCCGCTTACCGATGATGCGATTGATGAACTGGAAAACTATGTGCTGGAATACGGTATTCGGTCACGCGAGCGGTGGATGAACAAGCAGGAATGGCTGTTTCAGCGTTTTCGGGGCTTTGAGCAATCGGCACAGACTGATACGGAAAAAGCAACACAGGAACGGATTAATACGTACCGGAATCAGGTGGTCCGGGCACTCCGGAAATTTGACCGGGATATACGGGATGCAGCAACAGTACAGGAACTGTGTGAAACGGTTTATCTGCTGTTGGAACAATTGGAAGTCCCGCAGCAACTGGAGAATATGCGTGAAATGTTCGATGATGCCGGTCAGATAGAGAAGGCACGTGAACAGGATCAGGTATGGAATGCGGTCATTCAGCTGTTTGATGAAATGGTTGAGATGGCAGGGAATGAACCAATGACACTGGAGACATTCCGTGCTGCACTTGATGCCGGGTTTGATTCACTGACATTTGCCCACGTCCCGCCAAGTATGGATCATGTTATTGCCGGTACGATTGATCGTTCCAGGATCAGCGGGATGAAATGTGCATTTTTGCTTGGCGTGAATGATGGAACATGGCCAATGAAGCCGCAGTCTGAAGGAATTATTAATGAACACGAACGGGAATTGCTTGCCGGTCACGGCGTACAGTTGGCTGAATCCAGCAAACGTCAGCTGTTGGACGACTGGTTTTATATGTATATTGCCTTTACTGCAGCAAGCGACTATCTTTGGGTCAGCTACCCGTTAAGTGATGAAGAAGGCAAGTCGAAAATGCCATCCCAGATGATCAATCGGATGGAGGACCTTTTCCCAGTCCTTCGTGATCACTTATTGCTGCAGGATCCGGATGAGTTAACGGAAGCAGACCGATTTATCACATCACCGGTTAAAACAAGGGCAGCTTTAACTGCACAACTGGCACGCAGCCGGAAAGGGTATCCGGTTAAACCTGTCTGGTGGCATGTGTTGAACTGGTATATACACCATCATCCGAAATACGGAACGACCTATACGATTCTCCAAAGTCTGTATTACCGGAACAGACCGGTCAATTTAACAAAAAGGACTACGGAGGAATTGTATCCGAAACAAGTGAAGGCTAGTGTTTCCAGGCTGGAAACGTATTATCGCTGTTCATATCAGCACTTTGCCAAATACAGTCTGAAGCTTGACGAACGGAAAACATATAAATTGGATGCACCGGACATCGGGCAGCTTTTCCATGAGGCATTGAAAAAAATTACCGAATGGATACAGGAAGAAGGCAGCGATTTTTCAAAGATTACGAAACAGGACAGTGCGGGCTATGCCAAAAAAGCGGTAGATAATCTGGCACCAATCCTGCAGCATCAAATTTTGCATAGTTCGAATCGTTATAAATATATTCAGCAAAAATTGCAGGAAGTCATTACAAGGGCCACGTATATTTTGAGTGAGCAGTCCAGACAGAGTGAATTTTCACCAGTAGGATTGGAACTTGGCTTCGGATTTGATGAGAAAACGGGAGGACTTCCACCGGTAACTTTGCCGCTTGAAAATGGATTTGAACTGATGCTGCGCGGCCGGATTGACCGTGTCGATAAAGCACTGAATCATGACGACCTGTTTTTGCGGATTATTGACTATAAATCCAGTGCCAAAGGATTGAATTTGCTTGACGTTTACTACGGTCTCGCCCTGCAAATGCTGACATACCTTGATGTTGTTTTATCGCATTCCGAAAAATGGCTTGGGGTAAAAGCTTCACCGGCAGGGGTGCTTTATTTCCACGTGCATAACCCGATGGTATCCGGCAAATTGAAAATGACAGACGATGAAATTGAAAAGGAAATCTTCAAGAAATATAAAATGCAAGGTCTGCTATTATCGGATGAAGAAGTTGTCAAACTGATGGATACGTCGCTGGATTCCGGAACAAGCAGAATCGTTCCTGCCGGTGTGAAACGTAAAGGCGGTTTTTATAACCATTCGAAAGTCGCTGACAATGAAACATTCAGCAGTCTACAAAAGCATATTCATCACCTGATGATGCAGGCGGGGATTGATATGACATCCGGCGGCGTGCATTTGAATCCGTTTCAGCATAAACAGAATAATGCGTGCACGTATTGCCCGTTTTTGTCAGTCTGTCAATTTGATCCGCTTCTTGAGGAAAACAATTACCGGAAACTGACCGACATGAAGGACGATGAAATTCTGGAGAAACTCCGGCATAAGGAGGAGATGTAATGGTTAAGTGGACAAAGGAACAGGAACAGGCGATTTACACAGCTGGCAGAGATGTACTTGTTGCAGCCGCGGCCGGCTCTGGAAAAACAGCCGTTCTGGTGGAGCGGATTATTCAAAAATTACTAAACCAGAAAAGTCCGGTTGACATAGATTCATTGCTCGTTGTAACTTTTACGAATGCTGCCGCACAGGAAATGCGGAATCGGGTTGGAAAAGCGCTTGAACATGCGCTGGCACAGGATCCGTCATCCAATCATTTAAAAAAGCAACTGTCCCTGCTGCAGCGGGCATCCATTTCAACACTTCATTCCTTCTGTCTGGATGTTGTTAAACAATACGCATACTTGCTTGATATCGATCCCGCATTCCGCATTGCCAATGACATGGAAGCAGACTTGATAAAGCAGGAAGTAATTGATGACTTATTTGAAGACTGGTATGGTGCAGACGGTCCTGAACAGCAGCGTTTTTTCTCGGTAGTCGACCGTTTTTCCAGTGACCGCAGTGATACAGATGTGGAGGAACTGGTACTGGATTTATATACATTTGCCATGCAAAATCCGTGGCCGGAGCGATGGCTGGAGGAGCTTGCAGAAGTCTATAATATCCCTTCTGAATGGAAGGAATCAGAATTATCCTGGCTTTCCATTATGAAACGTGAAGTGCGAAATCAACTGGAAGCGATGCGTGAAGAAGTGAACCTGGCCATGGAGCTTACAAAAGAAAGCGATGGTCCATACCATTATGCAGATGCGATTGAATCAGATGCGCTCAGCCTTGAGGAAGCATTAGCCAAGGTTGGTTCGTGGAATGATCTTCAGGCACACTTTTCGGATAGTTCCTTTGCGAAATTATCCGGCAAACGGGTGGACTGTGATGAAGCCAAAAAAGAACAGGTGAAAAACCTCCGCAACAGCTATAAAAAACGCTGGAATGACATGAAGGACAACTGGTTCAGCCGGAATCTGGAAGGTCATGCAGCTGACATGCAGGAGCTCGCTCCTGTAATTAAACAGCTAACTGAATTGGTGAAGCAATTTAAGGAAAGGTTTACCGAGCAAAAACGTGAACGTGGAATTGTTGACTTTTCCGACCTGGAGCATTACTGTTTGCAGCTATTATGTGACGATGCATCGACACCGGAAAATATTGTGCCGTCAGGTGTTGCCACAGCACTACAGGAACAATTCACCGAACTTCTTGTCGATGAATATCAGGATACAAACCTGGTCCAGGAAACTATTTTAACGCTAATCAGCGACCAAGCCGGCCCGGGGAATATGTTCATGGTTGGTGATGTCAAACAGAGTATTTACCGATTCCGTCATGCTGAGCCATCACTGTTTATCGATAAATATAAACGCTTTGCCGGGGAAGAGAATCCGGCAGAGCGCATTGATCTGGCCAGTAATTTCCGGAGTCGTGAACAAGTACTTGCCGGTGCCAATTATATTTTCAGGCAGATTTTAGATGAGGAACTTGGCGAAATTGCATATGATCAGGATGCCGAACTGATTTACGCCAACAAAATGTATGATTCACTGCCATATTCTGAACCGAAGCCGGAATTAATTGTGATTGACCGGGAAGCACCTGAAGAAAAAGAGGAAGTATCCCCGGAAGAAGAGGATTACCGGGATCTGGAGAAAGCACAGCTTGAAGCACGCGCCTATGCCGAAAAAATCAAAGCCTGGATCGGCTGGGAGGATACTGATTCGCTGCAGGTTTATGATAAAAACACGGACACACAGCGTGATATTCAATATCGTGACATCGTAATTCTGATGCGTTCGATGACATGGGCACCAACGATTGTGGATGAATTGAAAAAACAGGGAATCCCCGTTTATGCGGAGCTTTCCACTGGTTACTTTGAAGCAATTGAAGTGAAAATCATGATTAATGTCCTCAAAGTAATCGATAATCCAAGACAGGATATTCCACTTGCATCCGTTCTGAAGTCGCCGATTGTCGGACTGGATGAGGAAGAGCTGGCATCTGTAAGACTTGCTGATAAGCGCGGAAACTATTTTGATGCACTCCACGCTTATCAGAAAAAAAATACTGGAGCTACATCCAAAAAAATCAGCCGGTTTCTTGAACAGATGGAAAGCTTTCGGCTTGCAGCAAGACAAGGGGCATTGTCTGAATTAATCTGGCAAATATTCCGGGAAACCGGATATTACGATTTTGTCGGTGGTATGCCGGGCGGACGCCAGCGCCAGGCTAATCTTCGGGCATTGTACGATCGGGCAAGGGGTTATGAAACAACCTCATTCCGCGGTTTGTTCCGGTTTCTTCGCTTTATTGAGCGGATGGAAGAGCGCGGTGATGACCTGGGTGCAGCACGGGCATTAAGTGAACAGGAAGATGTCGTCCGGATTATGACGATTCATAAAAGTAAAGGACTTGAATTTCCGGTTGTTATTTTAGGAGCAATGGACAAACAGTTTAATCAGCAGGATTTGCGCCAGCGGTATTTGCTGCACAAAGATCTCGGGTTTGCAAGCAAGTATATTGATCCGGTAAAACGGATTACGTATCCGACGTTGTACTACCATGCTTTGCAAAAGGAGAAACTTCGTGAACTGCTTGCCGAGGAAATGCGAGTTCTGTATGTGGCAATGACCCGTGCAAAGGAAAAACTTGTCATGGTCGGCAATGTCGCATCATTCGAAAAGAAACAGCAGAAATGGGAGCGTATTTTAGACCATGCTGAGTGGATACTGCCCGCCCATTACCGGATTGAGTCGAAAACATATCTGGATTGGGTCGGACCGGCTTTAATACGACACCAGTCGAATGATGTTTTGCGAACGGAAGATGTGAAAGATAAAGTGCTGGAAGCAATCCGGATTGACCCATCCGAATGGAAGGTAACCATTGTACATGGCAGCTCACTGGTTAATTTGGATGAATCCGATGCAGAAGCGGAACTGGAACGGAAAGAAAATATAATCGGGTGGGAGCCATTGGATCTGGAGGACGAGGATCTTGACGAAGAGGTTAATAAGCGGCTTTCATACAGCTATCCATATCGGGAAGCAGCGATTTCCCGGGCCAAGCAAACCGTTACGGAAATTAAACGGCAGCGGGAGTTGAAGGATGAATACAGCTCGGATCAGCTGGTACAGCCATTCCGTCCACCGATTACCAGAAGACCTGCATTCATGCAAAAGCAGCGAACGATTACAGCCGCAGAACGCGGAACTGCCATGCATACTGTGATGCAGCATATCCCGATGAATAAGCCGTTGCGTGCAGCGGAAATTGAAGAATTTGTTGAAGGGTTGACTGCCCGCGAAATTTTGACACCGCAGGAAGCGGAAGTAATTGATACTGCGACGATTGAGCAATTTTACCAGACCGAAATTGCGGAACGAATCATGGATGCATCAAGCATCTACCGGGAAGTTCCATTCAGTCTGTCACTATCCGCTAAAGATGTTTATGCCAATTGGTCAAGTGATACGAATGAACAGGTGCTGGTCCAGGGTGTGATTGACTGTGTCATCCCTGCAGATGATGGCTGGATCATCCTGGATTATAAGACTGATGCCATTCATGAGGAAGTAAATGATCAAGTGAAAGAAAAACTGACCAAACGGTATGAAACACAAATGGATCTGTACCGGCACGCAATTGAACAGATCTGGAATGAACCGGTGAAGGAAACATATCTGTATTTCTTCGCCCGCCAGCTTGTGCTGAAAGTCTAATATTATTAGAAGGTTAAAAGCAGCCAAACGGTTAATCAATACGCCGTTTGGCTGCTTTTTTTAATTCTGAAATAAGCGATTTGTTTGTTCTTATTTATATATCTTCAATTCCGAATATTTGTGTTAAAATGATAACAGTTATTTCAAAATAGTTTTCCACGATACTAATTGAAACTGGTGATGTTTATGAAACAATCAAAAGATCAATTATATGAAAAAATAAAGATCGTCAAAGGCGATAACTTTGTAACAATTGAAGATACAAAGAACCTGTCCGAGCATGAATTTATCAGTCTTGTAACAGACTTCCTGAATCAACCAGCTATCAAAAACACAAGACATGTAAGTATTCTAATCGCAAGTAAATTCAGTGATAATGCGGATGAATTTTTACTCGATAACGGATTCAGGCTGCATGATGAGAATGTCACGGTCTGGATGGAATTAGACAATCTTAAGTCAATGGAACAGGTATTTACATTAAAAACGTTAAATGAGTTATCGGAAAGTGATTTTAAGGACGTTTGGCAACAATCCATGAAGGGCTCATTAAATGCTCCTTCTTCTCTAACCATGGATGAACAGTTGCGTAGTGTTGAAGTCGAATTAGGCCCGAAATATAAAGATTCATGCATAGTAGCGTATGAAGAAGGTAAAGCAATTGGGGTTATTATGCCACATATAGAACCTGGGCTGAAGCAAGAGGGAAGAATATTTTATTTTGGACTGGTCCCCGAAGTACGGGGATTGGAAAAAAGCAAATATCTTCATCAGCAGGCCTTGTGGCTCTTAAAAAATCAATTTAAAGCAACTTACTATATTGGCAATACCAGCCACAATAATGCCCCAATGCTTAAAACCTTTCAATATAACGGATGTAAGGTTTTGGAACGGAATAAAGTGTATAAACGGATTATTAAAGATTGAAGATTGGAGGGATAAATCAACATGAAAATCTCACCCGAATCATTTCAAAAAACCGCTGCATGGATCAAAAGAAATGCGCGCCCGTTGGAAGCGACAAGATGGGAGTATTTTTTCGAAGATGGTTCAGCTGATAAGATCATCCATTATTTGTCAGCTTTTCAAAATGAAGATGGAGGATTTGGAAACGGCTTGGAACCTGATTTTTGTTTGCCTCATTCATCTTCCATAGCAACATGGTCAGCGGGACAAATATTAATGGAAATCGGTGCAATAAGCAAAGAAGAGACAGTGAAATCAATGCTTTCTTTTCTCGAAAATACTTATGACAGGTCAGCAGGACTATGGCAGACTGTAAATCCGCAAACAAATGATTATCCGCATGCTCCATGGTGGCATTGGAAAGATGGTGTACAGGAGAACTGGATGTATAACCCGGGCGCAGAGCTGGCTGCTTTTCTGGTGCACTGGTCACCTGAAGAAAGTGAAACTTCCAGAATCGGCTGGGAGGTAATCAAAAAGGCTGCCAACTATGTGATGCAAAGCGAAACAATGGACAGTCATGAAATCAATAATTTTCAGCAGTTGGTAAAAATTATGAAACCATATGAGCAAACATTTGGCAGGAAACTTTCTGATTACTTGTTAGCAGATGTTTCCGAAAAGTTATGACACTTGCCGAAAACTGTGTTGAGCGTGATGTTTCTGCATGGTCAACCGGCTATAAACCGCTTCCGCTGGATTTCATAGATGGTCCGGAACATCCGCTATGTGAAAAGTTTGGTAACTTGGTTGAACAGAATCTGCAATTTTATATCGATCAATTATCCGACGATGGCACATGGGATATTTCATGGAACTGGGGCAGTTATTCGGAAGCGTATGCGGTTGCCAGACAACAATGGAAAGGAATATTGGCTGTAAACAGGTATAAGTTATTGAAAGCATTTGGGTGTTTAGGTACATAATTAATAGAAGAAAAGCCCGGAAACCCTATGCAAAAATGAAAATATAATAGGGAATAAGAAGGAGCGGTTCGTTGACAAAAATAAGGAAAATCGGTAGTTTTTGCAAGATCAATGAATCTGGTTATATAGTCAATACAGCCAGTGCACAAAAAATCAGTCCGGAATTTCATAAGGTGTTAAATCAAACAATCAACTGTTATCGAATCCACCTTGGTGAAAGTTTGCATAGTATTTACGTGCGGGGATCTATTCCGCATGGACAGGCTATTAAAGGTATCTCGGATTTGGACACCATAGCTATTACAAATGACAACGTGAATTCCATGGATTTGCAATGGGTTGATGAATCCGAACAGGATATAAATGCTAAATTTGATTGCGTAAACGGTGTTGAGATAAGTGTTTATCCGAAAAAAGATGTTATGGTAACATCCAGATTTTCGATTATTCCATTCATGCTGAAAACGCATAGTGTGTGCGTTTACGGTAAGGATTTTACCTGTCAGCTTCCATCTTATAAGGCAGACAAAAAACTTGCAAATCATCATTTGGTCAATTTAAAAAAACAGCTTGAGCAGGCGAAGGAAGACCTCGAAGATAATCATGATAGAGAAGATATTTTAGATTGCTGCAGCTGGATTATGAAAATTATAGTCAGAGCAGGACTTGCACTTGTAATTGAAGAGGAAAAACAATACACAAGGGATTTATATCCGGCGTATCAGCTATTCTCAAAACATTATCCAGACAAAGAACCTAAAATGAGACAAGCACTGCTGTATGCTATTGCCCCCATTGCTAACACAAAAGAATTAACAGGGTTTTTGGAGCAGGTCGATGAATGGCTGATTGCCAAAACTGAAAACTGGCTGGAAGTTTATAATCCTTATAACGTATTAGAAATGAATTTGATGTAATTTATATGTGTGGGATTATTCAATTAAAGGGCCATATTGTTGAAGATCACACTTCTTCTAAAATAAAATGAAAGTACATCCTATAATAGGTTTTTATTTAGATTTTTAAATATTAGTCACGGAAAAAAAGTTGATAGAAATGTGTTATTTTTTGTTGCGAATATAAGCATATGCTAATATACTAATTATACGAGGTGAAGCTCATGGAAAAAACGATAATTGAATTAGATAATGCTACCCAAACGTTAAAGCTTTTAGGCGATAAAACACGCTTAACTATTATGGGATTAGTAAAAGATGGTGAATGTTGTGTATGTGAGTTTGTTGAGGTTCTGCAAATGAGTCAGCCATCTGTTAGCCAGCATTTAAGAAAACTAAGGGATGCTGATCTTGTGAAGGAGCAACGGAGAGGACAATGGATTTTTTACTCATTAAATACGTCTCATTCGACATATCCGATCATTCAACAGGTTTTGGAACAGATACCTGATCAGAAAGAGAAATTATGTGCACTGGAGGATGCGGGGTTACGTATCCAGTGCGACTTGTAGGGGGATTCATTTGAATTTAGCGATTGTAGCAACGATTATTTTTATACTTACGCTTGTATTAGTGATTTGGCAGCCAAAAAACTTAGGCATTGGCTGGATCGCTTGTGGAGGAGCAATTTTAGCGTTAATTGCAGGCGTCGTTGACTTTCAGGATGTGTTAGCTGTAACGGATATTGTTTGGAATGCGACACTGGCCTTTGTAGCAATTATTATTATTTCCCTTATACTTGATGAGATTGGCTTCTTTGAATGGGCTGCTCTCCATATGGCTAGAATAGCCAAAGGTAATGGGAAGAAAATGTTTGTTTATGTGATTCTTCTAGGTGCTGTTGTTGCAGCCTTGTTTGCTAATGATGGAGCTGCGCTGATTCTCACACCGATAGTGCTCGCAATGGTAAGAAACTTAAACTTTAAAGAAAAGATGATTCTGCCATTCATTATGGCGAGTGGTTTTATCGCGGATACTGCCTCGTTACCACTTGTTGTGAGTAATTTGGTTAACATCGTTTCGGCAGATTTCTTTGGAATTGGATTTATTGAATATGCTACACGGATGATTGTTCCGAACTTCTTTTCAATAGGTGCAAGCATCTTGATGCTTTATCTGTTCTTTAGGAAAAGCATTCCAGAAAACTATGATGTAAATCAACTGGAAGAACCAGAGCAAGCAATCAAGGATCATAAAATGTTCCGTTTGTCCTGGGGTGTGCTTGTGATATTACTGATTGGCTATTTTGCAAGTCAACCATTGGAAATCCCGGTCTCGATTATAGCGGGTATTGTTGCGATTTTCTTCCTTCTAATGGCGAGAAGAAGTTCAGCGGTTGAGACTGTTAAAGTTGTAAAAGGAGCTCCCTGGGATATTGTCTTTTTCTCTGTAGGAATGTATGTAGTCGTTTATGGGTTACGCAATGTTGGGTTAACAGACGTACTGGCTAATGTTATTCAGTACACGGCAGAACAAGGTTTGTTTATTGCCACAATCTCGATGGGATTCATTGCAGCATTTTTGTCGTCGATTATGAACAATATGCCAACTGTTATGATTGATGCGTTAGCAATTGCTGAAACAAATACATCCGGAGTTATGAAAGAAGCGTTAATCTATGCAAACGTCATTGGATCAGATTTAGGTCCAAAAATTACGCCTATCGGGTCTTTAGCAACCTTGCTATGGCTTCATGTTCTTTCAACAAAAGGGTTTAAAATTTCTTGGGGATATTACTTTAAAGTTGGTATTGTTCTTACTATCCCAACATTATTCATTACGTTAACCGGATTATATGTTTGGCTATTGCTCATTTTATAAAGGACTTTAACTTTTTATGATATAAGTAGAAACGAAAAGGAGAATAAATCACATGTCTAAAAAAACGATTTACTTTTTATGTACTGGAAACTCTTGCAGGAGCCAAATAGCAGAAGGATGGGCGAAAAAATATTTAGGTAACGAATGGGACGTGAAAAGTGCGGGGATTGAAGCACATGGTGTAAACCCGAATGCAGTCAAAGCTATGAATGAAGTTGGTATCGATATCTCAGATCAAAAATCAGAAATGATCGATCCGGAAGTTTTAAATAATGCGGCTATGGCTGTTACACTTTGTGGGGATGCAGCAGACAAATGTCCAATGACACCACCTCATGTAAAGCGAGAACATTGGGGGTTTGATGATCCCGCAAAGGCAGAAGGTACCGACCAAGAAAAATGGGAATTTCAACGTGTACGCGATGAAATTGGTGAAAGAATTAAGCACTTTGCAGAAACTGGTAACTAACAATTAGTCAGGGGAATTTTGTTACCCCTGACTATCATTAAAATAATTATATAAGTGTATAGTTATATTGTTATGGAGGGGTAATCATGAGTAAATTAGAAATTTTTGATCCAGCAATGTGCTGTTCTACGGGTGTTTGTGGACCAAGTGTAGATCCGAAATTAACCCGTGTCGCGAGTGCTGTATTTTCTCTTCAAAAAAGAGGTTTTGATATAGAACGATACAATTTAGCCAATGAGCCTGACAAATTTACTGAAAATAAAGCCGTAACAGATTTTCTTGAAGAAAAGGGTCCAGATGCACTTCCAGTTACTTTATTAAATGGAAAAATTGTTCTTGAATCTACGTATCCAAGTAATGATGAACTGTCCGAGTGGTTTGACATCAGTACAGAAGAATTAAATGATCGACCTAAAAACAATCGTGTCACGATCCAAATAAATGAATTGAAATAAAGGTGTGGGAATATATGTATCCATCGTTTGATCCAAAGTCTTTTGTGAAAACCCAGTTCCTGTTTTTTACGGGAAAAGGAGGAGTCGGCAAGACATCGACAGCATGTGCAACAGCGATCCATTTAGCCGATGAGGGGAAGAAAGTGCTGATTGTTAGTACAGACCCTGCCTCTAATTTACAAGATGTATTAGAAGTTGAACTAACTAATACACCAAAGTCTGTTTCTAACATAATCAATTTGGATGCAGCAAACATTGACCCAGAGGAAGCAGCTGAATTGTATCGGGAAAAAGTTGTTGGTCCTTATCGTGGAAAATTGCCGGATGTAGCTATTAAAAGTATGGAAGAGCAATTATCTGGTGCATGTACAGTGGAAATGGCTGCTTTTGATGAATTTTCGAGTATCATTTCAGACCCAGCCATAAGTAACCGATATGATCATGTGATATTCGATACGGCACCAACAGGACACACATTAAGGCTGTTAAAACTTCCAACCGCCTGGAACGACTTTTTGGATGAAAGCACCCATGGTGCCTCCTGTTTAGGGCCACTATCAGGCTTACAGGAAAAAAAAGAACTGTATGAACAAACGGTATCATCACTTTCCGATCAGGAAAAAACAACATTACTTTTAATCACAAGACCCGAATCTTCGGCACTGTATGAAGCCAATCGTTCTGCAAAAGAATTAAAGGATATTGGTATAAAGAACCAAATGCTCATTGTTAATGGCTTATTGCAAATGCATCTTTCCAACGATAAAGTCTCATCGGCTTTTTACCAGCGACAACAGGAGGCTTTGAAAGACTTTCCAAAAGAACTCAAACAAATGGCCGTTTATTCATTGCCGTTAGTTTCTTATTCACTTACAGGGCTTGAGAACCTTCGTTATTTATTCAAACAATATGCCTTACCCGCAACGGAAGAACCAACCTCGCATGATGAAAGAATAGAGTTACCGAAGCTAAGCACTTTGATTGAAGGTTTTTCGGAAAATAATACGAGGGTGATTTTCACCATGGGAAAAGGAGGGGTTGGTAAAACGACCGTCGCCTCCTCCATTGCCGTTGGATTGGTCGAGAAGGGACACAAAGTTCATTTAACGACGACGGATCCTGCAGCACATTTAGACTATATGTTTTCTAATCCTATTGATAATGAGAAATTATCGATTAGCTCGATTCAGCCCAAAGACGAAGTGGCAGCCTATAAAAAAGAGGTCTTGTCAAAAGCAAGCGAAAGTCTGGATGAAGCGGGAATTGCTTATCTTAAAGAAGATCTTGACTCCCCTTGTACAGAAGAAATTGCTGTCTTTCGAGCTTTTGCTGAGCAGGTTGCTAAGTGCAATGATGAAATTGTCGTCATTGATACTGCACCTACAGGACACACATTATTACTTCTCGATTCTGCAGAAGAATATCATAAGGAACTGACACGTTCGACGGGAGAAGTTCGGGAAAATGTAAAAGCATTACTGCCACGACTTCGAAATCCTATAGAAACGAGTGTAGTTATTGTGACATTGGCTGAAACAACTCCGGTTCTCGAAGCTGAAAGGCTGCAGAGTGACCTAATAAGGGCTGATATTAGGCCTGAGTGGTGGGTGATTAATCAAAGTTTACACGCAACAGAAACACAGGACCTTATCCTAGCCGGCAGATCTAAAACCGAAAGAAAATGGATTGAAAAAGTGAGAGATGAGTTAGCACAAAACGCAGCTATTATTCCATGGATTAGTGAAGAGAAAATAGGTTATAGCAAGCTAAAAGAATTGATAATGAACTAACTAAGAATCTAGGTCAGTTTATTAATAAAAATTTAGAGGAGGAATTAAATTGAATATTACAGATGGAGCAAAACAAAAATTAGAAATAATTTTCCAAGAACAAGGAGCAAAAGGCATACGTTTTTATTCAAATGGAGCCGGATGCTGTGGACCGCAGGTAGGATTATCGTTAGAAGAACCAAAAGATACGGATGTTATTCAAGATATTAATGGGGTTCAAGTAGCTCTTGAAAAAGATATTAAAGATTCTGTAGAGGAATTGACACTGGACAATGATGAGACTCCGGAAGGCCCAAGATTTGTACTATTAGGAATGGATCAATGCTGTTAAAATACGCATTTCATTCAACAATGAGATGCAGTATAATTACTTGAAAAGCGTGGAAATAAGAATTATCAAAGCTTAAATAATAAGTAATTTTTGCTTTTCAAATCCTAGGTGATTAAGTCAATCCCGACTCCGTCTTATAACGGTGTCGGGATTGTTTAGTTAGTAAAAATAATGGTATTGTTATGTTTTCTGTAATTCTTCGTAAGCTAGCAGAAACTCCTGATAGCTTGTTACTCCTAATTTTTTTGGATTATTTTTGAATAATCGCTGAAACGTAACGTCTTTTGCTTTTTCGACAGAGCATTCCATGGCATTCATAATTAAATTCATATAGGAAACAAAATACTCTTTGTGTAAGTCTCCACCACGATTAATGATCATCAACATTATCCTTTTTTCATTTATTAGTTACAACAGCTACTTGTTGCATTTAAACCGTTTATTTCCAATGGTATTGGAGTGGAGTCAACTTTACAAACTCCCGTTTCAGGTAATTTTAATTTTACTTTTCTAGCTTCTTCCTCATCTCCTGAAAGGTATGAAACAATTGAACGAACTTGTTCATAACCTGTTGCCATTAAAAATGTCGGCGCACGACCGTAACTTTTTACTCCAACTATATAGAATCCTTGCTCAGGTTGACGCAACTCTTTTTCACCATGTGGACGAACCGTTCCACAGCTATGAAGGTTAGGATCAATAAGTGGAGCAAGTTCGCGTGTACTTTCCACTATAGGGTCTATATCTAATCTTATTTCATTTAAGAAGGAAAAGTCAGGTCTAGCTCCTGTATTTACTACAATTTCATCTACTTCACTTAAAAATTCCCCGTTTGTGCTTTTTATTTCAAAATGTCCATTTTGCTCTGTGATTACTTCAGTATAGAATCCGGAAAAAACTCTCACATGACCATTATCAACGAGCTGGTGCGCCTGTGTACCAAGCTCACCTCTTGCTTGCAATTCATCATTCGTTTCTCCTCCAAAAGCTTCTTCTACGTGTTGTTTACGTACAACCCATGAAATCTCTGTGTTTGGAAAATTCTTTTTTAATTCAGTTAGGTCAATCAATGTATTTAAGGCAGAGTGACCACTACCGATTACCGCTACATGCTTGTTTTTAAATATTTCTTGCTCTTCGTGAATATTTGGGATATGTGTGTACAATTTATTTTTTAATGCTTCATCACTCCATACTCCATCCGCAAATGGAGGGTTAGGGTGATTCCAAGTTCCCGCGGCATCAATGACAGCTTTTACTTCTATTTTTTCCATGTTTCCATTAAGGTTTACATAAAGAATGAATGGTTGTTGCTCACGGGAATTTGATTTCATTTTATCCGTGTTCTTTTTGGTGATATTCATAACTTCAGCATTATAAAGGATTCTTTCCTTAAATTGTGGATGATTTGATAGAGGTTCTAAGTATTCATCCACAAGTTCCTTGCCAGTTGGTAATTTATCAGCTTTAGGCTCAATCCAGTTCGTTTTTTGTAATAACTTTTTGGCAGCCTCATTTATGTTAAATTCCCAAGGGGAAAATAACTGTACGTGTTCCCACTCAAGAATGTTGCTTGCTACTTTAGGTCCTTTTTCTAAAACAAGAAACTGTTGATTATATTCATTTAAATGGGCAGCAGCTGCAAGTCCTATAGGTCCTGCACCGATAACGACAATTGGTAATTCTGACATATAAATATCTCCCTCTCTGTAAATAAAATTAATTTAGTTTTTACGAAATAAGCAACAAAGCTCTTCCGACAGTACATGATTTATTTCTGTATGATTTAAAGAGTAATAGCTCCAAGTTCCTTTTTTATTTTGAATAATAAGATTTGCTTGTAAAAGTATTTTTAAATGGTAGGAGAGTTTTGATTGCGGTAAATTAATTTCCTCCATTAAATCGCAAACACAAATTGAATCTTCAGGTGTGTTCGCCAGTAAATTAAGTATGTGTAGCCTCTTTTCATCAGATAATGCTTTAAATGTTTTTTTATAATGTTTAAACGTACTTTGTAAATCCACTGTTACAGGAAGCATAAATACCCTCCATTCTTCTAATCAAAAATATTTGATATAATCATCATACATCAAATATTTTTGATTAACAAGACATAAATCAATTTTTTTTGATTTATTTATGAAGCTCCTTTTACTTTTTCGATCTTCCGTTATACGATTGGGCGCTATTCCAGCTGATAAAGCATAAGGGTGTTTTTGCTCAACGCCTCGAAAAAGATGAATAAAAAAGAAATAAGCCTTGTCAAAACATATACAAGTTTTTCTCTATGCTTCAAAATGATTTATGTGTGTTTATGAAACACAAAAACCAAGCTTTACAGCACCTTTCAAAAAGTACACCTTTTGAAATACTTACCCGAAAATTAAGCCACTCAAGGAGTTTGGTCTTATTCCACCATCTCGAGGGGACGTGCAAAAATACCCTAAAAGGGATCTTCTTTAAGGTCTCTTTTTTTATAATCAAATAGATATTTGATTATTCTTATTGACATTCAATTTGTAAAAACATAAACTATAAACAAACAATCAAACAATTATTAGATTGAAGGTGAATGGAATGGGTAAAGATATTGTGAAAACAGGTTCTCCCGATACGTGCGATACATTTTGTTACGATGAAGAGATTGTTAATCGGGTACAACCTCAAATAGATAAAGTTCAGGGTGTTGAGTTGATTTTTAAGGCACTATCCGATGCGACACGTTTAAAGATTGCGTATGCTCTAACATTAGAAACGGAGCTTTGTGTGTGTGATGTGGCCAACATCATTGGTTCAACCACGGCAACGGCTTCTCATCATCTTCGATTATTACGAAATATGAAATTAGCTAAGTATCGAAAAGAAGGAAAGCTTGTCTTTTATTCTCTAGCTGATGAACATGTACATCAGCTGGTGTCAATTGCAATGATTCATTCAAAAGAAGGTGTTTCTAATGGAAGATCATAAAAACGTTTATCGCCTTCAAGGATTATCTTGTACAAATTGTGCCGCAAAATTTGAAAAAAACATACGTGATATTCAAACTGTTGATGATGTTGACCTTAACTTTGGTGCCTCTAAAATAACAGTCCATGGCGATGCATCCATTGAACAGTTGGAACAGGCAGGGGCCTTTGATGGAATCAAAGTTTATCCTGAACGCCAACGGCAAACAGAGAAAAATGAACCTTTTTGGAAAAACCGTGAAAATGTTATGACGATGGTTTCTCTATTCTTTATTGTGATTGGATATGTCCTATCGTTTCAATTAGGTGAAGATAACATCATAACGATTGGTACGTTTGCGACAGCAATCTTAGTTGGTGGATTTGAATTATTCAAGGTAGGGTTAAAGAACCTAACCAAATTCCAATTTGATATGAAAACCTTAATGACCATTGCCATTATCGGTGCTGCTGTTATTGGAGAATGGGGGGAAGGTGCTGTTGTTGTATTCTTGTTTGCTTTGAGTGAAGCACTGGAAGGCTACTCCATGGATAAAGCACGCCAGTCCATTCGATCTCTAATGGATATTGCCCCTAATAGAGCAACCATTAGACGTGGCGATCAAGTTATGGAAATCGACGTTGAGGATGTTCGAATTGATGATGTGATGCTTATCAAACCGGGGGAAAAAATCGCTATGGATGGTGACGTCATCAAAGGTCAGTCGTCGATTAATCAATCAGCGATAACAGGAGAATCCATACCAGCCCATAAAAGCGTTGGTGATGAAGTGTTTGCCGGAACGTTAAATGAAGAAGGTGTGCTGGAAGTTCGTGTAACCAAGCATGTAGAAGATACGACGATATCCCAAATCATTCATTTAGTTGAGGAAGCGCAGGCTGAAAGGGCACCCTCTCAACAATTTGTCGATAAATTTGCCAAATACTATACACCCGCCATTATGACGATAGCATTTCTTGTTGCTGTGATACCTCCACTTTTTATGGGCGGTTTGTGGTCTGAGTGGGTTTACCAAGGTTTAGCTGTCTTGGTTGTCGGTTGTCCATGTGCGCTCGTTATTTCAACACCTGTAGCCATCGTGACGGCCATTGGAAATGCTGCACGTAGAGGGGTACTCATCAAAGGTGGTATTCACCTAGAAGAAACCGGACGACTAAAAGTAGTTGCTTTTGATAAGACGGGAACCCTCACTGAAGGCGTACCAGAAGTGACAGATGTTGCACCTATATTAGGAATCGAACAGGATAAACTATTAGGAGTCGCAGCTGCTATTGAAGAATATTCGCAGCACCCCCTTGCTTCAGCAATTATTCGTAAGGCTGAACAGGATAATATGGAATCTTATAAAGCTGAAGATTTCCAATCCATTACAGGCAAAGGTGCAAAAGCATCCATCAATCAGACAACGTACTATATTGGAAGTCCATCTTTATTCCAGGAAATAGGTTCTATTTCAAGCAAAATACAACAACAAGTTAAAGACCTACAAACACAGGGTAAAACGGTCATGCTGATTGGGAATGAACAAGAAATAAATGGATTAATAGCCGTGGCTGATCAAGTTCGTAAGGATAGTCCGTCCATCTTGCAAAAACTGCACAAATTAGGTATTAAAAAGACGGTGATGTTAACAGGGGATAATGCAGGGACAGGAAAGGCTATTGGTCAACAATTAGGGATAAGCGAAGTGAAAGCTGAACTCTTGCCCCAAGATAAATTGGATGCCATTAAATCACTCCGAGAACAACATGGGAATGTAGCTATGGTTGGTGATGGCGTGAATGATGCTCCTGCCTTAGCAACGGCAACGGTTGGTGTGGCTATGGGAGGAGCTGGAACAGATACAGCCTTAGAAACAGCTGATATTGCCTTAATGGCTGATGATTTAGATAAGCTTCCTTACACCATATCTTTAAGTCGGAAAGCTTTAAATGTAATTAAGCAAAATGTGACCCTTGCCCTTGGATTAAAGATTATTGCTTTATTACTCGTTATACCCGGTTGGTTGACCCTATGGTTGGCGATATTTGCTGACATGGGAGCCACGCTTATTGTTATTTTAAATTCCTTACGTTTAATGAAGACAAAATATAGTGACTAAATAAGTCTTAATTTCCCTTTGTTAGAGGGGGGGTTATATCCCGAATTTGAATGTGGAGGAGAAACTTAAGTGAACAATTCCTGGAATAAAGTAATCTATAAAATTTGGTCTCCGATTTATGACAGGTTTTTTAATTCAGGTCCTTTCCCGAATGTCAGGAAAGGAGTGTTTAAAAACTTATCAGCAAAAGAGGATAAGAAAGTTCTAATTGTTGGGGTAGGGACTGGATTAGATTTAGAATATGTAGATAGCTCTAAGTTTGAAATAACTGCCGTTGACCTTTCTCCGCATATGCTAAGAGAGGCGAAAAGTAAATTTTCTCGAACTTCCATTACCTTCTTGCAAATGGATGCACAGAACTTGAAATTTGACGATGATTCATTTGATTATGTAGTTGGGAGCCTAATCCTCTCGGTAGTACCAAATGCTAATCAGTGTTTTAAAGAAATGACTCGGGTTTTAAAAGGAAATGGGCAACTTCTTATATTCGATAAATTTGTTCCTAAAAATAAAAGCCTAACGTTCGTTCAGAGGCTAATCAGACCAATTATTGCTTTACTGGGAACAGACATTGGATTAAATTTTGATAAGGTGATTCAAAATTGCAATGAAGGGTTAGAAGTAAAACAAGATGTTCCTGTAATGTTGAACGGGATGTATAGAAAAATTATTGTTAACAAGTTAGCATAGACTGTTCAATTATACCAGCTAATAGCAGAAAAATGATTGTTCCGGAATCGGGCGCAGTAATTTAATAATATCCGTAGAAATTAAGAGTTTATGACTTAAAGAGTGATGATTTGTTTTTACGGAATCAAAATAGAAAAAATTGAGTGTCACATAAGGTATATTTACCTTTGCTAGGTTTCGGTGCGATGTTTATTTTAGGAAATGCCCCCAATGGTTTTAACCTGTCACACCTAAATATAGGTAAAAAAATCATATTAATGGGATTAGTTGGTGTTTGTGAAATTCTGGTGGGCAATTCTCGGAATTTTTTATATTAACTAACTTTCCATTCACTACATGATATACTACATTTATGTTTATAACGATTTACTAAACAGGAGTATAAATAAATTTATGACACATTTTAAAATCAATCATGAGATTATTGACAATGAGTCGCTTCCGTCATTTTCGCTTACCATAGAGGATACATATACTGCAACCATTTACAGTGATACAGAAATGCAGGGTGAGCTTGTCGATGTTCTGCAAAAAAATGAAAAGGTTCAGGTTTTTGACCAACAGGAAGGTTTATATAGACGCCTTACGGTAGAGGAAAACATCACCTTTTACCATAAATGGTATGACTGCAGGACACCAATCCCTGAAATTCTCGTGTTGTTTGAATTGCAGACCTATGCTAAAACCCCACTGCATAAATGCTCAGAACCTGAAGTCCGCCGAGTTTACTTTGCCAAATATTTCATGACCGGCGTTCAACAGATGGTATTTCAAGAACCGATTCATGGTGTAGATATTAAAACCATCAATACCTTCATCGACATGCTCCAAAATTTAAAAGTGAACACTATACCGGTACTTGTCCTTGTGTCTAATATGGAACATGCACTTTTGCTGGGTGATGTAGCGTACAAACTACGAGAAAAAGGCATGCAGCAAATTGAAATTGATGATGGGGATGAACAAGCAGCTGTGGAGGGGCCCGGTGAACCAGCGACCACAAATTTATTTAAGATCCCCGCACAAGTGGACGATAAAATGATTTTATTTGACCCGCCTGAGATTGATTACATCGAAAGTCAGGATGGAAAAGCAATGATTGTTATCAATGATGAAGCCTATGCCATGGATTCCACACTGGCAGAGATTGAAAAGAAACTAGAGGTTTACGGATTTTACCGTTGTCACCGTTCTTACATAGTGAATTTACAAAAAGTACGTGAGATTATTACATGGTCGAAAAATACATACTCACTTCGGATTGACAATAAATCGCAGTCGACCATTCCGTTGTCACGGACAAAAATTCAGGATATCCAGGAGAAATTCAGCCTGAAATAGGTACAGTTCATCCTGCATAGAAGAGGAATGCGGCTTATACAAATTTTTTCACCGTTAAACCAGTACATTTCGCCCTCCTTATGGTACATTCCGTTCTGATATTACTGCATTTACTGACATCTTCCATTACGATGAAAGCAGATCATTGAAGGAGGTTTTCAGTTGGAAAATACAATTGAAGTAAATGGAATGAAGAAAGTTTTTGGCAAAAATATGGCCATCAAAAATGTCAGTTTCAATGTAAAGAAGGGCGAAGTTTTTGGGCTGCTTGGACCAAGCGGATCTGGAAAAACAACAACCATTAAAATTTTAACCGGTGAGCTTGTACAATCAGCCGGTAAAGTGACTGTTCTTGGAGTTGATTCGAAGCAGTTTGGGACGGCCGATTTCAAATCCAAAATCGGTATACTATCTGATAATAGTGCACTATATGAGCGGTTGACTATTTATGATAACTTGAAATTATTTTGTAAATTATATAATGCACCATTGAACCATATTGATGTGGTACTCCGTGAAGTTAATTTGCATGATGAACATTCTAAAACGGTGTCAAAGTTGTCAAAAGGAATGAAACAGCGCGTATTGCTGGCTAAGGCACTCATGCATAAACCTGATCTCGTTTTTCTGGATGAACCGACATCTGCTTTAGATCCGGGTAATATGGCACAAATCCACCGCGGGCTGCAGAAGTTGAATGAAGCAGGGACGACGATCTTCCTGACGACCCATAATATGGAAGAAGCGACATTACTATGTGACCGTGTTTCCTTTTTGAACAATGGTGAACTGCAGGAATTGGATAGCCCGGAAGCACTTCGTTACAAGTACTCGACACATGCTTTTCATGTGGAAACATTTGCAGGTGATCGGCTGGTTATCGATAATGAGCGTGGCAATGCCAATCAAATCAGAGAACTAATTGCAAATGGGCAAGTGAAAGCAATGCATACGGATAATCCGACGCTTGGACAGATCTTCTTAAAAGTGACCGGAAAGGAGTTGGTATAATGCATGCACAACGCATACAGGCAATTTTTGAAAAAGATATAAAGGATTTCATGAAAAATATGATGCTTTCAACGATGCCCACTCTGCCAATTATCATCGCATTGATATTTTCTATTTCCGGCAAAGAACTTGAAGAACTGCCTTTGGCTGTGCTTTATTTGATTGTTGGGACGGTCTTTTCAGCTGTGACTTCTACTTGTATTGATTATGATGGCAGAAGAAAATGAAAAGAAAACATTACGCGGGCTTGTCATATCCCCTGCATCGTTCATTGATATACTTGTTGGCAAAAGTCTCGTAACGGGTTTGATGACTGTTATTTCACTGGTTTTTTCCCTGTTGATTGCGGGAATCGAACCGTTTTTGGCATTGAAGCCGTTAATTGGTCTGGTATTATCATTCCTGTTCTTTTTATTCCTTGGAATCGGGATTGGATTATTCGCAAAAACCGTTGCAGCTACATCCGCATACATGATGCCAGTTATGTTTTTGTTTGGATTTACGCCAATGTTAAGCAATTTAGGGTTTGACGAGGATAGTATAGTAATGAGAATAATCGACGTTTTTCCACTTCCACAATTAATTAACATGCATGAGACTGGATCATGGGTGCCGCTGGGAGTAATCTTGATTTGGTTGATCTGCGCTGCACTTTTCATGTATGTATGTTTTAGAAAAACAAGAACTGATGATTAGATATTATTTCAAAACGCTCGCTAAATTTATGGTATGTTGTTGGAATTAATTCCACAAGGATTGAAAGTCCAAACAAGTTTCAAATCATGATTTACTTTGTTAAGCTATACCAGCTAATAGCTGTCAATAATTAAAGGTAAAAAAAGTTCAAAAAACATGTTAGACTAAAATTAGGCATACAAAATAACCTTACCGTAAAATCGATAAGGCATCAGAATATTGTGAATATTGATCGTTATTATTGATCTACAAAGACTTCTTTGCGTTTTAACATGGCATGGATCCAATGAATTAGTTTATTGGCACAGGCAATGACAGTTACTTTATGTGGTTTACCTTCTTCGCGTTTTCTATCATAAAAAGCTCGTAGCTTTGTGTTACGATTTTTCGCTATTCCGCATTGCACTGCTGAATAGAGAGATTGACGTAATCTTGACGAGCCTCTTTTCGTGATACAATTGATGGTGGCTTTAAACTTGCCTGATTCAAAAACTTCCGGATCTATGCCTGCGTAGGCAGCCAATTTTTTCGGATGAGGAAACTGATCGATTTCCCCAATTTCGGAGATGATTGTGGCGGCAATCTTACCTCCAACCCCGGGAATTGACTGAATCAGTTTATAATCCTCAAAGGTTGCAGCCAGGGCATCTATCTCTTCTCTCATTTTGGATAGATGCTCTTGGTATTGAAAAATCATCTGAATGTACATACGCAAGCTAATAAGATGACCATGGTAGATACGTTCTTGAAATGGATTGCGTTCTGCTGCATCTTTTAATTGTTGTGCTTTATCCAAAAACCATGCATAAGAACGTTTCGCCCCAATCTGGTACATATCAGTGGCTAATTGCTCTTGTGTTGTGTTTTTGACATCGTAAGATGTTGAATATTGGAGCAACGTTTTCAATGAAATGTTGCCATATAAATTACTGAAAACATGATGATATTCTGGGAATACCTGATCCAAGATTGTTTGAAATTGAAGTTTGATTCCGACATAGCTTTCGGTTAAAGCACTATGTTGCCTTGTTAATTGGCGCAGATTCAGGGTTTTTACCGTTTTCTTTTGGAACGCTTCCAAATCTTCTTTGTAGTAAAGCTCCCCCAGATGGAAAGCATCCATTTTATCTGTCTTCACTTTGCGCAGGCTTGTCTGTTTTGCCTTGTGTGCAACCATTGGGTTGATTAAATAATAGGTGATTCCATGCTCTTCAAGATATTGCAGCACAGGCTCATGATAGTGCCCAGTCGATTCAAATATAACAGCTGGAGATTGTCCGGAAACTTGCTTCACCTCCCGGAAAAATTCATAAAACATACCTAGCCCTTGTAAATCATGTGCGAATTTAAAGCTTTTCTTATACGTTTTTTTCCTTTGTAAAAAGGCTTGGACCTGGCTTTCACCTTTCGCAACATCCAGGCCAATGACAGGGTCCATATATAATCACAACTCCTTTTGGTAGATTCACCGGTGTGCCCCTAACTAATTTTGTAGTGTCATAGCTTCGCTTGTTATGCGGGATCCAAGTCCCAACCAGCCTCAAACATGTTTCTACAAGTAGGGGGTGAACAGTATAACGGACGGGATCATTGTCCCACGGGCGCGCACGTTCTACCCCGGCTACTTCAAGCATAAAACCTATTTAAAATAGGTCAACCAGAAGTGACTGGCTTATTCACATAATACGATCGGGCGCAAAAATTGAACAACAATCGACTGCCTTGGCAGCCTATTTATGTCATGAATATTATTATCGTTATGTCAATCCCGAAGAGTATTAAACGTTCAGTTGAGGTGAAGTAATATGGGCAAACGAACTTCAGGTTTAGTCTTAATCGGATTTTCCCTTCTTACTTTTGTAATAGCAATTGGATTTGACCAGCTTTCTAATTCAATTCAGCGTTCAGCAGCTTATGTGAAAGGGGGAGCCAGTGTAAGCTACGGAGGGATGTCTGTTCCTATAATTTCAATTATTTTGGTGGTAATAACAATTTTTATAGGTTTATATATAATGAAAAGAAACTGACATCTTACTGGATTTGCTGGGCGCATTCGTGGAATAACGCATTCTTTTCCGGGACATTTGCTGAAGAAAAAACAGGGGTTATTGTACTTAAATTGAATAAAGGATTATGTAAAAAGATTATGGAGGGTGTAAATTGACAGAGGATTTTTATTGCGACGAAGTGTTAAGTGGAAATATTGAAGTTGAAAAGGTTTACGAAACAAAAAATGCACTAGCATATTATCATACTCGTCCATCTTACAAGGTACATATTGTGGCCATACCTAAAAAACATATTCCATCATTAACAAACTAGACCCGAATGATAGGGAATTATTTTTTGAATTGATGGACGTTGTGAAATCGGTTGCTGATAAAGTGGAGTCAGAGAATGGAGCCTGTAGAGTAATTACAAACTTAGGGAAATACCAAGACTCTAAACACCTGCATTGGCATATTGTTTCTGACGAGTGAATTAGTTCCATTATACGATCGGGCGCGCTTCTAGAATAAGAAGACGCCCTATTTTATTGAGGAAATACAGTTGATTGGCGGTCAAAAGGAAATCATATTATGGTGTTACTGATAGTATATAATGCCTTTCTATTGATTGCGTACACTGTCCACTTTCTGATGGAATTAGTGACCCATGATTGTAAAAAGAAGGGGAAGAAGGATGATGTTTTCCTTTTTCCCGTGGTTTTACAAATTTAGATGTAAATATGGTATACGTTACTTATTCGAAGATCGAATGGAACATTCCCCTCCATAACTATATACCAGTTTTCTCCCAATTCTAGCCTTGAAGGGATGTTACGTTGTCCAACAATGAGTTCAAATGACTCCCCGCAGAAGAGTGTATATTGATAACCATTTATTTCAACCACCCAGGCGTCTCGATCATATTCATACGTCATTACCCCTTCTGTCATGATAGTTCACCTTCTATGACCAACTTTACCATATGATCATCGATAAGCTTTTGTTTGTTTTGGGCACCGTAAATAAGACAATGCGTACAAATTTTGTTGACCAGTCTTGGCGTCCCATTCGAAAACTGGAAAATTTCATGTATGGCGGCATCTGTGAAAATGTCACTTTGGGCGCTAACTTCCATTAAATGTTTCCGTATATATTCACCCACCTGAGCACGATCATAGTGCGGAAGCTTACATTGCAGGTCAATTCGCTGCCGAATAGCCGCAAATGATTGGAGCCGAAGCCGATCCCAAAGTTCACTCTGTCCAACAAGGATTAACGCCATCGGACTTTCAGCATCCATTTTAAAATTAAGCAGGAAGCGAACTTCCTCCAACATTTCCCGATCCAGAAGATGTGCTTCATCTACAATAACCACTGGTAATAATCCATGAATACCACGCATCATTTCAATTTGATTGTGCAACTGACGTTTAGCGTCACCACGGTAAAACTTGGACTCGCATCCCAACTGTTCCAACAATCCCTTATAAAAATGTCGCGGTGTTAATTTTGAATCGGCTAGATATAAAACCTTAAAATGACCGGAATCCAGTTCACTCGTAAATCTTCTCAGTGTCGTCGTTTTCCCGGTCCCAGCATCACCTGTCACCACCACAAACAATTGGGATTCAGCTGCATATTCCAATCTCCCGATTGTTTCATCCAGCATATCCGGATAGTATAATGCGGATGTCAGAATATCCCGCGTAAAAGGGGTACGCGTAAAGCCATAAAACTGATTAAACATGGGACGCCCCCTCTTTCTTAACCCTGCGATAGGAGACCGCTGTCTTCTGAACGTCCGTACGGGAAGCATATTGTTCTGAAGCTGCGTCTAACAGTCTAGAGTGCTCCGCAGACTGTTTTCCAAAATGGTCCGGCATCGTTGGTCGTTTCCCAGCACGTTCGCCAATCACCAATTCACGGGCTATCCAAGGTGCGTGCCCTTCGTATTCAACCGTTACTTCCGTAATATCCGAAGGATCGTAAACCACATCGACCTTACAGCCGATAAATGATAATCCAACTTCGTATTTTTTTCCCATAAAACTAATGCACCCTGATTTATCCACTTTACGTGTTTCACAGTGTAAGAATGCTTGCGCCAATTCTTCTGTACCGACAAACCGTAAGACATTGTCATCACTACGAAAAGCTGCTTCCGGACTTTGATCTTTACCTAAAGCACTGTGTGGTTTATGCTGGTAGCATTCACTCAACCATACACGAAGGCGCTCATTTAATTGATCCAGCGTTGTTGGTTTCTCCAGTCCAACCTCATCTAAAAAATGACCGACTACTCGGTTGAATCTTTCTACCTTACCGGTTGACTCTGGTGAGTAGGGCTTAGCGTATAATAACCGGATGCCTAACTTCGAACAGGTTCGCTTCATCCATTTTGTGCGATATTGTTTCCCGTTATCAAAATAAACGGATTCGGGAACACCGTATAACTGGATAGATTCACGGAAACCCTGTTCCACAATTCGTTGATCCATCGTGGGATAAAACCCGGCGTGCAATACAAAACGCGTAGCGTCATCCAGGAACGCCACCAAATAAACTTGTTTTTTCTCGCCACCCGGGCCAATAGGAAGGTACGGTCCATACTTAATGTCAGAGTGCCATAATTGATTACGCGCTTTCCGTTGGAAACGCCGCGCAGCTACACCAGGATCATTGTACATTCGCATATGCCGAGCGCTATATCCTTTTTCAGCGAGCTTTTCCTGTAATGTACTTCGCTTCAATTGACCAGGCTCAGCAAGTTTTTCCCATTCTAAAATTTGAATAATCTGGGCAATACTGCGTGTCGGGACTTCTCGCCGCAGTAAGATGGCCTGTTCCAATAAATGATAGGGAATGGTTTCCTTGGTTTGCGTGCCTTTTCCTTTTGGTTTTAACCCTTCGAACCCTGCTTGTCGATATTGAGCCAAATATCTTCGAATGGTTCGTTCAGACAATCCACTTACCTCACAAATTTGCCGTCTGATTTGTCTAGCTTTGGCAGCATCCAACCCATCCGCCAATAATGGGGACAATAATTGTACCCGTTCAGCAGCAATTTCCTGTGCTTTCTTTTGATCTCTCATGCCAAAAAGCCTCCTTTTTAAGCTATTTAACATGAGTTTATCTTAAGGCTGTTTGGACAGGAATGCAGAACGGGTCTGTACCCATAAATGAACATTTACAATGGGACGGACAACTTTCGCCAGCCATCCAACGAATGATTCTCCATTGCGTCCGATTCTTTGGAGCACGGTCCGTGGAGGATCGGACGTGCTCCCCACAGGTAAATCCAATTGAAAGCGCCTGATAATAGAATTGAAACAACCCACAGCATAAGGCCCCCAATTCCGAAACCATTCACGCCAGCGCCCCAATGTCGATTCATCAGCCGGTACATCTATCAATTGATCATCCAGAACCTGTTCGATGCTTTCTGTCCCATAACGCTTGTAGGGGACTAGAAGATCTGGTAGTTCGTGATGAATTTTATGACAGCGTTCACAAAAAAGACGACGTATAATAAGTTTCGCTTTATCTCCGGAATGTCTATACCATACTCTTCGCCGACTACCTGCCACTATTAGAGGACCTTCACAACAAGGACAGTGATTGATTTCCGCACTCCTAACAAAAAACGCCAGGCTCATTCTTCTTCTCAACCAACGTATAATCTGATATACTTACCATATATTGTTTTTTTGGTGGGCGTCTCCAGTGAAATTGTTCCCGCAGTTTCACGTTAATGGGGGACGTCCTTTTCCTTTCTTCAGGTTTTTTCCTCGGTCACTCTATTAGTCTACTTCTGGTCGGACATAACCGTCAACTTCCGGTCTTTTTCGCCTAGCTAAAACATCACCGAATTTTTCACGATTTGGATATTGCTATTAACGATTACGAAGCCAAAAAAGTTTGGGGATTCACTTATACATTTCGAAGCGAAGACACAGATCTTATTGGAAGGTATATAGAGAAAAACGATAGCGAATAACTTAACAAAATAACATCGCTGTTTAATTATTGTTCAGTGGGGAGTGCAGGATGACTAGAACAAAATGGGTTTTAATTCTATTGGGATCAATGGATTTGTTGCTTATACTTATGCATTTTACAGATTATTTCATTCTTTTGTTGAAGCCAACAGGTTATTTGATCCCCTTAGCAATCAATATTATTGCATTTGCTTTCATCGGCTTTCGTTCCTCCCGTGTATCATCATTATGGATTATCGCTGGTTTAGTACCAGGTATCCTGTTTTTATTGATGTATGGTTTTATAATTCTTTTGGAGGGCCATAACTATGCTAAAATCGGTTCTTCCTATAATCAGAAATCAATTGTCATCGAATATAGCCACTTTACACTAGGTGAAACAACGTATTATTATGATTTTTATGAGACGAATTTCGGTATAATTGGAAAGCATCTAAATGACCAGTCAATTAAAATAATGGTTCCCGGGACAAAACACGTTGCTGGAATGAATGCGAAAAATACTTTAGGTTTGAATGAAGCAACTTGGGTTACGAAGAACGTCGTTCGTTTTCCAACTTCGCAAGGCATGAAAGATGTGTACTTAAAACCTTCAGAGTCCCCCAAAAAAACTGTTAATGATATTGAGGCATTTATGGAATTGGCAAAGAATAAAGAAAATGGTAAGTCCATTACGGTAAACGGCAATCGGCTTACAATACGTTTTGATGAACGTTCAGGTGAAAGTTGGATTGAAGTAACAGGTAATTATGGAAAGGGTGCAATTCCCAGACAACAATGTTCCCGTATCGTTGCGAATGAAAAACGCGGGTATTATATGTTGGTAGAGTGTACACACCAATGGGAATATCCTTTAATTCCTATCCCAAAGAAAAAATAACTTTATAGAGGGTCTTTTTTGGATTGCTTTAATAAGTTTTTGTTCCGCAATAACCAGCAAAACGGGGCGCTTAAAAAAATACTTAGGATAAAGGAGCAGATGGGATGCTCTCTCCCTTTTAAGCGCGTCCTCTCCCATTTGGGCATTGCTCTCTCCCGTTTCGGCTCGTTGTCTCCCATTTGGGCACTGCTCTTTCCCTTCAAATTAACAAGATTTTATTCAAAGTTGCCTGTAACGAAAAAAATTGCTGTTTTGTAACATCAAAAGGCTTAACAGCTAATCCGGATGGCATTCATATTGATTCTATCTCCCAAAGGAAGTTTGGATTAAGGTACTATGAGGCTTTTTCACAACAGAAACATGTATTAGATATTTTGGACACAGAGCAGGAATGGATTGAAAAGGAAGCAAAACGTGAGCTAACAAAAAATGAAAGTATATATGTTCAAAGTATGAGGTTTGCCTTAGGATAATTGAGTTTTGAGGAGTTTTCCAATAATGTCTCCAAAATAAACGAAAGTAAGTCGTAATTATCTAAGTGTTCATATGTGATAGACTTAGGAAAACATGGGAAAGGATTGATTTATAATGGAAAAGGTTACACCGTTTCTAATGTTTCAAGGCGGCAAGGCGGAAGAGGCGATGAATTATTACACATCACTCATTGAGGATTCAGAAATTAAAAGCATTATACGATACGGGGCTGAAGGCCCCGGTGAAGAAGGTACGGTTATGCAAGCTGTATTCTCTTTAAAAGGGCAGGAGTTCATGTGTATCGACAGTCATGTTGATCATAAGTTTACGTTTACCCCGTCGTTTTCTATCTTTCTTACGTGTGATACCGAAGAGGAAATCGACAACCTTTATAATAAAATGATGGAACATGGAACAGCACTTATGCCTATAGATAATTATGGATTCAGCAAAAAATTTGGATGGCTGAATGATCAGTTTGGCATATCCTGGCAGTTGAACCTACCTGAGTGATTTGGTTGTTCCAGCCTACTGTTCGGATTGAGGGGAGGAGTAAATTGATAAAATAAATTTTCGGAGAGGAAGATGCGTTTGTCAGAGATTGTTGTCTCTAAAGAGAATGTACGTGGTACAGCTTCAGGGGTTATGTTTATGGCTTTTTTTGGAACTATTTGGGCGGATGTTGGGATTGGGGGTTTACAGGAATTAGGTTCTATCTGGTTACTGATTCTGGCTGTATTGATCGGGGCCGCATTATTTTTCTCTGGAATTGCATTGATTAAGGGCTCCAGAAACCTATCTAATACAAATTCCCGTAATTCAAAGGATGTCGGCAGGTGGTTTAATATTGTTTTTGCTGCGGAGTTTGCATTGATTATCATTGCTGCTATCATATGCAATTCTGTTGGACATTTCGATTGGTTCTTTCCGGTTATGGCTATTATTGTCGGGGTTCACTTTTTTCCACTGGCTTACCTTTTTAAAGTTAGACTCTACTATGTTACAGGGATGCTTTTTTGTCTACTGGCAAGTGTGACACTACTACTCTTTGTGCCATTAAAGATTAGTTTCGGACAGCATCAGATTAACTTATGGTGGACATTGGTTGGATTAGGTTCCATGTTGATATTATGGGTAACCAGCCTTTTGAATTTGTCCAAGGGTAGAAGGTTACTCTGGATGGCTCGAAACCAATAATATTACAACGACCGGGCACTTTTCTGTTATAAAGATTGGCGCCTGTAATAAAGAAAATTTCAGTTCCACTCCTATCCTTGGAGATATGAAGAAGATCATGATTATATCGTATTAGAAGATCCGGACGGAAATCTCTTTTATGTTGTTCAGAAAGAAAAAAATTTCAAATAGTGGGATCAGGAAATTGTTATTCATATTGTCCATATATATTTATTAACAGATTTATACAAAAGTCTTAAGCCTAATTTCTCCTTCTTTGAAGGAGAAATTAGGCTCTCTGTATGCTGCAAAGCAGAATCGTGTTGAAAGCGGCATTTATCTCAGCGCGGATTTCGACACATAGACGGAATAAGGAATATATCAATAAATAACCAAATCCAAAGAGGTATAAGAAGTAGCCAACCTATTAATATTGATGTCATCATCCATCCAAGCACCCCTAATAATATTTGTGCAATACCAGAACCTGTTCGTCCAGTATAGATTCGATGAATTCCAAGTTGTCCCAAGAAAAACCAGAATAAATAACCAATCACTATACTTTTTTGTGATCCAACCCGATTAGTCATTTTTCTCCTCCTTTTTAATATTGAATTATATCAAAAAACCATTTCAGTTAATGTATTTGGAAATAAGGGTAGATAATATTATAACTTATTTTAGAAAGGAGACACAAAATGTTTTCCAAAAAAGTTTTACAAATGGTAACTGTAGCTTCATTAGTGATCGGTTCTGTACTGGGAGTAGGAATGTTATCGGAGAATGCGGCATATGCATCATCTGGAACAACAGCCATTCTCAACACTTCAAATCAAGGTGCTGTTAATACGTTAAACAAAATTTACAATTCAGCCTCTAAGGGTGAAATGCCGGGAAATGTCCAAGGGCTTAAAATTGATAAAAGTACCGAAAGAGCTGTTCACCAAAAGCTAGGCATTCCCCAAAAAGTTGAAGGCCAATTTGATTTGTATCACTGGGAGATGGGACAACCGGGATTTGGATTTGCGTATCATAATGACAACACCATAAAAGAGATACGTTATTTCGGTACGGGTGTTGAACGACAAACTAATCTTGGGGGCATTACACCCGATTTATTAGGTGACCAGCTGGGTACTGCAGATGAAATTCTTAACGTTCCGGGTACGGATGAAGTCGATTATGTTTATAAAACAGGTAACTATGAACTGCATTTTGTTATTGGAAATAACCCGATTATAAATGGGTTCGATCAAACTGTGAATCACGTGAATGTAAAAGAAGCGAAATAAGTTGGACATTCCTGCCGTGGTGTCTGTTTTCCCTCCAACAGAATAAAAAAGCATATTTAAGTGAAAAAATACTGATTTATGGGAATATTTTACTATTTATTAAAAATTCCCACATAGAACACTTGTTTTGTAGTATACTAAAGTAGACATGTTATTCAGGGTGACGCTTCTCGTGAAAGCGGTAAATTGTATTATTCTTTTACTTGGCGGCTTTGGATCCCCTTGGAAAGGGGTGAGCGAGTGATTGATATTGACCAGACCCTCGAGTTGATGTTGAGATTCGGAACACTCGTTGTTTTAATTGTTGGCAGCCATGAAAAGAAGTAATCACCCAGTCTCCGTAAACATAGGGTAATTACTTTTTGAATATCCCGATTCGGAGTCGCCGTGCCTTGCGGATAACTGTCCGGGTCGCAAGTTGCTGCTTGCGGCCCTTTAAAATAGCAACCAATGTAATAGTATTAGTTTCCATTAAAAACTATTCATTATTTCCCGATTTCGGCGGTTTTGTTAATCCGGTTTAAAATTGTTTCAACAATGATTGCAATAAGTGCGCCAAAGACAAGACCATTACTCAATATAGAGACCAGTAATGGAGATATTCCCGCAAATGCCTCGGATGGAATGAACATCGTACCAATTCCCGCAAATAACGATATACCAGCAACCCGGAACAGAATTTCCTTGTTTTTCACCGCTTCAAATTCTTGTAAGGCTAAACTGATGATACTGGCAAAAACCGGGAAAATGGCTGCATACCCAACAGCTTCCGGCAGTGCCGCAACAAATGCCGTGAATGGTGGAAAAAAGCTGATACATATAATGATTAGGGATCCAATGATAAAGGGTTTTCTGCTGGTTATTTTTGTTGTTTTTATAAAGCCTGCTGAACCGGATATAGGCACAGCTCCTATGGCTGAAAACAATCCGGCCAGCAATTGGTTAACCCCTGAAATAATTCCGGTTTGCTTCAAACGGTTGTTGTACGTCCTGACATTATGACGTTTCAGTACTTGTTGAACAACGCTTACAGTAGCCAGCAAGTTAGCAAGCAGCAATAACGTAATAATAAAGACCATGATAATCATATTGGGTTCGACCCTAGGTATCCCAAACGCAAAGATTTCCGGAGGCTTTATAAATTGGTTCACTTCTGTAACAGGCTTTGAAAAATCAAATATATAAAATAACAACCAGCCAAAAACAATACTGAACAGGACAGAATAATGACCAATCTTCGGGATTTTCATAAAGCAATAAGAAAGTATGATAATTAACAGTGAAAGCAGAAGCACCCCAAGTTTTACAGTATGATTTTCCCCATTAAGCCCAAACATTCCATGGAAAAACGAACCGCTTAACTGTGCTACCAGCAGAATTAAATAGATCCCGACAATTGTTGGTGTAAACAAGCGTGCTAGTTTTTCCACCCATCCGAAAAAACTTAAAATGATAAAAATAATTCCGCTTAATAAAAAAGCGTATTGTAACACACGTAATGTTTCGTTATGTGAACCGAATAAAACAGTACCTAATCCGGCATACAAAGTAAAAACGCCCCACCACAAACCTGCCGGCCCTTCTTGTATGGGCATAAGGTGTCCAAATAGAACTTGTAGAATACCCGCAAGCCCAAGCACGAATAATGTCCGTTGTACAAACTCTATTGTTGCAATATCATGAAGTCCATAATTGGAAGCAATAGCAATCGGAACAACTACACTGCTCATTAATATAAATAGGGCCCATTGCAAGGATGGAAAAAATACTCTCATTTAACTTTACTCCTTTTTAGTTTTTCATTGAAAGCCATTGAATTTAAAACATATGTACAATCATAAATTGAAATAGTAAAATGAAGCAAATTAATAAACTTAATACTGTGAAGGATGGAAAAAGTTTTTTTTGTTGGAGGAATAAAAATCCGGAATGAAATCCTTTCGAAAGACAGCTTTTTACGATAGGCTTAAATGTGTAATTTGGAATACTAAACAATCAATCAGGAGTGAATGTCATCATGTTAAAGCACGTAGCAAATGGTTATGTAGCAAAAGAAATAATTAACAGCAGCTTACCGAAAGTGAAAAATGACGAGCAAACAGCCCGCCAATTTAAGGATGGATTTAATTTATCAAGAAATGCGATGCGGCTCGCCGGCTTTTTTGAACTGATAGGATCAATATTTCTATTAATGTCAGTTTTCGGGAAAAAGTTTGTTCGAATTGGGACCGTTATGATTAATATTGTTCTTGGTGTCGCCATATTTAAACACCTTGAAGCCGGGCATGGGCTAAAAGGATCAAAAGGAGCATTAAAATATTTTGGACTGAATATCCTTAACTTCGTTGAAACCATGCGTAAATAGTCAGAACTTACCTTAATGAGGTGAAAAATGGGCAATCGCTGGAATGAATTCGTATATAAATTGTGGTCTCCTGTTTATGATCGCGTTTTTAATTCAGGAAAATTCCTTCAGGTTCGAAAAAAGATATTTCAAGGAAACAATTTTAATGAAAATCAAAATATACTTTTCGTCGGTGTAGGAACGGGAGCGGAATTGGAACAGCTCAATCATACGGAATTAAACATTACAGCAATAGACTACACGAACGAAATGCTGGAGAAGGCTAAATTTAAATTCAAAAGTTCATCCATAAAGTTTTTAAAAATGGATGCACAGGACATGAGCTTTCAGGATAATCATTTCGATGTGGTGGTTGGAAGTCTTGTTTTATCGGTTGTTCCTGATGTAGATAAATGTATCAAAGAGATGGTAAGGGTTTTAAAACCAAACGGAGAGATTATCATATTTGATAAATTTGCACCTGAAGATAAAGAACTTTCTCCTGTTAAAAAAGCAGTCAGACCGTTAATCAAGCTGCTTGGTACGGACATAGGTCTGAACTTTGGGAAGATGTATGAGCAAAATAAAGAGACTTTATCTATTAAAGAAGATACGCCTTTAATGTTTAATGGCATGTACAGAAAGATAGTGATGAGCAAGACTAGCTAGACCTTGCCCTATATTGGTATCAGAGTTCAGACAAACAAAAAGAAGTACGTGAAAAATAGAATATGTGTTACTTCAATGAATTGGGCGCAAATCTAAAAAACTGTTCATTCGACAAACATCCGTGACTGTAAACATCTTGCATCTGATAAAGCTGAAATTATAACCGATGATATCTGTGGTAATATCAATGTAGAGTGTAATGCATCTAAAAAAACATTGCTTTGGAGAACATTATTGCCTTATTCAGTGGGAACAGTCAGTATTTTTTATAGTTCTGGTTGTGAATTGATGGAGATCTTTATCAACAACGTTTTAACTTTGACAATAGAGAAGGGACAGACACAGTCGATTACAGTTCCTTGTATAAAAAAGTTGGAGGTTCGATGTCAGGGGAAAGAAGGTGAGTGTTGTAAAGGCAAGTATCAACTTGCCATTCATTATAAAGACCCCTTTTATGATTTTCCGCAAAAAGAAGGTTGTCTTAAGTAATGAACAGTCTTTTTTCTTTCCGAAATCAGGTAGATGATTATAGATGGTTTTATTTGATGCTATAATTAAATAACATTCGATCAAAAAGACAAGGGAGCATGTATCATGGCAAAACATAAGATTTATACAATGAGTGTCGCAAGTGTCTACCCCCATTATGTTACTAAGGCGGAGAAAAAAGGACGTACGAAATCAGAAGTTGATGAAATCATCCGTTGGTTGACAGGATATAGTCAGGAAGAGTTGGAAGCGAAACTGGAAAAACAGGTGGATTTTGAGACCTTTTTCGCGGAAGCACCCCAGATGAATCCTTCACGAACGTTAATTAAAGGTGTGATCTGCGGTGTCAGAGTGGAAAACATTGAAGAACCAACGATGCAGGAAATTCGTTATTTGGATAAACTGATAGATGAATTAGCAAAGGGAAAAGCGATGGAGAAGATTTTACGGAAATAGTATTAAAAACAAAAAACACTGCTTCTATTATATTCCATAAATAGAAGCAGTGTTTTTTTGTTGAAACGACAATTTGAATTTTTATTAAAGGGAAAAGTTATGTTAGCAAAGACTCGATGACCATGGGCTTTTATTGATTGTCTCTTATTGACAACCCCTTCATAAATGGATATATTGTTAGTATATTACAACAATCATTATTTTCAGATAACGATATATTGTGAAATGACAGCGTTTTCAACGGAGGGTCTACCGTTAATAGAGTTGAACACGGTAAAAACATCTGATAAGGAGGAGATTCGATTGAGTACTGATTTGGGAGGAATTCACGATATCATCAGGGAAAGCAAGATTGTATACCCTGATAAGACGAAACAGGGATCAACAGAGATGGGAAGCAGTGAGGCTTTTCAAACTCTGCTAAAACAGTCGCAGGAGGATCCTGAGACATTTTGGAATGAGGTTGCGCAAGAACTGCATTGGTTTAAACCATGGGAAGAAACAATAAGTGGCAGCTTGCCTGATTTTGAGTTTTTTAAAGGGGGAATCAGTAATCCCTGTTACAACCTGTTAGACCGGCATATCGCTAATGGTGCGGGCAATAAAACCGCCCTGATTTGGGAAGGAGAGGACGGGAAGACAAGCTTTTATACGTATCAGATGTTACTTGCCGAAGTGAATCGTTTTTCCAATGTTCTTCAATCACTGGGAGTGAAAAAAGGTGATCCCGTTGCCATTTATCTCCCTAATTTGGCGGAATCGTTTATAGCAATCCTTGCCTGTTTCCGAATCGGGGCTGTATACAGTACAATTTTCTCCGGTTTTTCCGAGCAATCGTTGGAAGATCGGTTGTCCAGTTACGAGCCGAAAGTCATCGTTACAGCTGATGCAAGTTTGCGCCGTGGTAAAGTAATTCCGCTTAAAGAAAAGGTTGACCATGTAATTGATGAAATTGCCAGTGTTGATGCTGTTGTCGTCGTTGACCGAATGGGTACAAACCCGCCAATGGAAAAAGGAAAGGATTTCTGGTGGCACGAAGAACAGAAAAAAGCATCCATTCAGTTTGAGCCTGCCCATGTTGAGGCAAATGAGCCTGGTATTGTCTTCTTTACAAGTGGGACGACGGGTAAACCTAAAGGGGTTGTTCATTCCGGAATGGCCTTCGTCGTTCAAAACTATGTATATGCCAAATATCATATGGACCACCGCCCGGATGATGTTTTTTGGTGTACTGCGGATGTCGGCTGGCTCACGATGCATATCTGGGGAGTTGTTGGATCTTTGGCAAATGGCGTTACAACCGTTGTTTATGAAGGTGCGCCCAATTATCCGGAACAGGATCGTATTTACCAAATTATCGATAAATACCGTGTGAATAAGCTATTTACAGCCCCAACCGCCTTGCGAATGCTTAGAAGTCTTGGTGAAAAGGCGCTTCAGCCTTATAATCTATCTTGTCTTGATGTTGTTTCATTGGTAGGCGAACCGTTTGATCCGGATACATGGCATTGGACAAAAGATGTACTTGGCGGAGGAAATATTTGTGTGAATAACACATGGGGACAAACGGAGACAGCTGGATGTCCTTTGGCAGGAGCTGCTTGGCTAACACCGATGAAGCCTGGGTCGGCGGGTGTTCAATTTTTGGGTGCTGATATGGACATCGTGGATAATGAAGGGAATTCCGTTCCTAAAGGCACATTGGGTAATTTGGTTATCCGCAAGCCGTTCCCGATGCTCTGCCGGACACTATGGAAAGAACCAACCAGATATTATGAAAAATATTACAGCCAGGTTGAAGGGCGTTATTATGCAAGTGATATTGCTTTAGAGGACGAAGATGGATATTTCTGGGTTGTTGGACGTTCTGATGATGCTTTTAATGTATCGGGGCATCGTTTAAGCACCATGGAAATGGAGAATGCCGTCCTCGAATGTGACGCTGTCTCGGAAGTAGCAGTCATCGGCACACCGGATCGAATCAAGGGGGAAGTTCCAATCGTTTTTGCGACACTGGCTGATGGGTTCAATGCCGACAATGAATTGAAAAAGCAAATTGAACAAAGCATTGTGGAAGGGATTGGTCAATTAGCCCGCCCACAAAATATTTTCTTTGTAGAATCAATGCCCAAAACAGTCAGCGGGAAAATCATGCGGCGTCTTTTGAAAGAAGTTGTAATCAAAGGGGATGTCGCCGGTGATGTAACCGGACTGGAGGATCCTGCAGCTGTTAGGCATATTCGGGATACAGTTGCAGCCAATATGGATTCGAAAGTATAAAGCCGCTTCAATTTAGTGCGATTTTTGATTAAATAGCAAGTTTCCCCAGGATAGTGCATTCTGCGGGAACTTGCCTGGATTTGTTTGGAGGGAATTCTTTGGGGGATCTATTAGGTGTGGAAGAGGTATTATTTTTTGTAGATGATGTGCAGGATGCGAAAAAATGGTTCAGTGATTTGCTTGGCAGTGAGCCTTATTTTGACCATGCGAATTATTGTGCCTTTCATGCAGCTGATACGACGGTAGCTGTACATCCCAGTGATGAGAAAACCTCTTCTGGTATTGCGGGGCAGGTTATATACTGGAGGGTGGCTGACATTAAAAAAACAATTGCACACTTTGAATCACATGGGTGTTCTTTATTTCGCGGGCCGATTTATGGGGTGGATGAAGTTTGGGTTTGTCAGCTGCTGGATCCATTTGGGAATGTTTGGGGACTTTTAGAAAAATAAAATTTGAGCAAGTCCCAGAATAAAAAGGGGATATTTGTACAGAGAAAGTGGCGATTTCATATGAGTATATTCAAATATAAACCTGAAATAACAGGTGATAAGATAATACTGCGCCCGGTCCAAACGGCTGACGTGGATTCTCTGCAACAGCTATTGCTTGATCGTGAAGTAAATATCCTTACGGGGTCGGTTCATTCCAGTGATGCTGAAATTGAGAGTTACGAAACAAATAAGTTGAAGAAGTTATATGGTGACTGGGCAGTATCTGACGAACGAACTGTTTTCATGATTGTACGGAAATCGGATGGGGAAATTATCGGTGAGTCTGTCCTGAATGATTATGACGCAGGTAATAGCAGTTGTAATTTTCGTATTTGGATTGCCGGTGTTACAGGTCATGGCTTTGGAACAGAAACTGTCAACCTCACAATGACGTATGCGTTCAGGGATTTGAATTTGCATCGGGTTGAATTGGAAGTATATGATTTTAATCCAAGAGCACGCCATGTATATGAAAAGGCAGGGTTTAAACATGAGGGAACCAAACGGGATGCCTTGCGATTTGATGGACAATGGGTGGATGCACATACAATGTCAATGCTGAATCGGGAATGGCATATGTACACAAACTAAAATTTGAAAAATTCCGATACCCTTCTAGGAATTGATTGCCAGAATGCAGCCGGAGCTGAATCTTGGCACTCCTTCGCTAATGTTTTTTACGGAGAACCTCGAACAACTGCACGAAAAATTATCGGCTGAAAATGTCACGGTAGGCGACATTGTAAAAATGCCAGCTGGCCGGGTATTTAACTTTGCTGACCGTGAGGATAACTATTTTGCTGTGATGGAAATGTAGTGATAATTGCAAAGGTAGCGGCAATTAATGTATTTAAGGACGCTTTTCTGATGATGAAAAGTGTCCTTTTTTTGCCAAATAATTGAGATTTTAATTTTACAAATATTGTGGTAAAATCAGTTTGATTAATTATTTTTATTGCTGAAGGGGCTGATTCCTATGAAAATCAAGAAAATAATGGTATATCCAGGTCGTTCCGTTTCTTAGACTAAAAAGTAGAGGGAGATGTATGGGTGAAAGCATTATTCTTTTTGTATGATGGATATGTTGGTTGGGAAATCAGTCCGTTATCGTACATGTTAAATATTTCAGGCATTGAGGTGAAAACTGCTGCTTTAAGTGCTGATGTTATTGATGCTGGAAACTTCAGAGTGAAGGTTGATTTGTTGATTGAAGCAGTTGATCCTGCAGATTTTGATATTTTGGTTATTCCGGGAGGTGAGCCGGAACCGTTAGTCGCGGAAGATGATTTGTTAAACATTATTCGTGCGTTTGATAATGAACATAAATGGATTGCGGCAATTTGTGGTGCGTCCACTTTTCTGGCTGCAGCCAGTATATTGCATGATCGAAAATTTTCAACGTCTGTTGACGATGAACCGGAATATGCGCATTATTTTGATGGAAAAAATTTGAGTGAAGCAGATGTTACGGTGTGCGAAAACTTGATAACAGCTGAAGGAAACGCATATATAGAATTTGCTATAGCGGTTGGTAAAGAACTAAATATTTTTGAGGACAGGGAAGATGAACTGGAAACGGTATTGTTTTTTAAAAATCAACTTCGAGGTTAATCATTAAAGGTCGGCCAACTTTTGGTTGGCCTTTTCATTAATGATTTATAATCGAATAAGGAATGGAAAAACCAGGGGGAAGCAAAATGGAGATTAGAGAAATAAAGACTTCGGATGCGGAAAAGTTTATTCAGCTCACTTATCAGGTTGAAAAAAATTCAAAATATATGCTGTGGGAGGCAGGTGAAAGAAAAATTGATTCTGATAAGCAGCTGAAGATAATAGATTCATTTCTCCAAAAAGAGAATTCCACTATATTTGTTGTTGAAAATGAAAAAGCCAATTTAATTGGTTTTCTGATGGCTATCGGCGGAAATGCAAAACGTAATAAGCATTCCATTTATATCGTTATCGGAATCCTGGAAGAATACAGAGGACAAGGGGTTGGCCGTAAGTTATACGACAGGCTGGATCAATGGGCAATACAACATAAGATACGTCGTATAGAGTTGACGGTAGTTGCCAAGAATGCTGCAGGATTATCACTTTATAGGAAGATGGACTTTGAAATCGAAGGAACAAAAAGGGATTCGCTTATGATAGATGGCGAATTTGTTGATGAATATTATATGGCAAAGCTTTTGGAGATTTAAAAGTGCAATTATATAGTAAATATATTTTATGGCCATTGCCGGGTATGAGCACGCTATAATTGAGTTAAAGATGAGAAAGTTAGCAGGGGGTGGCAAAATGAACTCCATCACACCAACAAAAGGTTCAGAACGTCTTACATGGATTGATGCTGCACGGGGCTTTGCCATATTCGGGATCTTCATTGTAAATATCGGGGCTTTTTCTGCTCCATATTTTTTGTATGGCGGGGCGGAAGAGGCATGGTCTGCACCAGTTGACCAGTTCACCCAGGCATTTAAAGATGTGTTTTTCCAGGCGAGTTTTTATACATTGTTCTCTATTTTGTTCGGATTCGGGTTTCAAATCATGATGGAACGGGTTATTGATAAAGGAATAAATGCAAAACTATTTTTGTTCCGCAGATTGTTGATCCTGATTTGTTTTGGTATCGTTCATGCATTTCTGATTTGGAGCGGTGATATATTACTGTCATACGGAATTATCGGGTTATTCCTGATTGCATTCATTCATCGGAAAGATAAAACATTATTGGCGTATGCCATAGTATTGCTGGGATTTAGTGTTTCTTATTTTTCCCATTACTTGTTTCAAGTACGGGAATTTTTGGGGTATTCCAATTTTGTCGGAATAAATCAGGCAAGAGAAAATTACCTGAGCAATGATTTATCAGTTATTATTTCACAGAACATACATGACTGGATATATTCAAACGGGCTGTTCACTTATCTTTTATTCGTTACAACGCTGCTCCCAATGTTTTTACTTGGAATGTATATTGCAAGAAGACGCTGGCTCCATGAACCGGCGGCAAACAAACGTGTGATATGGAGTTGGTGGAGTGTGAGCTTGCTCTTTTTTATCAGTTTGAAATGGGGTCCGTATTTATATGGCAATCCGGAATGGTTTTATTTTATCCAGGATAATGTTGGAGGCACTGCCTCGGCTTTATTTTACCTTTTCTCAATAACGCTTTTATATCAAAGCAGAATCGGTGCAAAGCTGTTCCAACCATTTTCTTATGTCGGACGCATGTCGCTGACCAATTATATTTTCCAATCTGTAATTAGTTTTGTTTTGTTTTATGGTGTGGGATTTGGCTTGTATGGATCCATTACCCCAAGTGTCAGCATCGGTATCGTCATAATCGTATTCAGTCTTCAGGTGGTATTAAGCAAGTTCTGGATGGTGAAATACCGCTTCGGACCGCTTGAATGGGTGTGGCGCAGTCTGACGTATCAGAAAATCCAGCCGATGAGGCGGGTTCAGATACGTGGGAGTGAGGTTGAAAAGGGCTGATTTTTATAATTCGCTAAAGTTTACAAGGTTTTCGCTAAAGTTCTTGGGTAAAATGATAAAGTTCATAATGGATTCGCTAAAGTTCACAATTAGAATGATAAAGTTCACATTTATCGGAAAGTCTCCTCTTTGTTTCAAATACACATTAAAAGGTGTTTTGTAATAAATTACATTAACATATAAAAGGGAGATGTCTGCATGGATAAAGGTACAATCATTCGTTCTGTTGTATTGGCACTGGCTTTATTGAATCAGGTGCTTGTGATTTTTGGAAAATCCCCGCTGCCATTTAGCCAGGAGGAGATGGAGCAGGGAATTTCGGTTTTATTTACGGTGATTACTTCGCTTGTTGCATGGTTTAAAAATAATTATGTAACGGATAAAGGGAGGAAACAAAAATCAGTGCTAGGGGATAATGGGCTTCTATAACAGACAAGTATTCTATAATTTGCGAAATCAGGAGAAATGCCCCGGAAGATTAGCCGAATTGTTCATAGATTTTTCAAATGAAAATTAGTCTTGTCCATGGTATGATGGATTTATTGTAGCAGTATTTGGAAAGGAAGGTACTCAAATGAATACACATCTGCACGTTACAGCATGGGCACTGGCTTTTATTTTGTTTATCGTAGTAGTGATACTGAATAAATCAGGCAAGGCTAAAGGTGCTAAAATTGTACAAATGATACTTAGACTGGATTACTTATTCATTTTATATTCTGGAGGCACACTGCTTGCGGGATATTTCGGAGCACCGCAAATGGGCGAGGCAATCTTCAAAGGACTTGCAGGTATTTGGGCAATTTTTGCTATGGAAATGATCAGCCTGAAATCCGGCAGGGAAGAGGCGACAAAAGGCTGGTGGATTCAGCTGGTCATCGCTGTCATTCTTACCATGATTCTTGGATTTGGCCGTCTCGGACTTGGATTTTTGCCATAAAAAAAGTTTGTTAACCCTATAATCGTAGTTAAACACAAAAAAGTGGCATGACCTTATACAAAAGGCTGCCACTTTTTTAATGTATTAAAGGGTGTTATTTAGCCAGGGTTTCTACAATAGCATCAATAGTTTTTTCTGATGCGATTAGCCCTTCATTGGTCCAGTGACTTGGATCATTCATGACATAGACGTTACCTGACTTCGCAGCTGGCGTGCTTTGCCATACGCTGCTGTTTTTCAATGTTTTGATTCCTTCTTCACCTTTCATCCCGAGCAGGAAGACATGATCTGCTTTCAACTGGGAGAGCTTCTCGATGGAGATAGCATTCCATGCGTCATTTGGTGCTTTGCCAAGACTTTTGACAACTTCCGGTGCTTTGATACCTAATTCCGAATAAACAATATCAGCAACATGACGGTCTTTTTCAAACAGGTAAAATTTATTGCCCATCGTCCAAATCATCGCGACTGTTTCATCACCAATTGATTTGTTCAGCTTTTCCTTTGCGTTGGAAACTTTATCGTCATACTGCTTTAAAACCTTCTGTGCTTTATCTTCTTTACCGAGCATCTTACCGAATAACTCAATCTGTTTGCGCCAATTATTGGCTGCTTCATCTGACAACACATATGTGGGAGCGATTTTCTGATAATCCTCATAGGATCCTTCATAGCTATCCAGTGTATTTGATAAAATAATCAAGTCCGGGTTGTATTTCATCACTTGTTCAAGCGGCAGATTCCACTCAATTTTTGGAACGTCTTTTAATTGTCCTTCCAGATAATTTTGGATGCTGTTTCCGATTGCCCATTTAGCGGCAGGTTTTACCCCAAGCGCCAGCAGTGCATCTTCGTGGTAGGGTGCGATAATGCGTTCAGCATCTTTTGGGATGGTTACTTCACCTTTTTTACTGTCCATTGTTATTTCAGAATTATTATTGCTGCTGTCGCCGGAGGAGGAAGATTCTTCGTTATCACTTCCACAGGCTGAAATAATCAGGGCAAGACTCACGATCAGACAGCTGAATAAAACATAGGATTTTTTTCGTGTGAACATATGCTGATCTCCTTTTATGGTATAATGAAACATCTAACGGTAATGATAATCATTTTCAATTGTTCTGTCAATTTCTTTTTCACGGATATTGCAACAAATCTGCGAACGACTTATACTTGAAAGGTTAGGGACAATGAACAACTGACATAAGCGGGAGTATATTCATGTTACATACAATTCAACATTCATCCATATTAAAAATGATCATTCAGTTTGCGGGGGCGATGGCGCTCGTTTTTGCTGCCGGGATATCGATTGCTTACGGAGTGGCGGATATTCATTTGCAAACGGTTTGGCAAGCAGTGGTTGATTTCGACCCGAAAAACACCTCTCATCAGATTATCCGGGAACTTCGGCTGCCAAGAGCAGTAGGTGCAGCGCTGGTTGGTGCCTTTTTGGCAGTATCCGGGGCGATTATGCAAGGGATGACCAGAAACCCTTTGGCATCCCCGTCGATCATGGGGGTAACAGATGGAGCAGCTTTTGCACTGGTTTTGATTTTGGCATTTTCCTCGGGTGTATCTACCATCGGCATGACCTTTGCATCGCTTGCAGGTGCGGGTGTTGCTGTCGCGCTCGTTTTTATGGTCGGCTCGCTGTCAACCAGTGGTCTTACACCGGTTAAGCTTGCCCTTGCCGGTGTTGCGATTGGTACGTTATTGAGTTCGATTTCGTCTATAATCGCACTGCATTTCAATCTGGAAAAACAGCTTGGATTTTGGCTTGCCGGCGGGTTGGCAGGAACTGATTGGACATCCATTCAAATGCTATTGATTGCAGGGGCACTCGGTCTGGTTATTGCCTTTGCTATTTCAAGGTCGATTACGGTACTTAATCTTGGTGAAGATGTTGCAGCGGGGTTAGGACAGCGTAATATTATAATCAAGGTAATGGGCATTTTAACGGTTTTGATTTTGACCGGGGCTGCCGTATCTGTTGCGGGGGCCGTTGGTTTTCTTGGGCTTATCATCCCCCATATGACACGTTTTATTATGGGGACTGACTATCGCTGGATTATACCGGCCTCAGCCATTTTTGGTGCCTTGCTGCTGGTGCTTTCTGATATTCTATCCCGTGTAATCAACGCACCGTTTGAAACACCGGTCGGGGCAATCACATCACTAATTGGTGTGCCATTTTTTCTCTATCTTGCACGCGGAAGCAGCGGGGGTGGTAAAGCATGAATAAAAAAACCACACAATTCGCTGGTGTCATCACATTATTAGTTATATTAATAGTTATCATGTTCTTCATAACGTTAAGCACTGGTGTCATTCAAGTGCCACCGCTGGATGTGGTAAAAACACTAGTTGGACAAGGGACTGATCGATTTGAATTGGTTCTGTTCGATTTTCGGCTGCCGGAAATTGTTCTGGCTTTATTGATTGGTACTGGGCTGGCCGTTTCCGGAACCATTTTGCAGGGGGTAACGCAAAATGACCTGGCTGATCCGGGGATTTTAGGCATCAATACAGGCGCCGGCCTCGCAATTGTTTTATTCATTTTTTTGATTCAGGATTCGATAAACGCGACTTTATCTGTATTTATTATGCCGTTGTTCGCCTTAATCGGGGCATTGTTTGCGGCATTATTGATTTATTTGCTAGCCTGGAAAAACGGTGTTAATCCAATCCGGCTTATCTTGGTTGGGATAGGTGTTAATGCGGGCTTTAGTGCAGCACTGATCATTTTTCAGCTGAAAATGGACCCGCAGGATTTTCGGCAGGCAACGGTTTGGCTCTCCGGAGACATTTGGAATGCGGACTGGACATTTGTATGGGCATTGTTGCCCTGGATTTTACTGCTTGTTCCCTTTGCAATGCAGAAGGCGCATATTCTCAATGTGCTGACATTGGGGGATGATGTTGCTGCCGGCCTTGGTTCCAAAGTTGAAAAAGAACGGCGCACACTGTTGCTGATTGCTGTTGCGCTAGCCGGTGCAAGTGTTGCTGCAGGCGGAGCAATTGCATTCCTTGGACTGGTTGTGCCGCATATTGCACGAAAGATTATTGGGCCATTGCATCAGTATATCATTCCAATTGCAGCCTTGATTGGTGCATTGTTATTGATGGTATCGGATACGATTGGCAACAATCTGCTTAATCCGACACAAATTCCTGTGGGCATTGTGGTTGCCATTTTAAGCACACCATATTTTATATATTTATTAATTAAAACAAATTAAGAGGGGTACATATATGAAACAGCTGGCTTTTATATTATTGATCGGCTTTGTTTCGTTCGGCATGGCAAATCCAGTGGATGCGGCGAAACAAGAGGGAATCAAAGGTGAAATCATTTATAATATTTTGGTCGATCGCTTTCAAAATGGTGATCAGTCAAATGGAGAACAGATTAATTTAAAGGATCCGCACGCATACCATGGCGGGGATTTTGAAGGCGTTATTTCCAAGTTGGATAAATTGAAGGAACTGGGATTTACGACAATTGTTCTTTCACCGGTGATGGAAAATGCTCCTGATGGCTTCCATGGATACTGGATTACAGATTTTTATAAAGTTGAAAAGCAGTTTGGAACGATGCAAGATTTGCAGAAACTGGTGAAGGAAGCACATGAGCATGATATGAAAGTAGTGATGGAACTTGTCACCAATTATGTTTCACCTGAAAGCAACCTGGCAAATGATCCTGCAAAAAAAGACTGGTTCACTGAAAACAACTTGCAGGATACGAGATGGCTGGATGATGTCAACGTACTTGATCAGTCCAATCCGGAAGTGCAGGATTATATTGCAGATGTTGCAGATTATTGGATTGAAAAAACGGGGATTGACGGATATCGCTTTCATGCTGCTGACCAGATGAATCAAAACTATTTAAAAAAACTGACTCAGCAAATTCATAAGGAATATCCTGATTTTTATCTGTTGGCTGATATTTTGCAGCCGAAAACATACACCGGCCATCTTATAAAGAATACTTCCATTCAGGCTGTGGAAAACAATGCGCTGCAGCAGGCGATGGTAAAAACATTTGCAGAAGAAGGCAATCCCGTTCAATCAATTTACGATGTCTGGGAGAAAAGCGGGAAAAGAAAAGGGCTCAGCTTTCTGGACAATAAACGAACTGAACGTTTCAGCCAGAAGTTTTATGAAAACGGTCGTAATGCACTGACCACATGGAAACTTGCTTTAACGTATTTGTATACAGCACCGGGAACACCGATGATTTTTCAAGGATCGGAAATCCCGATGGGCGGCGATTTTCCGGAAAGTCTGGAACTGGTGAAGTTCAACAGCGCTAAACAGGATCTGCAGAAGCATTATAACCGGGTATCAGCACTTCGCACCAAATTTCCGGCTCTGCAAAAGGGGAGTTATGAACTGCTTGGAACGAGTGGTGCGATGAGCTTATTTAAACGAACCTATAAGGATCAATCGGTATATGTGGCGATTAATAATGATGTGACATCACAGGCGATTTCCATTACCGATGTTCCTTCCGGCAAAATGCTGAAAGGTTTGATTGGCGATAACCTTGTTCGTGAAAGTGATAATGGAAAGTTTAAAATAGGCCTTGCCCGCGAGACAGCGGAAGTTTATATAGTACAGGAAGACACAGGGTTTAATTGGCTGTTTATTGGGATGATTGTCGGCATTTTTGTCGTCTTTATAGGGGCAGTTATCTTGCTTAGCCGAAAGCAAAAGAAACGGGAAGCTGGTTTGGAATAAATCAGCCACCCGTTTCTTTTCCTATTCAAATGCATATTCATGTGCTGAAATGGCCCCTTGCCTGTACAGGTAGTAGTATACGTTTCGGTATTCGTCCAAGTCTATTTCACTGGAGACGTATTTTCGTTGGTAGAAATCAAGTAATGCATTAATTGATTCAGGCGGCTGGTTTCGTTCCATTTCAAAAATGGAAATTAATTCGAAAATGCTCATGCTCATGAAATCCCTCCCGCAACATCAGGTTGTGCCTGTCCTACTGGAATTATATGCGAAGGGATGGAATTTCATACCTATTTTAGGTTGGATGCAGGAAGCTGTATAGTCTGGATGATGTTCTCTTCGGATATATTATATACACGCATTGTGCTTGGTGAAAAGATGTATATCATGTCCCCGGCGGATACCATCCGTTTTATCTCATGATTCCATTTTTTGTATCGATTGTAATCGGATTTTTTCTGTTGGGTAATGGAGTCTTTCAACTGAATCCCATTGTCCGGGGTGATCCGATATAAAAATAGACCAGAAAAGGCAAGTGAATCATTCTGATAGGATGCATCTCCTTTATGAATGGTTTTGCTGTCATAAATGGTGGCGGGGAAACCGAAAATGGGGTTCTCCGGATGTTTATATAGTGCGTGATGATCGTAATTCACTTCTGTATAGGAATGACCTTCCCCGATTATTTTACTGTATTCTTCTTTCGGTTTTGCCGGATTGCTGACATCAAAGACGGAAATTTTTAAACCGTCAATTTGTACCCGTGGCTCCAGTCCATTCTCAGACTGAACAAGCTTGGTATTTTGTCCAAATCCGATAAGATGATCATCATCGAGCGGGTGTAAATAATTGCTGAATCCAGGCAATTTCAGCTTTCCTAATACTGTCGGTTTCTTTGGGTTTTTTAAATCGATGACGAAAAGCGGGTCCGTTTTCTTGAATGTTACCATGTAAGCAACCTCATCCATAAACCGGACACTGTAAATTCGTTCGTCTTTTGCCAGTCCTGTCAATTCGCCAAGCGGGTTCATCTGTTTATCAAATGTGTAAAGATTGTTGGTGGATGGTGTATCATCATTCCAAGCGGAACCCTTTGTTGTAGCGACGCGGAAAACACCGTCACGTTCATCCATGGCAAATTGATTGATTAGCCTGCCTTCGACAACAGTGGAAGCATGATACGAAATATTACCATCTTCAATGTTGAACTTGCTGATTTCTGTATCAACTGGTGGTCTGGCAATTGCAAGCTCCGAACGTTTCTTATCTTGTGAAAAATCCTTTCTGAATCGGTTTGCTGCAAGATACAAACTATCTCTGGACATGTATACTTCGCTGGAAGTGCCAAGATAGGCTGTGATATCCGCTTTTTTACCTGGGTTTTTTAAATTAATTGACCCAAGCAGCAAAAAGGATTCATCCTGTGATTCAGGAAAGAAGTGCATCCTGTCAAAGCTGAGCGGGTGATTTTTGTTACTAACAGCAGTGTCTTTAATCTGTGGTCTTAGTTCACGGCTGTTAGGTGATTTCTTATTCATCAGCCGAATTGGCGGGTGCTGGCTGGCAATCAAGTATAAATAACCATCTGTTTTCCTGCTGGATATCAATGAACCATCCATCGTTAATTCACGGATTTTTTTCGGATGCTTAGGATCAGCAACATCGTAAATCAGTGTCGTTGTTCTGTCTTGGGGAATTACGGCCCGCTTAACCTCGGTTGATGGTGCGGATGGTTTGTGTGACAATTTACTCGAGCTGCCGATCATAATCAGTAAATCATCGTGTAAATAAAGTTCAGTCGGATGAAAGTTTTGCATGGCTATTTTCCCCAGTATTTTACTGCTTTTTTTGGCAGCTTTGGCAATGATGACATCTGTACCGCGGGAAAAATAAATATAATCACCGTCTGTTTTGATGATATCACCTTCATCAACACCTTTAACCTGCACATTGGTTGTAGAGGAGGGAGCTCCTTTTTCAGCTGTGTTTTTGGCCTGATCGCTTTGTGAGCGTTCCATCGTAATGCCGTGCTCCAGTCTGCCCAGCCATTTCTTCTGGTTCTTCATACGTTCTTGGAGCAATGTAACAAGCTGTTCCTTGTCCTTAATGGTGGGTAATTCAGCAACGGCTGTAAAGGAATATGAGAATGAATCATTCAATGCATTGCCATTTGCAGTTTCAACTGCACCTGAAACGGTAATCATATACGTATGGTCAATTTGATAGCCGTACTCTGGTGCTTTTAATGTTAGAATGGTATGGTCCTTGTTCCATTTAAATGTTACATCAACTTTTTCATTGTTCTGATTTAAGACGGTTACTGTATTTCTTGTAAACGTGTTGGGATTCATTGTTTCGGAAAAGTGGATGGACCAATCTTTAAATGTGGGGGCATAACTTGATTTAGCCGGAATCGTGACACCAATAGTTTTTGGCAGCAGGAAAAAAACAACGGCTCCAATTACAAGCAAACCAGCCAGACAGTACAGTACGATTTTCCGATTCATCACATGTTCACCTCGTTAGCAGGGTTACTTGATTAGACGATAACTGCGGAAAAATGTTACAGTACAAACGATAAAAAAGCTGATCCTTATCAGAATCAGCAGGAAATTACGTATACTCACTATTTAAAAAAAAAATGGCCAGTGTGCCGGGGCCAGAGTGTGCACCAATTACAGCGCCGACCCATTCGATTAATACATCGTTCACGTCGAATTTTTCTTTAATCATGGAGGCAAGTTTTTCAGCTCTTTCCAGGTCATCACCATGACTGATGCCGATTGTCTGGTTCTTAAAATCAGTGCCGCGTTCTTCCATGATTTCGAGCATGCGGTTCAACAATTTTTTGGAGCCTCTGACATTTTCAAGCGGAACGAGTTTTCCTTCATCAACATGCAGTACGGGTTTTATTTTCAGCAGGGAACCGACGAAGGCAGAAGCTCTGCTGACACGCCCGCCGCGACGCAGATATTCCAAGTCGTCAACGGTGAAGATGTGTTCCATATGGTTTGCATGATATGCAGCGGTTTCGATGATTTCATCAATGCCCACACCATTTTTGGCAAGTTCAGCGGCTTTTAGAATAACAAGCCCATATCCAATGGAGGCGCATTTCGTATCAATGACGTGCAACGCAGCTTCAGGATATTCTTCTTTGACTTCCTGCGCCATCATTTGTGCCGTTTGGCATGTTCCGGAAAGCTCAGAGGAGAAGGCAAAATATATTAACGGTTGATTTGCTTTGGCGTACGATGTAAAAATAGTTTTAAAGGTTTGCGGTGAAACCTGGGACGTTTTTGTTCCTTTGCCTTCCCGCATGGCGTCATAGACTGTTTTTGGGTCAATTTCTTCCACATCTTTATAATCTTTTCCGTCGAGATGAACCGTTAAGGGTACCATTTCGATGTCAAATGCTTTATAATAACGTTCGGATAAATCGCATGCTGAGTCTGCCAGGATTTTCGTACTCATTTTTTCACCTTCTTTTCTTGTGTCTTGGCGGTCAGAGCTGAGACAATTGAAAACTTGTCGATACAGGAATTCAGGGGAAGCAAAAATCTCTCTACCAAAGTCCCATTAGCTGTACACCAAGTTTTTCTAATGATAATTTCAGTTTAAAGCTATCCAAAAGGTTAGTCAAAGTTTATTAACTTAAAATTATAATAATGCATAAGGCAAAGGAGGCAGCTATGTTTTTATTTGAGGCAAGACGAATTCTTATCGTTATATTTGGTGCAGTACTAAACGCCGTTTCACTGAATTTCTTCCTGATCGGTGCAAACGTTTATGCAAGCGGATTTACCGGTGCTGCCCAGCTGATTTCCAGTGTATTTAAAGATTTTATCGGTTTTGAGGGACTTAGCACAGGTATCATTTTATTTATTCTGAACATACCCGTTGCTATTCTGGGTTGGAAAAAGGTAGGGAAGGGTTTTACAGTATACAGCGTTCTTTCAGTTGTATTTACGACCCTTTTTCTTGAAATACTGCCGGTGATGGAACTTTCCGAAGATATCATTCTGAATGCTGTATTTGGCGGTGTCATTGGGGGAACCGGTGTCGGCATCACATTGAAACATGGTGCATCAACAGGTGGTATGGATATTGTGGCCATGGTACTCTCCCGAATGAAAGACAAACCAATCGGTACTTATTTTTTAATATTGAATTCAATCATTATTGCGATGGCTGGCATTTTGTATGAACCGGAGAACGCACTTTATACATTGCTGACATTATACGTGACAACACGCGTAATTGATGCGCTTCATACACGGCATGAAAAAGTTACGGCTATGATCATTACACATAAAGCAGAAGAACTGCAGAAGGCTATTCACAATACAATGGTTCGCGGTATTACGATATTGCCGGCAAAGGGTGCATATACAAAAGAGGACAAAAATATGATGTACCTCGTTGTCACCAGATATGAATTATATGATTTGGAGCGGATAATTGGTGAAGTTGATCCAAATGCATTTACGAATATCGTGCAGACTACAGGGATTTTCGGATTTTTCCGGAAAGATTAAATATTATTATGTGGAGATTGTTACAACGACGGATATATTGAAAGAAGAAAATAACTAAAAAAAGACAGCACCAGCTGTCTTTTTTAATACCCATGTTTTTCAATAACTTCAATGACTTTGGGTTGAACGTCATCCCATTCGGCATCGAACATTTTATTCACTGTAATAAAGTTCTGGTAGCCGAAGACGTTGTCAACGCCATCAAGATTCATTAAATCATTCAAAATTTCGTGTTCACTTGTATCGCCAGGCATAACGGAAATGCTGCTGTCACCTTCAAAGATCAGCTTGTCCGTTGTGAATTTCAGTGCATTCGGATTTGGTGTAGCTTCAGCTCGTATTCCCATGATTTGAACCTCCTAATAATGATGCATACTTACCACAAGTTTAACAGAAATATGAAGAAAAAGCATCTTTGCCGTTTCTTTGGCAAAGATGCTTTTTGATGCACATTATAATCCCGTTTCATTTTCGTAAATGAATTGAAAATCTTTAATGCACATTCATTGGGAGGTTAACTGAGCTGATTTTTTTGTTTCAGTTGTTGCTCAAGCTGCTGCAGCTGTTGTTGTTCTTCCTGAGAAGAATTATTTTTTGCAGCTTGCAGTGCATTTTGTGCAGCCTGCTTATCCTGTTGGGATGCATTTCCTTGAGCATTCCTAAAGTTGTTTACAGCAGTTTTAGCTTGTTGGAAAAGATTATTTTCCATTTAAAACCCTCCTACTGTTTGGCTGTCATTCCTCTCGTTTGCGTTCCACATCACTGAAACGTGAACGATAAGGAAATCGTTCGGCATGTTTTTTTACAGAATCAGCGCCTTGGTGGCTGAATCGTCTTGACTTGCTGTTTTTCCCCATCGGCAATTCCTCCTTTAGAAAGGCCTAAAGCATTTCCAAAAAAAGAAGAAGTGAACGCTTTTTTAATGCGCTCACTACTAGTATGGTTTGTTGATCATATTTTATAAAAGGTAATATTTAGATGGCTTTAACCTGAAGTTTTAAATAGTCCTCAAGGAAGACACCGATTCCATCTTGCTCATTTGTTTCGGTAACCTCTTTGGCAATTGCTTTCAGTTCATCAATGCCATTCCCCATGGCAACGCCGACACCGGCATAGTCAATCATTTCCAAATCATTATCTTCATCTCCGAATGCAATTATTCGTTCTTTGGGGATATGATAATAGTGCGCAATTTTCTGCAGGCCAATTGCCTTATTCATACCCTTTTTGACGATTTCAATTATATTCCACGGCGCACCCCATTTGCGGTGTTCAATTAATTCAGCATGATAGTTATCCAAATGTTCGCGAAGTTCTGCAATGTGGTCTTCCCTTGGGTGGATAAGTAATGATGTCGGATCATCTGTCAGCAGATTTTTCAGACTGCCGATTTTAAAAGGGGGATCCTGTTTTGTAGCATGAAAAATATCGATGATTTTTTCATCGTATCGATCCAGATACACATTATCTTTTACTTCGGCCAGAATGTTATGAACGCCGAAATCGTAACATACTTCAATAATCTGTTGTGCCGTCCGGACAGGCATTGGGTTGTGCAGTACATCCCATTTCGTATCTTCCGGATGATGAATTAATGCACCGTTAAAATTGACCATTGGGGTATCGAGCCCGAGTTCATGGTAATAATCAATGCTTGCACGGTGCGGTCTGCCAGTGGCGATGACAACGATATGGCCATCATGAATCGCCTGCTGTAATGTATTTTTATTGCGACTGCTGATTTGTTTGTCATCGGTCAGCAATGTCCCATCCAAATCCAGTGCAATTAAATGCTGGTTATTTTCCATTAGCTTTCACCTCGTATGTCAATAGTGTATAAGTGAATCCAATATATGTAAAGCATTAAATTGCGTGCAGGTTGCAAATTACATAAAATTAATATTATGATACTAACGAGACAGAAATGAACAGGAAAGGAAATCGGAAATGATAGGTGTAAATAAACAAACAATGAAGTCAATCCCTTGCTTGGTTGTTGAAGATACAACATGGGAGGGGAAGCCTTTGCCGACTGTAACGTATTTCCATGGGTTTACGAGCGCAAAGGAGCACAATCTTCCGCTGGCATACCTTTTGGCTGAAAAAGGGTATCGTGTCATTCTTCCGGACAGTAAATTTCATGGGGAACAGGAAGTGGACGTATCCGATTTAAAGAAACAGATTTCCTTTTGGGATATTGTGATGCAAAACGTAAAAGAACTTAAGGGTATTAAGGATTTATTGGATGAAAAAGGACTTATTCTTGATGGCCGTTTTGGCATCGCCGGTACAAGTATGGGCGGTATCACAACATCCGCTGCGCTGACACAGTATCCATGGATTAAAACTGCCGGTGTTATGATGGGTTCACCGAAAATTACCATTTATGCCAAAACACTGGTCAGCAGCTTCAAAAAAATGGGGAAATTGCCTGTCAGTGATGAAATGATTGACCAATTATATGATCAATTAAAGCTGTACGATCTGTCCGAACAGGTGGAAAAACTCCAGGAGCGGCCATTGTTTTTCTGGCATGGGGAAAATGATGCAGTAGTACCGTTCGACCACTCCTTTACCTTCTACGAGGATGCGAAAAAAAGATATAAAAACAAGGAAAACATAGCATTTTTAAAAGAAGAAAACCGTGATCATAAGGTAAGTCGCGAGGCAATTCTTGCATTGGTGAAATGGTTTGAGAAACACCTGTAGAAAGAGACAGGATGTGATTAAAATCATTTCAAATTCCGTCAAATTATGTTTAAATAGGACTAAGAACGATGAAGGAGGTTTTTGGTCATGGAAGAGGCTCTGAAGGAAAATCTGATGGGAGCACTTGAGAATGTTATTGACCCTGAACTGGGTATTGATATTGTGAATCTTGGACTCATTTATGATGTTGATCTCAATGATGAAGGGATTTGCGACGTAACGATGACGTTAACAGCAATGGGCTGTCCGCTTGCAGCCCATATTGAACAGGATGTCCAGCGTGCACTTGCGGATATGCCGGAAGTTAAGGAAACCAGAGTTAACATTGTATGGGATCCGCCATGGGGCAAAGATAAAATGTCACGATACGCAAAAATTGCACTGGGCATCCCTGATTGATGCATAGAGACAAGGTTGGTTCATCTGGAGTGAATCGGCCTTTTTTTATACCAATAAAAATGAAGAGGGAATTACATGCAGATTTGTCAAATTGCCGGGTATAAAAATTCCGGGAAAACGACACTAATGAACCAATTAATCCTCTACTTTTCCAAAACCGGCGTGATCGTAGGTTCGTTAAAACACCACGGGCACGGCGGGGATCCTGATCTTGGGAAACTTAAAGATAACCAGGCACATATGGAATCAGGTGCTATTATGAGTGGTGTGCAGGGTGAGATGGTTTCGCAATTCACATTGAACATGGAAATGGATCTGGATGAAATGGTTCGGGTATACAGCAATTTTCCAATTGATTTACTGCTGATTGAAGGATATAAACATGCGGAGTATCCCAAAATTGTTCTTGTGCGAAACAGGGAGGACCTGTCACTTGTGGATGAACTTCCTAACGTTATTGCAGCAGGCGGCTGGGATTCGGAACTGCTGAAAAACCTGGATGTCCCGGTATTTGACATGAAAAAACCGGGGGAATACTTACCCCGCCTGGCAGTGTACATAAGAAGGTGTTCATATGGATGATAAGTTTCGGATTACAGATAAACCGATTAACATTGACAATTGCATTAAAAAGGTTGTTCGGCCGGAAGCTGGAGCAGTAAACACATTTATCGGGACGGTTCGTGAATTTACAGAAGGGAAGCGGACACTGTACCTGGAATATCAGGCATATGTTTCGATGGCTGAGAAAAAGCTTGAACAGATTGGTGCTGAAATCCGTGAGCGATGGGGCAATACTGACACAGCAATTGTCCATCGCGTCGGGCATCTTGATATTTCCGATGTGGCGGTTGTGATTGCTGTTTCAACACCACACCGCAATGACGCATTTGAAGCAAGCAGATATGCCATTGAACGAATTAAGGAGATTGTTCCGATCTGGAAAAAAGAAAACTGGGAAGACGGTACGAAGTGGATTGGCAACCAGAAGGAGACAACGTCCTACGATGACGGAATTCCGAACGAGGAGGAAATGCGCAATGGTTGATGTGTTATTTTTTGCTGAATTGCAGGAAACTGTCGGAAATAACAAGGTGGAGGTTGATGCGGATGGACTGACGCTGGCTGAATTGAAGGGCAATCTGCTGAACATGTATAAGTTGAATCAACTGGACCAGGCGATGATTGCTGTAAACGAGGAATATGCCCAAGAAGATGTCGTACTGAAATCAGGTGATGTTGTTGCCTTTATCCCGCCGGTTAGCGGGGGATAGACGGAAATTATAAATGAGCCCAGCCAACGTGGGCCGGACTCTTAAAAAAGTTCATCTTTCAATGCAGCAGCATCCAATATATATGCGCCGGTTTTATCGGTACTGAGGAGCTGCTGTTTTTTGAGTCGTGTCAGTGTCCGGTTTACGGTTTCACGGCTGGAACCAATCATATTGGCGAGATCCCGGTTTGTAAAATGTGTCGTGATTTTTGTCATACTGTCTCCCGTTTCTGTTCCATAATCTTTAGCAAGACGCAGCAACAGCATAATAATTTGTTCGTACGTATTATGGAGAATTTTTTCTTCCAGCCGGTTGTGCAGATCCATAATGATATCGCCAAGAACGCGGAACAATTTTACACAAATTTCCGGATGATGAATCAGGAAATTTTCAAACGATTTTATCGGAATAAAAATTAAGATTGCTTCATCCAGTACTTCGGCATGTGCCGGGTAGTCATCCTGTCTGAAAAATCCCTGATGCGGAAACATGTCACCGGGCTGCAGAACATTAACAATCTGTTCCTTCCCGTGAACATCAGTCTTATATATTTTGATTCGTCCCTGATGAATGAAATAAACGCTCGTCAGCGGGTCGCCTTGCATAAAAACATGACTGCCACGCTGGTATGTGTGGTTTTTGGCCAGTTCAACAATTGGTTCTATTTCATAATCATTCAGGTCTTTAAACAAAGGAACTTTCTGCAAAAGTTCTTTGATGGAATGTGTATTCATCCGAACGCCACCCTTTCCATTTGAACTATTTTTATTCTATCACGGGCAGTGCTTTGGTATAATCACTAATTGTGAAAAGTTTTTGATCGTAATAATTTTTTGGAAGGCAATGTGGAAAGGACATAGTAACAGTAAAAACGTTCCAGCGGCCATTCACTGGGACTTTTTTGATTGTTCGTTTTTAATGTGTGAAAAATGAATAGCGTGCATGATTTTGATAATCGGTCTGGCCAATAATTGCGCACTGCCGATAATAAATAATATGACACCGGCAGTTTTCAGTGGTTCATACAGAAAAAAGGCGCTGCCTATCAGAAATTCGAGCCCTAATGTGAGGTCGTTGATCAGTGCAATATAACGGTATTTTTTGCTGAAGGATAATTCAAATGTACCTACATGAATATCCAGAAACTTTTCTTCATCTTCAATAAAACGCATAAAAAACCCTCCGAAAGGTATGTACCCTTACGGAGGGCTGCTAAAACGAAATTATAGAAACAGAATAACGAGAATTCCCACAATAAAACAGTAAAAGGTGAAATATTTCAAGTTGCCATGTTTCATGATATTCATAAACCAGCGCAGTGAATAATAGGTTGCCAAGATCGATGCCATGAAAGCCAAAATGTATGGAATGGCCAGTGTATTAATGTTGTCGTCACCGAGAATATCACCAACCGAAAGAATACTGATTCCCAGACTGACCGGAATATACAGCAGGAATGAAAAGCGCAGTGCTGTCTCAATTTTCATCCCTAACAGCATTGCGGCAACAATTGTCGCTCCAGAACGGCTGATGCCGGGTATCAAAGCAACTGATTGGGCAAGTCCGACTATAATAGCGTCTTTTACCGTGATTTGACTGTCACCTTTCCAGCCGCGCAAATTGCGGATAATCCAAAGTGCAATACCGGTAATAAGCAGCGTAAAGCCAACGACAGCAACAGTGCTTAATTTGCTTTCGATAAAGTCTTCCAGCAATAGTCCGAGAATACCAGTCGGAATGGTCGCTATAATTAGGTAAACAATAAATTGAAAATCATCTTTGGCATCTGTATCTTTTGTTGCTAAATAACGGATGCCATTCTGAATAAGCCGTAAAATATCTTTCCGGTAAATGATCAGGACGGCAATCAATGATCCGAAGTTCACAAGAATTTCAAACGACAATCCTTCAATTTCAATTCCGAATAACTGACGTAAAATGACAAGGTGTCCGCTTGATGAAATCGGAATCGGCTCGGTAAACCCTTGTACAAGTCCCAAAAATAAATATTTAATAAGCAGCCATATTTCTGTCATTGTTTCCATTTCATGTTCCTCCTGATATATGTGTATTTTCACCCTCCGGACAAGTCACCAACAGATAGGCAAATGAATAGTCTGATTGGTGAGGAGGTTGAAAATATGAACCATCATCATCAACATATATACGATTTATGTAAGAATCATATGCATTCCTATGTGCTCGTTGAAATGAACGATGGATCTAACTTTGATGGCATCATCACTGGGCTGGATGATGAATACGTTTATTTTGCTGTACCACTCGGTCAGGACGATGGGATGCCGCATGGGCACCATCACCGCCAATTTGGCTGGGGAAGCTATAATTATCCCGGGTTTTACGGGCATGGTTACCATCATCGTCCGCGGAGATTCCGACGGCTTATTTTACCGCTTGCGGCACTTGCAGCAATTAGTGTGCTGCCATGGTACTAACATTTTAAAATGCAAAAACCCTTGCCGTTCATCACCTTGAAGGCAAGGGTTCATTGCAGCAATTAATGTAATTTATCCCCAGTTCATGTCTGATACGTTCCATTAACAATCAGTGGGAAAACATCGATTAATCGGAGTTTTCCTTTATTGTTCGCTTTCACCTTTTTTCAAAACACCTTCACCAAGAAGGAAAACACCAATTGTCAGGATAATTGCCAATGCAATCGTGCTCGGCAGGTGAAATTGAGTACCGCCCATACTGGTTAGTACATATGATATGACACAGCTAATAAAAAATGCCCAAATTAATGGCGCGATAAACCGCATTGCATACACCTCATTTTCATAAACATTCCTAATATAGTTTATCAAATTGCGGAATAAATTAAAAGCTTTTCTTGCAGGAACCAAAACAACTTGACAAAGGGGGCGATCTGGATGTTTTTCGTGGAAAATTGTTTTTACTGGATTGGTTTTCATCTGGTGGATTACTTACTGAATCAGGGCTATGCCGTAACTGGTGATGATCACATTGATACGGAAGGAAAGGAACATTTATCAATGTTGATTGGCCGCAACGAAAATTTCGTTCATTTGAAAGAACCGAGAAATGCTGCTGACTATGACATATGTTTTACCCCGAAAGAAAATACGCTGAAAATGTATAAAAACAGCACTTCAACCATAAAACTTCCTCTTCTTTTCGGCGAGTGGATGCCGATGGAAGCGGACGGAATGTATCACCGGGGGACGTTTATCCCGTTTGATTCCGACCGATTTCTACAAGAGGCTGTTTATATCGGAGACTTTTTGAATACGATTCAGCAGTGCATTGATGCAACCAGGCTGCCGCGGTTTTTAAATGTGAATGCCGGACAACAAAAAAGTTCAGCGGATATAAAACTTGAAGATTCCGTCTTTATCCGAAACAATAGACCTATTATGAGTCGTTTGAAGGCAGTACAAAGTCACTATAAAAGATTCGGTGAATTTTACCAGTGTCATTAAATATATTGCTGAATTGCATTTACGAATGTGGTGTAAATGGATATGATGAAAGAAGATTATGGAATTTGGATAGGAGTGCGCATTTTGAAAAAGATTTTCATCGTATTACTGGCTGTTTCAGGAATTACCATCTTATTATATGGTTGTACAAGCAATGGTGGCGATCTGCAAAAGGTCGGAATGCTGGTTGAGAATTCTGTCCATGATAATGCTTGGTCGAAACAAGGCTATAAAGGTCTGCTTAACATTAATAAGGAATTTGATGTTGAAGTGTTTTACAAAGAAAACATTAAGACAAAGCAGCAGGTGATTGAAGCGGTCGATGAGCTTGCCAAAGATGGCGTTAACCTGATTTTTGGACATAGTAATACATATGGAAAATACTTCGTGGAACTTGCGCCTTCATATCCGGAAATTCATTTTGTTTATTTTAACGGGGGACAGTTTGGGGAAGATGTTACATCATTGAATTTCAATTCGCATGCCATGGGTTTTTTTGCCGGAATGGTAGCGGGGAAAATGACGGAAACCGGCCACGTGGGAGTGATTGGTGCATTTGAATGGCAGCCTGAGATTGAAGGGTTTTATGAAGGAGTCAAATACCAAAATCCCGAGGTTGATGTGACGATTCAATACGTCAACAGCTGGAATGACCCAAAAGCTGCAATGAAACACTATCAAAAAATGCGTAAAAATGGAGCAGATGTTTTTTACCCAACTGGTGATTTGTTTAGTGTGAAAGTGCTAAAAAAGGTCAGTTCGGATGGTTTGTATGGTATTGGATATGTCACGGATCAATCTTATATCGATAACCGGGCAATTTTGACAAGTACAGTTCAGCACGTTTCCAAATTATATGTGCGATCCGCTGAAAAATTTAATGAAGGAAAACTGCGTGGTGGAGTTTTGACGTACGATTTTCAGGATGAGGTGATTTCCCTAAGTAAATTCAGCCCGGTTGTACCGGAAGATTTTCAGGAAAAAATGAACGACGAAATTGAACAGTACAAAGAATCGGCGCTACTGCCGAATGAGCGGTAGCATTTGCAGAATGCCGGATTTTGCATTATTATTAGTACCAAGTCATAATAATTGATATTAACTTCTATTATAAGGGGATGGAAATATGGACGCAGGTTTGCTTGGAACCGGGCATTATGTTCCTGAAAAAGTTTTGACAAATAAAGATTTGGAAAATATGGTCGATACGAATGATGAATGGATCCGGACCAGAACTGGCATCGAGGAACGGAGAATTGCAAGTGACGATGTGGATTCATCGGATATGGCTTTTTTTGCGGCTCAAAATGCGCTTGAACAGGCAGATGTGAAGGCGGAGGATATCGATTTAATTCTGGTGGCAACAGTAACACCTGACACACCGTTTCCATCGGTATCATGCATGATCCAGGACCGGCTTGGTGCGAAAAAGGCTGCTGCAATGGATATCAGTGCAGCATGTTCCGGATTTATGTATGGTCTTATAACGGCAAAACAATTTATCGATACAAATGCCTATAAACATATTTTGGTAGTAGGTGTAGAAAAACTATCCAAAATTACGGATTGGTCAGACCGGAACACGTGTGTCCTGTTCGGAGATGGTGCAGGAGCAGCTGTTGTCGGACCGGTATCGGATGGAAAAGGAATTCTTTCATTCGAGCTTGGTGCAGACGGTGCAGGCGGGAAAGAACTGTACCAGGATAAAGATGACCATTTGCAGATGAACGGTCGGGAAGTTTTTAAATTTGCTGTGCGGCAAATGCCGGAATCATCAGTTAATGTCATTGAAAAGCTAGGTTGTAACAAAGAAGATGTCGATTACCTGATACCACATCAGGCAAATATCCGCATTATGGAAGCGGCCCGTGAACGCCTGGGGATTTCCCAGGAAAAGATGGCAACGTCTATTAAAAAATACGGAAATAATTCATCAGCTTCCATCCCAATTGCTTTATCAGAGGCAGTCAGAGATGGTAAAATAAAAGATAACGATTTAGTCGTGATGGTAGGTTTCGGCGGAGGCTTGACCTGGGGTGCTGTTGCGCTCCGCTGGGGAAAATAACCAGTATATATCTCATAGGAGGAGTATCAAATGGCAGAAAGAAGAGTTGTAGTAACGGGACTCGGTGCTGTATCCCCCGTTGGTAATGATGTGCAGACAATGTGGGATAATGTTGTTGCAGGGAATACCGGAATAGATTTTGTTACAAAAGTGGATAAGGAGCAATTTCCAGCAAAAGCTGCTGCAGAAGTGAAGGATTTTGACCCGACTGCCTATATTGACAAGAAGGATGTCCGGAAAATGGATCCTTTTACACAATATGCGGTAGCGGCGGCAAAAATGGCAGTTGATGATGCGAAACTGGAAATCACTGATGAAATTGCCAATCGTGTCGGTGTCTGGGTAGGTTCAGGCATCGGCGGTATGAAAACCTGGGAAGAGCAGCATACGAAGTTCCTGGAAAAGGGACCACGTCGTGTCAGTCCGTTTTTTGTACCGATGATGATTCCGGACATGGCTGCTGGCCAAGTATCGATCCAACTTGGTGCAAAAGGGATCAATTCATGTACAACAACAGCGTGTGCATCAGGCGCAAGCTCAATCGGAGATGCATTTAAGGCAATCCGGCGAGGTCAGGTCGACTATATGATTGCCGGTGGTGCGGAGGCGCCGATTTCCAACATGGCTTTTGCCGGCTTCTGTTCCGCTAAAGCATTGTCCGTAAACGAGGACCCAAAAAAAGCAAGCCGTCCTTTTGATAAGAATCGCGACGGTTTTGTGATGGGGGAAGGTTCCGGCATTCTGATTCTGGAAACAATCGAATCGGCCGAAGCACGCGGGGCGCATATTTACGCCGAGATCATCGGTTACGGAGCAACAGGTGATGCATATCATATTACTGCACCTGCCGAAAATGGCGAAGGTGCTGCTCGTGCGATGCAGCAGGCTATTGATGATGCGGATATACCGGTAACAGATGTTGATTATTTGAATGCGCACGGAACAAGTACCCAACTCAATGAAAAATTTGAGACAATGGCAATTAAAACTGTATTCGGTGATTATGCCAGGGAATTAGCGGTATCCTCCACCAAAGGTGTTACCGGTCATTTACTGGGAGCAGCAGGTGGAATCGAATCGGTTATTTCTGTTAAATCAATTGAAAATGGCATGATTCCGCCAACAATCAATTATGAAACACCAGATCCGGATTGTGATCTGGATTATGTACCGAATGAATCAAGAAAACAGGACGTCAATATTGTTATGAGCAACTCGCTCGGCTTTGGCGGCCATAATGTTGCTTTATTATTTAAAAAATATTAAGTTGAACGTATTGTTTTTTTAGAAGGCTGATCGCTTGGCGGTCAGTCTTTTTGTTTGTAAAGAAACGCTCGGAATGAGTAAGCCAATCTATCCCCAGTCATGATTGTACAACTGAAACATATACTTAAATAAACAGGATTGTACAAGCTATGGTGGTGGTGAATGGGGATGCTGTTTCTTTTTTTACTTGGATTTGGACTGGCTGTAGCGGGTGGGGTAACGACAATTGCATATATGAATTTTTTGCCCGCGGGGATATCCTGGTATGAATTTTTTATTTTTATACAAAACCGGCCGGAATGCTATTTCTTGCCGGCAGGTTTCATCATGATGGCAATTGCATTGTATCGATATCCAAACACGTAAACTTTTGATCAATCGAATATTTTTTCTGATGATGGTCATAATGTATTTTAAATGAAGTCTTAATAAGGCGTTCGCCTGATAAGGTTTTGCCCGGCGTTAAAATGCTGGCAGTAACATTTAAAGTGCAAAAGTGAGGGTTGTATATGTTGTATTTACACGATGTTTGGGTGAACTGGTTTGAAGGTGAAGAAAACGGCTACAGTGTATGTTATTTTCATGAATGGAGGCGCGAAGATCAGATTGAATTACTTGATCAGGTGCCATTACTCTACATATCGAATGTTCTTTACAACTACATTGAAAATGACATGCAAGATTTGCCGGAAAGTATGCTGAATATGATTTACAAACGTGCTTATTCCCGAAAAGGGCAGGATCGCGATGTGCTTGAATATGCATGTGTTGTAACAGATGGGAATGACATCATTGCCATTGATACCGTCGGCTACAGAATTCCAATCCGCAAAAGCAGATTGATACCGAGGCAGGAGCAGCTTGTCTTTGACATGATTAAAACGACCCAGCCGGAGACATTCACGTTTGATGAAAAAATGGCAAAAAAAGAATACCACATGTTATCCATGGAACCTGAACTTGTCCATGGGCTGACACGACGCGAGCGACAGTTAAAACAGCTGCTGATGATTGCTTTGGATCAGCTTCGCACCGCCAATAATCTGGAAGAATTACGTTATTGGCTCACCGAATGGGATCCGAAACAGTATCCTTTTATCCGGTATATGAATGAGGAAACCGTTTGGCAAACACTTTATGAAGGTGTCAGGCAAAGCTGGAGTGCCGGACACGAAGAGCTCTGTCAGAAGCTGATCAGAGGGCAGCCATTCCTCGAAAAGATGTGGGAAGTTGAGCAAGCTCCGGAGAAAAATAAATCCAAACAGCAATAAATAGGGAAGAGAGCAATCCTGGATGGGGTTGCTCTTTTTGTGTATTGCAGGGAATGGGAGTTGAAGCAGGGGTAATATCGATAGAACAGCGGGTATATCGGCAGAAGCGTAATTATATCGATAGAACAGCAGGTATATCGACAGGAAAAGCCAATGGAAGCAAGAGGCAGGGACAAAACAAAGCGTGTAATTCAAAAAACGAACAATCAGGGAATTAGGGTAGGAAATATACGGAAACTCCTGCAAAAAAAGGCGAGGAAGCTAAAAAACTTGACGATCATCTTTTACGGATTGAGCGGGGTAAAATAATATCTGAATAGGTAGCTTTCTTCGGTGGGGATGCCGTTTGTTCAGCGCGTTCCGGCATTTCTTCAGCGGCATTCGGGCTTTTGTTCAGCGGCTCGCGCAATTTGTTCGGCGCATTCCGGCTATTGTTCAGCGGCCCGGGCAGTTTGTTCAGCGCGTTCCGGCATTTCTTCGGCGGGGGTGCCGCTTTGTTCAGCGCGTTCAAAAAAAGCCTAGGTGAGACCCCGCAGTGCGACGAGCATTACTTCCACCGAATATGCTTCGAGTTGCGAAGAGTACTGCTTCATTGAAACACTTGCAATACGACGAGCACCCAAGCATGAGGAGGCGCATCAGTCGCCCGCGGTAAAGAAGACACTGCGAAAGCTTGCTTGAGCAGTGTCACTTATGCTGGCAGTGAAAGCGAAGTATATTTCCGGAGCGGCTTTACGCCCCATTTTCTGATTCGTATGTTCGGCTTTTTCTTTGAATATAATACACTTTTGTCCCAGTCTCTTACCAATTTATTTCTTTTTCGGAACCCGTCCAAGTCCCATTGCTTTTTTCGCTTTGCGCAACATTTTGTTGGCCTCGTATGATGCTTTATCAGCACCCTGATCCAAAATATCATCCAGTTTGTCAGAGTCAATCAGCTCGTTATAACGTTTTTGGATTGGCTCAAGAACATTCAAAACCGCATCAGCGACATCCTGTTTGAAATCGCCGTAACCCTTACCTTCATAGGCAGATTCGATAGTTGCAACAGATTGACCGGTACAGGCTGATAAAATTGTAATCAGGTTGGAGACTCCGGGTTTGTTTTCTTTATCAAATTTCACAATGCCTTCCGAATCCGTCACAGCACTTTTTATTTTTTTGATAATTTTTTTCGGTTCATCCAGCATCGAAATATAGCCTTTTTCATTATCATCCGATTTACTCATTTTCTTGTTTGGATCCTGAAGCGACATGATCCGTGCACCGGATTTTGGAATACTGATTTCCGGTACTGTGAAAATATCATTGTATTTGTTATTAAACCGCTGGGCAAGATTTCTTGTCAGTTCCAAATGCTGTTTCTGATCATCGCCAACCGGCACGATATCTGTTTTGTACAGCAAAATATCTGCAGCCATCAATGGTGGATAGGTTAGCAGTGACGAGGAAACAGCTTCTTTGCCATCCGCTTTGTCTTTAAATTGGGTCATTCGCTCCAGCTCGCCAATATAACTAATGCATTGCATCATCCAACCCAACTGTGTATGTGCAGGGACTTCCGATTGAATGAACAATGTAGCTTTATCCGGATCAATCCCTGAAGCAATGTACAATGCAGCAAGCGACCGGATATTATGCCTTAATTTCAGCCGATCCTGAGGAACAGTTACGGCATGTTCATCCACAATGCAGTAGTAACAGTTATTTTCATTCTGCAATGGAATAAAATGCTGCATCGCACCTAAATAGTTTCCAAGTGTCAATGTTCCGCTTGGTTGAATTCCTGAGAAAATCGTCTTCATTTCTTCACACTCCATTTCTTTTTAAGGAAAAATGGACAATAAAAAAGTCCATTGATCCCTGTTCAAAAGGGACGAATGAACCGCGGTGCCACCCTTATTACCCTGCATTATGCAGAATCACTTAAAAAGATAAACAGCTCCAAAGCCCAATTCCAATATACCTTGGTACTTGTTTTCACCAGCCACAAGCTCTCTGAAATCCAGTGGGTCATTGTACTTTAACTTTCTCATCGCTACTATACAAATATATAATTAATTATATATGATTTTTTAATCATAAAGCAAGAGGTTTCATTTATGCTTTTAGACATCGGGAAAAGAAAGACCATCGCTCTGACCAGCGATAGTCTGTGTCTAACCACTAAGCAGGGGATTTTCCCCTTGCTTTCTCCATATTATACGTTGATTATAACGGATTTATATAATAAAAACAAGAAAGGCGGATTCGATTATGGAAACATGGATTGTTGCATCGTCAGTGTTAGCCATCATTATTTCACTCGTTTCCATGGTTCTTACCTTGAAAAATAGATGCATTAATTCGCCTATAACAGCGATGTTTTTCATTACAATCCATCTCCATTCACAAAAATACAGAAAAGCATCATACCTCAATTCCATATTTCCTTAGCTTGCTGTATAGGGTAACCCGCGAGATGCCAAGTTTCCTTGCTGTATCTGCTTTATTTCCATTACTTTGAATTAATGTTTCTCTGATCAGCTGTTTTTCGATATTCTCCTTTTCGGCCGGCAGGGTAGAACTTTGATCCGGCTTAGGACTTTTATCAGTTTCTTTCACATTTGGAAATAAGCTTTGTAAATCCTGCTTTTCAATGATTGGTTTTTCGGAAAGAATAATAAGTCTCTCCATCATATTGCGCAGTTCCCTGACATTTCCAGGCCAGTCATACCGTAGAAGCAATTGAACTGCTTCATCGACAAGTTTGGGAGAAGGAACTTGGTATTTTACTGCAAACTGTTTCAGGAAAAGGCCGGCAAGTTCAGGGATGTCATCTGTTCTTTCCCGTAGCGAAGGCATTGTCAGTTCGATTACATTTAGACGGTAAAATAAATCTGTCCGGAATTGTTTGTTTTCCATTAGATTCGCAAGGTTTTGATTGGTTGCTGCAATAAAGCGGACATCAACCTTTCTGCCTTTGGAGTCACCAATCCGGTAAATGGTATTTTCCTGCAACACGCGAAGCAGTTTTACTTGCATCTCGAGCGGAAGTTCCCCGACTTCATCCAAAAATAATGTACCCCCATCGGCCATTTCAATTTTTCCTGCTTTTCCATTCTTTTCTGCTCCTGAAAATGTACCACCTTCATATCCAAATAATTCACTTTCAAACAATGCCTCGGGGATAGCACCACAGTTAACAGGGATGAAGGGGCCATCCTTACGCAAACTGGCTTCATGAATCGCTCTGGCACATACCTCTTTCCCTGTTCCACTTTCACCGAGAATCAATGTTGTTGCCTCCGTATTTGCAGCTTTTTGGGCAATTTGTATGGTGTCTTGTAAAGACTGACTATTACCGGCAAGGTTTGAAAATGGGGAGCTTGGTTCATTGGCATAGATCTGTTGCTTTAATTCATTTAGTTCTGCTGAGGTTGTTTCCAGATTATCATTCAGTTTTACAATTTGTGTAATGTCTCTTTCCACGGATACAGCACCAATTAATTTATCCCCGTTAAAAATCGGTGAAGCATTGATGACTACATGCTTGTCTTCCCTTGGGCGATGATAGATGTTATTTACCGCCTCTTTTGTTTCCAATACGTCGAGCACCATCAAATCTTCTTTATGGAAAAAATCAGTTATTCTGTTATTTCTTATTTCGGACTGTGTGATGTTATATGTCTGAACCGCAGCATCATTCCAGTAAAGCACCATCTTTTGATTATTAATGATGGTTATCGCATCATCTTCTGCTTTTAAGACAGCATTTAAATAGTGCAACAGATCGGCTGACATGAATTTCACCTTCTTATTCTCTTATAATGTAAAGTAATTGTACAACAGGTTTACACATATGTAAATCTATTGTACAGCAATGGGACCATTTTGTTAAATTATTTTCACAAAAAATAAAAAAATGCAACCCCATTCTGCAAACGTTTTCAGAGCGGGCGGACAGTACAAAAGAATAGTTGGCATGTTTTTTGCTATATGGTTATAGAGGGGAGAAGTTTTTCCTTACAGTAAATATTTTAGGAGGTTTTAATTTTGGTACTACCTTTCAAACACGAACCATTTATAGACTTTACAGATGAAGCAAATAGCAATGATTTTAAGGCTGCACTTAACCAAGTTCACGGGGAATTAGGCAAGGAATATCCTTTGGTTATCAATGGCGAGAAAATATATACCGATGATAAGCTTTCATCTTATAATCCTTCCGATAAGGAGCAATTGGTAGGGAAAGTATCCAAAGCTACAAAAGAGCATGTTGATCAGGCAATGGATGCGGCGCTTGAAGCATTTAAAACATGGCGCACATGGACTGCAACAGAGCGAGCAGATATTTTATATAAAGCTGCAGCGATTGTACGTCGCCGCAAACATGAATTTTCTGCATGGCTCGTATATGATGCAGGAAAGCCTTGGAATCAGGCGGATGCAGATATCGCAGAGGGAATTGACTTCATGGAATATTATGCACGCAAAATGGTTGAATTGGAAAAAGGGAAGGAAATAAACGACCGTCCAAATGAACAGAATACGTATTTCTATCAGGCGATGGGACCGGGCGTTACTATTCCGCCGTGGAACTTTGCATTTGCAATTGTTGCTGGTACTACCGTTGCACCAATTGTGGCAGGAAACCCTGTACTGCTAAAGCCATCTGAAAACACACCGGTTATCGCGTATAAATTGGTAGAAGTTCTGGAGGAAGCTGGCCTGCCAACAGGGGTACTCAGTTTTGTTCCCGGTGATCCTGCCGAAATTGGAGATTATCTGGTTGATCATAAAGATACGCACTTTATTAATTTTACCGGTTCCCGTGCAACCGGAACACGAATCATGGAACGTGCAGCAAAAGTCCAGGAAGGTCAGAATTTCCTTAAACGTGTCGTTGCGGAAATGGGTGGTAAAGATACAATCATCGTTGATAAAGATGCAGATCTCGACTTGGCAGCTGATTCCATTGTAAACTCTGCATTCGGTTTTTCCGGTCAAAAATGCTCTGCATGTTCAAGAGCAGTAATTCATAAAGATGTTTATGATGAAGTACTTGAAAAATCAATCGCATTGACAAAAGAACTGATTACGGTTGGGAATCCTGCAGAACAAAATGTTTATATGGGTGCTGTTGTCAATCAAAAACAATTTAATAAAATAAAAGAATATATCGAGATTGGAAAAAATGAAGGACAGCTTGCTTATGGCGGGGAAACAGATGATTCTAAAGGGTTTTTTGTCCATCCGACCATCTTCAAAGATATCGATCCAAAAGCACGAATTATGCAGGAGGAAATCTTTGGGCCGGTTGTTGCATTTGCGAAGGCTGCGAATTTTGATGAATTATTGGAAATTGCCAATAACACCGAATATGGTCTTACTGGTGCAGTGATTTCCAATAATCGTGAACATTTGAACAGAGCACGATATGATTTCCATGTCGGTAACTTGTACTTTAACCGAGGATGTACCGCTGCAATTGTCGGCTACCATCCATTTGGAGGATTTAAAATGTCCGGTACAGATTCAAAGGCTGGCGGACCGGATTATTTGCAACATTTCGTTGAAGCTAAAATGGTTTCAGAAACCTATTAATCAATGTTTGGCTGAGGTTAGTTTAAAACTGCCTCAGCCGCATAATATGCTTCGTTTTCAGAATTATTAAACTGCCGCTGTGAATGTGTTTTACATGTCAATTGATAAATTGAATGGGCACATATATGAAAGGAGCTGTATGATGGCTAATCTAACACGAGATTTTTTCATCGGTTTATCAAATAATAAATTATTAAATGCAAATGCGAAAAAATGGGGTTTTCGATTAGGAGCGGAAAAATTTGTTGCCGGCACAAGTATTGAAAGTGTTACAGAAGTGGTAAAAGGATTGAACCGTAATGGCATAAGTGCAACACTTGATAACCTGGGTGAGTTTGTTTCCGATAAATCAGAAGCAGCTATGGCGAAAGATGAGGTTATTCGGCTTCTGGAAAGAATTCAGAAAGAAAGTTTGGATTGTCATCTTTCAGTAAAGTTAACAAAGCTTGGCCTGGATATCGATCGGGAATTCTGTATTGAAAACATGCTGGAGATTTTGAACAAGGCATCAGAATACAACATCTTCATCAACATCGATATGGAAAAATATATCCATTATGAAAAAACACTTGATATCTTACATGAACTGCGAAAAACATACAGCAATGTCGGTACAGTTATTCAGTCCTATCTTCATCGTGCAAAGGAAGATCTGGAACAGCTAAGTGAGGTAAGAATACGTTTGGTTAAAGGCGCTTATAAAGAAAGTGAAGATGTCGCATACCAGTCCAAAGAAGATATTGACCGCAATTTTATTGAAATGGCGAAAAAGCGCTTACTTGGGAACGCATTTACCTCCATTGCAACACATGATCATAATATTATCAATGAACTGAAAGGGTTTATTCAGGAACATGGGATAAACAAAGATAACTTTGAATTTCAGATGTTGTATGGTTTCCGCACAGAGATGCATTATGGGTTGAATGAGGAAGGTTATAATTTCTGCACGTACATTCCTTTTGGTAATGACTGGTTTGGGTATTTCATGCGCAGACTGGCAGAGCGGCCCCAAAATATAAAACTCGTTCTGAAAGATGTCCTTTATACAAAAGACAATAAACTAAAAAAAGCACCAATCGCAGCGGTGACAATTATCGCTTCAGCAATTGCACTTTTGGGTGTGTGGAATAAAAGGACTGACAGGGGATAGAAAGTGAAAACAGAAACTATTTCTTTTCACATCATGTCCCATAATATATGAAAAGATATTAGAATTTTCACAAGTTACCATTTGTAAGACTGGCAGTTGTTAGATAAGGAAAAAGTAAATGACTTTTACAAAGGGGAGTAATTATGTCAGAAAATATTTATCAGCTAATAGCCATTATTATTTATTTAGTCGCAATGTTGGTAATTGGATGGTACGCGTACAAGCGTACCAGTAATTTATCGGATTATATGCTTGGCGGCCGTTCACTTGGTCCTGCAGTTACGGCGTTAAGTGCCGGGGCATCGGATATGTCAGGGTGGCTGTTGATGGGGCTTCCTGGTGCGATTTATGTGTCAGGGCTTGTGGAAGTCTGGATGGCTATCGGGTTAACAGTTGGTGCTTACCTGAACTGGATTTTTGTTGCACCACGGCTTCGGGCGTACACACAAGTTTCCAATGATTCAATTACAATCCCAAGCTTTTTGGATAATCGTTTAAAGGACAATTCAAGAATATTACGTATTATTTCCGGTATTATCATTTTACTATATTTTACGTTCTATGTTTCTTCCGGAATGGTAGCCGGTGGTGTGTTTTTCCAGAGCTCTTTCGGACTTGATTATCATACCGGTTTGATTATCTGTTCTTCAGTTGTTATAGCATATACACTTTTCGGAGGATTTCTTGCAGTTAGTTATACGGACTTTGTACAAGGCCTGATTATGTTCGCGGCACTTATTCTGGTACCGTTAGTCGGTATATTCATCACAGGAGGGCCATCTGAAACATTTGAATCGATACGTCAGGTTGATCCGGATTTACTTAGTATTTTTGCCACTGCAACAGCCGCGGGTGTTATTTCCAATGTAGCATGGGGACTTGGCTATTTCGGTCAACCTCATATTATCGTGCGTTTCATGGCCATTAAGTCAGTTAAAGAGACAAAATCAGCGAGACGCATCGGGATTGGCTGGATGGCTCTGAGTCTTATTGGAGCAACATTTACTGCTTTAGTTGGAATTGCCTATTTCCAGCAGAATCCAAATGCTTCGCTTACAGATCCTGAAGCAATCTTTATTGATTTAGGTCAGGTTGTTTTCCATCCGTTTATTGCGGGGATATTGCTTGCAGCAGTATTGGCAGCAATTATGAGTACAATATCTTCGCAATTGCTTGTCACTTCTTCCGCGTTGGTTGAAGATATTTATAAGGATTTATTCAATGCAAAGGCTACTGAACAAAGATATGTTACATTAGGACGTATCGCGGTATTGGCTGTCTCCATTGTTGCCATGATCTTCGCCTGGCAGCAAAATGATACAATCCTTGGATTAGTTGCATTTGCCTGGGCAGGATTTGGAGCATCATTTGGTCCGATTATTTTATTATCCATTTATTGGAGAAAAATTACCGGAATTGGTGCGCTTGCCGGGATGATTGTTGGTGCCGTAACAGTTTTTGTTTGGGGCAGCTCAGATCTTTCGGGGGTATTGTATGAGATTGTTCCCGGTTTCGTATTGAACTTGCTTGTCACAGTAGTTGTCAGCTTGATGACGTATAAAGAAAATGCCGAAGTGGAACGTGAATTTGATGAAACACTTCAAATCATTGAAGAAGAAAAATGATCAAATGAATAGCTGTACTCATTTAAAAGTCAGTCCGACATGGGCTGACTTTTTCAATATTCATCTTGGAAACATAAGGTCTGCTAAAATTCAAAAATCCATTCATATGTTATATACTAAAGACGCAAAAGCTTGATAACAAATTTTTTACTGAAAAAGAGGAATCAGCATGGCGGATCTAAATGACTTTTCGATAAGTTTGCAGGAAATCAAATCACTGTCCCCAAGGGTTAATCAGGGGATTCAATTAATAATGGTAATTAGTGGAGAATTGACTGTTGAAATGAATAGCCGCTATTATGCGCTGGAAGAGAAAGACTTATTAGTTATTAATCGAAATCAATTGTATCAAATAAAGGGAAGTAACCATAATCGGGTGTTGATTGTCACGATTACGGATCAGTATATGAGTCAGCATTATGATGCCTATTCCAACAATCGATTTGAATGTTACTCGAGGGAAGTCGATATGGGGCGTGAAAAACACGTTCATACACTTCAAAAATTACTAGCCGAGACATTGATATCCTACTACCGAAAAGATGAGAGCTATAAAATCGCAATTCAGTCGTATATAAGTAATATTTTGCTTATTTTAATCCGGCGATTTAAACACAAAGCAAGCAGCTTGCAAAGAATCAACACAAGCGATCAGCGTTTAGCACAAATCATTCATTTCATGGAAGAGAATTATAGCCAGCCGATTACACTTAAAAGCATAGCGGAAAAGTTCTATTTGTCTGCAGGATATTTGTCCCGTTATTTTAAACAAATGACCGACATCGGATTTTATCGGTTTTTAACGAAAATTCGATTGGAACATGCTGTCAAAGATTTACTTTATACATCACAGCCGATCGGACAAATTGCAATGAAAAACGGATTTCCGAATGCTAAGTCTTTTGCAAAAGTATTCAAGGAGGATTATCAGGTCACACCGAATACTTATCGGGAAAACCACCAGAAGGATAAAAAAGATTTTGTGAAAATATACGATCCTATCGATGCTTCTCAAACGATACAATCACGTGATATTATCAGGAATTTGCAAACAGTTCTCGAAGGTGATACCGCAGAATCCTTTAACAGCATGGAGTGGCGTTTAGAGGAAATAACGATTGATGTATCACAGGTTCCCGAACAGAGAATAGTTCGTCCCGAGCACAACCTGTCTGTTGGGGAATTGCGGGAGGTTTTGAAGGAAGGCGTGCGATCACAGCTACTGATGGCAAAAAAGGACTTGGGTCTTTCATATGTTGGTATTCGCCGGCTGATTCACGGCTCTACCATTATCCCTCCAGTGGAAACAGATGAAATTATCGCGACGACCTCGCCTTATTATAATGCTGATTTTGCCTTGAACTTTTTGCAGTCACATGGACTTTCTTTGTTTGTTCGTGTTGATTATCAAGAAATATCCGAGGATGAACAGCACTATTTTACGGAACTTGATTTGTTTTTGAAACATTGTCTAAATGTATATGGGAAATCATTTATGGAATCATGGTATTTCATGTTTTATGAACCGTATGTAACAGCAGTAAACGAAAGGGCAATGCACCGGATTTACCGCAAGCTATACCAGACATTGAAAAATCGTGTTCCCTCTATAAATGTAGGGGTGTTTCTGCCTTTTTCATTTAAAGAAAAAAGGACAAGCAAGCATCACCAATGGATGATGGAAAAGGATGTGCCGATGGATTTCATCGGATATGAAGCCAATCAAAATGGGGTAATTGATTTTGAGGAACTTGGTGATGAACGTTTTGCCTTTGCAGGAGATTATATTAAGGAACGGACGTTACGATTAAAAGGATACTTAAGGAAACATTACAAAGAAAAACCACTTCATCTTGTAAGCTGGAACACGTTATCGGGAAACACCAGATATACAAATGGAACGTTTTTTCGCGGTGCATTAGTTTTTAAAAATGCACTGGAAATTGCCAATGAGGTAAAAACAATTGGTTTTTGGATTAACACGGAACAGCATGAAAAAAGCGGAAAGAATCGGGATATTCGCTTAGAAGGTATGGAATTATATCATTACTTCAGTGGAAAAAGGCCCGCATACTTCGCCATGCAATTTTTGGAACATCTGAACGGCGACGTTATTGCAGCAGGAGAAACTTATATCATGACGGAAAATGAGTCGGGTTATCAGCTTGTTTTGATGAATTGTAATAATGTGAATCCATACTATTCAACAGAAGAAACATTTTTGAAAAAGTTAAATAAGACTGCTTATGTTACAATTTCAAATCTCGACCCCGGTGATTATCAAATACGAAAACGTGTCTTTGACCAGGATAATGGTGCATTGTACAAGAAATGGTGGGATTTAAATAGTAAGTACGGAATGGATAAAGAAGTGATTGAGTATATTATTCAAACCAGTCAGCCATCATTGGAGTTGTTTGATGAGACCTTTGATGAAGAATGGTCCTTTTACTCTTATTTAACGCTTAATGCGATTCATTTTTTTGATATTCGCAGAGCGGTAAAATAACTGGTATAAATCAAGGGCATCTATGTGTTAATGCATGGGTGCTTTTTTTAATGTAAAAAAACAACGGTTTATTATTTACCTGATAAATGATAAATCAAAAAAAGGTGCTACTTAGTTCCGTGACAGGTCAACTATTAGCTTATTCGTTGTGATGTTTTTTCTTATAATAAAGATGTGATCACACAGGAATTTAAAAATATTGCATTGATTCCATTATTTATAAGCTGGTCAGGGGAGAAATACGAAAGGTTTCTCATAACTCACAACGAGGAGGATTAACATGGAAGCGGCAAATTATAAAGGTACAAATAAAATGATTACAGGTATTGTATTTGGTGTCATTACATTTTGGTTATTTGCTCAGGCAATGGTAAACATTGTGCCGGCAGTTCAGCAGGACTTAGGTGTTGATTTAGGTGTATTGAATATAGCAATCAGCTTGACTTCACTATTTTCCGGATTGTTTATCGTTGTTGCAGGTGGATTGGCAGATAGAATTGGCAGAAAGAAAATCACGTATATCGGTTTAATATTAAGTGTTATCGGTTCATTATTACTCGTAATGGCCCAAGGAGCTGCACTATTGATTATCGGAAGGGTTCTTCAGGGACTTTCTGCAGCAGCTGTTATGCCAGCGACAATCGCATTGATGAAGGCATATTTTGAAGGTGCGGAAAGACAAAGGGCACTTAGTTTTTGGTCCATCGGTTCATGGGGTGGATCAGGTATTACATCGTTTGCTGGCGGTGCTATTGCCACGTACATGGGATGGAAATGGATCTTCATTTTTTCCATTGTCTTCGCTCTGCTTGCCATGTGGCTTATAAAAGATGTACCTGAGAGTAAAGCCAAAACAACCGGTAAGTTTAAATTTGATTTTGGCGGATTGGGAATTTTTATTGTGACGATGCTTGCAATTAATATACTGATTACTCAGGGTTCAAACATGGGCTGGACAAGCCTTCTGACATTATTAACAGCAGCAGTGGCGGTTGTGGGAGTCTTTGCATTTATTAAATATGAAGGAAAAAGAAGCAGTGCTTTAATTGATTTCAAGTTGTTTAAAAATAAAGCATATACAGGAGCAACCATTTCTAATTTCTTATTGAACGCTGTTGCAGGTACATTGATTGTAGCAAATACGTACGTACAGGTAGGGCGTGGCTTTAGCGCATTTCAGTCTGGTTTGCTTTCCATTGGCTATCTTGTTGCTGTCCTTGCTATGATACGTGTAGGAGAAAAATTGATGCAAAAGACCGGCGAGAAAAAACCAATATGGGGATCAACAATTACTTTAATAGGTGTAGCATTGATGGGATTAACATTTCTTCCTGATATACTTTATACAGTATTTGTCTTTGTCGGATTCATTTTATTCGGTTTAGGACTTGGCATGTATGCAACACCGTCAACGGATACAGCTGTTTCCGCAGCACCGGATGATAAAGTTGGGGAAGCTTCGGGTATATATAAAATGGCAAGTTCTTTAGGAAATGCATTTGGTATCGCAATTTCTGCAACGGTATACAGCACGGTTGCAATGGTAAGTACAGTTCATATATCTGCAACAGCCGGAATTGTTACCAATGTCATTTTTGCCGCCCTTTCCTTAATCTCGATTCTTGTACTTGTTCCAGGTAAAGTCGCTGGTAAGAAAACAACAAAAGCCGAACAAACAGCGTAATCTTATGGTAAGGCATTTGACCATGCATTATCGGACCAAAATCGAAAGGAGTCTTACTTTATGAAAAACGAATTGATGAAAATGCTGGAAGAACGTAAAGACGAAATGATTGAAATTCGCCGTTATTTACATGAACATCCTGAACTATCCTTTAAGGAAGAAAAAACAGCAGCATATATTGCTGATTTTTACAAAGGAAAAGATGTTGAAATAGAAACGAACGTTGGAAACGGACATGGAATCATTGTAACGATTAAAGGCGGTTTACCGGGTAAAACGTTAGGACTTCGTGCCGATTTTGATGCACTGCCAATCATGGAAGAGGCAGATGTTCCGTTTAAATCAAGCAATGAAGGTGTAATGCATGCGTGCGGACATGATGCCCATACAGCATATTTGTTAATTTTGGCCGACTGCCTGATTCAATTAAAAGATAACATCAAAGGAACCATTAAAATTATTCATCAACACGCAGAGGAACAGCCTCCAGGCGGTGCGAAAAGTATTGTGGATTCAGGTAAACTTGATGAGTTGGAAGCTATTTTTGGTATTCATATCTTACCGATGGCACCTGCAGGGACAGTCGGCTACCATAGTGGTTATTCTTTTAATGGCCGAACTTATTTTAAATTGCGGATACAAGGTGTTGGTGGGCATGGATCATCCCCTCACAGAGCAAATGACGCGATTGTTGCAGGTTCCTATTTTGTAACGGCGGTACAGACGATTGTCAGTCGCCGTGTGAATCCAATGAATTCGGGAGTTGTAACAATTGGTTCTTTTGACGGAAAGGGAAGTTTTAACGTTATTAAGGATAGTATTGAAATTGAGGGGGATATTCGTTATTCCGATGATGAAACGCAAAAGGTTATTGACAAAGAGTTTCATCGGATTGTGAATGGATTGGAAGAATTATTTGGTGTAACGTGCGAACTAACTTATACATCAGACTATCCGCCATTATATAACGATCCTGAATTGACGACACTTGTCGCAAATACGCTAAACAATATTCAGGATCAAGACATTAAAGAAGTAAAGGAATTTCCTAAATTGTCACCATCTGATGACTTTGCTTACTATCTGGAAAAAATTCCTGGCTCTTATTTCTATATTGGCTGCACTCCAAAAGGTGTCAAAGATCCTTACTTTAACCACCATCCAAAGTTTGATATTGACGAGGATGCGATTCTGGTTGCGGCTAAATCTGTGGGACATGTTGCTTGCAGGTATTTAGACATTGAATAGAATGAGTCATCGTTTAGTTTGAAAAAATCCAAAATACCTTACCTGAATGAGGCTGGGACAAAAGTGTTTTATTGTAAAATATGAACAACTATTGGAACATGGCGCGAATAATCGCTCCGGAAATATACTACGCTAAGTTTCCTATTGTTCGTTTTTTGAATTACACTTTTCTGATATGTCCCAGCTTTTTTCTGCGGTTAGATATAACAAATGAACAACGATTCATTTTATAGTATAGTTGGTATGGGAGGGAAGGGTATGTTTTTAAAAACAAAGGTGTCAGTGGATGAAAAAAGTAATGTACGGTTCATTAACGGACATGTTTCATTCCAAAAGGTAATAATGAATGTTTATTGTTTTGAAGTGGATGGAGTACTGATTGATACCGGTGGGCATACATTACTGAAAAAGTTTCAACCTTTCTTTGCACAAATGGATGTGGATCAGATAATGATTACGCATTTTCATGAAGACCATACAGGCGGTGCGGCATATTTACAAAAAGAATACGGATTACCTGTGTATATGAATGCATTAACTATCGATGCATGCGCAAAAAAAGCAGCTTATCCGTTATACAGACAGTTATTTTGGGGAAGGCGCCGGCCATTCCAGGCACAATCGATCGATGATACTTTTACATCCAGGAATGCAGCCTGGGATGTCATTGAGACACCGGGACATGCAAAGGACCACTTGGCATTTTTAAACCGGGAAACAGGACAACTTTTTTCCGGGGATTTGTATGTCACTCCCAAAACAAAAGTTATCCTGCGTGAAGAAGATATTCCCACAATTATTCATTCGATCGAACGAATGCTGACGTACGATTTTGGCGAACTATTCTGCTGCCATGCAGGGTATGTGAGGGATGGTCACCAGGCATTGAAAAATAAGCTTCACAATTTAAAAGAACTGCGTGAAAAAATTCTTACACTCCACAAACAGGGTTACAGTGACCGGGAAATTCAAGCAGAAGTTTTTAAGAAGAAATATCCAATAACACTTTTTTCGTTCGGTGAATGGGATTCGATTCATATTATCCGGTCTATTTTAAGTGAAGGTTATTACTAGTCGTCCAGATTGTGTGGAAAGCGCTGAAAGGTCATATTTTCATGTGCACTTCTGGCACCGGAAAATTGTCTGTCCCGTTCACAATTTCGCGGCGGGCCAATAACAACGGTGTCATGAATAGGCTGCAAGGCATCTTTTATCTCTGATTCATTCAGACAGTACATATATGCTAATTGCTCAGCCGGCAAAAGACGAAGAAGATCGGAAAACCAAACTGTTTGCAGTTCAGGGGTGTCATGCACAGCAAGCAGATGTGTGTCATCTTCAGTTGCTTTAGCATCATGCAGCCAGCCCTGCGGAAAACATACAACCTGACCAGAACCGAGTGAAAACTGTTTCCGTTCTTTTGTAAATGGATTAACCAGTGAAGCGGTTATTGCCCCTGTAATACAATATAAAACTTCGGTAGCATTTGGATGGTAATGGTACTCAACGACATTACCGGAACTTAAATAGACATCCAGTAAAAAACTATTCCCGATGGTCTTTAATTGCTGAATTCCAAGTGCATTAATATAATTTTCCGGGTTTTTTTCAAATATCGTATTGTTACTTAGATCGTACGTATACTGCACATTTGGAGATGTAAAGTCAATATTGGAAACTGCCATTTATTTGTCACCTCATAGAAAAGAATTCTTACATCGATAACTTATGCATTCAGCCTATAAGTGGTGAAATGCCCTTTTAATTGGAGGATATTGAAGCGAAAATTCAGGACTGCAGGATTCATATTTCGGAATTCTGTTTTTTTATGTCATTTCCCAAGTCAATTGGTAACGAATATTCCCGCTTTTAATGGAAAACCTAGACACATTACAACAAATCGAATGGAGGATTATCAAAAAATGCCTCAAAAAGATAATGGGAAGTTACCTGCAAAAACTGTATCATTTTGGCGGGATTCAGTTGATTTTCATGAATTTCCTGCTTTGGAAGAGAATATACAAGTTGATGTTTGCATTGTTGGTGGCGGAATAACGGGGATTACTGCCGCCTATTTACTGGCGGATGAAGGGCTGGAAGTTGCCGTTCTGGAAGCAAATCAACTGTTAAACGGTACAACTGGACATACAACCGCAAAAATAACCGCACAGCATGGACTGATTTATGACGAACTGATAACTAATCTCGGGAAAAGCAAGGCGAAATTATATTACGAAGCGAATATGCATGCATTGCGGTTCGTTAAGGAAACGGTGAAAAAGTTAAAAATCGACTGTGATTTCAGTGATCAGGATGCGTATATGTATGCGACATCTGAAGAATATGCGGACAAAATCAATAAGGAAATGAAGGCTTATAAAAAGCTGGGCATTGATGGGGGTAATGCTGAAACGATTCCATTGGATGTCAGCATCAAAAATGCTGTTGTCATGCATAATCAGGCACAATTTCATCCGCTTAAATACTTAACACATCTAACTCAGGTTATGAAAGAAAAAGGTGTGCAAATCTACGAAAATACAACGGCAGTAAATGTGGAGACCGGTGAACACCCTGCAGTCTTGACACGGAATGATTGCCGGGTTACAGCGAAACATGTGCTTGCATGTTCACATTTTCCATTTTATGAAGGACTCGGTTTTTATTCCACACGAATGTATGCAGACCGCTCCTACATTGTGGCAGCCAAACCAAAAAAAGATTTTCCGGGCGGTATGTATATTAGTGCCGGCAAGCCAACACGTTCGATGCGTTCGGTGACGATCAACGGGGAAGAAATGATACTTGTAGTTGGGGAAAGTCATAAAACAGGTCAGGGAAAGGATACAATGAAACACTATCAGGCGCTGGAAGACTTTGGCGAGCACGTATTTGGATTGAAGGACATTCCTTACAGGTGGTCAGCGCAGGATTTAACAACATTGGATAAAGTACCGTACATTGGTGAAATAACAACCGGACAGCCAAACATCCTGATTGCAACGGGATACAGGAAATGGGGTATGTCAAACGGAACCGCAGCAGCATTGTTACTCCGTGATATAGTTTTGGATAAAAAGAATCCTTTTCGGGATTTGTTTACGCCATCAAGATTTTATGCAACACCAAGCATAAAGAATTTCCTGGTTCAAAATGCTGATGTCGCGGAACATTTAATAAAAGGAAAACTGGAAACCTCGGACGCTGATCCCGATACATTGGGTAATGATGAAGCAGCTGTTATCAGTATTGATGGTGACAGAAAAGGAGCATATAGAGACCAGGATGGGGAATTGCATATTGTTGATACAACCTGTACACATGTCGGATGTGAAGTGGAATGGAACAGCGGGGACCGAAGCTGGGATTGTCCATGTCACGGTTCCAGGTTTTCCTATACAGGTGAGGTAATTGAAGGACCCGCGGAAAAACCGCTGCCGAAGCATGATCACACCATGCTGGAGAACCTTACATCGGAAGAGTCCGGTTATTAATCCTAAAGGAGATGTAATTAAGAACAAGGCAACCCCTTCACAATAGATTGCCTTGTTGAGATGTTATTTCATTTTAATTCCATCTTGAACAATGCTCGCTTTAAACCCCATTTTTTCAACACGATCAATGATTTCCGTAATGGCTGTTGTATGCTGATCATATGATACACAGCCATTTTCGCGTTCCCAACTGACATTAATTTGGGATACACCGTCCATTTTCAGAACAGCTCTTTCGACTTTTGCAGGGCAATTCGGGCAATGCATCCCTTTAATATCCAAGTAAACAACACGATTCATGTTTCTACTTCACCACCTTTATTTTTTTCGCAGCTTACTTAATCTTACTGTTATGAAAGATGAATTATGAAAAGACTTGATCAGTGATGGTGAAAATTATGGTAATTTGATTTGACTTCGTTTTCCTTTGTTTGTAAAATATGAACATATACTAATATATTCACATATGAATATTGAACTGCGGTATAATACCATTCGAATGGAATAAAAATGCGGGGGAATGATAATGGCTGGGCAAAATGAAACGCATGATATGAAAAATAAGGATTTGGATGAAGAGACATTATTTGTTGTCTCACAGACGTTCAAGGCACTTGGCGATCCAACCAGAATCCGTATTTTGCATTTGCTGTTTCAAAATGAATACTCGGTAAATGGAATTGCCGAAGCATTGCACTTGAGACAGTCAACGGTTTCACATCAACTCCGGTTTTTGAAAAACCTGCGTCTTGTAAAATATCGCAGGGAAGGAACAACGTTATATTATTCGCATGATGATGAACATGTTATCAATATTTTGAAGCAAACGATTGATCACGCACTGCACAGTTGATGGGGGGTTGACAATGGGACACGATCACGGTCACGATCATACACATGGCGCTAATAAAAAAGCGCTCATGATCAGTTTTATTATTATAACCATCTATATGATTATCGAAGCGGCTGGCGGTTTTATAACAAATAGTCTGGCGCTATTGTCTGATGCAGGTCATATGTTAAGTGACTCTGTCTCTCTTGGCGTCGGACTGGTTGCCTTTGCTATGGGCGAGAAAGTGGCTAATTACAGTAAAACATACGGGTATAAGCGTTTTGAAATATTGGCAGCGTTTTTCAATGGTGTGACGTTGATAGTTATTGCATTATACATTTTCTATGAAGCATTTCAGCGGTTTACCAGTCCATCTGAAGTAGCTTCGACCGGCATGCTGATTATCGCCTGCATTGGGTTGGCCGTTAATATTGTGGTGGCATGGATTTTAATGCGCGGTGATACGGATGAAAATTTAAACCTCCGTGCAGCATTTTTGCATGTTCTTGGTGATCTGCTTGGTTCAGTCGGGGCCATCGTTGCGGCACTTCTCATTATGTTTTTTGGATGGGGATGGGCTGATCCGCTGGCCAGTGTGATAGTGGCAGCACTTGTATTTGTCAGTGGATGGCGTGTAACGAAAGATGCGGTTCATGTGCTGATGGAAGGAACACCGAAAAATGTAGACCTTGACGATGTCATTCGCACGATTGAAAGTGTTGGTGGTATTGAGAGTATTCACGATCTGCACGTTTGGACGATAACCAGCGGACAAAACGCGTTGTCTTGTCATGCGGTGGTTGACGGGAAACTTAATATTGAGGAAAGCCAGAAACTGCTTCAAATCATCGAGGGAAATCTGCAGGAAAATGGAATCGGTCACGTAACCATTCAAATGGAAAATGAGCAGCATCCGCACGGTGAGTCTTTGATGTGCCAGCATGATCAGGATCAAGCTGCACATGAACATTAATTGTATTCATTTTAATAGAAAGGGGATTCAGCTTGGAAAATTATCGAATTGATTCATCGAAAGGGTTGGAGTTCGGGATTTATACATTGGGTGATCATTTGCCGGATCCCGCAACTGGAGAGCGGATTTCCACAGAGCAGCGGCTCCGGGAAATTGTTGAACTCGCCCAACTTGCTGAGCAGGCCGGCATTGATTTTTTCAGTGTTGGAGAAAGTCATCAGGAGTATTTTGCAACACAGGCACATACAGTTGTTTTGGGTGCACTTGCCCAGGCTACAGAAAAAATAAAGCTGGCAAGTTCATCAACTATTATCAGCACACTGGATCCGGTCCGTGTTTACGAGGATTTTGCTACGATTGACCAGCTTTCCGGCGGCCGGGCAGAAATCATTGCCGGACGCGCGTCACGTGTCGGAAATTTTGAATTGCTCGGATACAGCCTGCGCGATTATGAAGAATTATATGAGGAGAAATTTGACTTGCTCCGGAAATTAAACGAGCAGGAAGTGGTAAATTGGAGCGGACAGTATAGAGCTCCATTAAAAAATGCCCGGATCCTGCCCCGGCCGAAACATGGTTCACTGCCGATCTGGCGTGCTGTCGGCGGCACACCGGCAAGCGCAATTAAAGCCGGCTATGCAGGTGTACCAATGTTTTTAGCGCATCTTGGAGGACCAGCATCGGTATTTAAGCGATCCATCGATGCATATCGCGAGGCGGCTGCAAAAGGCGGCTTTGATCCGGCGGAGCTGCCGGTTTCGACAGCCGGATTCTTTTATGCAGCTGAAACAACACAGCAAGCATTGAGAGAATACTACCCGCATATCAATGAGGGAATGAAATTGACCAATGGCAGGGGGTTCCCAAAACAGCAATTCGCACAGGGAGCAGATCCTCGTGATATTATGAATGTAGGCAGTCCTGAGCAAATCATTGAAAAAATACTTTATCAGCATGAACTTTTCGGACATCAACGTTATATTGCACAAATGGATTTCGGTGGTGTACCGTTTGATAAATTAAAGAAAAATATAGAACTGATTGGTACGGAAATTTTACCGGCAATCAGGAAATATACAAAGGAACAGTAGGGGGGACATCGATGAAGATTGTCGGGTTATCCGGCTCAACAGTTGGATCAAAAACAAGAACAGCAATGGACGTAACAATGGAGGTTGTTCAAAAAAGGTTTCCCGATGCACAGATTATCTTGCTTGATCTGGCTGAATATGATATCCAGTTCAGTGATGGACGAGGTTATTTCGAATACGATGGTGATACAAAATATGTTGCGGAAACAGTGATGGAAGCTGATGCGGTTATAATTGGAACGCCTATTTTTCAGGCTTCCATACCCGGGACACTGAAAAATATCTTTGATTTGCTGCCGGTTGATGCATTTCGGGATAAAGTTATCGGCATACTTGTTACAGCAGGAACAGCTAAGCATTATTTGATTGCGGAGCAGCAATTGAAACCAATTCTGGCATACATGAAAGCACAGATTGTTCAATCATACGTTTTTATTGAAGATAAATATTTTTACCGAAAAGAAATTATTGATGATGATGTGCTGTTCCGGATTGATCGCCTTGTTGAAGAGACCATTGATTTGGCGGAAGCACATAAGAAAATTCGTGAAGCAAAAGAAGCAGAATATGATTTTTAGATTATATGGGCAATGATAGTGATATACTGCTGTCATTGTTTTTTGTTTTTTTCAGCCTTCATCAGACTCCTCCATGGCCGGTTTTTTGAATTTAAATCATGAATTCGGGAAAAGTAAAAATAATGTCCGGGATGATGCTGATTTAACAAAACGTATTTTTTCCGTTATAATAAGAAAGTCAAAAAAATTTGAAGGAGTAGATTTATGAACTGGTATGAGAAGTTGAGTAAATATTTCCCTGTGGAAGAAATGAAATCCAAGGAACATATGGACATGCTTCTGAAAGAAAAAGGGGATGTTTATCATAAAGATGAAGGTGAATACCATGTTTTGATGTATGCGGAATTTGATACGTTCATTTTCATCGATTATGTATATGTGTCAGCAAAATCAAGAGGACAGGGGATTGGTCATAAAATAATCGAAAAACTGAAGGAACATAACAAACCGATCATTCTGGAAGTGGAACCTGTTGATTATGATGATACAGATACTGAAAAGAGACTTCATTTTTACAGACGTGAAGGATTTACCCACGCACAATACATTGACTATAATCGCCGCTCACTGGCTACTAATGAGGAAACCCCTATGGAAATTCTGTATTGGTCTCCCAACGATGAAACAGAAGAAGAAATCTACCAGCGCATGAAGCAAATGTACGAGGATATTCATACGTACAAGGATGAAGAAATTTACGGGAAGTCCTATCAGCCTGTTGACGAAGTGCTGACGTATGATGAAAACAGAGATTCAGATAATATTTTCGAAGCAATTCAAACATCAGAAAAAGCGTAATAATCAATGCCTCTTGTTTTATTATCAATCAAGAGGCTGCTTTTTTGTTTATTTTCAATTATCATGTTTAATTAGTGGGAAATAGGGAATCTTACAAATAACGATAACTTTTTATGAGCATTTGTTTTTTCACGAAATTTCCACAGAATTACCTATCTTTTACTTGACAATTATAGTATACTGTACATATAGGTTATTTAAACTTATTTTAATCTGATAAGTTGTTAAATATTCAAGAAATGACTATACATTCTTTAGATTGAGGAGTGAAGTTTTATGGTAACACTTTATACCTCACCAAGTTGTACATCTTGCAGAAAAGCAAAAGCGTGGTTGGAAGAACACGATATTCCGTTTTCTGAACGTAATATTTTCTCTGAACCATTGACTTTAAATGAAATCAAAGAAATTTTACGGATGACTGAAGATGGAACTGATGAGATTATTTCAACACGTTCAAAAGTTTTTCAAAAGCTTGATGTCAATATTGATCAGCTGCCAATGAAAGACTTGTTTCGTCTGATTCAGCAAAATCCTGGACTACTGCGCAGGCCGATCATTCTTGATGAAAAACGTCTGCAGGTTGGCTATAACGAAGATGAAATTCGCAGATTCCTGCCGAGAACGGTAAGAACTTTCCAGCTTCGTGAAGCACAACGCATGGTAAACTAATCAGGTTAAAGATGTAAACTTATCAGCTAAAAACTTAAAGCGCAGATCCTTGAAAAAGCCGGTCTGCGCTTTTTCGTTTCGATGTTCGTGACAAATAGATGATTATCAGTTAAAATAATAAATTAATAATTGTAATTATAGGCAAATAAATTTTCAAAATGCCGCCCTGTATCATACAATTATTATATATAGAGATAAAATGGTTATAATCAACGTAAAATGGGAACATGAATTATAGATGGATGATATGGGGAAGCAGTCTCTTCCACCAGACTTCAGTTTTAAAGAGAAGGGAGAGAAAAAGGATGGAAATAGAGCGCATAAATGAGAACACCGTAAAATTTTATATTTCCTATATCGATATTGAAGACCGCGGCTTTGAACGCGAGGAAATCTGGTATAATCGTGAGCGCAGTGAGCAGCTGTTTTGGCAGATGATGGATGAAGTGAATTATAAAGAGGACTTTAATGTTGATGGGCCGCTTTGGATTCAAGTGCAGGCAATGGATAAAGGCCTTGAAATTATCGTTACAAAGGCGCAGGTATCCAAAAACGGTGAGAATATCGAGTTGCCAACTGAGAATGGAAATACCATTGATATTTCAGTCGATGATAATATTGAAAATATGCTTGATCATAAATTCGGTGAAAATAAAGGAAAATCCGCAAAAGACGACGATGAAGATGGTAACTTGTCACTCATTGTAAAGTTTGGCGATTTTGAAGATGTTATTCAACTGAGTCACTATTTCGACGGATTCGATGAGGAAGTTGACAATAGTCTGTTCCATTATAAAGACAACTATTATTTATATGTGGAATTCATCGGTGAAGCGGAAGATGATGATGATCGACAGGAAGATTTAATCAGCCAGATTTTCGAATTTGCAGATGATACAGAAGTAACCATTCACTTGTTGGAGGAATATGGTAAACAGATATTTGAAGAGAATACACTAAGTCAGGTACGTGAACACTTCCCTGCAACAATTGGACGCTCCTAACGGGTGTCTATTTTTTTGACCAAACGTAAAATAGCTGACTTGGAATTTTATAAACCCTCACTGTGATGTAATAATTCTTCCGTGGGGAAAGTTCAACTTTCACGCCTCCACCCTGACAGATTCAACTTTTATCAATCCACAAAATGCTGATATCCCTATTTGGAATAAAAGAAAACAATCTGCGAAATAGCAGGAAAAAGGCCACCTTGTGTCGAATATATCACGTATAAGATAAGGAGGTGGCTTTATGTATGTTGCAGGCAAAATTGAATGATGGAACGCGGGTCACGCTGGCATTAATGACCAGGAAGGATATTGAACGTCTAAAAGGAAAACAGCAGTTTTTGTGTCCTGCGTGTGATGGTCCGGTCATTATGAAAGCGGGGACGAAAATGATTCCGCATTTCGCCCACCAATCAAGGCGTGATTGTCCTTCATCGGAAGGAGGGGAAGGAGCATATCATGAAAAGGGGAAACTGCTTCTGTATAAATGGCTGCAATCCCAGCGTCTGGATGTAGAACTTGAAGTGTATTTGCCGGCGATTATGCAGCGTCCCGACATGTTATTACATGTGAATAACCGGCGACTGGCCATCGAATATCAATGTGCCAAAATTCCAGCAGCGCAAATTCATAAACGGAATGAAGGATATCGCAGTGCCGGAATTATTCCGCTTTGGATACTGGGTGCCAGCCGTCTGGAACGAAAAGGGCGGCACCAGCTGAAATTGGATGCATTTCATCTTCAGTTTATCCATCAATTTTCTTCAGATTTTCCACTGACATTATTTTTCTTCTGTCCGGACTCACTTCAGTTTATTACCTTTCAGGATTTATTTTTTACAGCACAAAACAAAGCAATTGGAAATTTTCAAATCAACCGTTTGAATCAGATCTGTTTCACCGACTTGTTTCGTACGTATTTTTTTCCGGAACAGACAATCTTCCAATTATGGCGAAATGAGAAGCGGAAACTGCGCCTGAAAACGACGGGCAGGCATTATGGGAAAGAACTTATGTGGCGCCAATGGCTTTATTATAAAGGGATTCCCAAGGAGCATTTGCCTTCTTTCGTACACATGCCGGTAAGGGGGCAGGTCCTAATGAAGACACCGCCTTGGGATTGGCAGAGCCGCATATGTTTAGATATTTTGGAAAAAATGCATCCCGGTGCAGTAATGTCTCTTAATCAATGTGTACGATTATTGCAAAGCCATTTGATCCACCCGGACACTTTCTCTTTGATTACCTCTGTTGAAAATCCCATCGGTCAATATCTGCAACTGCTTGAGAAATGCGGGATTATCAAGCAGCAATCCGCACAAACATTTGTCAAACATAATCCGCTTCATTTTTATAGCCATGTGGAGGATGCAATTGCAGGAGATAATCAGTTAATCGATCAGCTTCTTCAATCAAAATACAGGCATGATAACAGGTTATTTCGTTATACTAAAGAATAAGAAGGAATTTTTATCTGAATATAGAAATAGTAAATGAGTGATTTTAAGGAGGACGATAATATTGGCACAAGCAACGAAGGAATTGCCAAAACGAAGCGAAATACCAGTGGAACGAACTTGGAAACTGGAGGATATTTTTTCAACGGATGAGGAATGGGAGAAGGAATTGCAGGCATTGAAAGAAGACCTGCCGTCCATTGAAAAGTTTCAGGGGAAAATAGCTGAATCCGCTGGGAATCTGTATGATGTATTGAAGCTTCAGGATGAGCTGGCAGAAAGGCTCGGAAAGTTGTTTACATATGCACATATGAAGAATGATCAGGATACGACAAACGCTAAATACCAGGAAATGAACTCCAAGGCGGAAAATGTCTTGACGATTGCATCCAGTTCAATGAGTTATATCGTCCCGGAAATTCTGGCGATGGACGAAAACACATTGGATAAGTTTGTTCAGGAAAATGAAGAATTGCAGCTGTACAAACATATGTTAGATGAAGTTTCCAGGCAGCGTCCGCATGTGCTCAGCAAGCGGGAGGAAGCATTGCTTGCGGAAGCCTCTGAGCCAATGTCTAATGCATCGAACACATTCGGCATGCTCAATAATGCTGATCTTACTTTCCCGACAATTAAAAATGATCAGGGAGAGGAAGTCGACCTGACTCACGGACGTTTCATTGGGTTTTTGGAATCAAAGGACCGTACTGTCCGGGAGAATGCGTTTAAAGCGATGTATGAAACATATGGAAGCTTTAAAAATACATTTGCATCAACATTAACTGGCACGATAAAATCCAATAATTTCAGTGCAAAAGTGCGTAACTATGATTCTGCACGGCAAGCGGCACTGGACAGCAACAATATTCCGGAACAGGTGCATGATAATCTGGTCGAAGCTGTCAACGAAAAATTGCCGCTCCTGCACCGTTACGCGGCATTGCGCAAAAAAGTGCTCGGACTGGATGAGTTGCACATGTATGATATGTATACACCGCTCGTGAAAGACGCGGATATGAACATCCCGTATGAAAAAGCACAGCAATATGTACTCGACGGCTTGAAGCCGCTTGGTGATGAATATGTCAGCACATTGCAAGAAGGGTTCAACAGCCGCTGGATAGATGTGGAAGAAAGTAAAGGGAAACGAAGCGGTGCTTATTCATCAGGTGCATATGGAACCAATCCATATATTCTGCTGAACTGGCAGGATAAGGTGAATGATCTTTTTACTCTGGCACATGAACTTGGCCATTCACTGCACAGTTATTACACAAGGGAACATCAGCCATTCCGCTACGGAAACTACTCGATTTTTGTTGCGGAGGTTGCTTCGACATGCAACGAAGCCTTGCTAAATGATTACATGCTCGAGAATGTCGAAAACGAAAAACAAAAGCTATACTTGCTGAATCATTTTCTGGAAGGATTCAGAGGCACGGTATTCCGCCAGACAATGTTCGCTGAATTTGAACATGATATTCATAAGCGCATGCAAAATGGCGAGGCACTTAGTGCAGAGCGCTTAACGGATATTTATTATGATTTGAATAAAAAATATTTTGGGGATGATGTCGTTTCAGACAAAGAGATTGGACTTGAATGGGCACGGATTCCACATTTCTACATGAATTATTATGTGTACCAGTATGCAACCGGGTATTCTGCAGCAACTGCGCTTGCCAGCCGCATCCTAAGCGGGGAAGAGGGAGCAGTTGATCGGTATTTGAACTTCCTGAAATCCGGAAACAGTGATTATCCAATCGAAGTGCTGAAAAAAGCAGGTGTCGATATGACCTCAAAAGAACCGATTTTGGCGGCACTGGATGTTTTTGAAGAAAAACTAAATGAAATGGAGCAGCTGCTGCTGAAGAAATAAGTTAAAAAATGGAGATTCCACTAATATGGATTCTCCATTTTACTTTGTGTGGCTTGGGTAATAGAAGGGACTTTTCCTGCCGGCACCGGTATCAGGGTTTAACACCGAAAGATAAAGCGCTGATATTGAGCATTTGAAGTTTAACATCAAGAGATTGGAGCCCGCCTTCGAGAGAAAAAGGGTTCACCTTCAAGAAATTAAAGCTCAACATCAAGCGTATTCTGCCTGCTCAATACGGTGAATTTAATACCCCCGTGTTCTGCCGCGATACACATTCCGGTGTGTAAATGCATATATTGTCAGATAGATTGAAACAAATAGCATCGGAAGTGTAATCCAGAACGGAATGATTTGCATAAGTCCCAGGATATTCAAAAAAAATGCCACAATGGTGATGACCAGTAAGAGGACAGGAAGTGTATCCTGCATGAAATTTCACTCCCATCATCAATATTTTTAATAGAAACCTTTCCATTAACATCATATGTTACAAAAATTTGAATTAGAAGTGTGACATTTTTGTGAAACGGGGGACTAACTGTTGCCAAGTTTTCCACTGATTGATATAGTTAAAAATGTGATATGAATCACAAACAAAAACCCCTTTGTTTATGATCATGAAACTTTCTCCCATCCCCCTTTGTTTAATACAAAGTCGGAGAACCCTTAAAGGATATACGCTGCCCCGTATGTCCTTTTTATTTTGCAACATATAAGGGAATGCCCCTTCTTGTTGGTATAATGAAAGTCCTGGATGAGAACGCTCATCCGGGACTTTTTATTGTTTCTTAAATCGGACATTTTCATAGCACCAGCGATAGACCAGGCGGTGTTTTCCGCTGATACAGCGAATCTTACATGAGGTTGATTTCCCAATAGGAAGGTTGATTTCATATTCGCGACGGTTGATTACCTGCCGCTGAAGGTTGATAGTTTCATTTAAAGGTTGATTCAGGTTCATGAAGGTTGAAAACATCATCATGAAGGTTGATACCAGCCGCGTGAAGGTTGAACATTATCATGAAGGTTAATACCAGCCGCGTGAAGGTTGAACATTATCGGGAAGGTTGATACCAGCCGCGTGAAGGTTGAAAACATCATCATGAAGGTTGATACCAGCCGCATGAAGGTTGAAACATCCTCGGGAAGGTTGATTCCTGCGCATGAAGGTTGATACTAGCTCCACGAAGGTTGAAACCATCATCGGGAAGGTTGATTCCATCCACATGTGCTCTTTCCGAATGCCCCCATTCCGCATTTCTGCAAAAAAATACCCCAAGCATCCACACCGTATGCTTCGGGTATTAATGTTCTCCTTTGTATTTCCAAAACGTGCCATATTTGACCGGGATTTTTTCGACGGACTGGCGCAGCTGCAGTTTTTTCATTTCCCGTTCAGCTTTCGAAGTGGTCCAGTCATAAACAACGGCGACTTCTTTGATGCCAACCACCTGGTAGTAGGATAAAAAGTCCTCCAGCGGCGGTTTGCTTGACGGCACAGCGTCTTTTTGCAGGATTTGTTTCAAAACCTGAACATAAATATCGTATGGATAAAGACCGGAAATTTTGATTCCCTGGTCTTCTGTTGATGGATTAAAAAATACGATTGCAGGAATAAAATCAACTTCCATCTCTTTCGTCAGGTTTAAATCGCTCTGGAATGCTTTCCTTGCAGTATCTGAGTATAAGTCATTTTTGAATTCGCTGATATCCAGTTTTGCGTTTTCGGCGCATTCCAATAGGACATGTTCCTCCGAGATATTCTGCTTTTTGAGGAATAGGCTTTCCTGTACTTTTCTGAGAAAAATCCGACCTGCTTTTTTTCCTTGCAGTTCGGCAGCCTTGATTGCGAGTGATGCAATCCATGGTGATGATACAGGGTTCTCAATCCACAAATCACCGTCACAGCTCATACCTGTGCGGGAAGCAGTTTTTTCCCAAATATCTTTCAGTCGTTTTGGTTTATCAAATTTATCCTTATTCAATGTATCCAAATGTCCGCTGATGATGGGGCGGATTGTAAAAAATCGGCCATATTCGATTGATAATTTTTTTAAATATGGTTCCAGTGACCAGCACTCGGGGCACAGCGGATCAATAAAAACGTATATTTCTATTGGTTTCTGGACGAAATCAAAGTAGCTATATTTTGCCGATGTGTATGTCTGATTTGAGCTTCGCAGCCCAGAATGATTCCAACTCACATCGATTCTCCTTTCTTATTGCGGTGTGTTCATCATGTGATGTGCAGTCATGGTTAGTTTTTCAAATATAGCCGTGCGATATGGTTCTTCGATTTTTGCTTCGTCAAGTGCGGCATCCATGCATTCAAGCCAGGCATCTTTACGTTCAGGTGTAATTTCGAACGGCAGATGACGCCTGCGCAGCATCGGGTTACCGCGTTCCTCGGAATAAAGCCGCGGTCCGCCGAAAAATTGTGTCAAAAATAATCGCTGTTTGCGGGCGGTTTCCGTGAGGTCTTCCGGGAATATGGGTATAAGCTTGGGATGGTTTCCCACCCGTTTATAAAACGCGGTAACTAATCGATCCACCGAATCGAAACCGCCTATTGCTTCATACATTGTTCCAGGCCTTGTCATGTCATTCATTCTCTCCTAGCATGTTTGTATATATTGTAGCAACGTAAAATTTGATGGGCAACTAATCCGACTTTTCAGCAAGCATCAGCGATCCATTTTTTCCATAAAAAACCGCTTAATTTTATTCGGGGTTTTCCGTTTTTGAATGTGATACGTATGGAGGATTTGATCAATCATTTGACGTCCGGTTTCGATTGACGCTGCCTCAAGTTCCAGTTCATAATCGGAAGTATTTCCGTACATACTGTAATCAAGCACAAGCAGGCTGTCCCCATATTCCAGTTCCCGCCGCTCCGTAGTCAGACTTCCGAAATATATGAGTTCTTCAATGTCAATATTAAGTGCTGCTAATTGTTCGCTGACATGTTGTTTTATAACGGGCTGACCGTTCAGCCATTTTTCTGTTTCAGCATCTGTTAATGTATCATGTGTCTCAAGCAATCCTTTTTCATGCGGTTGTTTCAGTGTTAATGTATATGTTCCATTTTTCTTCCGGATTCGCAATGCAGCACCATTTTCCTTCAGTTCAAATTTTGTTGTTTCAAAATAATGGTTGGTCTGTGTTTGAGGTTCTGCCGGGAATGGTAAACTGAGTAAGAGACGATCAAATTCATCCTTTGTAAGCAGATTCTTAAATTCAATTTCGATTTCCTGTGCCAACTATAATCCCCCTGATTGTTCGAAGTCTGTCTGTTAGCAATAATTATCGCGAATGGCGGTTGAATTTGCAAAGATTATCCATTGGTCTATGTTATGATAAAATGGAAAACAGATGATATACAGGTGGTGTTGACCATGCATTGGAAAGCAATTCTTGCACCATATTCACAGGCAGTTGAAGAGTTGAAAGTGAAACTGAAGGGGATTCGGGCACAATTTGAGCATGAATCCAGTCATTCACCGATTGAATTTATTACAGGTCGTGTCAAACCAATTCCAAGTATTATGGAAAAAGCGGAAAGCAGACGGATACCACTTGACCTTATTGAAGAGGAACTTCAGGATATTGCCGGAGTCCGCGTTGTTTGTCAGTTTGTTGATGATATTTATACGATCGTAAAAATGATACGAACCCGTGAAGATTTAACGGTGATCGAAGAAAAAGATTATGTGACAGAGAAAAAAGAAAGTGGTTACCGGTCATTTCATATGATTATTGAATACCCGGTCGAAACGATTCATGGCGTTAAACAGATTGTTGCGGAAATTCAAATCCGTACATTGGCAATGAATTTCTGGGCGACCAATGAGCATTCATTGAATTATAAATATAAAGGCAGAATTCCAGCTGAAATAAAGGAAAGACTGCAGCGTGCTGCTGAGGCAGCCTTTAAACTGGATGAGGAAATGTCGAGCATCAAGCATGAAGTACAGGAAGCACAGCGCATATTCCATCGAAAGTAAGGAGAGAGAACCGTGAAGTTTGTAATTGTATCAAAGGGCGATGAACGATCCAAAACAATTAAAGGAACAATGAAGCAATATTTGATGGAGTTTGATCTTGAATATGATGAAAAATATCCGGACCTGGTTATTTCGGTTGGCGGAGACGGTACATTTCTGGAAGCATTTCACCGGTATATTCATTGTCTGAAGTCGACTGCATTTATCGGGGTACATACAGGGCACTTGGGATTTTATGCCGACTGGGTTCCGGATCAGGTGGAAAAGTTGATTATCGAGATTGCCAAAACACCTTTTCAAATTGTGGAATACCCGCTTCTGGAAGTTATTATCCGCAGTAAATCAGGCGGGACTGAGGATAAGTTTCTTGCCTTAAATGAAGCAACCATCAAAACGGCGGAAGGTTCGGTGGTATTTGATGTGGAAATAAAAGGGGAGCCTTTTGAAACATTTCGTGGTGACGGTTTGTGCATATCAACGCCATCCGGCAGTACGGCATACAACAAAGCGCTTGGCGGCGGTATAATTCATCCGTCATTGGAGGCGATTCAGCTCACGGAAATGGCTTCAATCAATAACCGGGTTTTCCGGACAATTGGTTCGCCGCTGATTTTACCGAAACATCATACCTGTCTTCTAAAGCCTTTGGTTGACCGCAGCTTCCTGATTACGATTGATCACTTTACGGAAAGCTATACAAATGTTAAATCAATCCAATGCAGGGTTGCCAAAGAGCGTGTCCGTTTCGCCCGCTTTAAACCATTCCCGTTCTGGGACAGGGTGCGTGATTCGTTTGTTGCAGATGAAAATAACGGACGATTAAAACAACCCAAAAATTCATAGAAGCGTATGATGGCAGGTGACAGAGGTTGAAATGGACAATATTAAAGCAGCATGAAGGTTACATGATTCGTTCATATTTGAAAGAAGTTCACGGTTTTTCCAGAAAGCTGATCAAATCAATTAAATTTAATGGTGGCGCAATGCTTGTCAATGGGCAGCGGAAAACAGTCCGGCATAAGCTTTCGGAGGGGGAGGAATTGTCCATTCTGTTCCCGGCAGAAGTGAAAAGTGAATTTATGAAGTCTGAACCAATGCCTTTGGATATCGTTTATGAAGATGATGATATAGTTGTAATTTCCAAGCCGGCCGGGATTGCCACAATTCCGTCCGGTATTCATACGTCTGGAACATTGGCAAACGGGTTGTTGTATCATTATGAACAACACGATGTACCGTATACTGTTCATGTTGTAACAAGGCTGGACAGGGATACGTCCGGTCTTTTACTTGTGGCGAAACACCGATACAGTCATTCCATTCTGTCCACCGCCCAAAAGACCGGCATGATCAATCGGCACTATCAGGCGATTGTGGAAGGTCATCCTCCTGAACAAGCGGGTACGATTCGATTGCCAATCGGGCGTAAAGAGGGTTCCATTATTGAGCGGGCGGTAAGAGAGGATGGAAAGGATGCGATTACACACTATCAGGTTTCAGAAGAGATTGACGGGCATTCCTTGATTCAGGTCAAGCTTGAAACCGGCAGAACACACCAGATACGTGTCCATTTTTCACATCTGGGCAATCCGCTGGCAGGTGATGATCTGTACGGCGGATCACAGAAATGGATGGAACGGCAGGCATTGCACTGTGATTATCTGGCATTTCCGCATCCAGTCACAAAAAAAGGAATGGAGTTCACCATTCCACTTGCACAGGATATGCTAGCGCTGTTAAGGCAGGGGAGGCATTAGGTGTTCGAAAAACTATTCGGACACCGGTCTGCCTGCATAAGCTATTATGCCTCTTTTTCATATAATACAGTTACATTTTTCTTTTGCTTCTCAGGCAGCATGTTAAATACAATATTTAATGCAATTGCTGTCAGGCTTCCTGCCACAATTCCATTGCTTGTTAAAATCTGAAAACCTGCAGGAAGCTGGGCAAATAATTCAGGAGCTACGGTTACCCCAAGCCCAATCCCCGTCGAGCAGGCGATAATCATGGAATTTTCCTGTTTTTCGGAAATAACGGTGCTTAGAATTTTAATCCCCTGGTAAACTACCATGCCGAACATGGCAACCATGGCGCCGCCTAAAACGGATTTCGGAATGATTGTGGCCAGTGCTGCAACTTTTGGCAAGAATCCCAGAGCAACCAGCATTACACCGGTAAGCATAATAACTTTCCGTGAACGAATGCCCGACATTTGAACCAATCCCACATTTTGTGAAAACGTCGTATACGGGAATGCGTTAAAAATACCGCCGATAATCGATGCAAGCCCCTCGGCCCGGTATCCTTTTGCAAGATCTTTTTCCTTTAAATCTTTATCGCAAATATCCCCCAGTGCAAAATAGGTACCAGTTGATTCCACAAGTGAAACAATTGCCACCAAAGTCATGGTCAGTATAGCGGACCATTCAAAGGTTGGCAGACCAAAGTAAAAAGGTTCGACGATATGAAAGTAGGATGCCTCATGTATAGCAGTAAAATCAACCTTCCTCATGTACATTGCAATGAGGGTACCTGCAGTCATTCCAAGTAAAATAGAAATGGATTGAATAAAACCGGTGGAAAATCGATAAATCAGAATAATAAGAAATAACGTTCCAAATCCGAGTGCGATATTAGATAATGAACCAAAATCATCCGCACCTTGTCCACCGCCTAAATTATTGATGGCCACGGGAATAAGGGTGATTCCAATGATAGTTACAATGGACCCTGTTACAACCGGCGGAAAAAATTTCACCAGTTTTCCAAACAGACCGCTAATCAGTACGACAATGAACCCCGATGCAATAACGGAGCCATAAATTGCCGAAATGCCAAATTCACTGCCAATGGCAATAATCGGTCCAACAGCTGTAAACGTACAGCCCAGAACGACAGGCAGACCAATACCGGCAAATCGGCTGCTGATAATTTGCAGTAATGTGGCAATCCCGCACATCAGGATATCTATTGATACAAGATATGTCAGTTCGTTTGAATTGAAACCCAGTGCCCCGCCAATGATTAATGGTACGATAACTGCTCCTGCGTACATTGCCAATAGATGCTGTATTCCATGAACACTTACTTTAAGCGTATTTTTCATTTGGAAGCAACCTCCTCAACAAATGTCACTTTTCCGTTTTGCAATGAAGCAATATTAGCAAGGGACTCCACACGTATACCATGTTCCTTGATCAGCTTCCTTCCCGGCTGGAAGCCTTTTTCAATAACAATTCCAATCCCGGCAATTGCTGCTCCAGACTGCTTGGCAATATCGATTAATCCCATCGCAGCCTGTCCATTTGCCAAAAAGTCGTCAATGATCAGAACAGTATCATTATGATTGATAAATTCCCTTGAAACGGAAATATCATTTGATTCATTTTTGGTATAGGAATATACGTTGGATACATAAAGGTTATCTGATAACGTTAAAGATTTCCGTTTGCGGGCAAAAATAACTGGTACATTCATAACAAGTCCCGTCATCACCGCTGGGGCAATCCCTGAAGATTCAATCGACAATATTTTTGTAATCTTTTGCCCTTGAAAACTTTCCGCAAATTCCTCACCAATTTCTTTCATTAATTGCGGATCAATCTGATGGTTTAAAAATGCATCCACTTTTAGAACACTGTCAGATAATACTTTTCCTTCTTGTTGAATTTTTTCCTCTAATGCCCTCATCATGCTGCTCCTTTCGTATTTACGATTTGTTCCTATATAAGGCTGTTTTGATCTGGTTGAATCAAATTAAAAAGCTCGAAGGATCGTTGTCACTCATTCAAATTTTGAGTGGAACAACGTCCTTCGAGCTTTATCATCGAAAGAATCAGGAAAGAGGCATCATGCCGCTTTCCAATCATTGCCACCCATAGTCGGTTTATTTTACGGTAAACCGGTAGAAACTTGCAGGCCATATTCCCGCGATTATATGAGTGAGTGTATATTTAGTTGATGGAGGCGTACCAAGCCTTCCCGTAAGTTCAATCAAAACATTCAACCTACATGGTGAATGTCAGGTTTTAAAAAAAGAATGTAACCATTATAACACGTGAAAAGAAGAATGCAATGTTAAATTCAGTGCACACTTATTTACAAATTATTCTGGTGATAATGAAACTTTTCTTCATGTAATGGTTGTTCTGAAGGGATGGAGACAGTTTCTTCCTCAGGCAGCCGGAATGCAGTCAATGCATTTCCAAAAACACACCCTGTATCAATGTTGATTGTTTTTCCGACAATGCGGGGCTGTTTGACGGGTGTATGTCCATACACAATCCATTGGTCGCCATGATAATGCTTTGCCCAGTCTCTACGGATTGGCCGTCCATCCGGATGAAATTCTCCGGAAATATCCCCGTACAGGACAAACGTTTTTACTTTTTTATCCGTTCGTCCAATGTAGGATTGCTTGATGCCGGCATGTGCGATAACTGCATCCGCTTCAGGAAGTACCAAGTAGAGCGGTGCTTGTTCATATAAATCCATAAATTGCTGTCGGATACTGTCCCGCTCAGCAGGGGGCAGTGCCTTATATTCAGCCACCGTCGTTTCCAGACCGTGGCGTTCTTTTACATTGTTTCCGAGGAAATATCTGTAAAGTTTATTGCAATGATTGCCTGGAACATATTTTGCTTTACGGCTGTTAACTACCATCTCATAGACAAGCTTAATGGATGCGATGGAGTCCGGGCCGCGGTCGGTAATATCACCGACAAATACAGGTGTCCGGCCATCAGGATGAACATAGATGCTGCCGGTTTTTGAATAACCCAGCTTCCGGAACAGGTTATGAAGCTCCTCCACACACCCATGCACATCGCCGATTACGTCCAGTTTCATGATTGATTTCACCTTGCCTCACTAAACATATATTTTTTCGTTCTCGAGTGGACATTGAGTGCAATACCAATCGCCAGCAAATATGTAATCGTTGAGCTGCCGCCGTAGCTTAGAAAAGGAAGTGGCAGCCCGGTGATTGGCAAAAGCTGAATCGACATTCCGATATTTTGGAATATCTGGTAGGCAAACATACCAACTAATCCTGTCACCAGATAACTCCCATATTTATCATTACTTAATAGCGAAATATGGATAAGCCGATACAGTAACAGGAAAAACAATGTTACAACCAGGCTTGCACCGATAAAGCCAAACTGTTCGGAAATTGCTGTGAAAATCATATCGGTATGCCGCTCTGGCACATACACTTCCATATCACCGATTCCTTTACCTGTAAGCTGACCCGATCCGATTGCGAGCATTGCTAAAATAAGCTGGTACCCGGCATCATAGTTTTTCTCCGGATTAAGCCAACCGTAAAAACGGCTGGATACGTGACCAAACAGAGATTCTTCCAAAAATAGGGAAATCGGTCCCGAGAAAAAGAACCATGCAGCAAACAGTGATCCGCCAACAAGTACACAAAGGAAAAAGATGGTGAAAAGAATCCGCCATCTGATCCCTGAAACCAGAATCATGCTGCCGGTGATTGCTGCCAGTACCAGAAATCCGCCCAGATCCGGTTGAACTGCGACTAAGCCCATCGGCGGGAGGGAAACTGCCAGTATTTTTCCAAGCAGCCAAAAGTCATTTTTCATCGTTTGATCGGGATATTTATCATGATGACTGACCATGACATGGGCAATGATTAACACAAGAATTACTTTCATAAATTCGCCGGGCTGGATTGTGCCAATGACCGGGAATTTAAACCAGCTTACCGCTCCGTTCGCTTCGTGGACAATCCCTGGAGGAAATCCGAAAAACAGCAACAGCAGTGACAGAACACCGAAGCCGTACACAATCCAGGTGATTTGGCGAAAACGATCATAGTCAACAAGCATCGTAACCAGTATGACAAATCCGCCGGCGACATACCACATCGCCTGTTTCAGCATGAAATTTGAGCCGTCATATTTTGCGGGAAGTGTCGGTGTTATGGTATGCAACGTAAAAATACTGACAATCCCCAATAAAATTATAATAAACAATAATGTATAATCAATATTCACTGTTGAACGATTTTTCATAGTTTAACCTTACTTTCTGTATTAATCCTGATTGTTTTTTCCTCTTTTGCAAGTTTACATGAAAATGACGAATAAATTAAGTACTCCTTACAAAAAAGTTTAAGAAATGGTTTTCTTCTGTGAACATGTTGTGATAACTTTTTCCGTGCTATAATGTTTTTTAGACAAGGCAGTTAGGAAGTGATCATGTGGAAAAAAATGAAACCGTACAACTGCAGTGGGATGAACTTCGGCAGTTTTTGTCATCTGAACAGATTGACGCATTTCGGGAAAAATTTCTCGAAATACATCCATATGACCAGGCGCTGTTTTTCATGGATCAGCCAGAAGCAATACGGTTGGAGATATACAATTTTTTATCGCCTGAAGAAACAGCTGACATCATGGAAAATATTGAACTCGAAGACATTGAACCCTATTTCACGGAAATGGATCCGCGATATGCGGCGATGGTTTTCGCCGAAATGTCAACGGATGATGCGGTTGATATTTTAAACGAATTGGATAAAGATAAAGTCGTCAGTTTTTTGACCATCATGGATGATGAAGCAGCTGAAGAAATTAAAGAACTGCTTCATTATGAGGAAAAAACAGCCGGAAGTATCATGACGACAGAGTACATGGCCATTTACCAAACACAAACCGTAAAAGAGACAATGGCCGTGTTAAAGGAGGAAGCTCCGGAAGCGGAAACGATTTATTATATGTATGTGCTGGATGAAGATAAACATTTGGTTGGGGTACTGTCATTACGCGATTTGATTATTGCGGATAATGACGTGCTTATTAAGGAAATCATGAGTGAGAAGATTGTTTCGGTGTCCGTTGCCGAAGACCAGGAAGATGTTGCCCGGATGATTCGGGACTATGATTTCCTGGCATTGCCGGTTGTTGATTTTCAGCACCATTTACTCGGGATTATTACAGTTGATGATATTCTTGATGTCATGGATGAAGAAGCAAGTGATGACTACTCAAAACTTGCCGGGGTATCTGATATGGACAGGCCGAATGACACGGCATTGCTTTCAGCGAAAAAAAGACTGCCATGGCTTATTATTCTGCTGTTTCTTGGAATGCTTACCGCCAGTCTGATTGGCCGTTTTGAGGATGCATTAAGCGTGGCTCCGGTTCTCGCCATTTTTATTCCGCTTATTGCCGGAATGGCCGGAAACACTGGAACACAGGCACTTGCTGTAGCAGTAAGAGGGCTTGCAACAGGGGAATACGGCAAACAGGGCAAACTGAAATTAATTGTACGTGAAGCATTGACCGGACTGATAACAGGAACCGTGTGCGGTATCGTCATAACCGGCATTATTTATTTATGGAAAGGGGAATTTTTTCTGGGGGTTCTCGTTGGCCTTTCCATTATGGCAACCCTGATTGTGGCAACACTTGCCGGTTCGCTTGTACCAATCGTTATGGATAAATTCCATATTGATCCGGCCGTTGCATCCGGACCATTTATTACCACTATCAACGATATTATTTCAATCTTGATTTATTTTGGAATGGCAACTGCATTTATGAGCTTTTTAATCTAGTCAAAAACACATTTTAAAATCCGGGTTCATATACTGGTTTGACAACTGGAATTTAAAGGAGCGATGCATAAATGGGACAGAAAAAGTATGCAAAAAGCCCATTACTTTATATCCATCAGCCAACAATACGAACACCGGAAGCATCAATGCAGCACAATTACCGGACACCGAAAAAAAGTTCCGGCACTGCGCCGGAAGCGGGAACGTCCGGCGGTACTGGTGCTTCGGGATCGATGCCAAAAAAGAAATCCCCAGTAAGGCGTCCGCTGAAACGGGAAAATATAAGCAAACCGGAAATGAATAAAGGAGATGAAGGAGAAACTGCGGGCATTATTGAACCGACGGGTGATGATGAAAAAACAGATGATGAGCCAAAAAAATTTAAGGACATGACAATGCGTGAACGAATCGACTATTTTCTGGATAAACAACATGTACCTGCAATGCGATGTGAAATCAGAACGGAGGAGCGGAAATACCGCGGCCGGATTGTCGACTTCCAGGAACAGGACGTTTTCATGCGTGTCGGCAGAAGAAAATCAACAACAAAAATCCCATTTGACGATATTTTGGAAATAGGCTTGATTGGCTTTTAAAAGGTGTGCGAAGGAATGGCTTCTTATTGAACGAAGTCGATTCCTTTTTTATTTGGTGAAGTTTTGGCAGGTTGAACTGCCTTTTGAAGGTTGATACTTTGCATCGACGGTTGATTCAATCTGTGTGAAGGTTGATATATATACGTTGAAGGTTGATAACTCGCCGCCGATGGTCGATAAACGGCCGATATTGGTTGATATCCGGGGCTGAAGGTTGAATTCCGGATCGGCAGGTTGATACTTTGCATCGACGGTTGATTCAATCTGAGTGAAGGTTGATATATGTACGTTGAAGGTTGATAACTGGCCGCCGATGGTCGATAAGCGGCCGATATTGGTTGATATCCGAGGCTGGAGGTTGAATTCCGGGTTGGAAGGTTGATACTTTGCATCGACGGTTGATTCAATCTGAGTGAAAGTTGATACATGTACATTGAAGCTTGATACTTATTTCTATTCGGGAATGACAGCGGGAGAAAATGTTTCAGAAGCCGATACAAAAAAGGTGCCGCCGCGATTGCGGCAGCACCTTTATTGTTTTAGTTAAATGCTGAAATTGCTGGCAGGCATGTTACATGACAGAAGCAATTCAGATCAACGGTCAGGCAGATTCCAGTTGCACTTAGTGATTCTGTATACTGGCAGCATGGATCATCCGGGCAGCAGTCTTCATCGCCTGGATCTCTCAGTAGTTCGACAACAGCACAGCAATCATCCATTACCTTCTTCACTCTGAAGTAAAAGCTGGCCTCAACATCGCCAATTGTATCAGGATGTGCACCAAAGCCTCTGAAAGGTTTGCATCCTTCTTTACAGTAAAGAATTACAGGTACTGTATCCAAACCATTTCCATTATCTGTTTCACCGAGTAAGTCACTGATGGAGCGCTCACAGCTGGTATCACAGCAATTTTCAACCACATCGTTTTGTGCATCGACTATCTCTTTTAGAATATCGCAAACACAGTTCCCTGTATCAAAATCTTTTCCACAGTTTCCACAACCCATAAATTATTACTCCTTCCTTAGTGTTATTGACTTGTTGTCTTTAATAGGATATGTGTACCGGGGCATATGGTGTGGGCGCTCGTCAGTGTTCAGCTGATTTCTTATATAATTTTATGTATACAATGGACTGTTTGAAACCGTGCCGAAAAACAAAAAAACAGCCACTGGAAATTTTCCAGCGGCTTATGTCGGTTGATCGTCTTTATTTTCAAAAGGGATAATGAATAAGTTTTGTTCTCCTTCAATCCATTCAGCGAAAAATACTTCCTTCACGGAGTTGACTTCCTGCCTTTTTAATTCGTTCTCAAGCCATTCTTTCGTCAATTTCGCTTCCTCAAGATTATCCCATAAAACTTCACCATCATTAATGATAAGCATTGGGAGCATTACAGATTCCGGCTGGAAATTCATATCTTTCCTAGTCGGAGTTTGAAATGCAGATTTTTTTAGAACGGAGACAGTACCATCTGTTTCCAAAATGGCATATTGGACTTCCTGTATGGAAAAGGCATCTTTTGCGCGAAGCAAATGCTGGAGTTGGTTGATATCCAGCTTATTTTTCTTCATTTCCTCCCGTATCAATTTACCCTTATGAATGATAATGGAGGGTTGTCCTTCCAGCATGGATCGGGATGCCTTATACCGTTGTGTGATGTATTCGGTGACATATAAAATAACGCCTGCCACCAAAACGGCGAAAAAGATATCCACCAATCCGGCTTTATCGTCGAAAATCGCATTACCGACTAGTTCACCCAGCACAAGTGCAGCGATAAAGTCAAACGCAGTCAACTGAATGATCTGCGTTTTTCCAAGTACTTTGGTTAAAATAAATAACACAGCAAACCCAAATATGGTCTCAACCAGAATTGACATTAAATTTCCCATCGTAAACCCTCCAGACACAGTATCTGTTAGGTTTTCCAGAATTGAATAATCCATTCATGGGATAGATTGAATCGGGGCTATTCCTTATAAAAGGGGAGGTGAAAACGAAAAAGAAGCCGGATGCAAATCCAAGCTTCTAATCAGTTCAGTTCTTTGACCATTGTCACATGCGGGATGCCTGCGTCCAGGAATTCACCGGATACTACTTCATATCCGAGGCGTTTGTAAAAATCCACTGCATGTGTCTGCGCATTTAATTTTGATTTCGTGAGACCTTCCCGCTGGATTCGGGCTTCCATTGCCCCTATTAATTGGGTGCCATGTGCGTTTCCACGATGTTCCTTTAATACACAGATGCGTTCAAGTTTACCATAGGTGTCAACAAATCGAAGCCTGCTGGCAGCAATCAGCTGATCGTTTTCATGACCTATAAAATGAATCGTCATTTGATCTTCATCAAACGCATCCAGTTCTTCTTCAGGTGGGACGTTCTGTTCATCTACAAAAACTTTCGTACGAACATCAAATGCTTGCTGTTTCTCTGCATCAGATCCAGTTACTTTAATTTTCATATGGTTTCTTTTCCAAATACAAATGATTCATAAACGGTCCATGCTCCATTGTCAAGCTGATAGAGCAGGTGGAAGCGGTCCACTTTGTCCTCAAGCTGAATATCCTTCATATTCAAGCTTCCATAAACATCGGAATACTCATCATGTGACAGTTTTTGCGCGATGGTGATGTGGGGGACAAAGTTGTATTCCATATTTTCCGGAAACTTTCCGGTTTGCATTTTGTTGAATAAATCAATCAGTTCCTGTACCGGTTCAACCTTCAAATAAATTGTATTCGTTACCGGTGCAAAGGTGCTGACTTTATTAACCTGCAGATTGAATGGATCTGTGCTGTTAGCAATATGCTTCAATTCTGTAATAAGTTTCTCAATTGTTTCATCATCTGCTTCAAACGCTTCCTTCAGTGTCAAGTGCGGCGGAATCATTGAATAATGGGGATCATAACGCTTTCTGTATGAGTTAATTTCGTCTTGGACAGGCTTTGATGGGAAAATGGCTATACCATATTTCATAAATAAAACCTCCTATTATTTTTTCTAATTGAATTCGTTGCTATATTTTAGTCTACCTTTGATTATAACAAAAAATAGTATGAAAAAGGAAGTAAAAAATTCTAAAATTAAGAACTATTCACTCAAACATCGTCGTTAACGCTCGACTTAAGTCTTTTTGCCAATACTTCCAGGTATGTTCACCATTCTCCAATTCATGATAGGTGTAACTGACACCTGTATCCTTCAGTAATTTATGCAGTTTTCGGTTTGGCTCCACAAAATCGAGTACTTTACCGTCTGTAGTTTCGACAGCAGTTTCTGCTGTACCAATCGTATGGTAAATATCAATGGTATCAATGCCTTTTGCATTTTGAACTGCATCAATCACCGTATCATCGACATATGGTGACTGCATGATTACATTGCTGAATGTATGTGGATAATTACTTGCAGTCATCAGTGCGAGAGTTCCGGCAAGGGAGTCTCCCATTAGTGTGCGGGACTGACCCATGTGGTATGTCGGTAATAAATTATCCAGGAAGGGGACTGCCTCATGTACGAGAAATTTAATATATTCACGGTTCTGGTCACCGTTCGGATGATATTTTTTCCGGCGGTCATATTTATTTTTATAATGGATCCCGACAAAAATCGTATTGGCAATTTCTTCACTGCTGTGCAACTTATCACTTAACGTTGCCAGCCTGCCAAGCTGATAGTAATCATTTCCGTCATGCGCGATACAAATGTGATACTTGTAAAGCGGTGAAAATGATTCCGGCTGATAAAGCCTTAGGGTCATTGTTTCATTTAAATAGCTGCTTTCAATTTCCTTGTCAATCATGGTTCCTTTGCGTCTGATTGTAAACACCTCATTGTTCTATGTCTGATTCCCGGGATAACTGAATGTAAACAAGCCCAAGTAAAGTTTATCATGTTTTTGAAAGTTATTCTATGTGTCTTTTGACATGGAACGGAAACCGGAGCTGTCTGCCTGCTGTATTGCAAAACTTGATGTGTAACATTTGCCTGGTCCGTGGTATAATGTATATAGAAAATCATAGCCTATTAAAAAACCGCCTCATGCTGGTACATGAGACGGTCCCCAACAGACGAACCCCGACAAGAGGGGGATAGGCACTTCAGGTAATAATCCCTCAGCGCTTGGCTAAAGGCATGGAGGGATTATTTATTTGGCTTGTTATCCGACATTATGAACGCGATTAACATCCCAAAGGATATCATCAGCGTTAATACGGAATCGACAGCCATAAGCACCACCTCCTTTTCGGGAAATTTCCCAAAAAGAACAGTGTGCCTAATCCCTCATGCGAAGCCAATCTGTTGTTCAATCATTGTAACATACCATTCGATAATTTCATTTATCCTGCTGAGATCACCCGGATTCCTGAAGCTGTCCTCTGTATAAATCATAATAATGTCCATGCTGTTCGATTAGTTCATCATGTGATCCTTGTTCTATGACGTTGCCGCGTTCCAGCATGATGATTTTGTCTGCTTCCTGGATCGTGTTGAGTCGGTGGGCGATGACAAAGCTGGTCCGGCCCTGCATCAGCCGTTTCAGTGCATCCTGAATTTTCAGCTCTGTGACGGTATCAATATTACTTGTCGCTTCATCTAAAATCAGAATCGAGGGATCGGCCAAAATAGCCCGTGCAATTGTGATTAGCTGTTTTTGCCCCTGACTGATTCCGCTGCCCTCCTGATCAAGTACTGTTTTGTATCCATTCGGAAGCAGTTGGATAAAATCATGTGCATTAGCATTTTTAGCAGCCTCCTCAACTTCATCATCGGTCGCATCAAGCCGCCCGTAGCGGATATTCTCCTGAATCGTTCCATGAAATAAAAAGGTATCCTGGAGGACGAATGCCATCAGACTTCGAAGGCTTGAACGCTTGATAGCCTTGATGTCGGTGCCATCGAGTAAAATCTCCCCTGTATCATAATTGTAAAAACGCGCAATCAGATTGATAATCGTCGTTTTTCCTGCACCGGTATGCCCAACAAAAGCAATGGTCTGACCGGGTTTTGCTTCAAAACTGATCCCTTTCAGAATCGGCGCTTTTTCATAGGCAAAGGTGACATTGCGAAATTCTAGTTTTCCATCAATCTGGTTAATTTCATGTGCATTTACTTCATCGCGTTCTTCCTGTTTCTCATCGAGGATGTTAAAGACACGCTCCGCACCGGCAACCGCCGATAGCAGAATATTAAACTGGTTAGACAGTTCATTGAGCGGGCGGGTGAACTGGCGGGCAAATTCGGTAAAAATGACAATAACACCAACAGTTATTTGTCCATTAATGGCCAGAATTCCGCCGACAAATGCAATTAGTGCAAAACTTAAAAAGTTCAGCATGTTCATGACTTTGGGAATGAATCCGGCAAAATTCAGTGCCCAGAAACCTGATTCCCTTAAATGTTGGTTCTTTTCCCGAAATTCATCAATAACCCGTTTTTCCTGGGAAAAAGTCTTAATGATATGCTGCCCGGACACTGTTTCTTCAACATAACCGCTCATGTCGCCAAGGTGCCGTTGACGCAGTTTGTACAGCGGTCCCGTTCGTTTTGTAATCCATTTCATCGCCAGAAACATGATTGGAATAATCGTCATTGTTACAACGGTCAATAGCGGACTCAGGTACAGCATGACCGATACCGTTCCAATCAGCGTCAGGATACTGGCAAAAATCTGAATCACGGATTGGTTTAATGTATTGTTGACATTATCAATATCGTTGGTCACCCGGCTCATCAGTTCGCCATGCTGCCGTTTGTCGAAGAACTCTATCGGCAGGTGGTGAAACTGTTGAAAAAGCTCTTTTCTTAAAGAATAGACCGTTTTCTGGGCAATCCCGACCATCCAATAGTTCTGCAAAAAAATCGATACCGAATGGAGGATGTAAATAAATACAAGTGAAAGAAGGAGCATGCCAAGTCCGGATGGATCCTTGGTTACAATGAAATCATCCACTGCCATCCCAACCATGAATGGACCAGCCAGGCTCATCGCCGAACTGACGACAACTGCTAAAATAACGAAGATAAGTGCTTTCTTTTGCCGGGCAAGATACCCCCAGATCCGTTTGATTGTGGCGGAGGTGTTCCGGGCCCGGTCTGATTTGTCGATTTTGATGGAATCAATTGGTATTCGCTTATGGGTAAATGGTCGTTTCAATTCACGAATGGACATTGGCATACTCCTTTCCGAATTGTGATTCAACAATTCTGGTGTACAGGCTGGATTTTTTCATCAGTTCCGTATGTGTTCCAATGGAAAGCATTTGACCATCATCCAGCAATAAAATCCGGTCCGCATTAATTGCGGTGGATATTTTTTGCGTAATAATCAGTGAGGTGCAATCGTATTTCTGTATTGCCTTCAACAGTTGGGCTTCGGTGGCAAGGTCAAGTGCACTTGTGCTGTCATCAAGCATCAGCAGCTTTGGATGCCGGATCAGTGCCCGTGCGATGGAGAGCCGCTGTTTCTGACCACCGGACAGATTAACTCCCTTTTGACCAATCCTTGTATCATAGCCATCTTCCAGGTCTAATATTGTTTCATGGATTTGCGCATCTTTTGCTGCCTGAACCACATCATCCCGGGATGCATTATTTTTTCCCCAGGCAATATTATCGTGAACTGTCCCGCCGAACAAGAGCGGTGTCTGTGGGACATACCCGATGTTTTTCCGCAATTCATTCAGACGAAACGATGCAAGCGGTTTATCATCCAGATAAATTTTCCCTTTTTGGGCCTTATACAGACGTGGAATAAGCTGAAAGAGTGATGTCTTTCCGGAACCGGTCGCACCAATGATGGCCAGTTTTTCTCCGGCATTAACTGTGAAATCAATATTTTCAAGTGCACGTTTAGTTGACTGCGGATAGGAAAAGCCTACATGTGAAAAGGTGACTTTTCCATTGATGGATGAGCTTTTTCCCGTGTTTTCCGTAAAATCAACCAGATCACTTTTTACTTGCAGTATTTCATCAAGACGTTCAGCCGATGCACGCGCACGGGAAAATGCTAAAATAATAAACGTCAGCATGGAAATCGCCATCGCAACCCGTAATGCGTAATTGACGATTGCCACTACATCCCCGACAGAAGTTTCGCCGGCAATGGCCAGGCTGTTTCCGTACCAAAGAATAAAAATCAGGCTTAAATTCATGACAAATAACAGTATCGGCATGGTTGTTTCAATGAACCGGAACGTTTTCCTAGTAATAAGCGCGAGCCCTTCATTTGCATCGGAAAAACGTTTCGACTCATGGTTTCGGCGCACAAATGCTTTAATCAGCCGCATGCCGGCAAGGTTTTCCTGCATGACCTGATTCACATTATCGACATTTCGCTGGACTTTATTGAACATCCGGCTTGCCACTTTCAGAACCCAGAGCAGAAACCCGACCAGGAGCGGGACCGTAACCAGAAAAATAATGGCGAGCTGATAATCGACGATGAACGCCATAATGACACCGCCAATGATCAAAAGCGGAGCCTTCATCATAATTCGGAGTCCCATGAAAATCAGGTTCTGCAGCTGCCTGATATCGTTGGAAAACCGGGTAACAAGTCCGGAAGCAGGGTACAGGTTCAAATCCGCAAATGAAAAGCCCTGAATTTTTTCAAATAATTTCTCCCGCACATCATACGAAAACCCGAACGTTGTATGGGAGGCGAAAAAGGAATTGAAAATCCCGGCGATGAACGCCGTAAACGCCATCGCAATCATGATTGAACCCCACATGACAATGTTATCAAGATCTTTATGTAAAACCCCCTGATTGATCATCTTCCCTAGGAAAAAGGGAAGAAGCAGTTCCACCAGCAGCTCAATAAGCATCAAGCTGTATGCAACAACAATCGGAAGCTTATACGGTTTTAAAAAAGAAAGAACATTCCGCAACACGCTCGCCCCCCATAAGCAAAAAACGAATTGACTATCATTATAATCGCAAAGTCCCAAATAATCCAAACATTTATTTCGAGTGCAGAAATAAATATTCCATATCTGACCAAATCGGGGAGGTGCCACCTGTAGGCATGGGAGGGGGGTTATTGAAAATACTTAGCGCTATCTATATAGTAAAACTATATACAGAAATATAGCGGGGGGATAATTGTGGGGAAGTTTACATTTAAAGATACGGACACGATTGGTCATTTAATAACAGAAAATGAACTATATGAGCAATATCATTATCCGGAGATGCCTATACGGTTTGACAGCAATTTTATTGAATTCAGGCGAATGCCAACGTTGAATGAATTTAAACAGACAGAATCATTTCTGAGAAATTTTCACAGCGATCATAACCAGTACCATCTTCGCTTTTATTTTGCGGATAATGCGAAACCGGCTGGTGAATTGCTGGAATACATCATTAACAATAACTATGACATCGGGTACATGGAATTGTATGGAATTGATCCGAAACAATTTCCGGAAGTGCCGGAAAATCATGACATACAAGTCGAAGAAGTAACTGACATAACGCTGGATGATTACCTGAAGCTGCAATATGAAACTGATATGGAATTTGGTGAATCATTTGCTAAGCAGAAGGTGGACATGAACAAGCGGCAGTTCGCGGATAAGCAATATGTGCAAATCATAGCATACTATCATGATGCTCCCGCAGGCACAATGAATATTTATGCTGGTGATAAGGCAGTGGAAATTGAAAATCTCGATGTACGGGATGAATTTCAACGGAAAGGAATCGGTTCACAACTGCAGTGGTTTGCCATGGATCGTTACCAGGATTCAAGCATCATCCTGATAGCAGACGGTGAAGACACACCGCGTGAAATGTATCAAAAGCAGAATTACCGGTATCTTAGCTACAAATACGAGTTATTAAAAATTCTAAAGTAACAATAAGCCGAATATAATTTGATAACATTCGGGTGGTGCCAGGCACCTAAAAAAGGCTTGACGCCATCTGAGTTTGTCGATTATACTATTTATTGTTCGATAAATACTTTATACGATTCCGTAGCTCAGCTGGGAGAGCGCATGCTTGACAGGCATGAGGTCGTTGGTTCGAGCCCAATCGGAATCACTAACTGACGTCAGAACGTTGTTAAATCAACGTTCTGGCGTTTTTTTATTGGGCTGATTTAGGCAAAAGGACACACATCTGGAATAAAAAGTGTCCTTATTTCTGTATTTGTGGAAAGGAAATTTTGATTTTGACAAGGATTATTTATAAGGTTGTAGAAATTAATAGTAATTGAGGTGGTGAGTAATGAAGGTTATTCCAACGTAAAATAATGTTAGAAAGAAGGCTAGGGGGTACTTAAATGAAAAAAACAATCGATTACTTAAAAGAGGACCTCTATAAGGCAAAGGAAGAACTACAAAACTTAGAAAAGCGTGGCCATACCATAACAGAATGGGTGGATCACCATAAGAACATTGAGCGATGTAAAAAACGACTTCAAAACTTCAGGGAGAAAAGAAAGTTTTTGTGAACCAGGCGGGATTGTATATCTTACTTTTGCACTGTATAACAATTTAATATGCCTTACTTTTTCTTGGCATAATCACCCGGCGCGGTTTTTCAGAAGGAAGAGCTTCAATTAATGATATAATTGCTGCCATTCCCGACGTGAAAGTGACACAATCATGCCCATCCTCAAGCGAAGTCAGGCAGTCCTCGAGAGCACGGCGGTTAGGATTATTTTCACGGCTATATACGAAATCATTTGGGTAAGAACCATCTGCCTCACGTTCAAACGTGGTAGAAGGATGGATGGGCATGGTAACAGAGCTGGTTGATTTGTCAATTGAACGCCCAGAGTGAATGGCTTTTGTTTCAAAACGCATACATATTCCTCGCTTTTAAAGATTATTGTCATAAGCTTTCTTTTCAAGAATGGTTTTCATATAAGATGCAATTTTTTTCTCACCCTCACTTGTGGATTGTTCGAGTTGCGCAATAACAAGCTTTAATCGCTCAGCGGAATGATTTTGACTCAACTTTGCCTTTCCTTCGATTTTATCAATCTTGATTTTGAAGCCAATAATGCCTTTTGCCTGTCCTTCTAAAAAATGAGTATCCAATTCGTCCCATTGATAGGAACTATCTGTATCTTCATATTTCAATACCATTTGATGCAGGGAATCCATCAATTCTGCTCTGTCTATTATCTCGACCCGTCCTTGTACATGAGCAGCTACATAATTCCATGTTGGTACAGCTTTATTTGTTTCATACCAGGAGGACGAGATATAACAATGCGGCCCCTGAAAAACGGCAAGTACCTCCTGGTCCTCTATATCTTGCCACTGCTTATTTGGTTTTGCAAAGTGACCGTACAAATATCTTTCTTCTCTATCCAAAGTTAAAGGAAGGTGGGTCGCATACGGTTGCCCCTGATGTTGGGAAAATAGTGCAGCAAAGCTGTTTTCCTCCATTATCTTAAAAATCACTTCTTCATCGTCGATTTCAAAGTGTTTTGGAATATAAATCATCATTACCCCCGCATCTATTTGAAAATGTATTGTCGCTTATCAATATTTTATAATCCAAACTGGCATTCAGACAAATCCTTTTTCAAATTGATTATCTACCTTTCTCCTCAACAATCGATTTTCTCTGTTTATCAACAACCTGAATCCATGTCTTGCCTGGCAAGGCTTTTATCTTGTGTCCTATACCATCAAAGAAAACAATATTCCCTTTAATATTTTTCCATTTGCCATTGATTTTCTTTTCATTTACATAGTAATCCAGTTCGCCTTTTGTATTAAAGTTGATGTGAATATAGCCGCCGTCTGTTGCCATATCACGATGTTTTGCATATAAGATAAACAAATTTTTCGTTTTAATCTGTGTTCCTGTTACCCTGTCTGTATGCGGTTTATTTTCGAGAATACGACGATAAACTTTTGCTTTTTTATCATATTGATACGAAGTGTGTACGTTGTTAGGGTCGGAATAATTAATCGTTATTTTTGATACGTTTTCGTCGAATCCGGAAACCTTATCTGTGTATTCAAAGTGTGGGTTCCGCGGTTTCTGTTTAAGGTCCGGAAGCCTGTCGGTAATCAAATATGCATTATGGGGTGCTGCTCTGCTATTATCGCGTTCGAAATACGTATTCCCATTGCCGATTCCGTCCAAATGGGTGAGATCTTTCCTTTTTAAATTGTTATAGGCAAAAATAGTGCCTCCATAGTGAATAAAAGGTGCATTCCATGATTGAAATATTGGCAGAAAGTAATGTCTGGCGCTCCGGACCGGGCCGATTTTTTCCGGTATGTCACTGTGAAAAAGTGCGAGGAAACGGGTGATGTTGTATTCCACTTCCATTTCATATACAACATCCGCATTCACAAGACCTGTGTGCGGCCTTGCATCCACTGAATTCTCGACGATGACACCAAAGTAGTTTTTACGCTTATCGGCTTCTTTTATTGGAACGCCTGTTGTTGCAACTCGTTTAACCGGATTTGATTTATTCGGTTTCGCCTTGGTTTCATCTGGTGCTTCCTTTTTTTGTTTTTCCACTGTTTCTTTTTCGGGTTGTTCTTCAGTTGTCTTTTTTTCTTGCTGGTTTTGACAACCGGCAATCATGACTAAAATGAGCAAGCTGATCAATATAAGGATGATCCGTTTCATCACGAGGAAATCTCCTTTCAAGGTCTTTCATTATCGTACCACTTTTTTGAATAAATTAAATAGGCTCCTGGTTGGAGTGCATATTGCCTGTACCTATTTTCAAAACGAAACAAATCCCTTTCTATTATTTTTATTTTATATTAGCATTGTTTAGGTGAATATGTAGGGCAATAGGAGGAACAACAGATGTCTGATCGCAACAAGGGCATTTTGTTATTGTTGGTTTCGGCGCTGGGCTTTTCATTGATGGGGGCATTCGTGAAGCTGAGCGGTGATTTGCCGACTTCGCAAAAAGCCTTTTTTCGAAATATCGTAGCTGCAATTATTACATTGGGATTCGTGCTTTATCATAAAGAAAGAGTTTTCGGGAAAAAAGAAAATCAAAAACTTTTACTTGCACGTTCGGCACTTGGCACTGTCGGGATTGTGCTGAATTTTTATGCCATCGACCGGTTGGTGTTGTCAGATGCCGAGATGCTTAACAAACTCAGTCCGTTCATCCTGATTATATTTTCGGCGATTTTCCTGAATGAGGTTGCCCGCCGGTTCCAGGTTATGGCTGTTATTGTGGCGTTTATCGGCGCATTATTCATTATTCAGCCTGAATTTTCCGTGGATATATACCCATATATAATAGGTGTGCTTGGGGCGGTGTTTGCTGCAGGTGCATATACATTTCTGCGGGTGTTGGGAAACAAGGAAAAATATTATACCGTCGTGTTTTATTTTTCCTTTTTTGCAACCGTGGTGCTGCTGCCATTCACCATCGTTTTTTATGAACCGATGAGTGTGCAGCAATGGATTTATCTTATACTGGCTGGAGCTTGTGCCACTGCAGGTCAATTTGGGATTACGCTTGCATATAAGTTCGCACCGGCCAACGAAATTTCAATTTTCTTTTATTCGACCGTTGTTTATTCCGCTTTATTGAGTATTGTTCTGTTCGGACAAATTCCGACCTTGATTAGTGTCATCGGCTACATCATTATTTTTGGTTCATCTTTCTACATGTTTTTGAAAAATAATCAAACGGACATGAAGCAGGCAAAATAGAAGACGGAAAAACAGAGCCGCATCATCCCGATGCGGCTCTGTTTTATTTCCTTCCTCTTTTGCATATAAATTCATTAAGTCATCATCCGTTTACTTCACGGATAAATCAGGTACAACAAATATAGATACCCTGATCATTGGAGAAGGAGTGAAGAATCATGAAGGTGCTTGTTACGGAATTAATGTGGAAAGATGGTATGGAAGAGCTGGAACGGAATGGTTATACTGTGGATTATGATAAGGAGTTGGCACGGAAAAGAGAGGAACTGCTTGAACTGGTACCCAATTATGATGCGCTCATTGTCCGGAATGAAACGAAGGTCGATCCGGAATTGCTTGATGCCGCTAAAAACACTAAAGTTATTGGGAGGCTTGGAGTGGGTGTGGATAATATTGATCTGCAAGCCGCAAAAGAAAGAAATTTGCCAGTCATTATAGCCAAAAATGCAAACGCCACATCTGTTGCCGAGTATGTGATGGCTTCGATGCTGGATGCATCCCGTCCTTTGAATGCAGCGGATGCCGATGTACGTAAAGGTAATTGGAACCGGAAACGATTTACCGGATATGAATTGAACGGAAAAACGCTTGGACTTGTCGGAATGGGGGAAATCGCCAACCGTGTGGCAAAAAGGGCAAACGCATTTGGGATGCATGTTATTGGCTACGATCCGTTTGTTGCTCCCTTTGATCATGTACTGGCGGAAACCGGGGTTCGTCCGGTTGATGAGCTCAATAAACTACTCGCAGAATCGGATTTTGTTTCAATTCATGTCCCAAAAACAAAAGCGACACAGCATATGATTAACAAAGATAATTTGAAGCAGATGAAGGCGCATGCCTATATTATCAATTCAGCAAGAGGTGGAATTGTTCACGAACAGGATCTTGCCGAAGCGGTGCAATCAGAAAATCTTGCCGGTGCTTATCTCGATGTCCTGGAAACAGAACCGGTTCAGAAAGATTCACCGCTCGCCAAAGTGGAATCTATTTCTCTTTCTCCGCATATTGCCGGATCGACGGATGAAGCACAATCCCGAACAGCCATGCTGATTGCAAATGAAGTAATGAAGGTGCTTAACGGAGGAAAGTCGATTTGTGCAGTTGTTTGACCGGTAATACCAGCCATTTGATACTGTTAAAAAAAGCTGAACTCATCCCAGTGAATTCAGCTTTTTTATGCCAAAGATTAGGTAAAAAGGTCCCGGCAAACAGCAATAACGTTACATACTGACTATTTTTCCAAATATAAGAAATAGGTCGAATTATATCTACAATTATCCATCTTTTTCGTATATAATCGAAATCAAACGATTTAAGGAGGGGATTTTTTTTATGAAGAAGAAATGGGTCATCCCAATGGTACTTACAGCTGCTATGATCACGACTCCGGTCGGTACTTCCGCACATGGAGCAACCGTAACTGGTGTCAAACAAACAGAGCAGCAGGTTCAGAAGCTTAAGGCAAATCAACTGAATGTACCTGTATTTGTAACAGCAAAGGACTTGCAAAATAACGGCCAAACCGATGCACGATTCCTCTTAGACAGCAACAAAAAAACCCTCAACATGAAAAACTCCAATTTTAATGTAAAAGAAACGAAAAAGGACAAGCTCGGCATGAAACATGTAACACTGCAGCAAACCATCAACGGTGTTCCTGTAGAAGGCAGTGAAGTTATTGTCCACTATGGAAAAGATGGCCAGGTTAACACGTTAAATGGCTATTACAACCGTGCGGCCAGGCATGATGACATATCTGTTAAACCATCCATATCAAAAGACCAAGCATTGGATACAGCAAAGAAATCCGTGTCCGCCCCAAGTGCACTTCCATATGATCCAACAGTTAAGCTTGTGGTGTATCCTTACAAGGGTAAAAACTATTTGGCGTATAAAACAAACGTGAATTTTCTCGGGAAAAACCCGGGAAACTGGTATGTTTACGTTAATGCAAAAAACGGCAACGTAATTGATAAAGTAAATACAATCATGGATTTAGGACAATACAAGAAGGCTTCAGGATCCGGATTTGGCGTGCTGGTAGAACACCGAAACCTTCATATTTCCCATAAAAATATTCCTGATGATGGGGTGGGCACTCTATTCTTCCTGAATGATATTTCACATGAAAATCTTGACGGCATTCGGACGTATGATTTTAACAATCAATGGAGTGGTCAATTTCCAGGTGAATTATATTCCGATAAAGACGCTGCATTTCATGACAAATATGATCGTGCCGCAGTAGATGCGCACTACAACTCTGAAAAAGTTTACGAGTATTATATGGAAGAACATAATCGGAACTCTATTGACGGAGAAGGCATGGCAATCATTTCAACCGTTCATTTCGGTAAAAATTTCAACAATGCTTTCTGGAATGGTAAACAAATGACATACGGAGATGGTGATGGGGACTTTTTCATTCCGCTTTCCGCCGGTTTGGATGTTGCAGCCCATGAGATGACACACGGAGTCACTACGCATACTGCCGGATTGCATTACCGTAATCAATCCGGTGCTTTGAATGAGTCGTTCTCTGATATATTCGGCGCACTGGTGGACAAAGAAGACTGGGAGGTCGGCGAGGAAATTATGGGGGATGAAGCAGTGGCATCAGGAAGAACATCTCTAAGAAGCCTTAGCAATCCAAACAAATATAAAGTTTCGGCAGACTATGTGCCATATGGAGACGGCAGCGGCACATATCCGTCCCATATGGATCAGTTTTATGATTTGCCGCTTGCATTGGATAACGGAGGCGTACACATCAACTCCTCCATTTTCAATCATGCTGCATATCTGATTGGAACGGAAATCGGAAAGGACAAGCTCGGTCAAATCTATTACCGTGCATTGGTACACTATTTAACTCCGACATCCAATTTTAGTGATGCCAGACGTGCAGTCGTGCAATCCGCCACTGACCTTTATGGCGCGAACAGCACCGAGGTACAAGCATGCATTGAAGGATTTGATGAAGTCGGAATTACAAAATAACCTCCTTTATGGGGCTGGGACATAACAAAACGTGTAATTCAAAAGACGAACGATTAGGGATTTAGCGTAGGAAATATACGGAGACTCCTGCGGGAGGAAAAGCCTAGGTGAGACCCCGCAGTGCGCAAGCACGAGGAGGCTCAGCAGCTGCCCGCGGAAAGCGAAGTATATTTCCGGAGCGGCTATACGCTTCATTTCCAATTAGTTGTTCGGAATTTTCTTTGGATAATGCGCTTTTGTCCCAGCCCTCTTTTTTTCCAAACAGAAATTGTAATTTTGGAAAAGGAATTATGAAATATTAGTAGAATATAAAGGTAGACCAATTGATTGCCTCTATTAAAATCCACTGAAAGGCGGTTGCGGTATAAATGTCCGGCAACTATCCTGAAATAGATGAAGTAATCAGCTTTATTCATCAGAATCTGTACGAGCCGATTTCACTTTCGGGGCTGGCTCGCGAGGCTGCTTACAGTCCATATCATTTCACCCGTATTTTTAAGGAGCGAACCGGGCTGACACCGCAGTATTATGTCGCTTCTGTCCGGTTGCAGAAGGCAAAAGACTTGCTGATCAATACTAATCTGAGTGTCCGTGATATTGGAATGGAGATTGGTCAGCAAAGTCTTGGAACTTTCACTACCCGTTTTACTAAGCGTGTCGGATTATCCCCGTCCCAATTCAGACATTCCAGGCAGCAGGCAGGGGAAGATTTTTTTGCATTGAAACAGCTCAATAAAAGCCGTTTGCTCCTTCATGATGTTCAGCGCAAGGTTGAAGTAAAAGGGATTATTCGAGGGGAAGCGCCGTTTGATGGTTTTGTCCTGATTGGTTTATTTCCGAAGCCGATTCCTGAAGGGATGCCGCTTTATGGTACGCTGCTGTTTTCGCTCGGGAATTTTTCCTTTTCCAATGTGAAGCCGGGAACTTACTATCTGATGGCGACCTCCGTCACATGGGATATGCAGCCCATTGACTTTTTGCTTCCACATCGGACATTAAGGTATAAAGCAAACGGTCCTCTGATTGTAAAGCCGAATCTGCCGGTTCCGTTTCTCGATATTACACTGCGGTCTCCACGACTTGATGACCCGCCGATTCTGATATCATTGCCGCGCCTGATGAACAACTTTTTACAACGGACAAATCAATAAAAATACAATAGAACAATGTATTTATCTTTTGATGATTGCGGAAGGACTGGACTCTTCATTCGTGGAGTGCAGTTTTTTTATGCAGTTATAAAAGTACATATTTGCTCCAATAAAACACACACTAATGGAATGACAATTTTTGAATGGGCGGGGGTGGTCTTGGATGAAGCATAAAAAGCCGAAGTCGTTGTTGGATATGGCAAAACGGCGGAAATCATTGAAATCGGATAGTGAATCTGTATCTAATAAAACAGGCCACACCCCGGCAATAGCAGACAAGGCAGGGGCCAGTACAAATTCGAAAAGCACCCCGAAGTCATCACAGAATGTGACTGGCACAGACCAGCTGGCTGAACAGCTTTCATCGAATGAACAAAAACTTCGTGACAGTTACAGTAATTGTTCCGATGCAATCTTTCGGCAGTTTTACATAGGAGGAGTCAGGGAAGCTTTACTTGTTTATATTGATGGTATGTCCAATACAAATGAAATCGATGACAGTGTTCTTTCACCACTTATGCAAACAACCGATAAAACAGATATCCAAGCGACTGAACTTATCCAACAACATGTTGCGGTTTCCAGTGTCAAAGAATTAAAAACAGTTACGGATTGTCTGAAAGAAATTTCTTCCGGTAATCCGGTTATCATCGTGGACAAGAGCAAAAAGGCATTTGCGCCGGCGCTTTCCAAATGGGACAAACGGGCAATTGATGAGCCGGAAGCTGAGCAGGTGATTAGAGGTCCCCGTGAAGGATTTATAGAAACGATTTCTGTTAATACCTCCTTGATCCGACGAAGAATTCGCAGTCCCAAATTGAAAATGAAATCATTGCAATTAGGCGAATATACGAAAACAACGCTGTTAATTTCGTATGTTGAAGGTCTCGTTGACAAAACATTAATCGAGGAAGTGGAAAACAGATTAAAAAGAATCGATATCGATGGGGTACTTGAAAGCGGTATTGTTGAAGAATTTATTGAGGATTACCCGTATTCACCATTCCCGCAGGTCCTTGTAACGGAACGGCCGGATGTGGTTTCCGCGAACCTTTTGGAAGGCCGTGTTGCTATTTTGGTGGATGGGACGCCGTTTGTCATAATTGTTCCGATAACACTTTATTCATTACTGCAGGCAAGTGAGGATTATTACAATCGTTTTATGATTAGTACAGCTATACGCTGGCTGCGCTATTTGTTTCTGGTTATATCGTTGCTGCTGCCATCCTTGTATGTCGCGATTCTGACCTATCACCAGGAGATGGTGCCTACGTCGCTGTTGATAAGTATGGCCGCATCACGGGAACAGGTGCCATTTCCTGCTTTGATTGAAGTGCTGATTATGGAAATTACATTTGAGGCACTTCGGGAGGCGGGCTTGCGGCTCCCGAAACAAGTTGGTTCCGCAGTCAGCATTGTTGGTGCACTTGTTATTGGTGATGCCGCTGTTTCGGCGGGGATTGTTTCGGCGCCAATGGTCATTGTTGTTGCAATTACAGGGATTGCTTCGTTTACGATTCCGAGGTATGCAGCATCCAGTTCCTTTCGTATGCTTCGGTTTCCGATGATATTACTCGCGGGGACATTCGGCCTGCTGGGGATCATGTTAGGCGTCATTCTAATTATCGTTCATCTGTCAACACTTCGTTCGTTTGGGGTGCCATATCTAAGTCCGATGGCTCCAATGAAGAAGCATGGCATGAAGGATGTCCTCGTTCGGGCACCTTGGTGGAAACTGGATAGACGGCCGCATTTTACCGGGGAATATAACGAATTTCGGCAGTCCCCGAATCAAAAGCCGGATCCGTCCCGCGGCGGTGAAAAATAAGCATAAAGCGAGTTGACACAAATGATTGAAAAGGGAAGAATCAGTGGCGTCCAGATGGCCATTCTAATGTATCCGGCAATAATGGCAACAGCAATTTTGCTTGTGCCTGCTATTTCCGGCAAGTTTGCTAGACATGATATGTGGATGTCTCCAATCTGGGCTTCGCTGGCAGGGTTTATGGCTGTTTATATTGCCTGCCAGCTGAATAAACGGTTTCCCGGGGAGACGGTTATCCAATATAGCGGCGAAATTATCGGACGGATTCCGGGAAAATTGATAGGGTTCATTATTTTATTTTTTTATTTACAAACAAATGGGGTCATAATCAGGGAATACAGCGAATTTGTAGTGGGAAATTTCTTGCCTACTACACCACAAATGATTGTAAATGCAAGTATTGTTTTAGTCTGTGGAATGGCTGTTCAGGGCGGAATTGAAGTTATGGCAAGAAGCGCACAAATTTTTGTCCCTGTAGTTGTAATACTATTTCTTTTCATCATTGTATTACTTATTCCAACATTGGAACCACGGAATATATTTCCCATAATGGAAAATGGGATCATGCCTTCTGTAATGGGGAGTATCGTACCGGGTGGCTGGTTTGCGGAATTTTTTCTGCTGGCATTTTTGCTGCCGCTTCTGGGAAAAGGGGAAAAACCGATGAAATGGGGCATGATTACTGTCCTTCTTGTTATGCTTACGCTAACAGTTGTCAATTTTATTTCATTGGCTTTATTCGGTAACCTGACCTCTACCTTTACCTATCCATTTATGAACGCTGTCCGCTACATAAGTATCGCTGAATTTCTGCAGCATCTCGAGTCAATTGTAATGGCAATTTGGGTAGCAGGTACATTTGTTAAAGTTTCCGTTTTCTACTATGCGATTGTGCTTGGGACAGCACAGTGGCTGGGTTTATCGGATTACCGGCCGATTGTTTTTCCAATCGGTTTTCTTCTTGTTATCATGAATATTTGGTCAGCAGAAAATTTACAGGAGCTTACGCATTTTATAAGTACCAGCTGGACGATTTATTCATTTTTCGTTCAGCTGCTGGTTCCTGTATTACTGTTAATAGTTGCCTGTATATGGAAAAAAAGAGCTAAAGGAGATGCAGGAAAATGAAGCAAATCTGTATTGCCTTTTTGTTGATTTTCTTGCTTTCCGGGTGCTGGGACCGGACCGAAGTCAATGATCTGGCTATTGTAGCCGGAACTGGTCTTGATAAAACCGAAGACGGTAATATTCTGCTTTCCGTACAAATTATCAATCCCAAGGCTAGTGGAAGCAGCACCGGCGGGAGCAGCGGCGGACAAACTTCCGGTAATTTGGCGACCGTAAGAGAGGCGGTTGGCAAAACAATTTTCGATGCAAAATCCAAACTGCAGGAACAAGTGCCCAGAAAGCTTTTCTGGGGCCATAATCGGGCTGTTATTATTGGTCCGAAAATGGCTGAGCAAGGTATTCGAAAACACATTGATTTTTTCGCACGGCATCCATTCCCAAGGCTGCGTGCATTTACATTTATGACCACTAATAATGTTACCGATGTTTTAAAGGTTATGCCTGCTCTGGAGCGGAGTTCTTCAGAGGTTATGCGTGAAATATCGAAAATTAAAGTTGGCATGAGTGTGACTACGAAGGACTTGCTCAATATGCTGCAAGGAAAAGCAACTTCCACAGCGTTGCCGATTGTGGAAGTTATCCCTGAACCACTTGGGACAGAGGGACTCCGCATAAGCGGTACTGCTATTTTTAACAATGCTAAAATGGTTGGTCAGATTGATGATAAATTGACCAGAGGGATTCTGTGGCTGCGGGATGCGGTTGATACCGCTTCCGTAACCATCCAGCCAAAAGGCGTAAAAGGCAATATTTCGTTTCATCTGCTCCGGTCCACAACAAAGCTAATTCCAAAGATAGAAAACGGCAAATGGAAAATAATTGCGCAGATTAAATCATTGGATGATGCCGTGGAAAATGAAACGAAGCTTGATTTAATGAATCCTGACATTGTAAATAAGCTGGAAAAGCAACTTGCACAAGCTATTGAAGAACGAATTCGGCTTGTACTTAAAAAAGTGCAAAAAGAGATGAAGGCCGATGTGTTCACTTTTTCTGACGCATTTCATCGTCATTACCCTAAAAAGTGGAAAAAAGTAGAGGGAAATTGGGAGGAGAAATTTCCGGAAGTCCAAGTGGTTATTCAATGCAACGTCGATATTAAGCGGCCAGGGCGATCCACAGCGCCGGAAGGAGTGCCGCCGGATGAGGTGATCGGCAAATGAAACTTGTGATTCTTTTTGGAATCATTGTAGTCACGGTTCTAGTGACACTCTATACGTGGCCCAAGATAGCCAAAGATCAGCACAAAGAAAAACGTTCTTATATTGTATTAATGCTGTGTGGGTTCGTTCTGTCCGTGCTTCTAATGTATTTCCCGAAATTGCCTGGGCCGACTGAACTGATTGACTGGATATTTGAACCGATGGCAAGGGTTTTGGAGTAGCAGGAAAAAAATTCATTTCTCCATCTGTCTCCTTATAGTATGCTATACAGGGGAGGATGAAAGTAATGACGACAAACTTATATTTTGTGCGACATGCACATTCGGTATATACACCTGATGAATACGGCCGGCCACTGTCGGAGCGGGGTTTTTCAGATGTATCGGCTGTAACCGGTTTACTGGAAAAAAAACAGATTGACTGTGTATTCGCCAGCCCGTATAAACGAGCAATCCAAACGGTTGAGGGAATCGCTGCCCGCCTTCAAAAAGAAATACGGATTGAACCTGCCTTCAGGGAACGCCGGGTAGCTGAAGTTCCTGTCAGCGATTTTTCGAGCGCTGTTGAAAAATTGTGGCGGAACCCGGAATTTCACTGGCAGGGCGGAGAATCCAACACACTCGCCCAAAAAAGGGGAGTTCGCGCTACACTTGACCTGTTGAACAAGCACAATGGTGAGAATGTTGTGATCGGTACACACGGTAACATCATGGTGTTAATCATGAACTATTTTAATGATCAATACGATTACGAGTTTTGGCAGAATCTTGCTATGCCGGATATTTATCAACTGACATTTTCCGGGACCAGACTTACAACAGTAAGAAGAATCTGGGAGTGAGCTGCCCTAACATTTAGCATTTATGCGCGGTTTTGCTTTAGATGTGCGCGATTTCCGTATTTTTTGCGCGAATTTGCAAGTATGCGCGGAAATGGGGTAGAAATTTATAAATTCTACCGCTCCCCTTACGACTCCAGCAAAATCCCTTCCACTCGCAACACCTGGCACGCTTTGTCCAGCTGTTCCTCTGTGTCTGCCTCAATCGCGTGCAGGTGCACGCCATCTGTGAGTCTGGATAATAACGACGCCTCCGTTTGTTTCAGTTTATGTAAAAATGCATCGACATCCATGCGGCTTTTGATCATCAGCGAGCCTGTTAAATCTCCATAAATCGGGTGTTCAACCATTACATTTTTAACCTTCACACCATGATCCACAAGTGTATTCAACTCAAGTGCGGTATCTTCCAGCCGGTGATTGACCACAATTGTGCGCGTGAATTTTGCTGTTTGTCCATTTTCGGTGAAATACACATAACCGCGTGCTGTTGCCACGATTGGCTCACCTTTTGCCTTCAAAAGGGAAACATCCTGTACAATCACTTGTCTGCTTACATTTGTTTTTTCTGCCAAAATTTTGCCGGATAATGGTTTTTCAGCATCCTTAAGCCATGTCAAAATCATATTTCTCCGCTCTTCACCAAGTATCTTATTCTCATCCGCCATTGGACGCACCTTCTTTCCACTTTATTCATTGTCTCTATTATAGCAAAACGCTGTGTTGATTCATAAAAAAGTTCTTGAATTGCTGTTACGAATATGTAACTATATATATGTGTGTAAAGACATATGTAAAAATATGTGCAGAAGAGGAGCATTTATATGATAAAAAAGAAATCGACCTTTGGCTGGGGTGTGCTGATTGCGGTGTTGATTTTATTGGCGTACCTCCTTCCATATACAATTCTTTCCGGTACAAAAGCTTGGTATGGCAGCTTTCTACTCTGGGGGATGATTGGGATTTTAATTATTTTGGCTAACATCATGGTCACGAAAAATTGGGGGGAGTAAGTTGACTACTAATCTGGTAATCTGGGGAATTATACTTTATATAGTATTGGCAGTATCCGTTGCACTGTTGTCAAGACGGGGCAATCGATCGGATATGTCCGGCTTTTTCCTTGGCGGACGTAATATGAATGGCATATTGTCAGCGCTCAGTTACAGCGCGACAACGTACAGCGCATTTATGATGGTTGGTCTGGCAGGACTCACGTATACCGGCGGTGTCGGTGCCCTCGGGTTTGAGATTGTTTACTTTACAGGTGTGTCACTTGTTGCGCTTTTCGGGCCGCGTTTTTGGATGGCCGGAAAAAAATATGGCTATGTGTCACCATCAGAAATGGTAGGCGGACGCTATGGAAGCAAAAAGGCAGCTGCTGCTATTTCACTTGTCAGTTGTCTGTTCCTGATTCCATACTGTGCTGTCCAGCTTGCCGGGGTGGGATATCTGTTACAGGGGATTACTGGTAATACGATCCCGTTTACGGTCGGGGTCGTCATTGCAACGGTGCTGGCGATCCTGTTTTCCTTTGCGGCGGGAATTCGCTCGGTCGTCTGGACGGATTCGCTGCAGGCCATCATTATGATTATTACATCAACAGTCGTCGTGCTGCTCGTCATTCAGGGACTCGGCGGTTTCGGGCAGTTCTTTGATAATCTGCAGGCAAACCATCCGGAATCACTCGCAGTGCCGGGAAACGGCTATTTCAGCTTTACCACGTTTCTCGGGCTGACACTTCCATGGTTCTTTTTCAGTCTGTCCAATCCACAGGTGAGTCAGCGGTTATTTATGCCTGCCTCATTGAAAGGGTTGCGGCAGATGCTGATTGGCTTCCTCGTTTTTGGATTTATTTATACGTTTGTGTCTGTATTGTGGGGATTTTCCGCATTGCAAATGTTTCCGGATTTGTCGACAGCAGATTTGGCAACACCAAAACTGCTTTCATCTGATCTTGTGCCGCCGGTGCTGGGTGTTATTGTGATGGTCGGGATTTTGGCTGCGGCAGTTTCCACAATTGATTCGATCATGCTGACATTGGCTTCGATGTTTGGGCGTGATGTATACGGCAATACGAAAAAACAGCCGGATGATGCACAGCAGCTAAAAGTGGCCAAGTTTGTAATTCCGGTCATCGCTGTGCTGGCGTTTGCCTTTGCGGAACTGCAGTTAAATCTGATAGCAGTGTTGTCTGTTGCTGCTTCATCGGGATTGATTGTTGTTGTCCCATCAATTGTTGGAACATTTTTCTGGCGGCGCGGGACTGCTGCAGGGGTAATTTCAAGTGTCACGATCGGTGCATTGCTCGTTCTTGCCATTGAATTTACCGGTATTAAACCATTGGGACTCGCTGCAGGTATTTGGGGACTGCTCGTATCAACAGCAATATTTATCGGCATCAGTCTTGTCACAAAAGCACCAACAGAACGAGCCGAAGCATTTATTCATATATTAAAAAAAGAAACAAACCAATCCAAAAAAGTATCCTAGATAAACAACAGCAAACTATTTTTTGACAAAATTCGGGTAGTGTCTGGCACAGCCCGAATTTTCTTTTTCGTAAAAATGATTGTTAACTATCATTTTAATTTTTATATTGACAGTAAAATGTCAGGGTGTTATAGTCTTTGTTGAAAGCGCTTTTCATTATGAATTAATAAATGTATTAACATCAGCAAGGAGATTACCTATGAATGTATTGGATAAGATTAGCAATAAGTTAATAGTTTCCTGTCAAGCATTGGAAGATGAACCGCTTCATAGCTCATTCATCATGGGGAAAATGGCTTTGGCGGCATACGAGGGTGGCGCTGCAGGTATTCGTGCAAATACTGTAAGGGACATCCAGGCTATCAAAAAAGAAGTTGATCTTCCCATTATCGGAATTGTTAAAAAGGATTTTCCGGGAAGCAATGTTTATATCACGCCGACATTACAGGAAGTGGATGCACTGTATCACGAAGGTGTTGATATTATTGCATTGGACGCGACGAAACAGGAACGCCCCAATGGACAAAGTTTTCAGGAATTCTTTTCCGAATTGAAGGAAAGGTATCCCAATCAACTGTTTATGGCCGATGTATCAACATTGGAAGAAGGGAAAATTGCGGAACAGGCGGGGGTGGACATTGTTGCTCCAACATTGGCGGGTTATACACCATACTCCAAAGGTACAGTTCCATTGCAAATCGCTGAAGAACTGGTTCGGAATCTAACAATCCCCGTGATTGCTGAAGGGAATTTTGATACACCGGAAAAAGCAAAAAGTGCCCTCCAGTCAGGAGTTCATGCAGTAGTTGTGGGGAGTGCCATAACGCGTCCTCAAATTATAACGAGAAAATTTGCAGCAGCTTTGGAAGAAACCAACTTATACGGAAAGGTGAGATAAACATGAAAGGTATTTATTCAGCATTGATGTGCTCATTTGATGAAAACGGACAGGTGAACGAAAAGGGTCTGCGTGAAATTGTACGATATAACATCGATGTGTCCGAAGTCGATGGGTTATATGTAAATGGAAGTACAGGGGAAAACTTTCTGATTTCCGCGGATCAGAAGAAACGGATTTTTGAAATTGTAAAAGATGAAGCAGGAGACAGTGTGAAGCTTATCGGGCAAATTGGTGCACTGAATATTGATGAAGCAGTCGATCTTGCGAAATTTGCAACCGATCTCAACTATGATGCCATTTCTGCGGTTACCCCGTTTTATTATAAATTTGACTTTGACGAAATAAAGGATTACTACAATACAATTTTAGAGAACGTGGATAATAATCTGATTATTTATTCCATTCCTGCGTTAACAGGGGTAAATATGAATCTGGAGCAATTCGGGGAGCTGTTTGAAAACGAAAAAGTGATTGGCGTTAAATTTACAGCACCTGACTTTTTCTTACTGGAAAGATTAAGACATGCATTTCCTGATAAATTAATTTATTCCGGTTTTGATGAAATGCTTCTTTCTGCATCTGTATTAAATATTGATGGAGCGATTGGAAGTACGTTTAATGTAAATGGTCAACGTGCGAAACAGATCTTTAATCTTGCCAAAACAGGACAAATTGAAGAGGCTAGGAAAATTCAAAAAGAAACAAACGACATGATTGCTGCAATTCTTAACAATGGCCTTTACCAGACAATTAAAGAGATGCTGAAAGTAAAAGGCGTTGAAGCAGGAATTTGCAGAAAGCCTATGAAATCCCTGGGGGAAAAAGGCATTGCAAAAGCGCAGCAAATTGCGGAACAATATATGAACTAAGCGAGAGGGGGATATAAAAATGGGAAGCTTTCAACTAATTGATTATATTATTTTATTTGCCTATCTGTTATTCATTCTGTATATCGGTATCGCAGTAGCAAAAAAAGAAATGAAAGGAAAGGAATTTTTTAAAGGTGACGGATCCATACCTTGGTGGGTCACTTCTGTAAGCCTTTTCGCAACGCTTTTAAGTCCGATTTCCTTTCTGTCACTTGCCGGAAACTCCTATTCGGATTCCTGGCAGCTGTGGGTGGCACAATTGGGATTGTTCATTGCAGTGCCAACCGCGATTTATTTTTTCCTGCCGGTATATCGGGACTTAAATCTTGATACAGCATACGAATACCTGGAAAAAAGATTTGGCAAAAGCCTCCGGGTTATTGCCAGTGTATTGTTTATTATTTATCAAATCGGCCGGATGTCGATTATTATGTATTTGCCATCCATCGCTTTATCTGCGGTAACTGGTATTCATTCGGTTTATATCATTCTGTTTATGGGTATTATCGCCACTGTTTATTCTGCTTTCGGCGGCATAAAATCCGTACTGTGGACAGACTTTATACAAGGCGTTGTATTAATTGGCGGTGGAGTTTTTGCATTAATTGTCTTAATATTCTCCATCCAGGGCGGCCTTCCTGAAGTTTTGGAAACCGGAATAGCAGACAATAAATTCTTTAGTGAAGAAGTTATTTTTGATCCAAATATCCTGAACGACAGTTTGTTTATTATTTTCCTGGGTGCGGGTCTGTCAACTGCCTTTTCTTATATTTCAAGTCAGGATATGGTACAGCGTTATTTAACAACTACTGATATTAAACAAATGAACAAAATGACAATTGGAAATGGTGTATTATCCCTTGGTACTGCCACATTGTTCTTCTTCATCGGAACATCGTTGTATGTGTTTTATAAACAGCAAATGGGCAGTGACATGCCAACCGGAAATTCTGATTTGATTTTTGCAAACTTCATCGTGGGTGAATTGCCTGCAGGTGTTTCCGGATTATTGATTGCAGCACTATTTGCGGCTGGCCAGTCAACATTGTCTACTGGATTAAACAGTGTAGCTACAAGCTGGACACTTGATATTCAAAAAATAATCACTCCTGGTCTGAGTGACAATGCAAGCACTCGTATTGCCAGAGTTGTTTCCTGGATTGTTGGTATCTTCTCGATTATTTTTGCAATTGTTCTTGTGTATACCGACATCAGCTCCGCATACGAATGGTTTAATGGATTGATGGGATTAATCCTGGGTATCATCGGCGGTACATTTACACTCGGAATAATGACACGAAGAGCGAATGCGAAAGGTGCACTGCTTGGATTTATTGCCACTACCATCGTTGCAATCTATGTTTCTTACTTTACAGATACAACACTATGGGCATATTCTGTTATAAACTTGATTGCATCGCTTGTATTCGGATATGTGTTCAGTCTCATCTTTTCAGGAAAAAGCAATGCTGAAGATGAAGATGAAGGATTAACTTTCTATGATATAGGATAAGGAATTACAGGTGGGGTTATAATTGGAAATCAGCAGGAAAATAAAATCAGAAGTATTGGTTGTCGGAAGCGGGCTTTCCGGTATTAAAGCAAGCAAGGAACTGGCAGCCATGAATCGTGAAATATTAATGGTAACGAAAACAAAATTGGCATCAGGTTCAAGTTTTTATCCACTAAAAGCATCATTGGGAACACAGGTTACAAAGGATAATGCAGATAAACAAGTATTTTTAAAGGATATAGAAGATCTTAGCTGTGGGATGCATCGAGAAGATTTGGCTGAAGTATATGTGGACAAAATACCTGATGGCGTGAAGGAATATGAAGATATCGGTGTTTTTCCCAAGAAATTGGAAGGTGAACGGAAGGCATGTTTTGCAAATAATGCAAGAGATATCTACTTGCTTAGTGACTGGGATCAAATCCGTGAAAATGTCAGAACAATTTTCAGTGCCTATGACAACTTGACACTGATGCAGAAAACCGTCGTTGTCTCCTTAATAAAACGTGATGAAAGAATTGTCGGGGCAATCCTGCTTGATGACGGAAATGAATTTGTCCTTGTAGAATGCAGCGCAGTCATTTTGGCTTCGGGCGGTTTTGGAAATATATATAAGCATAACCTCAATCCTGCAGATGTCGATGGATCGGGGCATATCCTGGCAATCGAAGCTGGTGCTAAATTGGTCAACATGGAATTTATTCAGTTTATTCCCGGGATTACTGCTCCCCGGTACAAAACGTTATTCGGGGAGCACACATTAATGTATTGCCGCGATATTGTCGATGATGATGGAAACAGTCTGCTGGATCCAATACTTCCTGACAGTTTATCCAAAAAAGCGTGTCTGGAAATTCGCAGTACACATGGACCGTTCACACACTCACTTGAATCGAAGTATTTTGATATCGCGATGATGAAAAATATTATTGCCTCCAACAATGAAAAAGGTTTTACGTTAATATTTGCCGATGAACTATATGAAAATAAAGAAGAATTTTATACCGTATATTTGGACTGGCTGAAAGGAAAGAATGTTCATCTGGTGGAAAATGAAGTGAAAATTGCCCCTTTTGCACATGCAAGCAATGGCGGGGTGTTTATCAATACGTTTGGGAGAACGGGTGTAAATGGCTTATATGCTATTGGTGAACTTTCATCCAATATTGAAGGTGCCAACCGGCTCGGCGGTAATTCAACAGGAGCGTGCATGGTATTCGGCAAACGCGCGGCAATTGATTGTGACCGCTATTTGCAGTCCGCACCAATGCAGGAACTTACTGTTAATGATGGCAACCTGCAATTGGAGCAAATACTGAAAGCCCATGATGGACGCGGAAATGAAGGAGAGCTATCTGCGAATGCCATTGTTGATAAAGTAAGGGAAATAATGTGGTATAAAGGTAATGTCGTCCGATCCGAACAGCAGTTGAAACAAGGGATCGATGAAATACAAAAATGTGCAAACATGTTTTCTTTTACAGAATTAGTACAGAACCAGCATACAAGAAAACTTGCCTTTAAAGCTGCAAATACTATTCAGTTGGCCCAGATGGTGCTGCGGGCAATGCTGGAACGAAGAGAAAGCCGCGGTGCGCATTATCGTGAAGATTACCCAGTCGAAAATCCGGAGTATCGTAAACGCTTATTTTTAACACAGAACGATAGAAAGACCGTGTCATTGGATTTTTGGGATCAATGATATGAAGGTGCAGAGAGAGAAAAACCGCAGCCATGGTTTTTCTCTTTTTACTGGAACGTTTGGAAAGGAGTAAAATACATGCAACTCGCTGTTTTTGATATCGGTGGCACTTCGATAAAATATGGTATAGTGAATGAAGAAGGGGAGTTTTTGCATACTGATTCCTTTGCTACGGAGGCACACCTTGGAGGTGAATCCGTCATAGGAAAAGTTGCAGATATAGCTAACATCTTGAAAAGACAATACACTATAGATGGGATTTCCATCAGTTCAGCCGGCCAAATTGACAGTGTAAGTGGAACTGTCGTATTCGCGACTGATAATATTCCCGGTTTGACTTCCTTGCCGATTGCGGAAATGGTCAGCAGCCATACAGGTTTGCCGGTGAAAGTGGAAAATGACGTTAATTGTACGGCGCTGGGTGAATATTGGCAGGGTGCTGCCGTTGGTACGGAAGACTTTTTGTGTGTAACGATTGGCACGGGTATTGGCGGTGCTTTATTCTTGGACGGAAAAATATACACCGGTCATAATTATTCGGCAGGAGAGATTGGACACATCAATCTTTATCCCAACGGAAAATCATGTACATGCGGAAACAATGGATGCTTTGAAAGATATGCATCCAGTTCAGCGTTGGAAGGACTGATTGGTACACGCTTGGGGTATCAGCTGGAATTAAAGAAGTTCTTTGATTTGCTATTAGCAGGGGATGAACCGTGCCGTGAAATTTTTGAACGCTGGATTGATGATTTGACGACGGGACTTCAATCACTCGTTCATATTTTCAACCCGGAATTAATCGTTATCGGCGGTGGAATTTCAGCCCAGGGGCAGTTCCTGTTACGCGCAATCAACACAGCTTTGATGAAAAAATTGATGCCGAATCACCGCAAGTCATTAACTGTCAAGCTTGCGGAAAACGATAATAAAGCAAATTTACTTGGGGCCGCGAAGCATTTTATGCGGTCAATGGAATGTTAGAAGAGGCTGGGACAAAAATGTTTTACCAAAGACAGACCTGAACAATTAATTAGAAAGTGGAGCGTATAGCCGCTCCGGAAATATACTTCGCTTTCCGCGGGCGGCTGGTGAGCCTCCTCGTGCTTACGCACTGCGGGGTCTCACCTATGCCTTTCCTCCCGCAGGAGTCTGCGTATATTTCCTCCGCTAATTTCCTTATTGTTGATAACTGCAAGAAAAGGGGGGATGTTTTGTATGGTGAAAAATCCGAAGAAAGTTATTAAACCATCCATTATCATGGAGCAAAACAAACAAAATTTTACAAAGTCCGAACACAAAATATATAACTACATTATTTCAAACACAGACAAAATCATTTATGATTCTTTAACGGAGATTTCAGAAGGCTGCAAGGTTGCAGAGGCTACGGTATTGCGTTTTTTTCGAAAGCTTGGTTTTAAAGGTTTTCAGGATTTTAAATTTTTATTTGCTCAGGAAGTGCCGGCTGCAGCTGACGCTGATCATGAAGCCACTTACATTGAGAAAATTAAAAACAGTATGGTGCGGGCTGTAGAGGATTCGTATGATATTATCGATGTTGAAGCATTGGATTCTGTAATAGGTGCGATTGAATCCTCCGAAGATGTGGTTATTTTTGGAGTGGGTTCTTCAGGAATAGCCGGGCAGGATATGCAAAATCGGTTAATGCGGATCGGCAAGAATGTCAGTATTGTAACAGACCCGCACAACCAGGTGATGCGTGCCTCATCAATGAATGAACATACAGTTGTGATCGCAATCAGTTTAACCGGAAGTACAAAGGATATCATCGATTCTGTAAAGATTGCCAAGGATAATGCCGCAACGGTAATTGTGCTGACCAATTATGTGAAATCACCATTGACGCAATTTGCCGATCAAGTGCTGCTTTCCTCATCAAAAGAAAGCCCCTTGAACAGCGGATCACTGGTCGCCAAAATCACCCAGCTCTTTTTGATTGATTTAATTTGTACCGGCCTGACACTAAGAAATTTCGAGGAAGCCGAAAAAATGAAAATGAAAATCGCAGAAAATACCGCAAGCAAACTATATTAAAAATATTATTCGACAAAATTCGGGTGGTGCCTGGCACCACCCGAATTTTCTATATATAAATTTTGTTGAAAAAGCAGGATTCTTGGGTGTTGGCGGCGTATTATAATATAACCGACTATAAAGGAGGTGCACAATTTGATAGTCAAGCCAATTGAGCCGCCGTTTCAGTTGAAGCAAACTGAGGCTCTCAGCAGGCGATTGCATTCCCATCATTTTAAAAAAGTGGATGTTGATGAAAGCGCCCGAAGATTACGGGCGGGTTATAATGGCGAAAAATCACTCGGTTTCCACTTAAGTCTTCTCCAGGATCATGCCTTTCACATTCTTCATAATATCCGGCTCCCCGATGAAAATGACTTTTTCCAGATAGACAATTTGATAAACTCACTTCAGCTGATTCTCATAAATGAAGTGAAGAATATTTTCCGGCACAGTCATCTATGATGAGTTTGGCCAGGCAATCCGCATCCGGGAAAATGGCAGGGAAGAGAACCCTGGCAACCATATTGAACAGGTAAACCTGCAGCATTTCAGATTACTTCGCTTACTGAGACAATATAACTTCCCCGCGATCCCAATCGAAAAACTTATCACTTACAGCAATCCAAGCACAATCATTAAAAATTTAACCAATAACAAAAGCATTTCGAATATGGTTATCCATAAAGAACAACTGCTGACGAAAATATCCGATTTGCGGAGAAGCATCGCTCGATATGTTTTCCAGAGCAGCAGCTCCAGCAACTGTCTGAATTGCTGGTTTCGCTGCATACGACGAAACGAGTCAACATTAAAAAAAGTTTCATGTGAACAGTGAGCATATTTTACGCGGTGTTTTTTGTCCGGAATGTAGTGCGCTGCCGATGATTTATGCGAATGCCAACTGGAGCTGCGCGGCATGCGGCGTAACGTCAAAAGCGGCATATCTAAAGGCGCTTGAGGACTTATTCCTGCTGTTTGGAGAGGAGGTCAGTAATAAGCAGGTAAGGGAGTTTTTGCAATTAAATGATAGGAATATGATATATCGTTTGATGAAAAAGGCTGGATATAATCTTCGGGGAACGAATAAGGGGGCCAGATACTTTGTTAGATTTTGAGGTGAAGGATTAAAACGAGCATATACAGAAGCAAAACGGATGGAGCTCATTATTCGGTATCTCACAAAAAGCTGCAATTTTATACTATAATAGAAAGATAGACTTGTACGGGAAAGGGGAATTTTTCATGAGGTTATTTCATACGGCAGACTGGCATCTCGGTAAGCTTGTGCAAGGTGTTTACATGACCGATGATCAGCGCTATGTATTGGACCAGTTTAATCAAGCTGTTAAGGAAGAAAAGCCGGATGCAGTGATTGTTGCCGGGGACTTGTATGATCGGGCAGTGCCCCCGACGGAAGCAGTGCATCTGCTGGATGAGGTGCTGGAGACGATTGTGCTCAAACTGAATACACCGGTGCTTGCTGTTGCAGGGAATCATGACAGTCCGAGCCGTTTGAACTTCGGCAGCCGGATTATGAAGGAGAACGGCTTTCATATTGTCGGCAATTATACAGCTGATGCGGACCCGGTGATTCTGAACGATGAACATGGGCCAGTGCATTTTCATCTGGTGCCATATTGTGATCCGAGTGTTGTCCGAACGACATTGGATAATCCGGATATCCGGTCTCACAACGATGCGGCACGAAAAACGATTGAAAACATCCAGAAATCAATGGACCCGAATGCACGTCATGTGTATATCGGACATGCTTTTGTAACACCTTTTGGCGAAGAGGAAGAAAACACGAGTGATTCAGAGCGGCCGCTGTCAATCGGCGGAGCGGAATATGTGGATGCGCATCTTTTTGAACCTTTTCATTATACAGCGCTTGGTCATTTGCATCAGGCACACCACGTGCTGAACGGAACCATTCGTTATTCCGGCTCCCTCTTAAAATATTCGATATCAGAAGCGCATCACAAGAAAGGGTTCCATATTGTGGAATTGGATAAGGACGGAAACACAACGGTGGATAAACGTACCCTTAATCCACGACGTGATATTCGGCGTGTTGAGGATACATTGGAAAATATTTTGACATACCCGGTCAGTGATGATTATGTATTTGTGCGGCTGCTGGACGAGACACCTGTGCTGTCACCTATGGAGCGGATACGATCGGTTTATCCGAATGCCATGCATGTGGAACGCGGAAATATCATGTTTTCGCCGGATCAGCCGGAATCTGCAGACAGAAAGAGCCGTACTGAAATGAGCGATCTTGATCTATTCAATGCATTTTATAAAGAAGTAAAAGGGCATGAGGCATCATCGGAAACGGAAGCGATTTTTAAAGAAGTGCTGGAGGAACGATTAAAAGAAGAACGCGAATCAACTCCGGCAAAAGAAATGGTAGAGAACTAGCCGAAAAGGGGGAAAATAATGAAACCAATAAAATTGACGATGACCGCATTTGGACCATACAAACGGACGGAAACAATTGATTTTACAGCACTTAATCCGAATAACCTGTTTGTCGTTTCCGGAAATACCGGCGCGGGAAAGACAACAATTTTCGATGGGATTTGTTTTGCCTTATATGGAAGTGCAAGTGGAACAGACCGGGAAGATAACCGAATGCTCCGCAGCGATTTTGCGGCAGACGACACCCACACTTCCATTGAGCTTGAGTTTGAAATAAATGGCAGACATTATCGGATTCTCCGGCAGCTCGGTCATGTGAAAAAAGGCAACAAGTCTAAAACCGGGGAACGCTATGAGTTTTATGAAATAGTGGATGGCCGGGAAGTTCCTTGTGTTGATCGGCAAATGGTATCCGAGGTTAATAAAAAAGTGGAGGAAATTATCGGACTGACGCAGGATCAGTTCAAGCAGATTGTCATGCTGCCACAGGGGGAATTCCGAAAACTACTGACATCACAAACCGAAAACAAGGAAGCGATTTTACGCCGGCTTTTCAAAACGGAAAGCTATAATGAGATTAATCAGCTGCTGCGCGATCGGAAAAACCGTGTCGATCAGGGATTTAAACAAGCACATCAAACCCGTGAGCATTTTGTGCAAAGCATACATACGGCACTCCCCGGCCGTGAAGATTCGGAACTTTTTCAAGTGCTTGAAGGGGAATATTATAACATCAATCAGGTCGTTGCCGCATTGGAAACCGAATCAGCCTATTACACGCAAAAAACAGCGACTGATAAACAGGCTTATCAGGATGCATATCAAAAACATGACAATAAGCAGACTGAATTGCATCAAGCAAAGTCGCTAAATGAACAGTTTTCTGATTTGGATAAAAAACAAGCTGAACTGGAGAAACTTCATAATCAGGTTCCAATCTATAAGGAAAGAGAACAGCAGTTGGAAGAGGCGGAGCGTGCAAGTCATCTGGAAGTATATGAAAAGCAGCTTGCAGACTGGAGGCTGGATGAAAAGCAGAAGATGGAAGCATTGCAGCAGGCTGATGCAATGGCAAAATCGGCTAAAGAAAAACGAAGCCGGGCTGAGGAGAAGTTCGAGAAAGAAGATGCCCGTAAAGCAGAGCGGGAAGAAACGGGATGTCAGCTTGATCGAATGCAGGGATTTTTACAGCCGGTGAAAGAACTGGATGAGCGGAAAAATAAATTGGACCAACTGGCACAGCAAGGAAAAAAAGCAGGATCCGATTTGGAAAAAGTGCAGACGGATTTGCAGCGAAAAATAGCTTCAGTGGAAAAATACGATCAAAAAATTATCGACATGGATGAAGCAGTCAGCGGTCTGGCTGAAAAGCAGCAACAGCGTTCAGATTTGCGGGAAAAATACAGGGTCGTGGATGCTTATTTGAAGATGGATCAAAAAAATACTGCCTTGAAACAAGAGGCTGCTGAACAGGAAAAGATTTTTCAGTCCGCACAAAAGGTTTATACCGAAAAAGAAAATGCCTGGCTGAATAATCAGGCTGTTGTACTGGCTGGTCACCTGCACAACGGGGAGGCGTGTCCTGTCTGCGGAAGTACTGAACATCCAGGTAAAGCAGCGGCTCATGGGGAAATGGTCACGCGTGATGAACTCAATTTATTGAAAAAGGATTTGGATGAAAAAGAACGGCAGTACCGGGAAACGGCAGCCGATTTGAAAGCAAACGGCGGGCAGCTGACAGAAATACAAGCGGAATTAACAACACATGAAATACAGCCGGAACATACGCCGGCACGCAAAGATGAATTTTTGGAAAAAGGAAAAAAGCTGACACATGAAGTGGAATTACTCGAGAAACAGCGCGATGAATTGAAGAAGCTGAAAGAAGATTTAAAGCAAGCAAAAGCAGCGCAAAAACAGCTTGAATCACAGAAAGAACAGCTGGAAAATAATTATCGCGAACTTCAATCCAATTATCGGGAAGATGCCGCCGTGTACAAAGAACAGATTCGGAATATCCCGGAAGAAGTGCAAACGCTCGCGGCACTTGAAAAAGAAATTAATCGAATAAAACAACTAAAAATGGAGCTTGAAAAAGCCTGGGAAGATGCGCAAAAAGAGCTTCAGCAGGCAAAAGAAGCTGAAGCCAAGGCAACAGCAGATTTAACGAATGCACATAGACAGCTGGACGAAACAAAGGAAAAATGCATGAAAGCAGGACAGCAGTTTACAGAAGCATTAACCGACGCATCGTTTGACTCTGAGCAAGCGTATCACCAGGCTAAAATGCCGCAGATAGAGCGGCAGGAGTGGAAAGAAGCAATTCAACGCTTTCATGAAAATCTGACGGCGAAAAAACAACAGGTGGATGATTTATCGAATACATTGAAAGATAAAGAGCGGGTTGATTTGTCGAATCTGCAAACACAGCTTCAGGAGTACAAGATTGCCTATGAGCAAGCATATGAAACATGGAAAAACTCCGAAAAGTATAGGGACCAGGCATCGACAATTAGACAAAACATCACAGAAGCGCACGAACAGGTGGCTGAACGTGAAAAAGAACTCGCCGCCATTACTGATTTATATGATGTACTGCGCGGCCAAAACAGCCGGAAAATTTCGTTCGAGCGCTATTTGCAGATTGAATATTTGGAACGGATTATCGACGCTGCCAACAGCCGCCTGAAACGTCTGTCCAACGGTCAATTTCACCTGATGCGGAGCGACCGGCAGGAGTCCCATGGCAGACAAAGCGGCCTTGCTCTCGATGTTTATGACGCATACACCGGACAGACACGCGATGTTAAAACATTATCCGGCGGTGAAAAATTCAACGCATCGCTGTGTTTGGCACTCGGCATGTCCGACGTCATACAAAGCTTCCAGGGCAACATTTCCATCGATACAATGTTTATTGATGAAGGATTTGGCACCTTAGACGAGGAATCATTGAACAAAGCAATCGACACATTGATTGATCTGCAGCAATCCGGTCGCATGATCGGTGTCATCTCTCATGTCCAGGAACTGAAAACGATGTTCCCGGCTGTTCTTGAAGTGAAGAAAACGAAAGAAGGCCACAGCAGCGCAAATTTTGTGGTGAAATAGTTCATATAAGGAGGGAGCTTGATGCTAATGGCCGGAGTGGGCGGTTTTCATGTTATTGATATGATTTTTCAGCTTGCTTTTTTTGTTCTGGTATTTGCCATAGCAGGCGGGATCATTGCTTTTATCTTCAATAGAAATAAGCGCATCAAGCGAATAGAACAGAAATTTGATGCATTATCTGATCGCGAAAATAATGGAAACTAGGGACTTTATGTGGAAATATAGCAAAGGATTTCCAATTTTATAGAAAAGTACCCTCAAAAACTGAACTTGTCTCCGAAGGCTATGTGTGGACGTTATCACAAAGGAGACCAGCTTAAAGCTACAGTTATGAATATTTTATCCGATAAAATGCTGATAGAAGCCTTCTATCAGGCAAAAGAACTTAAACTAGATAAGGACTTCATTCGGTTAATTGAAGATGAATTAAGAAAACGATCCATTATGGTCGATAAGTAATAATTCATCCTAACTTTTGGAAGGTAACATACCAGGGAGATGAAATGCCTGCATGACCTATGCTATTGCCCAGAGATTCGCTTATATCCGCGTAAAAAATTCCAATGGCGGTATAGGTGCAAGCGTACATCCAGTCCCTGGTTCGATGCCGAAAACGGGAGAGCACTATACATGCCATCCGCATCGTGTGTTTTCCCGGCAATACATATAAACCACACCTCCTAGCCAGACTAGAGTATGGAGGTGTTTTAAATGAGCGATAAAGAGAAAAAGAAACGTAATGTCAGCGATGAACAGGCTGTCAGGAAGGATTTAACAAGGCATTATGATCATGAATTTGCTAATGAGCCGCTGACTGAAACAGAACGGGCTAATAACAAGAAAACAAAAAAACGACAGTAAACCTGGAAGGGGAGTGGATAGTCCATTCCCTTTTTCAATAAGGGCGGATGGAAATGAATGTAAGAATTAAATGTACATACAGCACGCCGAAAGGAACAGAGGCAGTTTTTTATTCTGAAGAGATGCAGGCAAAAAAAGCTTTATTGCTGGCGGAAGACCTGGAGAAAACCGGCCGCATGAAAAACGTGCTGTTTATCGATCATACTGATTATCACTGGAATATGAAAGAAATCAGAAAGCAGCTGGAGGAAATTCAGACCGAACCACACGAAGTTTCCGTCTTTTTCGATGGAGGGTTTGATTTGAAGACAAAAAAATCCGGTCTCGGCTGTGCCATTTATTACGAACAGAACGGCAAGGCTTACCGGCTCCGCAAAAACGCAATCGTGGATGAATTACAGTCGAACAATGAAGCAGAGTATGCAGCATTGCATTTGGGACTGCAGGAGATTGAAAATCTCGGAGTTCACCGTATGATAGTTACGTTTGCCGGTGATTCCCGTGTTGTAATCCATCAGCTGGACGGGGAATGGCCATGCTATGAAGCGGAACTCTCAAGCTGGGCAGACCGGATTGAGGAGAAGATGAAGCGGCTGGGAATTGACCCGGAATATGAAATTGTCCCACGGAAACAAAACCGGGAAGCGGACCAACTGGCAACACAGGCACTGAAAGGTGTGGAGATCGAAAGTGTCGTGGAGCGGCTTTAATAACGGTTTTATTAGAATTTTATTTAAAATGGACAGAGTCTGGGATTCATGCAGACTATTATGATCCAGTGGAATAATGTACTGTATCCGGAATGACTCCGGGTGTAGTTCTTTTATGGAAAAGAAATCAACCTTCACAACATGTTATCGACTGTGACCACACCGGAATCAACCTTCCACGTGAGTTATCAACCATCATGCCCTTGGAATCAACCTTCAAGCTGGAATTATCAACCTTCATTGAGGAAGAATCAACTTTCACAACGTGTTATCGACTGTCACCACACCGGAATCAACCTTCCATGTGAGTTATCAACCATCATGCCCTTGGAATCAACCTTCCACGTGAGTTATCAACCTTCCATCTCAATAAAAGACGCCTTACCCCTCATTTAAATACGGCCGGATGGAGTCAATGGTTTGCTGCAGGTTTTCGGACTGTTGGGCGTACATTTTCTTGGCTTCGGGATTATCTGTCTGTAACGAATATGTTTCCAGATCCGCTTGCACTTTTTTCAGGGAAGCAGCGAGGAGCGGCTTTTGCTTAATCTTATGCTGCTTTAGATCATCGTTATATAAATCTGCATAGACATTGCCGCTGGAGTCAATTTGTGCCAAAAACACATCCTCATAATCTGTCGCACCTTGCTTCTGAATTTCACCCTTCAGCCATTCGCTGGAATAACCGAGTGATTGCAGACTCTTATCCATAAGTTTCCCATCCATGACGACAATTGCAGGGCCATGTTCTTTGTTCACAGTGATACCGAGCTGGCTGGGGGTTAGGGGCTGCTGCTCCGATTTTTTCAAAACACTTAGTTGCCCGTTCGTTTCGATGACAGCCATTTCTACATCCGTCACTTTGAATACATTTTTTTCCCGCAAAAACAGCATCAGTTCATCTATACTGACTTTACTCTTCTTCAGGTTATTTTCCAGAATTTTCCCATCCTCAATTAAGACAGTCGGTTTCCCATCCGTCAATTTTCGAAATTTTAACGATCTCAGTCCAAAAAAGGAGAGCAATACCGGGAAAAGACCCATGATGATCAGACCGACAAGACCATTGGAAATTTTTATATTTTGGTCAATTGCCATTGAAGCGGCAATTGATCCGATCGTGATTCCTACACAGTAATCAAAAAAGGTCAGCTGGGAAAGTTGTTTTTTTCCCATAATCCGTGCCATAACCATTAACAAAAGAAATGCTAAAACCGACCGGATAATAGTTAATAAAAATTCAGGCATGATGTTCCTCCATTCTTCTGATTCACATGAAATTCTTTTTTTATTATTGGACAAGATAAGGAAAAACATGTAGGAGGGTTGTATTTTGAAAAAAATGATTGTGGTTTTCCTTGGCGTATGCATGATACTGTTGACGGGGTGTCAATCTGAAAAGGCATTTTTTCATGAAATGCAGGACATTAACAAAACAGTGGAACAGAAAGACTGGGATCAGGCAAAAGCAAATGTGAAAAAACTGAGTCAACTGTATAAAAAAGAGAAATGGAAACTTCAGCTGCTGGGGGACGAGGCGGAATATGAAGGTATTAATGTTGAACTGCAAGTGCTGAAAGAATCCGTGCAGGCTAAAGACAAAACACAGACAAAAGTCTCGCTCGGAACGATACGCGGTCATTTAAAGGATATATATTCATTTTAATTGGCATTCATTTTATTGAAAAAAACGGGGATGTTATTAATAAAGGAGGTGTAAGTAATGGCTGAAGCAATTGAACGAAACGACCCGAATGCATGGGCACAGTGGGTTGGATGGATTGGAATAATTGTTGGAATTGCTGCGTTTTTCATTTCGTCATTCTGGATAGGAGCAGCTGCCATTATCCTTGGTATTATCGCACTGTGCGGTAAATCAATTACGCTTGGATGGTGGGGGATTGGTATTGGTGCCGCCGCCATCATTATTCAATGGTTTTTGTAACATGAAGTTAGATACGGAAAAGGGAGTGTTCCATTAATTTGGTACAGTCCCTTTTCTGTTTTGAAAAAACCTTCTTTGATGTAATCATATTGCCTCCCGTGTATCCGCCATTCAGGAATTTAAATAAACTTTTTTATTTTTTCTGTTGCATTTTTATTCATTATATTGCATAATAATACACAACATAATTTTCGAAGGGGAGATTCCGATGGCTAAAGATAAAATTGTACTCGCATACTCCGGAGGGCTTGATACCTCAGTCGCGGTGAAATGGCTGCAGGATAAATATAATTTTGATGTCATTGCGGTTGCACTTGATGTTGGGGAAGGTAAGGATCTCGATTTCGTTCAGAAAAAAGCACTTGAGGTCGGTGCACTGAAATCATATGTGGTGGATGCAAAGGCGCTTTTTTCCGAAGAATATGTTTTGCCGGCATTGCAGGCAAACTTATTGTACGAAGGAAAATATCCGCTTATTTCAGCATTGTCGCGTCCACTCATTGCAAAAATTCTGACTGACATTGCTGAAAAAGAGGGCGCTGTGGCGGTTGCGCACGGCTGTACCGGAAAAGGAAACGACCAGGTTAGATTTGATGTGGCATTCACTGCATTGAACCCGAATTTGCAGATTGTTGCACCAGTCCGTGAATGGGCAATGTCCCGTGGTGAGGAAATTGCTTATGCGGAAGAACACGGGATTCCGATTCCAATTCAGCAGGATAATCCATTCAGCATTGACCAAAACCTGTGGGGACGCAGCAATGAATGCGGGGTGCTGGAAGATCCATGGGCAGAGGCACCGGAAGAAGCGTATGATCTAACGACAAATCCTGTTGATGCACCAAACGAACCGCAAACTGTAGCAATTACCTTCAAGCAGGGAAAGCCGGTTGCACTTAATGGCGAAGAACTGCCGCTCGAGGAATTGATTTTATCATTAAATGAAATTGCCGGAAAACATGGCGTTGGACGTATCGACCATGTGGAAAATCGTCTTGTTGGAATCAAATCCCGTGAAATATACGAAGCACCGGCAGCATTGACATTAATTGCAGCGCATCAGGAATTGGAGGCTTTGACACTGCCGAGAGAGGTTGCACAGTTCAAGCCGACAATCGAGCAAAAATTTAACCAGAGCGTTTATGACGGTCTGTGGTATTCACCGCTGACGGACAGTCTTAAAGCTTTTATCAGTGAAACGCAAAAACATGTGTCCGGGACAGTCAAAGTAAAACTGTACAAAGGGCATGCACAAGTGGTTGGCCGTACTTCCGCAAATTCACTGTATGATTTTGATCTGGCAACTTACGATAAGGAAGATGCCTTTGATCATAAGGCCGCGCTTGGATTTATCAAGTTGTGGGGACTGCCGACGCAAGTTCATTCCGCGGTTAACAAGCAGGAAGAAACGAAAGATGATTCCACGGAAAAAATCAAATTCGATGTAAAGGAAGCAATTAAACAGTGAAACTATGGGGAGGGCGTTTTACAAAACCAACCAATCAATTAGTGGACGAATACACAGCATCAATTAGGTTTGACCGGAAACTGGCACAGTATGATATCCAGGGAAGTCTGGCACATGTGGCGATGCTCGCGGAAACCGGGATTCTTTCCGAAAAAGATGCAGCAGAAATCACAGACGGACTCCATACTGTTTCTGAAAAAATCAAAAACGGTGAAGCCGAACTGACCGAAGAAAATGAAGATATTCATATGAACGTGGAAAAACTGCTGATTGAAGCAGTTGGTCCAGTTGGCGGAAAACTGCACACCGGCAGGAGCAGGAACGATCAGGTAGCATTGGATATGCGTCTTTATTTACGGGAGATGCTCGTGGAAATCGGTCAACTGCTGCTTGACGTTCAACAATCACTTTACAAGCAGGCGGAGCGGAACATGGATACGATTTTACCGGGGTACACGCATTTGCAGCGGGCACAGCCGGTCCTGTTTGCCCATCATATGATGGCTTATGTGTTCATGTTTCAACGGGATATCGAACGAATCACTGACAGTTGGAAGCGTGTGAACCAGTCACCGCTTGGTGCAGGAGCGCTTGCCGGTACGACATTCCCGATTGATCGGGAACTGACTGCGGAAAAACTGCACTTTGACGGAATTTGTGAAAACAGCCTGGATGCAGTGAGTGACCGTGATTTTGTCGTTGAATTTTTATCTGACGCATCGCTAATTGGCGCGCATCTGTCCAGATTGTGCGAGGAGCTTGTCCAGTGGTCCAGCGCCGAATTCAATTTTGTCGAGCTGGATGATGCCTTTTGCACCGGAAGCAGCATGATGCCCCAAAAGAAAAACCCCGATGTTGCAGAACTTGTCCGGGGCAAAACCGGCCGCGTATACGGCAATCTGATCGGCATGCTGACCACGTTGAAAGGACTCCCGCTCGCATATAACAAAGATATGCAGGAGGACAAAGAAGGTATGTTTGATTCAGCCGAAACGCTGAAAGGGGCACTGGCATTGTTCGCTCCGATGATTGAGACAATGCATGTGAAGAAGGAAAGGATGTACAGCTCTGTCCGGAACGATTTTTCCAATGCGACGGACCTGGCAGACTACCTTGTCACAAAAGGAATGCCGTTTCGCGAATCACACGCGGTTGTCGGAAATATCGTACTGCACTGCATTAACAACGGCACCTATTTGCTCGATTTATCATTAGAGGAATTGCAATCATTTTCGAATCTTATTACAGATGATATTTTTGAAAAACTTGCCCCAAAAACGGTAGTCAATGCACGTGATGTGGCAGGCGGGACAGCCCAAAACCGGGTACAGGCACAGTTGGATAAGGCAGCGAATCTTTTTGAGGAAACGGCTGTCTGGATCGAGGAACATGAGCAAAAAATCGCCTTGAAATATTGAAGAGGAGCGTGACGCGAACATGATGGTAAATATGAAACAATCCAGCCCCCCCGTTGAATTATCGGGAAAAGATTTTTTAACATTAACTGACTACTCATACAGTGAACTGTCCTATTTAATTGAGCTTGCCCATGATTTAAAGAAGAAACAGAAATCCGGTGAGGTTTTCCATCCGCTTCAAGGAAAAACACTCGGCATGATATTTGAAAAATCCTCGACCAGGACCCGCGTGTCATTTGAAACAGGGATTTATCAATTGGGCGGTATGGGAACTTTCCTAAGCACAAACGATCTCCAACTGGGCAGGGGTGAACGGGTCGCTGATACAGCAAAAGTTCTTTCCGGCTACCTGGATGGCATCATGATCCGCACGTATTCACAGGCGATGGTAAAGGAATTGGCCGCTAATGCAAGCATTCCAGTTATTAACGGGCTGACTGACGTCTACCACCCTTGTCAGGTGCTTGCTGATTTGCAGACGATCGAAGAAGTCAAAGGCGGATTGAAAGGTGTGAAATTGGCATTCATTGGCGACGGTAACAACATGGCCAACTCACTTGTTCTTGGCGCAGCCATTATGGGCATGCACATCAGCGTTGCCGCACCGGAGGGATACCTGCCGGATACAGCCATTACGAAAAAAGCTGCCAAAATTGCTGCTGCTTCCGGCGCGAAAATTGAAATCACAACAGATCCGCTGCACGCTGCTGAAAAAGCGGATATCATCTATACCGATGTATGGGCCAGCATGGGGCAGGAAAACGAATCGACAGCGCGTGAACAGGCTTTTAAAGATTTTCAGGTAAACAACGAGCTGCTTGCATTGGCTAAAGAAGATGTCACTTTCTTGCACTGTCTTCCCGCACATCGCGGTGAAGAGGTTAGCGCAGACGTGATTGACGGCAAGCATTCCGTTGTGTTCCAGCAGGCTGAAAATCGCCTTCATGTCCAAAAGGCGCTAATGACTGCGTTGATGGGCTAGGTTGTTTTAGCCAAGATTTCAAAACAGATATGTTTTTTTCAGAATTAGTCATGATATTTTTTCATTCCGGCACACCAAAAGTCAGCCGCACCTTATTTAAGGGCGGCTGACTTTTTAATATGATCAAAAATAAGTTCAAATTTAACTTATTTTCAGATAAAATAGAGTTAATGTTAAAAACATAACAATATATCTTGGTTCAAACATTTAAATGGATATATTCCTCATGACCTGACACCCTCAAAAAACTTCCATTAATGTGACAGACCCATTCGGATACGTTTGGTGGGTTGCACCACAACTAAAAGATGTACCGCTTGGTCAGGTCGAAGTATAACAAAATTAAAGGGAGATGTGTCGTAAATGATTCATGCTCAAGAAGTATTGTTGGACCAGTTGCTCGCCAACGCTAATGATCCCAGCTGGTATACCTCCTTTCAGGAATCAGTGGATGGCGTTGAGGAAGAGGATGCATTTTGGAAACCGGACGAGAAAAGTCACAGTATCGCAGAAATTGTACAGCATCTTATTTATTGGAATGATGTATGGCAAAACAGATATGTGGCAGGGGATGTGCATGCAGTTCCATCCGTAAAGGACAATGCAAATACGTTTCATACTTCGGAAAACACCGGTTTTTTGGAGCTGAAAGAAAGGTTACTTGAAATATTGTTACATTGGCAAAATCTGCTGACAATAGAGAAACTTGAATCGAACGTTAAAAACTTTCCGGTTCAAACGGAATGGTGGGGCATCATTGCAAACGCTGCTACACATAATGCTTATCATATCGGACAGATAACCTATATCCGAAAAATGAAAAAAGCATGAGAAGGAGGAGCAAAAATGGATGCGGCCCAACGGGAAAATAGCAAAAGACATTTTCATATGATTATTGGTAATATTGGATTTTTGCTGATTGGGCTTGGTGTGATTAGAGTAATGGAATTATTGGACGACAGGTTGGTACAGGGATTATTATTGTTTGGATTTCTGGGCCTGGTCACTTACCTGCGTTTTTTGGAAGAAAAAATTGTCCCCAAAAAAGAAGTTATTTTAAGCTGCATCGTTTCTATTACTATATTTATAGTTTTATCAATCATTATATTAATTTAGATTAACCGCCATAAACCGGCTGATGGAAAGTTTGACAGTATACTTAGCAGTGCGGGGAATGTAGTTTGTACTTATGAAAAAACACTATTTTGGTCCGGGGGAAACGCCAATGAACAACACACCGTTATCAACACGGTTTCAAAATTTCGCTCAACTTGAATGCAAAGAATCAAGTGATCTGTATGAATTTTTATCGATTAAAATTGCAGTGGATGATGAATTGCTTGCTTTATGTGCTGAAACTGCGGTTGGCCAGCCGGTGCCTAATTTATTGTTCGGATCTGTGCATTACCTATTGTTAAAGGGCGAAGATCATCCATTAAAAGCATACTATCCAAGCATCATTGATCATCCCAGAAAGATTGATAACGAAACGTTTAGCTGTTTTAAGGATTTTTGTGCCCAATATAGCGATGCGATTGTTTTTTTGCTGAAAAATAAGCTGGTACAAACGAACGAGGTCAGACGCTGTGCATACCTGTACCCGATATTTGCTTACATCTATCGTAAAGCAGAAAAACCATTATCGCTGATTGAAATTGGAACGAGTGCAGGACTGCAGCTGCTGTGGGACAAGTATTTCTATTCGTACGGTACGGATGAAATAGCCGGAGATAAGTATTCGGATGTACATATCACTTCAGAAATCAGAGGAGTAAACATGCCGAAAATTCCGCCTGTCAGCCCTCCCGTTGCGTCAAAAACAGGGCTGGATCTGCACGTCAGTGATCTTCGCAATCCGGAAGATTATTTGTGGTTGAAGGCCTTAATTTGGCCGGAGCACAGAGAACGTCTACAGTTATTTGAACAAGCTGCAGAATGCTTTAAGAATAATCCGGTGGAACTTATTGAAGGGGATGGGGTTGAATTGCTGCCGAATGTGGTGGAATCACTTCCAAAAGATACAGTCATCTGCATCTTCCATACACATGTTGCCAATCAGTTGCCGAATGCCGTTAAGCAAGACTTAATGGAAAAAGTAAAAAAACTTGGGAGCAGCCGGGATGTTTTTCACCTTTACAATAACATGTGGGATCGGCAGCTCCACCTTGATTCATTTATCGATGGTGTGGAAAATACACAAATAATCGGTGAGACAGATGGACATGGCAGGTGGTTTGAATGGAATGTAATGTGAACAGAAGAAAAGGTGAACTGCAAAATTATTATGCTGTTTTTTTGAAGGAGGAACCGAACAATGAAAACAAGTTTATTACATGTTCGCATCAATGTGCAAAATCTGGAACGCGCTGTGAAGTGGTATGAAGATGTTCTGGGGTACAAAGTTGCTGCTTCATGGCCGCCGGAGAAACCAAATTATGTACACTTTGAAGCGGGAAGAGGGGCCATGTTCGGGTTGATGGAACATAAGAATTTTCCTTCTCCAGGCCGTTTTAATTTCTATGTTAACGATGTGGATGAACTGTGGGAAAAATTAAAAGGTAAAGTGGAAATTTTGGAAGAACTGTTTTCCACACCTTATGGAAGCAGGAAGTTTACCATTCTTGATATTGACGGAAATGAACTGGGATTTGTGCAGGATAATTTATAAAGGAAATTTCGCATCGGATTAATCGATTTAAAAGGAGCATCAGCATGGGATATGTGGAAGAATTACGTGAGTTGGTCGGTCAACGGCCAGTACTGTTTGTCGGAGCGGTTGTGATTATTGCAGATGACAGCGGCCGGTTATTGCTGCAACAGAGGCGGCATCCGTACGGCAGTTGGGGACTTTCCGGCGGATTGATGGAATTGGGGGAATCTACTGAAGAGGCAGCGAAACGGGAAGTTTTTGAGGAAACAGGTCTGAAGGTATGGGACTTGAACCTGATGAATGTATATTCTGGAGCAAAAAACTTTGTCAAAGCTGCAAACGGGGATGAATTTTACGTTGTCACTATTGCTTATTATACAAACTCATTCAAAGGGAAGCTGAATGTTGATCCGGCTGAATCGATAACGGTTGATTTCTTTTCGCCGGATGCATTACCGAAAAATATCGTGAAAGGACACCGTGAAATACTGGATGAATTTTTGACAATGAAGGATGTATGAAACGCTTCGTAATTTATTAGGGAAAAAGACATCCGTGGTGCAGTTGAAAAGGCACGGGAAATAAAGTCTGAAGTCCCATTTGAACCAACAGGCGCTTTTCACGACATAAAGCGCCTGTTTTCCTTAAAAATTAAGTTCCCCACTTGAGTGTAATTTTCATTCCGCAGCAGTTGCCGCCTTGGCTCACTGCCGGGGATTGCAGGTGAAAGTTAACGCCTGTTGGGGTGTAGCGGGTTTTAACCGGAACATACAAGCCTTCAATCGAATAAACGAGACGATCAACTTCTGTCTGATTGCCGACCTGTGCAGCCGTCATAATTTTGCTGGAATATTCACTGAGACTTAATTGTTCCAATAAAATACCGCCCTGATGCATTAATACCTGAAATTCTTTTACAGATTGTGCCAGGATGGTTGTATCAACAGGAGGATATTCATTTGCCAGCCGGTTGTAAGCTGGCGGCGGTATTTGGAAATAAGGAAATGCCGGATGGTTCCAATGCCGATAGCACATAATTGGCCCCCTTTAGTTTTGACTTACTCCTACAGCTTATGGCGGAATGCCCGGACAGCGTTACAATGGCAAAATAAAAAGCCGTGGTGCTGATACCCGGCTTAACAAATTCATTCCATATTAATAAACGGCTCCGGAAATTCAAGTTCACCCTTAACCCGTTTCACATGCATGTCTTTACCGTTCAGCCATTCCCGAAAATCAAAAATGACCGGTTTTCGGTCCGGACCGATTACAAACCACGCTTTCAGTTCTTTGGGAAAATACACAGATGTGTGGATGGTACCTGCCGCTGCATCGTATTTTTTGGAAAAAACACCGTATTTCATACTATTCATCACACGAAATGCTTCATACGGATTCGTTGTAAATTGCTGCCGGTTCCGGATTCTTTGTTCCCGCTCACGTGTTTCCTCCTGTCTGTAACGGTTTTCTTCATCAAGCAAATGGAAATGGTTCGTGCACACATTCGATTTCCGTACTGCAACTTGTCTTGGCGAAGCTTCGATGACATACGATTCGCCGGACTGATCCAAAAGTACATAGCTGAACGAGTGCCGGTGCGGGATTTCTTTTAACAGCGAAATGGCTTCACCCACATTCGCGCACGTTTCCAATATCAAGCGTCCAATCATATTACATAAAAACCCGTCTCCTGATTTTTTGCTGTGCGTGAAATTATATCCCATCACAAGACCTTTCTCATTCATACCATCAATCCGTCCGGTGATTTGCATGGACGGACCGATCACAGCATATCCATGATCTGTCGGTTCATACAACAGATAGCGTCCTTCATAGCCTTTCGGGTGGCTGTCGTAATTGCGTACCATGTAATCCGAATCTGTAAAAATCGAGCAACCGCTCCGGACAAATTCCAGATAATAACCGCCGAACAGACGAAAAGCTTTGTCCATTTTCATGTTCAGTGCATCCGCAAGCCCGCGGATTTCATCGAGGATAGCAGGGGCAATCGCTGCCATAATACGTTTATAGTTTTCAGGGTCGATAATAAAGTGCCGATCTTTTTTCGGGCCCCACTGTTTTTCACGATTCTGTAAAATAGGGGAGGCCTTTAAATGGTTACCCTGCGTATAACCGAAGTCATAGTGGGTCCCGCGAAATTGGTAAACGTCACTGTAGAACGGTTCCATCGCACAAATTCCTCTCTGGCATTTACTATTCACAGTGTACTTGATGTGAAGGTGAATGCAAATTTTAAACACTAGCAAAGCAGGAATTTTTTTATGGGTAATATTGAAATAATTCGTATTTATGTATACAATTATTTTTAGGATGATATTGCAAAAATATTTATAGTTTTGTAAATATTATCCATAAAAATTTTACAGGAGGATTGATTTATGCGAAATGGGAAATCATTTTTTATCTTGTTTACGTTACTGCTTGTTATTGGTTTAGTGCTCGCAGCATGCAGCAATGACAGCGGCGGTTCAGATGCAGGCGATGACAGCGGGGACAAAACAGGCAAACAAAACAAGGAACTTGCTTCCAAACAGGTGCTGAATTTTGTTTCAAGTTCGGACTTGCCGAATATCGACCCGTCAACAGCTACTGATGTGACATCATTCGGTGTTATAAATAGGACGCACGTCGGGTTAATTTCAATTGAAAAAAAGAAAGCGATTCCAGATATGGCGGAAGCAATGCCTGAAGTGAATAAGGATAAGACAGTTTACACGTTCAAAATTCGCGATGATGCAAAATGGTCGAATGGTGATCCGGTAACAGCAAGTGATTTTGTATTTTCATGGAGAAGAGTATTGAAGCCGGAAACTGCTTCACAATATGCGTACATCATGGATGCTGCGAATATTAAGAATGCGGTCGAAATTATGGATAAACAGAGTGACCTTTATGGAAAAGTTGAAAAGCTGGGGGTAAAAGCACTTGATGACAAAACATTGCAGGTGACACTTGAAGAGCCGACTCCTTTTTTTATCAGTCTGATGTCATTTGTAACGTTTGCGCCGCTTAATGAAGATTTTGTAAAAGAGCAGGGCAATAAGTTCGCCAAAGAACCGAAAAATATGCTTTCCAATGGTCCATACATATTATCAGGCTGGAAGCACGGATCAAGCTGGACATTGACAAAGAACGACAAGTACTGGAATGCAGAGAAAGTAAACATTACGGAAGCAAACTATAAAGTTGTAAAATCACAGAATACGCAGCTGAACCTGTATAAATCCGATGATATCCAAATGGATGGTCTTTCGGCAGAACAGGTCAATGCATACAAAGATAAGCCGGAATTTCATTCAATCCCCGGAAACGGAATTTTCTGGTGGAAATTGAATGTCAAAACCGTACCGGAATTTAAAAATGAAAAAATACGTAAAGCAATGTCGATGGTCATCAACCGTGAAAATGCGGTAAAAGTCCTATTGAATAACGGTTCCATCGCTGCACAATATGCCGTTCCAAAAGATTTCGCAACCGGACCGGATGGAAAGGACTTTCGTGAAGGGGTGGAAGATTACTTGCCAGGCGGTGTGGAAGAGGCAAAAAAACTATGGCAGGAAGCAAAGAAAGAAGAGGGCATCGATACACTTGAACTGGAGTATTTAACAACAGACAGTGACGTTGCCGGTGAACTTGCCGAGTATTTTGCCAATCAGCTCGAAAAATTGGAAGGCATGAAAGTCACTATCAAAAAGCTCCCATGGAATGCTTATCTCGAAACAGATACTAACGGTAATTATGATATTGGAGCCGGTGCAGGATGGTTCCCGGATTACAAGGATCCAATGACATTCCTCGGCTACTGGTACAGTGACAATCCGAACAATACGACCGGCATGGAAATCGATGATTATGACAAATTAATTGAAAAAGCACGCAGTCTCGGTGCAAAGCCGAAAGAACGCTGGAAAGTACTGAAAGAAGCAGAAAAAGTATTGATTGAAAACGCCTATGCGATTCCAACTTATCAAAGCGGAAGCGCCACACTCGTCAAATCATATGTGGAAGATATCGTATTCCAGAACTATGGATACTCCACCTACTATCGCGAGGCAAAAATTTATCAGCATTAATCTGTAATGAAAGGATCCATTTTGATGCAACTGTCAAAATGGATCCTTCTTTGATTACTGGAAATCAACCTTCCCGTTGTGTTTATCAACCTTCATTCGGAAGGAATCAACCTTCAAAGGGAATTTATCAACCAAAATTGGCCCGGAATCGACCTTCCTCTCAATGTTATCAACCTTCGACAACCGGGAATCAACCTTCAAATATATTCCAATAGATTAGAGAAAATGTGACTGTACTGTGGCAGGATAGAAATGAGTACTAATATTCCATTGCATTATGGTATAATACTGGATACATGAAAATATTTTTGAATTCAGTTATTTGTTTTCCTGGACAGGAGAACATTTTTTTAAAAGTTTTGGAGGGGTAATGATTGACAGTTGCGTTAGCAATTCTTGTCTTATTGATTGTTTTAAACGGGTTTTTTGCAGCATCGGAAATTGCTTTGGTTTCGCTGAATGAAAGTAAAGTGGAACGGCAGGCTGAAAGTGGTGATAATAAGGCTAAAAAGGTTTATGATCTGATAACTGAACCAAGCCGCTTCCTGTCGACCATTCAAATAGGTATCACATTGGCAGGATTTCTGGCAAGTGCATTTGCAGCTGATTTCTTTGCTGATCCGATTGCACAAGGGCTGCAGGATATGGGGGTTCCACTTTCACCTTCCATACTTCAAACAATTGCAGTCATCGGTACAACCATTGTTCTTTCGTATTTTACACTCGTATTCGGTGAGTTGGTTCCAAAACAGCTTGCTCTGCAGAAGTCTGAACCGATTGCAAATTTTGCGGCAACACCGCTGACATGGTTATTCAAAACTTGTTTGCCTTTAGTTAAGTTCCTTAGCTTTTCAACGAACACAACAGTAAAGTTATTTGGAGTTGACCCGAATGCCGAGAACGAGGAGGCAACGGAAGAAGATATTCGATTGATGGTCGATGATGGCGGAAAAAGAGGTACAATCCAACAAGCTGAAAAATTAATGATAAACAACATTTTTGAGTTTAATGATAAAACAGTATCAGATATTATCACACACCGAACTGAAGTGTCAGCACTTGCCGTGGATGCAACGTTACGGGAAACAGTCCAGTTGGTAAATTCGGAAAGGTACACAAGATTTCCGGTGTATGAAGGTGATATGGACCATGTTATCGGACTTCTGCATTCAAAAGATTTGATTCAATTTTTGGATTCGGAGGATAAAAGTACGTTTTACCTGAAAGATATTATCCGGAATCCTTATTTCGTTGTGGAAACGCAAAATCTGGATGTTATTTTCAGAGAGATGCAGCAAAACAATATGCATATTGCCATCGTCCTTGATGAATACGGAGGTACAGAAGGACTAATCACAATTGAGGATATTATCGAAGAAATTGTTGGAGACATTTTCAGTGAACATGTTGGACTTGAAATCATGAAGGAAGAAGAGGAAATCAAGCAAGTCGGCGAAAATAAGTTCGCCATACTGGGCACGATTCATTTACATGAAGTGGAAGATTCATTGGATATGGAACTTCCCACCAGTGATTTTGATACGTTGAGCGGATTTCTGATCGGCAAGCTCGGTTACTTCCCTCAAGCAGGGGAGCAGCCGAAGATTCACTATGGCAATGTTATTTTTGAGGTAAATGAAATAACACCAAAACGAATTGAACGGGTTACGGCAACAATTGTTGAACAAACCGATGACGATATAAAAAGTGAATAATGATAAAAGTCAGCCTTGCGAAGGGGCTGACTTTTTAATTATCTAGCTACGTTCAGCTCCAGCGCTTTTGATTCTAGCCTGAATGGTGATGCTCATATTGGGAATATTAAACTTGTTAAATGAACTAATAAAGGAGCGAATTTGCGTTGGGACAAGTTAAATTAGCAGTTATTTACTACAGTTCAACCGGAACAAACTATCAATTGGCGCAGTGGGCTAAGGAAGAAGCGGAGCAGATGGGAGCAGAGGTGAAGCTTGTTAAAGTAGCGGAATTGGCACCGGAAGCAGCGATTGCCGGTAACCCTGCATGGAAAGCACACGTTGATGAGACGAAAGATGTTTCGGAAGCGACTACCGATGATCTTTTGTGGGCAGATGCATTCATCTTCAGTATGCCAACCCGTTTTGGCAACCTGCCTTCACAAATGAAGCAGTTTCTTGATACAACCGGAGGAATTTGGGCACAGGGCAAACTAATGAATAAGGTGGTCAGCGGAATGTCCTCCGCGCAAAATCCGCACGGCGGACAGGAACAGACTGTTCTGGCTCTATACACAACGATGATGCACTGGGGAGCAATTATAGCCGCACCAGGCTATACGGATCCATCACTGTTTGCTGCAGGCGGGAATCCATACGGCACAAGTGTAACCGTTGATCAGGACGGCAATATGGCCGAAGATGTTCAGGCTGCAGTGAAACATCAGGCAAAACGTACCCTGCAAGTTGCTGAATGGGTAAAGAACGGAAATCAATAGTAAAGTAAGGAGCTGACCAGGCCACGGTCAGCTCCTTTTAAAACTTTTCTTATAATGCACAAGCAGTTCGTCTTAGTGCTGCCCTTTAGTTCTTGCCAGTTTTTCCCGATTTTTAGTTCCCGGCGGTTGCTCCAGCCAGTTATTTTTAATCATGATATCGGCTCCGCTTTTAGCAAGTGCACTTACTTCCAAAGATAAACGTTCGTAATTGAGTGCTAAGTCTGTTCGTTGACTGGCTGCCATTGCAGTGGCATAGTTTCCTATTCCGGCAGCAGTTAATAGTGAAATATGAAACATCATCAGTTTATCTGAAAAGGTTTTGGTTGTGGAATCACTAACTGCAACATCGGGTACGTGAGGGGCCTGTATATCATCCTTTAAAAGTTTATCGACAAATGTTTTAATGTGTCTTTTCGATGTTTTTTTACCGCGAAGCATGAATTCCTGCACTTCTTTTGCAGGTGATGTTTGTGCAAAGGCAAGGCACATTTTTACACCTATTGAATTAGTTGTGATGTTCATATATAAATATGAAATTTCAACTGCATTCAAAGGTCGTTTGCTGCTAAACGGGTTCAAGCCGCTCATATATTTTTTACTGTCCACATAGTCTGTTTCTTTAGGGGTTTCGATGTAAGGCGGTCGCGCATTCACCCCTTTTCGGAGTGCAATTTTAAGTGACTTCCTATAAAGGTTATTCGTTTCATGTAACGCGTGTGAAAAGTACGTGCATATATCTTCTCTGTAACTCAATGAAACCATTCCGCTGTATGAAAGCATTCCTACATTTGACATGTGATTCACATATGTTAAGCAAAATATGTCAGTAAACAGCCATGGAGCATTAATATTCACATCTTTTTCGTTAAAGCCGTTCGGAATGCTGTAATGTTCATCCTCAAAAATGGCTGTTAATTTTTCAAGATGACCGCAAGAAATATCGTAAGCATCTTGTACCGCCGGTTTTATGTCACCATCCTGAATATGCTGCAGCATGTATCCCAATACACATTTTGCCATACTATCATTCATATACGCTGTCCAGAGTGCGGCAATTTCCGACGACGTTAAATGAATCCTTTCTTCGCTCATGAAGTTCCCTCCAAGTTGACTAAGTTATATGTATTATGCACAATGGCTGTAATTTTTATGAAAATTACTATACTGGAGGGAACTGCTGGCTACTAATTGGAAGTATTGTCAATCTGAGAAATGAATCTCTGTTCCATAACCTTTCTGAAACTTATTGAAATTGCTGCAGCCGCATGAAAAACTTTTTTGCAAAAGCGTAAAAAACTTTTTCTGAAGGTGCCAGACTTTTTTCTTTCGGTTTAATTATGCCTACTGATCTTTTGACTTCAGGAATATCGATGGGAATTTTAACAGTCATCTTTGGAGTGGACTCGTGGAAGGTGCTTTCCGGCAATAAGGTTACCCCAATACCCGCGGCGACCAGCCCCTTGATAGCGTCCAGATCTTCTCCTTCTGATGAAATGTGTGGAGCAAATCCCGCCTGTTTGCATGCTTCTGAAAGGATTTCCTCCAAGACAAAACCTTTGGGAAAACTGACAAACTCATCTTTTTTCAGGTCGCTGAGATGCAGACTGCGCCTTTCTGCCATCGGATGGGAGATAGGCAGAAGCGCCAGGATGTTTTCGGTGAATAAAATGTCACCCTCAATTTCAGGTTCGTTCCGGGGGACAGGCCCAAGAAATGCTACATCAATATCACTGTTCTTTACGGATTCGATTAGGAAATTATACGACCCCTGACGTAAATGGAACCGCACATCCGGATACTCCGCCTTAAAAGCGGATATAACACTTGGCATCAGGTGATTTGATAAACTTGTCGGAAAACCAATTTTAATTGTTCCTTGTTCAGGATCCAAATATTCATCGATTTGCTTTTTCGCATTTTCAATGGCCTTCAAGGCAATCTCTGTATGTGTATAAAATATTCTTCCTATTTGTGTCAATTTGACATTTCTGCCTTCCCGCTCAAATAAAGAAACCCCAAGTTCTCCTTCCAAGTTCGCAATCTGTCTGCTGACTGCAGATTGTGCAACGTGCAAGTGAACTGCTGCTTCTGATACATGCTCTCGTTTGGCCACTTCCATAAAATAACGTAATTGACGCAGTTCCATAATAGTCACCTTCTTTAATTATCTCAAAAACAGATCAATCCTATCTAAATTATATAGTCTTTAGAATGATTTGGAAACTGTATAATTCGACCTGCAGGAAATGGTAAAAATTACCTCACCTAAAAATTCCGATTATGTGACAGACAGCAGCTTTTAGTGTAAGCTATAACTATAATGCTGAATAATCTGAAAGAGTTGTATAAAGAAAAAGAAAAGATATTCACTAGGGGGATGTAAGAAAAATGGTAGCAGAAAAAAAGACATATGATGATAAACAGATCAGGATTGACCCAACGCTGCACCGTGAACTGAAGATTCTCGCACTGCAGAAAGATGAGTCTCTGAAAAAAGTTGCTGACGATGCCATTGCGATGTATTTGAGATATGAAAAAAACCATTCACAATAATGGCGCTGTAAACATAATAAACTGAAAAAAATCAATAAAACCACCCGCTTGCAAAGTTCACAATTTCGGGTGGTTTTTTGATGAATACAATTAAGTTTGTTTCCGGTTGATATACGTCCTGACTGCAGGCGGTTCATATGAAATAAACTTGTCGAGCAGCGCAGTCGGCGATTTATCGACCAACGCCATTTCACGGAATTGTTCTTGTAAAAATTCTTCATCGGCCATATGATGAATAAGCTTAATCAGCGGGTCATAATAATGGTTAATGTTTAGAAGGCCACAAGGTTTCTGATGCATTCCAAGCTGGGCCCAGGTAAGTACTTCAATAAATTCTTCGAGTGTTCCAGTTCCGCCGGGCAAAGCCATAAAGCCGTCCGCAAGTTCAGCCATTTTCGCTTTTCGTTCATGCATTGATCCGACAACCTGCAGTTCTGTTAAATGCTGGTGCGAGATTTCTTTTTCCACAAGCATTTTGGGAATAATTCCGATTACTTTGCCGCCATTTTTCAAAACAGTATCCGCTACTACTCCCATTATGCCAATGCTTGATCCGCCGTATACAAGCGTAATGTTCCTGTTGGCAAGCTCCTGTCCGAGCAGTACAGCACCGTTTTTGTATACGTTTGATGCTCCGCTGCTTGAACCACAAAATACAGCTATATGTTTCATCGTAACCACCATCCAGTTTGAAAAATAGGTTGTCTTCATTATACCGGTTAATCGAACAGTCTGCACAATGTTCTCTATGGACGTTTTCACAAAAACAAAATAAAATGTGAATCCATTCAAAAAGCTGTCAAGCAAAAATAAAGTTACTGCGCAAAAAGATGTATACCCTCATTGAAATTGGGATTTTTTTCTAGTTTCTCATTCTAAAGTCTGCTACTATAGGTATATAGATATAGTAAGTTCCTTTTTAGGGCTGTGCAAGTTATTGCATAGCCTTACACGTATAATACTACATAGACGGTAACACTGCTGTATTCGAATTCCGAAATTTCCCGGGGAATAATAACGTTGGGAGTGTTGATGATGCCGTATTTGAAACGTAAAAATGTATCGATTCACTATGAAAAACTTTGGTCGGAAAATTCATATGCGGGGGAGACGATTATCCTAGTGCATGGGTTAGGGCCGGATATGAACAGTTGGCGGTTTATTCTTCCTGGTTTTCTGCAGCATTATCATGTTTTTTTATATGACATTCGCGGGTTTGGGGAAAGCGAGGCGGGCGATGAGCCGCTGACACTTGATCTGCTGGCTGATGATCTGGACTTTCTCATTCGGGAATTTAATATCGGTCCGTATCACCTGATAACTCAAGGTGTTTCCGGTTTTGTCGGGGTAAAGCATGCAGGAAGGCAACATGAAGGAAATCTTCGGACCCTGACATTGATGACGGCCCCGGTATATTTCCCGAAAAAGCTTGGTAATAAAATTATTCAACAGCGAAGAGACTGGGTAGAAGAAGCTGGCTCATTATATCCGCTGGCAAAATCAATTATCACACAGAATTGTTATCCGCTCACCGAAGAAAAGGCGTCCATTCTGTTTCAAGCATATGCAAAAGTCACCCCGGACGTTTATTTTCAGTTATTCGTGAATCACTTTGAGGACAATGCAGCGGAGCAATTAGGAAAGGTAAATGTTCCGACGCTTTTGCTTTCAGGCGCAGAAGATGACGTTTACCCGCCGGAATTGTTTGCCGCCAGCACCCACTTGTACCCGGATGCAAGGCATTTCATTGTGCCGAATGCCGCATTTATGATGCAGATGGATCAGCCGAAGCTCGTGTCCGCTTGGGTACACCAATTCATTGAAAAAGCAACCGATAAACGGACACATCCGGACAACACGTACCGTAGAACACTGAATAGTGAAATTTACAGGGAAATCAATGATATGCACGTCAGCGATGCACCTATCAACTTGCATGTAAACATCATGAACGGGTTCAGCGTGTTGCTCAACGAAAAGCGAATTGACGGTCAGTGGGGCAAACGAAAGGCAAAGCAGCTGCTCGTCTATCTTGCCTTGAAACAGTCGGCAACACGCGATGAATTGTGCGATACATTCTGGCCGGATACCGATTTGAAAGGTGCGAAAAATAGTCTGCGCGTTGCATTGCACCATCTCAAAAAAACACTCGAGACAACAACAAACAGAGCTGTTTTAAGCGGGGATAAAGAGTATATATATTTACGCGGTGATATACATTCCGATCTGCATCAGTATATGGAAAAAATCAAGCATGCACACGAAATGGAAAACGATGTCGCCAGGGCAGCATCTTATGAGCAACTGCTCCGGAATGCAATGGATAACCCTATTCCGGGATTATATGATGAGTGGTTTATGGAACTGCGCGACCACCTGGAAAACGAACAAGGCACGATGGCGCTGTTCCTTGCCGACTTTTATGAAAAAACGAATGACCGCACTGCCTGTATGAACTATATGAGAATGGCGGTGCGCTATTATCAGTATGATGTGCATCTGCAGGATCGGCTGGCAGCACTGGAAGAAAGGCTTCGGAGCGGGTGATGACTTTTTGGAAAAATGTTCATTTCCATCCGGTAATGAATCGGTAATGCGGGATATGGTAGCTTCATAATAGACTAATCCTACTATTGCGTATGCCGCAAAACATGATCGGAAAAGGCAAATACAACGTAATCGCAGGACTACATGCCGGGTCCTCAAATAGAGACATGATTACATCGGAACTGCCTGCGGTACACATGTATCAGAAGGAGGAGCGTATGATGGAATGGCACGGGAAACTGGATGATGAGTGGATCATCCTGATCAAGGCAGCAAGGGAAATGGGATTGAGCGTTGATGAAATACGAAAGTTTTTACAGGGGGACACTCAATTAGAAAAAATGGCGAAACCATGCCATCCTAATCATGGCTGAACCTGGTAACGGGGGGAATCGTATCGATATGATACGGTTTTTTTGTTTGCACTTGGATATAGCTTGTACCGCTATCCTTTGGTAAGCTGGAATTAGAATAGTGGGGAGGAAAATAATATGAATTCTGAAAAGAAATGTCACAACTGCGGTGGAGATGCATTTACAGAGGCGATGGATTACATCAATCTCCGGCCGGCAGACAAGAAAATGGCAGTAGGAACGGAAAAAGTGTATACGATTTGCCTGGATTGCGGAGAAGTTGTATCGATAAAAGTGAAAGACCCGAGTAAGCTGCGGGACTGAATACATAAAGAGGGGGAAAAAGAGCGTGGGCAAGAAATCAGCTGTTTGGATTGTTTTAGGGTTGCTGTTCATCGCAGGTATCCTGGATATCAAATACCGGGGATTATTTTTCCGGATGCTGCCATGCCGAATACAGCACAAATTAACGGAAGTGTTTCAGCATGAAGACTGCCGCTGCAGTTGCGGTCATTCACAAAAATAAGTTACAGAACGGATGAAAAGTACTGGGTTCCATCGAGGTTGAATCCGGTATTTTTTACTGTATGAAAAGACCGCTTTGATGCAGAATAACATATAATGCAACATCAAATGGAGGGTTATGAATGCCGGACAAACGAAAGAACCGGATCGACAAAAAGGACAGCAGTAAGATTGCAGAACACAACTATGACTCATCGTATTATCAAGGGAAAGACCAGTTTGAAAAGGGACTTGCCGAGACTCATGAACAAGTGTCAGATGACTATAAAGAAGGAACCATCGATCAGAAATCGGATTGAAAACGAGAGGCCGGGACAAAAGTGTATTATCAAAAGAAAAAGTCGAACAAACAAATTAGAAAATGCTGCGTATAGCCGCTCCGGAAATATACTTCGCTTTCACTTTCGAGCATAAGTGCGACATCTGCTCAAGCAAGCTTTCGCAGTGTCTTCTTTACCGCGGGCAGCTGCTGAGCCTCCTCGTGCTTACGCACTGCGGGGTCTCACCTAGGCTTTTCCTCCCGCCGGAGTCTCCGTATATTTCCTACGCTAATTTTCTAATTGTTCGTCTTTTGAATTACACTTTTTTGATGTGTCCCAGCCTCTTTACATAAGTTTGGAGGATGACACATGCCGGAACTGCCAGAGATGGAAACATACAAATTACTGCTAACCCAAAAAATTGGCGGGAAAACAATTACCGGTGTAACCATTAACCGGGATAAATCAATCAACGTAAAACCGGAAGTCTTTCAACAGCACGTCCAAAATCAGAAGGTGACATCGATTGAACGGCGGGCCAAGTACATACTGTTTCATCTGAACAGCGGTTCAACCTTATTGCTGCATCTTATGCTCGGCGGCTGGATGTTTTATGGAACTGCCGATGAAAAGCCGGATCACACCGTGCAAGTGCAGTTATCCTTTGGTGATGATCACCTCTATTTTATCGGACTGCGCTTAGGGTATCTGCATTTGGTGTCAGCGGAAGCACTTCAGGAGGAGTTGAATGATTTGGGTCCGGAACCATTGGATGTAAACTTCTCCCTGAATGACTTTCAAGCTTTAGTCAAAGGAAGACGAGGCAAACTGAAAACAACGCTAATTGACCAGGATTTTCTATCCGGAATCGGCAACCGATATTCTGATGAAATCGCCTGGCATGCCCGGCTTTTGCCAACACGGACAATGGACGAACTTTCCTCTGACGAACAGTTGCAGTTATATCAATCGATTCGCTTCATCCTTCAACAGGCCATTACCTATGGCGGAGCAGCCGATGAACCGTTTTTCCAGGAAGATACGAAAACTGGGGGATACATCGGGAACGAATATGTTTACAACCGGGAAGGTGAAGCATGCAAACGATGTGGCGCAGAAATCAGGAAAGATGAAATTTCATCCCGTAAATCATTTTATTGTACACAATGTCAGCAGTAGGTGAAGATGTAATGAAATTTGGCAGTCATGTATCAATACGAGAAGGATATTCGGGCGCAGCAAAACAGGCAGCAGCGATGAATGCCTCCGCCTTTCAATACTTTCCCAAAAACCCGCGAAGTCTGTCTGTAAAAAACTTCAGCAAGGATGATGCGCTGGCATGTAAAGCGTTTTGTGCGGAAAAAAATCTTGAATCTATTGCCCACACACCATATCCCACAACATTAACTCCAAAAACCGATAAGAAAAGAGAAGACGTTATCCTGTCACTCCACAATGATATGGAAATTGCCGCTGCATGCGGGTCAATCGGTGTCGTTGTCCACTTCGGCAAGCAAATCAGTGATGATCCGCTTGCAAGTTACCGATTAATGATTGACATGCTTGACGAGGTACTCCGTGATTGGGAAGGGAACTGCAAAATATTACTGGAAAACACCGGAGGAAAACCCGGGTCAACTGGAACAACACTGGAAGAACTTGTCCAAGTTCGCCACTTATCGGAGCACTCTGAAAAAATAGGCTTCTGCCTGGATACCTGTCATGCTTTCGCAAGCGGACTGTGGAACGGTAAAAACTGGGATGAGGTGTTGAAAAACGGAATCGAACTGGGCTATTTTAAAGAATTGAAAGCAATCCATTTAAACAATTCCAAATATCAAACCGGTTCCGGAAAAGACAGGCATGCCAATATTTTTGATCATGGTTATATTGCAACGGAACAATTTGATGAGCTGATGCAAACACCGGAATTAAGGAATGTACCGTTTGTTTTGGAGACGCCGAAAGAGACAGTTTCGCGTAAGGAAGAGATAAAGATGCTGCAAAAGCGGTGGGGATAGTGAGAAACGCAAACCGACCAAAAATGCAGTCGGTCGGTTCGGTGTCTAACTGGGAATTCCTGATAGGATGGTGAAATTTCCCGATAGAAGTACAATTTCCATGATAGATTCCAATCAATTGCAAGCGCAAACAATCTGAGTTTAAATGAAAAATATACACGTAATGACGCAGCCAATCTATGAATATATTTATTGTACCTGGTCTTGTTTGGAGGCTGATCGCAAGCTTCCTCCAAAATTGGAAAAGCTGTGTCGACAGTGATGGAAATCAAATTAAGGCAATTGTTGGATGGGGGTGAAGTAACGCTTGCTTAAGGCCCTGGTTAATTGGGAAAGCCGCGGAAAATATAGATGATCCGGGTAATATTCCAAAATGTTGATTGAACAGAGAAAAAAGTGGGCCAATTTTTTTAATTACATCTAAAAGAGGTGAAAATCATGGATGGATTTGGATTAATTATTTTAATTGCTGCAGGTGTGGCATTCATTATATATGCCACTGCCAAATTAAAGCTGCATCCGTTTTTGTCATTAATCATTTCGGCATTTGGTATTGGGATTTTCGCGGGACTTCCGCTCACATCTGTTGTAGAGGCCATTAATAATGGCTTCGGCGGTTTAATGGGCGGCATTGGATTAGTGATTGTTTTCGGTACGATTATCGGAGTGATTTTGGAAAAGTCGGGTGCGGCATTGCGCATGGCGGAAGTGATTTTACGGATTGTCGGTGAAAAACGGCCGCAAATGGCGATGAGTATTATCGGAGCAATCGTCAGTATTCCAGTATTTTGTGACTCCGGGTATATTATTCTATCTTCTTTGCAAAAGGCGCTGGCAAAACGGGCGAAGGTAACCATTGCATCGATGGCGATTGCGCTTTCAACCGGCCTATTCGCCACGCATACACTGGTTCCGCCAACACCCGGACCCATTGCTGCAGCGGGTAATATCGGTGCAGAAGATTTCCTTGGTACCATCATTTTAATCGGTATTGTCGTTTCTATTCCCGCTATAATTGCCGGATATTTATGGGCCATGCGGGTAGGAACGAAAATCAAGATCGAAGGGGAAGATGAGGAACTTGCATATGATTATGAAACGATTTTAAATGAATTCGGTGAAATGCCGTCGACGGCTAAGGCTTTTGCTCCCATTGTGATTCCGATACTATTAATCGGCTTTGGCTCTGTGATTACATTCGCGGGATGGAGCGGCACATTATTTGATATATTTCTATTCCTGGGTTCACCGGTCGTTGCATTATTAATCGGTGTGCTGTTTGCTTTTCTGTTGCTTCCGAGGTATAACGAAGAAACGCTTACGGAATGGATAGGTGTTGCGATTAAAGAATCTGCACCGATTTTACTGATTACAGGAGCGGGCGGTGCTTTCGGTTCTGTAATTAAAGCCACCCCTGTCGCAGATTTTATCGAGCAATTTGGAAACAATGCATTATTTACCGGGGCGTTGTTTGTATTTATTCCATTCCTCATTGCAGCTGCATTAAAAACAGCACAAGGTTCATCAACCGCAGCTTTGGTTATTACATCATCATTAATCGGACCGCTTTTAATGGAACTCGGTATTTCCGGTGCAGTGCCGCTTGCCCTGGTAGTAATGGCCATCGGTGCCGGTGCAATGGTAGTATCCCATGTGAATGACAGCTATTTCTGGGTAGTAAAGGAGTTTAGTGGATTGTCGGTAACCCAGGCATACAAAGCCCAGACGGCAGGTACGCTCTTGCAGGGCATCGTGTCTATAATTGTGACATTTATTTTGTGGATGCTTTTGGTATAGAAGCCAAACGGAAATATGATATTTTTTATGCAAGACAGGAAAACACAGTCCTTCGGTAAGCAATACGAGCTTTCGCGGACATATGTTGCTGATTATTCATTACGTTGAGGATAATCAGCTTTTTTTTGGATTAAAAAAATCGGTTTATAAATTTTAAAATCGGGGAAATAAAAAAATGCTGCAGGGAGAAGTCTTATTAGGGAGGCCATTTGATAAGGGTTCAGCATTATTATTTTACAACAACATATAGAAAGGAATGATGTTCAAAATGGAATGGTTGGATGTAGCATTACCAATTATTAAGAGTATTGTGCTTGCCATTGTTGTCCTGCTTGTCGGGTTATTTGTAGTCAAATTAATAACCAATGTAGTCAGGAACAGAATTGAAAAGTCAAAACTGGACAGCACGTTAAAACCTTTTTTGGTGTCAGTAACGAGTGCAATTCTTAAAATCTTATTAATTCTGTCTGTCATTAAGATCTTGGGTGTGGATATCACATCATTTGTAGCAATCATTGCTGCGGCAGGATTTGCGATTGGGCTGGCCTTTCAAGGGTCACTTGCCAATTTTGCAGGAGGTATTCTGTTATTAACTTTACGTCCCTTTAGAGTCGATGACTACATAGAGGGCGCCGGTTACAGCGGGACTGTAGGAGCCATTCATATTCTTTATTCGGAATTAATAACTCCTGATAATAAAGTGATTTATATTCCAAATGGTCAATTATCAAACGCAGGAATTGTAAATTACTCCGTCAAGGATACCAGAAGGCTGGATATGAATTTCGGAACAAAGTATGAGGCAGATACGGACAAAGTACTCAACACATTACATGATATTGTGGAAAAACACTCCCTTACCCTGCAGGATCCGGAGCCATTTGTCCGAATCACCGATCACGGAGAAAGCGCTGTGGTGTACACCATCCGAGTTTGGGTTAATGCAGAGGATTATTGGACAGTAAACTTTGATATTTTAGAAGAAGTGAAAAAGCGGTTTGCTGAAGAAGAAATTTCCTTTCCTTATCCGCAAATGGACGTTCAGGTTAATCAATAGATTTACCAAAAAATGCGGGAAACTCCCGCATTTTTTGATGTTCAATAATTTGCGGCCATAAGGCACCTTTGTGGGAAATTTTTATTTCATTTTTAGTCGGTTCTGCGATGATAAGGGCATCCAATTGATCGGCATATCCTTTTTCAGTCAACTGGCTGGAACCCACGGCACCTGCTTCTTCACCGACTGTAGCCAGAAGGGTGATTTCACCGCTTTTGGGAAAGCCTTCTTCTTTCAATGAAACCATGGCCATCGCACAGGCGACAAGACCGCTTTTCATATCGCAAGCCCCTCGTCCATAAATTTTTCCATCCTCTTCCTCAGCACCAAAGGGGTCATGTTCCCACTCGATATCTCCTGGAGGCACCACATCCATATGACCTGTCAGTCCCAGTACTGGTCCGTCCTGTTCACCTTTTAATCGAGCAATCAGGTTTGACCGGTTTTCGTCATATTCAACTAGTTCCGTCTCAATACTATGTTTCTCGAAAAGTTCCTTTAGCTTTTTTGCGACTTCTGTTTCATTTCCGGGCGGGTTAACACTTTTAATTTGAATAATCTCTTTCAAAAATGATTTCGCATGCTCCTGATCCATCTTATCACCTCGAACTGAATTTGCCCTTTAGTTTGTGTCATAAATCAGCAACTATTCCCCATGCCGGTAGCTGTGACCACTAATAGTTGAGCGATTTAACGTAACAATGATAAGCTGTTAATAATTAAAAACGAAAAGGGAAGAAAAGCTTTGTTGATTTGGGATGTACTAAACGTTGTCGGTACCATTGCATTTGCAATTAGTGGTGCGCTTATTGCGACAGAAGAGGATTATGATATTTTAGGTGTTTATGTGTTAGGGTTTGTGACGGCCTTCGGAGGCAGTACAATCCGTAACTTACTGATTGGTATACCGATTGAAAACATATGGACACAGGGTGATTTATTCGTTGTTGTCTTTTTGGTGATAACGGTTGTTTTTCTATTACCGAATGCCTGGGTTCAATATTGGAATAAATGGGGAATTTTTTTTGATGCAATAGGACTTGCTTCATTTGCCATTCAAGGTTCCTTAAGCGCCGTTCAGGTTGGTGCGCCATTAAGCGCAATACTGGTTGCAGCGACCTTGACTGGTTCAGGCGGTGGTATGGTAAGGGATGTTCTCGCAGGACGCAAGCCGATGATTTTCCGCGCGGATATTTACGCACTATGGGCAACATTGGCAGGTTTAATGATTGGTCTTGAATTAGTCAGCGGGCTCTGGCAGACAAGTGCACTTTTTGTCGCTATTGTTACTTTAAGGATGTGTTCGGTGCGGTTTAAATGGGGACTGCCCCGCCACCCATTGTGGTAAGGATGGTTATCATTCTTACTGCAATGGCCACCGGGTCACTGCTTACTTTCTAACTAGGAATATTGGTTTTCTGGTCGCGTGAACACTTCAGCCGATTTTGTGATTACCTCAGCCGAAGCCTTCAAAACAACAGGATCCAGCGAATTACAATGGATGAAAAGTGAAAAAACCTTGTAAAACGTTTTCATTTATTTTATACTTTCCCTAAACCGATTTACTAAACCGGTTTACTAAAAGAATATAGGAGTATGCAGATGAAAAATATCACAATGGCTGATGTAGCAAAATATGCAGGCGTTTCAAAAAGTACTGTTTCTCAATTTTTAAATAAGCGCTTCGATTATATGGGGAAGGACACAAAAAATAAGATCGAAAAAGCAATTGAGGAATTGGGTTACAGTCCGAATATAGTAGCAAGAAGTTTAAAGCAAAAATCCACAAAGACAATTGGTGTCATAGTAGCGAATATTCTTCATGTATTTTCCACGCAGGTCATTCGGGCTATTGAAGATTATTGCAACGAATCTGATTTTCAAATTATTGTCTGCAATGCAGATGATGATCCAGTGAAAGAAAAGCGTTACATCGATATGTTACGTGCTAAGCAGGTAGATGGGATTATTGCTTTTCCTACAGGAGGGAATGTCGATCTGTATGCGAAATTACTAAATGCCAAATTTCCTGTTGTATTTATGGATCGAATTCTTAAAGAAGTACAAATTCCAACCATTATGACGGATAACGTGAAGGCGTCATCACTTGCAGTTGAACAATTAGTAGAGAGAGGGTACAAAAAAATTGCGATGATTTCTCCTCCGGCCAATACATGTGTAACTCCCAGGTTAGAAAGAATCGATGGGTATAAACAGGCATTGGAAAAAAACGGGATTTCATTTAACCCAAATTTTTTAGTAAGCAGTGAATTAACGGAGCTGGGTAATAAAATACACGACATGTTTACAAAAACCACCCAGCCTGAAGCAATCGTGGCCTCGAATGATCGGGTTTTATTGGAAGTTTTGGCGTATACGAAGAAACATCACCTTGATATTCCAAAAGATATCGCATTAATAGGCATTGATGATGTTTCGTTTGCAAGCATTTACAACCCTGCACTAACTACAATTGCACAGCCGGCATTTCAGATGGGGAAAAAGGCTGCAGAATTATTGTTAGGTTTAATTAGGGATAACAGCAATGAGGAGGATTTTGGGATATACAGGTTTGAACCGAAGCTGATCACACGGGAATCTTGTTAATAAATAGGGAGGAAGTATACATGAAAAATATTACACAATCGGTTGTTAAAGAGGTAACAGAAGTGCTGGGACATGTGGATTCTGATCAAGCAGTTCAGGCGGCAAAAGAACTTCAACATGCACAGCGAATTTTTATAACCGGGACTGGGCGTTCAGGAGCAGTTGGAAAAATGTTTGCAATACGGCTCATGCATATGGGATTTCATGTATTTGTCGTTGGGGAGTCGATAACTCCCAGTATTCAATCAGATGATCTGCTGCTTATCATTTCAGGATCCGGAAGTACGACAACTTTAAAACAATACGCGAAGCAAGCAAAGGAAATCGATGCAAGAACTGTCTTACTTACAACGAATGAAGCATCACCGATCGGCAAGCTTAGTGACTGCACGTTACGCATACCGGCCGCGACTAAAAATCGACTTGATTCGGAGCCGGAAACGATTCAACCGCTGGGAAGTCAATTTGACCAATCTGCACACTTGCTTTTGGATGCAATTGCTGTTTATCTCTTGAAACAACGACCGAAACATCATGACAGTCCGAACTTAGTCCAACAGCATGCAAACTTGGAATAGTAAAGGGGGCGATAGGATGACACCAATGGAATTGATAATGGAACAGAAGGTAGTGGCCGTTATTCGCGGTGCGGATAAACGATCGATTGCACCTATATTGGAAGCGTTATCTTCAGGTGGAATAAACGTGGTGGAGATTACCGCAGAGACCCCAAATGTGCGGGGTGTAATAGAAACAGCGGTAAAACAGATGGGGAAGGAAATGTGTATCGGAGCTGGTACGGTTTTGGATCCGGAGACTGCAAAGGACATGTTGATGGCTGGCGCTGAATTTATAGTTTCACCTGTCTTAAATACAAAAACGCTGGCATTAACAAACCGTTACAATGTATTGAATATTCCCGGTGTAATGACACCAACAGAAATTTTGACTGCATATGAACATGGAGCAAAAATGGTAAAGATTTTTCCTGCCAATACATTTGGACCGCATTACATTAAAAATATATTAGGGCCTCTCCCATATGTAAAGGCGATGGTAACTGGAGGCATAACAATCGAAAATATGAATGACTACCTTGCTAAAGGGGCCGAAGCAGTTGGCATTGGCAGCAGTTTGGTGAATGCAAAGGCACTGGAAACCAATGAAGACTTTAAACAGTTAACAGCTAAAGCGAAAAGCTTTGTTGCAAAACTGGATGAACGGTAGAATCATTTGGCAAAAAGAGAGGGGAGTTCATCATTATGCGTAAAATTAAATGCGCTTTCATTTTGATTTTGATAGCAGCTGCAGGAATTCTGGCATCTTGCTCGGATCAGGTTGATGCTGATGGAGATGGAAAGATAAAAATAATAGCGGCACATAATCAAACATCACCTGATAGTCCGTATCAAGCGGGATTATTAAAATTTAAAAAGGTTGCGGAAAGGGAATCAAATGGCACAATCGAAGTCGAAGTTCATGCCGGTACACTTGGTACGGAAGAATCAGAGCTGGTGGAAAAGCTTCAATTGGGAGCGGTTGATGTGGTTGTAGCTTCACCGGGGTTTATGACACAAACGGGAATCGAGGAGATTGGATTTTTCTCCACTCCCTATTTATTTGAAGACTATGAGCATTGGTTAAAAGTTGTTGATGGAAAAGTCGGCGAAAAGATGGCCGGGATTTTGAATGAAGAGTCGAATAATTCATTCAAGTTATTAGGCTATTGGTCAGCAGGGGTCAGGCATTTCTATGGAAAGAAACCATTGAAATCAATTGATGATTTAAAAGGTATGACGATACGTACCCAGACATCGGGTGTGGTCGCAGAATTCTGGGAACAAACAGGAGCGGTTCCGACATCTGTCGCTTGGGGGGAGCTTTACCAGGCATTACAGCAGGATGTGGTTGACTCAGCAGAAAACGCGTATCCATTCTTTGTCCAACAGGCCCATCATACGACACCTAACGGCAAATATATTACGGAGACGGGGCATGACTATACGACAAGGTTTCTGTTAATAAACGGTGAAAAGTTCGATAAATATTCGGAAGAGCATCAGCAAATTATTTTAAAGGCTGCAAAAGCATCCGTTGAGACGGAGCGGAAGGTAACACAAAAACAGGAAGTGAAGTATAAAAAACAGGCAATTAAAGAAGGAGCAGTAGTCAATGAAATCAACCGGGAACCGTTTATTGAATTAGCGAAACCAATCCAGGATAAATTTGCGAAAGAAATTGGTGTTATGGACATGCTGGAAAGAATAAGAGAATTAAAATAATTTGGGAGGGGTAATCGGTGAAACGTTTTGTACAAGCCCTTGAAAAGGTACAAATCACAGTCGGAGTGGTATTCTTATCGATCTTCTTTTTGGTAATCATGCTGCAAATTGTAACGAGACATTTGGGGATTTCAATAATATGGACGACAGAAGTTGCAAAGTATGCTTTTATTTGGTCGATATTTATGGGAGCAGCAGTAATGGTGAATCGCCGTGAGCATTTTAATTTTGACTTTCTGTTAAAAAAATTAAAAGATAAAAAAAGAGTCTCATTATCTATTTTTAATGATTTCATATTAATAGTCTTTAATATTATCATATTTCTTCTGGGATTACGCGTTGTAAATGAATTCTGGAATTATACGTGGGTTTCCATCCCGGAATTGAAGATGGGGTATATATGGGTGTCCATTCCAATTATGGCTGGAACAATGGTGATTTATTCACTGTCGCATTTGATGGATCATTTCCATGCATTAAGGTCAAAGGAGGTACATGAATAATGGGGTTCTTATTAATTGGACTGTTCATCGTTCTCATGCTTATCGGAGTACCGATTGCCTTTGTAATTGCAATCGTTGCATTGATTGGTATCTTTGATATTCCATATACTCCTGAGGCAACTGTCCCAATGAAAATGTTAAATGGGCTGGATTCTTTTGTGCTGCTGGCGGTACCGTTATTCATTTTGGCAGCAAATTTAATGAATTCAGGGAAAATTTCCGAGAAGCTAATTAATCTTTCGCTGGCAATAGTCGGACCAATTCGCGGCGGATTGGCACATGCGAATGTATTGGTATCTATGATGTTTGCAGGGGTTTCGGGTGCATCACAGGCTGACACAGCAGGAGTGGGAAAGATTCTGATTCCAAGCATGCAAAAGAATGGATATGACAAAGAAACTTCAGTAGGCATTACAGCGGCATCATCAACAATCGGTGTTGTCATTCCCCCAAGTATACCGATGATTATCTTTGCCGGTCTAACAAACGCTTCCATAGGTGCATTGTTTCTTGGCGGAATTATACCAGGCATATTAATCGGATTAGGGATGATGATTTTTGTTTATTTTGTTGCACTGAAACGAAATTACCCGAGAGCAGCAAGGGTGGAGGTTAAAAAGTTTGCCCGGCTATTTGGACAAGCTATTCCCGCTTTGTTTACACCAATCATTATTATTGGTGGCATTATTTCCGGATTTTTCACAGCAACCGAAGCTGCCGCAGTAGCATCATTATATACGCTGCTTGTATGTATGTTTTACTACAAAACATTAAAACTAAAAGATTTGCCCAAGATATTAATGGACACACTGGCATTAAGCTCACTTTCTTTATTTGCACTGGCAGCTGCAAGTGCGCTGGGCGAATTGATGAGTTATTATCAATTGGGAACGATTGCGCAGGACTTCTTTACGAATAATGTTGGTCAAAAATGGTTATTCCTTGTCATTATTATCGGTTTCTTCCTTTTTGTCGGAACATTTATGGATGCCATTCCAGCGATGATTCTGTTCGTCCCTGTTATTTTACCGGCAGCATTGGAATTCGGAATTGATCCCGTACATCTGGGCTTGATTGTTGTGATTACACTGGCGGTTGGGCTAATTACACCACCGTATGGATTATGTTTATTACTTGCAGCGAAAATTGGAAATATGTCAATAGAAAGATCATTTGTTGCCGTAATTCCATATATAGCAATTATTTTGGTTGTATTGCTGTTTATCGCATTTCTGCCGGATATCGCATTTTCCATACCGAAACTAATAAATCCAAATTTGTTTTAATTGATTGAAAGGGTGATGATGATGGCAGTCATCGACAATGATAAACAACTCGCTGCTGAGACGGCAACTCAATATATTAAAAATGGTATGACGGTTGGTTTGGGCTCCGGTTCCACAGTTGATTGGATGCTGCAAAAGCTTGGGGTATTCGTAAAAGATGGACTCGATATAAAAGGAATACCCACTTCCGTAAAAACAGAATCATTGGCTAAGAAGTACGGGATTCCTTTAACCGACTTTTCCAAAACTACAACTGTCGATATAGCAATTGATGGTGCAGACGAAATAGATGACCAATTGAATTTGCTGAAAGGCGGCGGGGGATCTCTTGTGCGTGAGAAAATCGTTGATGCAATGGCCAAAAAACTAATTATTATTGCAGATCAGTCAAAAATGGTACACCAACTGGGCAGTTTCCCGCTGCCAGTAGAAGTTGTACCATTTGGCTGGGAAGTTACGAAAAAACATATCGCGGAATATGGCGCTGTACCAAAACTGCGAAAAGACGAAAATCGTATTTTCGTTTCGGATAATGGAAACTATATTTTGGATTGTGACTTTGAAAGAATTGAAGATCCCAAAGGTTTGCATGAAAAATTGAAGTCATTAACAGGGGTTGTGGAAACTGGTTTATTTATCGGGATGACAAATGAGGCGATTGTTGGAAGAAACGGAACAATAGAAATCATAAAAGCTAATAAATAGGATGATTGGTGGTATTGGCGTGAATGATGTAATTACAATCGGGGAAGCAATGATTACGTTTAATCCTGGATCAACAGGACCAATGAAATTTGTTAATACATTCGAAAAAAGAATAGGTGGTGCTGAGTTGAATCTGGCAATCGGCTGTGCCAGGTTAGGTCTAAAAGCCGGTTGGATCAGCAGGCTGGGAGATGATGAATTTGGAAAATATATTAAAACGTTTGTCCGCGGAGAAGGAATTGACGTGTCTGAGGTAAAACTTGTCCATGGTTATCCAACCTCACTCAATTTTAAAGAAATCATGGAAGATGGCTCTGGACGAACTTTTTATTACAGGGATAAGTCGCCGTTGTTAAGTATGGGAGCAGACGATTTGGATGAAGGATATTTTCAGCAAGCGAAGATTTTGCATATAACCGGAGTCTTTGCAGCAGTTGATGCGAAAAACGTTGAAATACTGAAACGGGCAATTACATTAGCGAAAAAACACGGTTTAAAAATTTCTTTTGATCCAAATATCCGTTTGCGTTTGTGGAGTAAAGAAAAAGCGAAACAAGTACTGTCTGAATTTCTGCCGCATGTTGATATTCTGCTTGCCGGACAGGAGGAAATGGATATCATAATGGGCGAAAAAGATCCTATACGCATTATTGAAAAAGCAAAAGACTTAGGTATTTCATACGTGGCAGTTAAACAAGGGGCCAATGGTGCTGTTGGTTATCATGATGGAAAAGTTGTCGAAGCTGCCTCTGTCAAGGCTTCAAAGGTTGCAGATACTGTTGGTGCCGGAGATGGGTTTAATGCAGGTATACTATATGGAATATTGCACAACTGGGCATTGGATAAAACGTTGGAATTTGCCAATACAATCGGTTCAATGGTAGTTCAGGTAGTCGGTGACAATGAAGGACTGCCATATTATGAGGATGTACAGGAACAGTTAGGGGAAAAAGAGCGGATTGAAAGGTGAGGAGAGGATGTTTATATGAAACTGCAGCTTGCGTTGGACCGGATAACAAGGGATCAGTGTATTGGTATTATACAAGATACAGAAAAAGAAATTGATATTATCGAAGTTGGTACCGGAGTAATTAAAGAGTATGGGATGGCCATTGTCAGGGAAATAAGGGAAAGGTTTCCGGATAAAACTATTTTCATTGATATGAAAACCTGTGATGCAGGAAAACATGAAGCACTGCAGGCATTTAACGCGGGTGCTGATATGACATCGGTGATGGCTTTTTCTGCAGATTCAACAATCAAAGACATGCTGCATACTGCCAGTCAAACAGGTAATCGGGTAATGGTGGATCTTTTAGGAGTACATTCCAGGGATAGAATAAAAGAGCTGGATGAACTTGGTGTTAATTTAGTAAGTCTTCATGTAGGAAAAGATATGCAAGCAGACGGGGCATTTAATACAAGTTTATTTTCTTTGCTAAATGGTTTTGACGAGATTGAAGTTGCGGTCGCAGGAGGCATTAATATGGATACAATCTCTGCTGTGGTCCGAGAAAATCCCGATACAATTATAGTTGGGAGTGCAATAACAAAAGCAGAAAATCCACAGAAAGCTGCTGCTAAGATGAAGTCTATAATTCAACGTATGAATGCATGATGCAATGGTTGGATAGATCACTTAGAGCCGTAACATTGACCAAATAAAATAGACCTCACCCGGCTTAACCACCAGCCTGGTGAGGTCTATTCCTTTCTTGCGCTGCCCCGTTGTAGTCCGTGGTTTAAAGGATTTCGAAAAACATAGTCAGGATGTAGATTCCTTCTGCAAGTCCGAAACGGCTGATGTTTTGGGCTGTCTGTTCGTTAAGAAAACAGCAGCTGCTGCAATAATGCCAGCAATTGCAAATACGATAAAACTTAATTGAAGCGAAAGGGATGAAGCCAGTAAAATCCCTCCAATTGTGGGACCAAGGATTCCTCCGATACGCCCGATTCCTAACGCCCATCCCAATCCTGTAGAACGCATGGAAGCCGGATAATATTGCGAAACATACGAATTGGCAAGGTTTTGAGAGCCGATAGTTGTTGCGCCGGCAATTGCTACTAATAAGTATAAGAAGACCATATTTGTAGTGAATCCAAATCCCGTAATTGTAATCGCCGCAATAAGATAGAACATAATAAGTGACTTTTTCACGCCCCACGAATCTGCTACCCAGCCCATTAAAATGGCACCAATTGTTGCTCCGATATTTAAAGAGACAAGGAAGCCTAAACTGGATCCAAGTGAATATCCTGCTTCATTCATAAATTTAGGCAGCCATGTAGTTAAACCATATATCATGATCAGTGACATAAAGTAGGTTACCCACAACATGACTGTCGAAAAGGCTCTGCTTTCGGAAAATAACGATTTGACCGTTGACGAAGATTCATTCGTGCTATTCACCATAAGTTCTTCATTTTCTTTCGGTTTGTATAATGGATTAACGCTGACAAGTATCTCTTTCAGTTTTTTATATTCGTTTCTGGCAATAAGAGATCCGGCCGAATCCGGCAATGACTTTGCTAATAATGGAAGGAATAACAATGGAAGTGCGCCAAAGAAAAACACCGATTGCCATCCTAAATTCGGGATAATCATGATGCTGAGCGCAGCAGCAATAATTCCCCCGATGGAATAACCAGCCATTATGGTTGCAATCATTCGACTGCGCGTTCCTTTAGGAGAGTAATCACTTATAAGACCAATAACATTCGGCATAACCCCACCTAAGCCTAAACCCGTTATAAATCTGCAAAATCCGAATAATTCAGGACTGTTCGACAGACCGGTAAGCAGCATAAACAGACTGAAAATAAATGTACAGATTATAATGACTCTTTTTCTGCCTAACTTATCTGCAATGGTGCCGAAGATTAAGGCCCCAAACATCATGCCAAACAAAGAATAGCTGCCGATTACACCTGCCTCAACTGCTGATATCCCCCATTCTTCCATTTTGGTTGGAACGACAGCCCCATAAACTGTCAGATCATAACCATCAAAAACCATTAAGATGATGCCCCAGAAGAGAAGTATACCGTGAAATTTATTGAACGGTGCTTTTTCAATGATTTGTTCCGCATTTGTTGTTTGCATGGTCCATCCCCCTTTCGCAATATTATATAAGGGTTCCATAAGTAAAAAAACGCTCCAATCCCTCTATGCGCAACAATATTAAAATTATTAGTAAGATTTGTATAAAGGATTAAATCCGTTCATTATTCGGTAAAACATAAAACTTTAACAAAATGTTCAAAAAACAAAGGTTTATTCTGACAACTTTGAGGTTATACTAGAGGTAGTAAGATTGAAGGGAGTGCATAACATGCGACCGAAAATTTTAAATTTTGAACAGCTGGTTAACCAGAATAGGGAAGAACTTTTGGAAGATGAAGAAAGAAATTCTCAATTTGAATTGCGTTTGGCAAAGAAGCAAACAGAAGAAAGCGGTTCAAATAAACAAAATGCTTAATGAATAGTTTAAGATATACGTAATGCTGGAATGCGTGTTTGAACGCATTCCAGCATTTTGTTTTAATGTTGTTTAATACACTATTTTTATGACTGAAAACGAATATTCTATCATGCAAGTGTTTTTGAAGAGGTTGTTATATTTGCAACATCCAACTTACCATAAATATTAATTGCAAATAAATAATAATCTTACTTAATACGGGTTAACTAATTAGTTTCAGTGGAATAAGCGGGATGTCGGCGCATTTTTGGACGATACGCTATCAGGGGAATGTTGTCTAGTCAGCAGGATGGGATGTTTAGCGTGTAGAATTTTATTTACGTCATATACTTTTAATAACGGTTGAAAATTGTGTAGTTGGAGTGTTTAAATCCCTTAATGTAAAAGAAAGAGAAATGAATACCCCTTTCCCTACATAAACGGACGAAATCAAAATTTAACTATACTTGGGCGTTACAGAACCATGGAAGTTTTATCGTGACGTTCCGGTGGAAAAATCTCAACAAGCAGCAGAGAAATAGCACCAATTGCAGTTACATAGTCACCTAACTTTGAAACTAATATTTCTGTTTGTTTTGCCGAATGTTCCAACACGCGATGTTGAATGGTTTGCTTCACACTGTCCATCAAATAATTTCCTGCTTTTGAAACACCTCCCCCAATGATGATTCTACTTGGGTTCAGTGTGTGAATTAAATTGGTTAATCCTATACCCAAATATCTACCAGCTTGCGCAAAGGCCTCGATACTCAAAGTGTCTCCTTTTTTAGCAGCCTCATGAATCAATTTTCCATCTATCAGTTCAAGATCATTGTCAACCCATTGACTAAGAATACTCGTGCTCCCCATAGCAATTTCATGTCTTACATTTGAAACAATTGCAGGTCCAGTGGAAAATGTCTGTAAGCACCCATAATTACCGCAACTGCATCGTGGTCCGTCAATATCTATGGTCATGTGACCGATTTCCCCACCTACAAAATGTTCCCCATGAAATAATTCCCCATTTATAATAATTCCTGCATCAATTCCAAGGCCAACGTTAACAGCAATAGTCGAATTTACACCTTTTCCATCTCCAAACCATGCTTCCCCAAGAGCCATTGCGCGTGCATCGTTTTCAACCTTTACAAGAAGTTCGAATTCTTCTTCTAGATAACTTTTTATTGGAATATCACTGAGTTGCAATGTTGGTGCAAATAATGAACAGCCTCTTTCTACATCAACCACCCCATGCATACCAACACCAATTCCAATTAATTTTTGCTTATCAACTTGATTTTTGGAAATAACATGCTGGATGCTTTTCTTCATTAATTTCAACAATCCGTTGTTGGTAATTCCTTTTGGAAGTATTGTTTGATATTTTTCAATCAGGTTTGCATTCAAATCTGATAATACAACATGAAGTTTTTTCGGGCCGACATCAAGCCCAATTATGTGAAAACTTTTCGCATTTACGGTTAACATAGTTGGTCTTCTTCCAACATGGGATTCTTCCTGTTTTTTTTCAATTATAATTTCAGAATGTAATAGATCTTTTACAACCTTGCTAACAGTAGGGGGAGTAAGTTTTGTCTGTTTAGCAATATCTGCACGTGAAATAGGTCCGTCTTTACGGATTTTATTTAAGATTGCGGAGCGGTTAAGTGATTTCATAAGTTGAAAGCTTCCTGTAACAGCTTTATTTGACATGTGTTTACCACCTTTCATTATTTGATAAATTTATTTAATTAACAATAGTATACCCTACTTAGTGGTTATATGTAAATTTCCGGAATAAAAATGACTTTTATAACGAAGAAATATATTGTAATTAGCTATCATATCAGTATGTGAAAGTATTTTTTCAAGTAATTTGATATAGAATATGAAAAAAATTTGAAATATTATGTTGACAATACACACAAAATACATTACAGTCTAATCATAAATTAATTAAATTAATTAATAAAATAGAGGAGGAAAATATGAATAACTATCAAGAACCTTTAAATTTAAAAGAACAAGTTTCAGTTGTAACGGGGGCAGCTTCAGGTATTGGTTTGGCAACTGCGGAACGATTAGCTGATTTTGGATCATATGTGTTGATGCTGGATATCAATGAATCCTTAGGGAGGACAGGTGCTGCTAATATCAATGAAAAAGGTGGAAAGGCAAGTTTTATCAAATGCGATGTTACATCATCAGAAGATTGTAAAAGGGTAATCTCTAAAATTAATTCGGAATTTGGTCGTATTGATGTTCTTTTTAATAATGCAGGAGTTATTCGTAGACGTAATGTAGTCAAACTTGAGGAAGAAGATTGGGATCATGTTATTAATGTTTCTTTAAAAGGTGTTTATCTGCTGTCAAAATATGTAATACCTGTCATGGCAAAAGGCGGTGGTGGAAGTATCATTAATACAGGATCCGGATGGGGGATTAAGGGCGGAGACAATGCAGTTTCTTATTGTGCTGCCAAAGCTGGGGTGGTTAACCTAACCCGTGCAATGGCAATTGATCATGGGGAGCAGAATATTAGGGTTAATTGTGTTTGTCCGGGGGACACTGAAACAGCATTATTAAAAGATGAAGCGAAACAACTTAATCTTGATGAAAATTCATTTTTAACTTCATCTGCGAAAGGTAGACCATTGGAGAGGCTAGGTACTCCTGAGGATATTGCAAATGCTGTTTTATTTTTAGCCGGAGGTTTATCTACTTGGATTACAGGTGCAATTTTACCCGTAGACGGTGGAGGTTTAGCATAAATAATTAAAGTATTTAAAGGAGGAGTAAAATCATGACTAGGGAAGAAACCGTGTCTCACCCTTATATTCCAAATACAGTTCCGGAAGTTCAAAGGGAGATGCTCGACGAAATAGGGGTTAAAAACATCGATGAGCTTTTTGAAGGGATTCCTCAGGGATTAAAGTTAAAAGATGAAATGAATATTCCGTCCGCACTAACAGAACTAGAGTTACGTAGAGAAATTGAAACATCACTTAATTTAAATAAAAACTGTAGAGAAAATATCAACTTCATGGGAGCCGGATGTTGGCAACATTTTGTACCAGCTGTATGTGATGAAATTAACCAAAGATCTGAACTCTTAACTGCTTACGCAGGAGAACCTTATGAGGATCATGGAAGAATTCAAGCGCTTTTTGAATATCAGAGTTTAGTTGCAGAGTTGGTCGATATGGAAGTTGTGAACGTACCAACATTTGATTGGGCCCAAGCAGCCGCAACTTCATTGCGAATGGCTTGTCGAATTACCGGGCGAAATGAAGTTTTATTACCAAGAACAATCGATCCAGATAAATTGAAAATTATTAAAAATTATTGCTCTCCGGATATTTCATGTGAATTAGTAGATTATGAACCACAATCGGGGCAAATAGACATGCAGGATTTAAAGGGAAAAATCTCTTTCAATACAGCAGCGGTTTATTTTGAAAACCCTTCATTTCTTGGTTTTATTGAGGAAAAAGGCGATGAGATTTCAAAACTTTCGCACCAATCAGGGGCGCTTAGTATTATTGGTGTTGACCCGAGTTCCCTAGGTGTTTTGGAGGCACCGAGTCAATATGGAGCAGACATTGTTTGCGGTGATTTACAGCCTCTTGGTATGCATATGAACTATGGTGGCGGACAGGCTGGGTTCATAGCAACACGAGATGAAGAAAAATTTGTCCAGGAGTATCCTTCGCGTTTATTTGGAATTGTTCCAACGGAAGTAGAGGGGGAATATGGGTTTGGAGATATTACTTTTGAAAGAACATCTCTTTATGACAGAATCAACGGAAAAGAATCAGTAGGTACTCAAACGGCTTTATGGGGAATTACTGCAGGGGTGTATTTGTCAATCTTGGGTCCGAATGGAATGTATGAATTAGGACAAATAATTTTACAAAACTCACAGTACGCACAAAAAAAATTGTCCAATTTGAAAGGGGTTACATCTTCCCGCTTTAATTCACAAAACTTCAAGGAATTTGTGATTGATTTTAACGGGACTGGAAAAACAGTAGAAGTGATTCATCAACAACTGCTTAAGAAGGGAATCTTTCCGGGTATGGATTTATCTGAATCTTTCCCGGAACTTGGACAAAGTGCGCTGTATTGTGTTACAGAAGTCCATTCGAAAAATGATATTGACAAGCTAGTGAAAACTATCCAGGAAGTTATTGAATAATATACGAACTTGAAAGGGCGGGGAATAAATGAAACCGATTAACAGGAATTACAAATTACGAAATTTCCATCAAGCAAAATGGGATGAACCGATTATATTCGAGCTACATCAGCCTGGTGAAAGAGGTGTATTGATTCCAGAAGCAGAGGATGAAGTAAAAAAAGTAGTCGGTGACGGTGTATCAAATATTCCTTCAAAAATGGTGAGACAGAAACCACCGAAACTACCTGAAATTTCACAAGCAAGGGTGCTGCGGCATTATTTGCGTCTATCACAGCAAACACTTGGTTCAGACATAAATATAGAAATTGGTCAGGGCACGTGTACGATGAAATATATCCCAAAGATTAATGAATTTTTAATTCGGAATCCAAAACTGACCGAACTACATCCACTTCAAGATGAAAGTACAGTGCAGGGAGTATTGAGTTTAATTCATAAACTAGACTTGGCAATGAGAGAAATATCAGGAATGGACTATTTTACTTTCCAGCCGAGTGGAGGAACACAGGCATTGTTTACAATGGCATCCATTGTTCGTGCAATACACGAATCGAATGGTGAGGCAGAACAAAGAGATGAAATTATAACAACGATGTTCTCGCACCCCGGTCAATCAGCAACGGCAATTGTTAAAGGTTATAAAATTATTACACTTCAACCTGACGATGATGGTTATCCCAAATTAGAAGACTTGCGAGAGGTGGTATCAGAGAGGACAGCTGGGTTTGTAGTTGCAAACCCGGAGGATACCGGTCTTTTCAATCCAAGGGTTAAAGAATTTACGGATGTTGTTCATGAAGCAGGCGGAATTTGTTACTACGATCAAGCGAATGCGAATGGCTTATTAGGTATAACAAGAGCCAAAGAAGCCGGTTTTGACATGTGTTTCTTTAACCTGCATAAGACTTTTGCTGCTCCACATATGTGTGGAGGGCCAGCAACTGGAGCCTTAGGAGTTATAGAGGAATTGAAGAAATACTTACCAGGGCCAATTGTAGGTTATAACGAAGAAAAATACTTCCTGGAAAATCACATGGATAACAGTATCGGTAAAGTCAGATCGTTTCATGGCGTGCCGCAGACAATGATAAGAGCGTATGCATGGATACGTAGTTTAGGTTCTGAAGGTTTGAAACAAGTGGCCGAAACAGCTGTCTTAAATAGTAATTATCTTTACCATAAAATCCTAAAGATTAAGGGTGCCGCAGCCCCTTATGCGATTGGTAATAGATTTGAACAGGTTCGCTACAGTTGGGAAAGAATGACTGAAGAAACTGGTGTCACGACAGAAGATGTTCAGCGAAGGATGACAGATTTTGGTCTTCACTATTGGACAAGTCATCATCCTTATATTGTACCGCAGCCATTTACACTTGAACCAACAGAATCTTATTCAAAAGAAGATCTTGATGAGTATATTGCGGCATTAACACAAATATCAAAAGAGGCATACGAAGAACCGGAAACAGTTAAGAATGCCCCATACAACAGTGTTATCCATAAAATGAATGAAGAAGATTACCTGGACAATCCGGAAGAATGGGCAATATCGTGGAGAGTTTATTTGAAAAAGACAAAGAAAAAAGAAATTCAAGTTTAATAAACTCCGTTCTTGAATTACTAGTCACCTTACTTGGATTTCCTTTCTTCATTTAAATCAAATTACTCTATGGAATAACTGGGATTATTAAAGACATAACGGTTTTTACTCAACTTTTTTAACAAATTACTAAGGAGGAAACAAAATGAAAAAGGTTTGGAGTTTAATAATCTGTTTTTGTGTTGTAACGGGGCTGTTGTTAACAGGTTGTCAAAGTAATTCTAGCGATGCCACAGATGGATCTGATGGCAAAGAAGGTGACGTGACACTTACATTGTGGAATAATATTTCCGCGGGAAGAACCTATTTTCCTATATTGATTGAAAAGTTCGAAGAGAAGAATCCAAATATTAATATTAATCTGAAGAACTTGAGTGTGGAATCTTCGCAGGCACAGTACCAGGCTGCAATATCAGATAATAACCTTCCAGATATGTTTACTACAAGTAGTTATTCTATTTCACAGTTAGTGGATCTTGATTTAGTGCATAGTTTGAATAGTATATTCCCAAAAAAAGCTCAAAAACAATATACAGATGGAGTGTTTGCTCCAGGAAATACGATGGTTGGAGACAAAATATATTTATTTCCGATTTATAAGGGTGGCGCTTACATGATGTATTACAACAAAGATGTGCTAAATAAATTGGGAATCGAAAAAATTCCTGAAACTTGGGATGAATTGGAGGAAGCTGGAAAAAAGGTTTACGAAAAATCCGATGGTAAAACTTATGGTTTGTTATTTGGAGGAAAGTCGGAATGGTTGGTTAATGCTGTCACACAGATGATGGCAAGGGGTATTTCACCTGTAAGCGGGTTAGATTACAAGACTGGGAAGTACAACTACTCCACTGAGGGTCATATTGAGACGATAAAGTATTTTAAGGATCTTTTTGACAATAATGTGCTATCACCTGTAAGCCTTGAAACTAATTCGACAAAAGTTCGTGCTTTATTCGCGTCCGGGCAGTCAGCATTTCTGTTTGATGGAAATTGGTCTGGTTTATTGATGCACAAAAATGGGTTTGATAATTTCGGAGTTGCTCCTTTACCTGTTAAAAGTAATGGGGGACATCCTTATGGGGAATTTGGATTGGGTAGTGGAGATGGCATGTATGTTTCGAAAAACACCGAGCATTGGCCAGAAGTTAAACGTTTCCTGAAGTTTCTAAGAGAAAATATTTATGGAGAAGCTATAAAAGTCGGTGAGGCTACTGTAGCAAAGAATTTTGACGCGGTTAAAGCAGAACCGCCGATTCCACAAATAAAAACTATTCAAGAAATTTTTCTCAAATCAAACATTAGAGCGCCAGAGCCAGTGAAATTAAACCCTGCAGCACTAGATGTTACCTTGGAAGTTAATAATAATGCGCCTGATACAAATGTTGGTTCTGTTTTAATGGGCTATTTAGCTGGACAAGTTAGCGATTTAGAAGGAACACTTCAAAAAATAACTGATGGTTATAATGAAGCATTTACAAAAGCTCTTGAATCAAATGATAAGATTAATAGGGAAAATTTTATTTTTCCGAACTGGAAGCCCTATCAACCTTACGGTAAAGAGGATTATCAGGAATTAAAAAAATAGTCTTTGCTATTTAAACAATATAACAAAAGGCTTGGGGCATGGCTATATTTTTTAATAAACCTGCAATGTGTAAAAATGCTGTGCCCCGCTTATATTTTATCGGGGAGAGGTTTCATGAAAAAACAAATAAGTATAGATAGGTCTCATAAGAGAAAGCAGAAAAGTAACCGACAGACCCGAAGTAGATACATATGGGCATATATTTTTATTTTACCCCAACTGATTATATTTTTCGGCCTTTCACTATACCCGATTGTAATGAGCTATGTTTATTCATTTTTTGATTGGTCGGGCATTGGGCCTTTGGATGAATTCGTTGGATTTTCAAATTATATCAAATTGCTAAATGATGACAGGTTTTGGAATTCCTTTATGAATTCAATTATATATACAGTTGGTTTTACCATTATATCGGTATCCGTTGCATTAATATTGGCCTTAATTTTGAATGAACCAAAATTAAAGGGAAAGGGTTTTTATCGCACGTTGTACTTTTTGCCAGTTGTAACTACTACAGCAATAGTGGGAATCATAATGCAGAACATATTCGGGATTCAGGGTCTGGTAAATAAAGTTCTGCAAATGATTGGGGTTATTGATCAGTCTATTCCCTGGCTGGTGAATCCTGTGTTTGCAATGGCTGTCCTAATAATCGTTGGATCTTGGAAGCAGATTGGTATTGTAATGATTTACTGGTTAACAGGATTGCAAATGATTCCCAAAGAATTGTATGAAGCAGCACGAATTGATGGTGCAGGGTATTGGAAAACTTTACGCTACGTAACTCTACCTTTGCTTAAACCAATAGGCGCTACAATACTTTTGTTAACTGTTGTTGGAAGCATGCATGTGTTTGACCTTGTAAAAACCTTAACAGGCGGTGGACCTTACTATTCTACTGAAACACTAGAGTTATATATTTATAATTATGCTTTTACATCTAAATTTGGTCCTGCCCAGGTTGGTTATGCTTCTTCTGCAGGGGTTATTTTGGGATTATCTGTATTTTTAATAAGTTTAATCTTTGGCTGGTTCGTTATTAAAGCCAATAAAAAAAAGAAAATTAATCAAATTAACGTGAGGATGAAATAGCTATGACAGGTAAGATATCAAGGTTACTTATTCATATAGGTTTAATAACATTCGGTATCATCTGGATTTATCCCTTCGTGTGGATGATTTCATCTTCACTCAAGACAAATCAAACATTTATAACTTCAGGAATTAATCCAATACCAGAAAATCCCCAATGGGAAAATTATACACGGGCATGGAAAGTCGCGGATTTTTCCGATTACTTTATTAACTCGGTAATAATCACAATAGCAACAGTTATTATAGTTGTGATTTTGAGTTGTTTAACTGGTTATGCCTTGGGACGAGTCGCATTCCCTGGCCGGAAAGTAATTATCACGATTATCGGGGCTTTAATGTTTATACCCAAGGGATATACAATCATTCCACTATATGAATTAATGCAAATGCTAGGAGTAACAAATTCGTTGGTTGGTGTAATTCTTGCGGAGGCTTCTGGGGCTCATGTGTTATTTATACTATTGTTTGCGGCTTTCTTTTCAAAAATCCCTAACGAAATTGAAGAATCAGCGTCAATAGATGGATGCGGATTTGTAAGAACTTTTTTTAAAATTATCCTTCCGAATGCAAAACCTGTTATTGCTACTGCTGCTATCATGCAATTTATTTGGACGTGGAGTTCATTTTTAATTCCGCTTGTTCTTACGTTGAATAGTCCAGCATTGAGAACATTAGCAGTTGGTATGCTTTCTTTTGTTGGTCAATATCAAACGGATTGGACGGGAATGGCAGCCGGGGCAACAATTTCCTTACTGCCTGTTATCATCGTATTTATTGTGATGCAACGTTATTTTATCGAAGGAATCTCGGGATCGGTAAAGCAATAACAACATATTAGTGAATGGGGGAGGAAGTTATAAATGAATTTTGATCTTAAAGAGATACCCTTTAGTCGTTTTGGCTCCTATCTCGTCATTTCATATATAAATGTGAAGAAAAGTTTGGATGAAGGTCTTTATTTAAGAAATATTAGAGGAGGGGATAACGACAATGGAGCCGTATTTAAGATTGATGTGCTTAAAAATGGAATGCCTATAACCTATGAACCTGTTGCTACGCCAACTCTATTACGATTACAAACAAATGGGGGATTTGTGGAACTCTGCTTAAGTGAACCTGACTGTCTTCGTATTTATGGAAAAGATCTAGGTATTCGATTAACTATGGTAGCGGGAGCATATGATAATGCATTCCATCATCGGCAGGAAAGTTGGCAGGTAAACAGCTTTTCAAAAAATATAAGGTTTATGTTTACACCTTTAATCGGTTCACTTAATATGGATGCACCATGGAATGTAAACAGTTGTGATTATGTGATAGCTGATTTCATCCCTAATGAAAATAGCCATGAAATGTCTTGTGCGATTCAAGAATTTATTACCTCTGTTCCAGATTGTCATTTTAAAGATGATTTTAAAAGTTGTCATGAAAAGGTTGAATCGGAGTATTCAGAATGGTTTGATAAAACGTTGGAAACTTCGGACAAATACAATAGGGGACGAGAACTGGCATCTTACATTACATGGTCCTGTGTGGTAAGACCAGAAGGGAATTTGACACGTCATGCGATGTACATGTCAAAAAATTGGATGACCAATATTTGGAGTTGGGATAATTGTTTTAATGCTATGGCTCTTATTCGAAATAACCCCGACCTTGCTTGGAATCAATTAATGGTTTTTTTCGACAAGCAAGGTCCTAATGGGGTACTTGCAGATTTTATGAATGATCAATTTTCTTACTGGAATTGTAGCAAACCCCCGATTCATGGATGGGCATTATCATGGATGATGCGAAGGTCAAAGCGCATCAGTGTGGAATATTTAAAAAAGATTTATCATCCTCTATCCAATTGGACAAATTGGTTCTTTAAAGAACGTGATGTTAATAACAATGGATTGCCAGAGTATCAACACGGTAATGACAGTGGCTGGGATAACAGTACAGTTTTTCACAAGGGCATTCCTGTGGAGAGTCCGGATCTTTGTGCATTTCTAATTTTACAGATGAATCTTTTAGCAGAAATTGCCGGGATATTGGACTTGGAAGAAGAAAAGGAAAGTTGGGAAGAACTTTCAGAATTTACATTCCAAAAAATGATTACTTATTTTTGGAATGGTGAACAGTTTACTGCACGATATTTTGGAGAGGAAATTGTTGAAGGAGACAGTTTATTGTTGTATATGCCAATCATTCTTGGAAAACAACTTCCTTTAAATATCCGTACAAAACTAATTAATGGTTTGAAAAAAGAATTGCGTTTTAAAACAAAATACGGTCTTGCAACAGAAAGCATTTCAAGCTCTTACTATATTCCAGACGGTTATTGGCGTGGTCCAATCTGGGCACCTTCAACAATGTTGTTGATAGATGGGTTAACTGCCTCAGGTGAAAAAGATTTTGCTCAGGAACTTGCGCGTAAGTTTTGTGAAATGGCTAACCAAAATGGCATGGCAGAAAATTTTAACGCATTAACTGGAGAAGGATTACGAGATCCAGCATTCACATGGACCTCAAGTGTATTTCTCGTTTTAGCGAACGAATATTTATGTTAAACATAAATTATTCTTTTGGTTAAGAATAGATATTACAATTTGCGATACAAAATTCTATAAGAGGAGAATTGATGTGAGGGAATTTAAAGTTTGGGAAGATATTACCATAACAGATAAAAACAGAATGAAACCAAGAGCGTTTTTTCATTCCTATCCTGATAAGCAATCTGCCCTTTATATGGAACCATCTTATACACATAACTTTAAAAGCTTAAATGGGTATTGGCATTTTTTATTTTTGGATGCACCAGAATATTCCCCGTTGGGTTTCGAATTGGAGGATTTCGATAGTAGTGATTGGGATCAGATAAATGTTCCAAGCAATTGGCAAATGGAAGGGTATGGGGATATGCACTATTCAGATTTATGGTATAACTTTCCGATTCGTCCACCGTATGTGCCTTCCAAAAATCCAACTGGGATTTATAAGCGTAATTTTACGATGGATGCAGAGTGGTTGGAACAAAATGTTATTTTGCGGTTTCAAGGTGTTGATTCCGCTTTTCATTTGTGGGTTAACGGTAAGGAAGTTGGCTATAGTAAAGGTGCTAGAATGACAACAGAATTTGACGTCAGTTCGTATGTAAGAGTTGGGAAAAATGAGGTTACTGTTCGGGTTTATCAATGGTCGGATGGTACGTATCTGGAAGATCAGGATATGTGGTGGTTAAGTGGTATATTTAGGGATGTTGATTTGTATACGCAGCCTAAAAAAGGTATCGACGATTTTATAATTGATACTAATTTAAGAGACAACTATACAACTGGGGAATTAACTGTTTCTGGTATAATACGTGGAATTCCAGAGGGGCTGACTATTACTTATGAATTAATAGATGATAAGTTTCAAAGCGTAGTAAATGGACAACAACAATTATCCGAACAATTTATGATTACGGAAAAAGTCAATCAGCCAAGGTTATGGAGTGCCGAGGACCCAAATTTGTACACATTGTTATTAAAAATTAAACAGAAAGATACGGTCCTTGAAGTAATTTCGCAACATGTTGGCTTCCGTCAAATCGAGCGGAAAGGAAAAACGTTTACAGTAAATGGTGTGGCAATCAAACTTAAAGGAGTTAACCGTCATGATTTTCATCCGGTGACAGGGCGTGTTGTATCGAAGGAAAACATTATTGATGATATCCGTCTAATGAAACAACATAACATTAATGCAATACGTACTTCACATTATCCTAACTCTCCATTTTTATATGAGATGTGTGATAGGTATGGTATGTATGTGATTGATGAGGCAGACATCGAATGTCATGGATTTGAGTTGACCAATAATTATAGTTGGATAACCGATAATCCAGCATGGGAAAATGTTTATGTTGATAGACTGGAAAGGATGGTTCAAAGGGATAAAAATCATCCATCGATTATTATGTGGTCTTTAGGGAATGAATCAGGGTTTGGCCATAATTTCTTGCAGATGGCAAAACGTTGCAAGCAATTGGATTCAAGCCGTCTGGTTCATTATGAAGGTGATACTAATGCTCAAGTGACGGATGTATATTCGACTATGTATACGTGGCTGGAATCACCAACCAGAAGTCGAAGGACAATGCAACATATTATTGATACAACGGAAAAACCGCATATTCATTGTGAATATGGTCATGCGATGGGGAATGGCCCCGGTGGTTTAAAGGAATATCAGGAACTTGTTTATGCACATGAGCATCTACAAGGTGGATTTATTTGGGAATGGTATGATCATGGAATTGAGTCAAAAGATGAAAAGGGAAATGTATTTTTTCGTTACGGAGGTGATTTTGGTGACGATCCATCGAATGGAAATTTCTGTATTGATGGATTAATTATGCCCGATCGCACTCCTTCTCCGGCGTTAATGGAATATAAAAAAGTCATTGAACCTGTACATACGCATGACGTAAGCTTAGAGCAGGGGATAATACAAGTTGAAAATAAATATGATTTTATTTCGTTAGAACATTTGACATTACATTACGCTGTTGAGAAAAATGGTCAACCGATACAAACAGGAAGTTATGATTTAACCGACATTCCAGCAGGAAATAGCAAGCAGATAACGTTGGACTATAATCTCTCATTTTTGAAAAGTTTAAATGAGGCAGGTCCGGACTACTTGCTTACTATTTCCTATGTTACCAAACGTGATTATAACTGGGGTACGCAAGGTCAACAATTGGCGACAGCACAATTTACGTTACCAATTGAAACCGATACGTTAATTTTATCGCCAAAAGGGGTATTTCAGGTAGAAAATTCCCCCAATAACCTTAGGGTTACTAGTGAAGAAACCGAAGTTACATTTGATACTGTAAATGGAAGAATGACTTCCTGGAAAAAGGATGGTATTCAAGTTGTGGAAGAAGGTCCGAAACTGCAATTTTGGAGAGCTCCCATTGATAATGATATGTACATTTTAAAAGATTATAAGGAAAAGTACTTTATGCATTTATGGCATGAAATGGTTGACTCCTTCGAATATAAACAAAACGATAGAACGGTAGATATAATTGTAAAAACTGTTAATGGAACAACGAATTCCTCATGGTATTACTATTGCATCTATGAATACCGTATTTATGCAAATGGTGATATTTTATTCAATGTCTCCGGTACCCCAAAAGGAATGATTGAAAATGCACCGGAAATGATTCCGAGAATAGGTGTCGAAATGCGAGTTAATAAAGAATGTGAAAACGTTCGCTGGTATGGTAGAGGTCCAGGCGAATCCTATTCTGATTCAAAACAGGCAAATCTAGTGGGAGTTTACAAGAAAACTGTTAAAGAGATGTTTACAAATTATGTAAAACCGCAAGAAAATGGAAACCACACCGATACACACTGGGCATCATTGGTAAATCGCAATGGAATTGGACTAATGGCTGCAAGTAATTCATTGTTTGATTTCGGAGCTTCATTTTATGAGATATCTGATTTGGAAAATGCAAAACATACTATTGATTTAAACCATAGAAATTATATTGTACTTCATTTAGATAAGAAGCAAAATGGATTGGGTTCGAATTCATGCGGTCAAAATCAACTAGAAAAATATAGATGTAAATTTGAACCTTTTACTTTTCAACTGAAACTGTCGGTGTATTCTAATAAAGAAACCAGTGATGATATAAAAGGTCTGGAAAGGCTTGAATAACCGATTATTCTTTTTAAACACTGGAAGAGGCTTTTATTGTTATGCCTCTTCCAGTGTTGTCATAGTGATTATGGAGATGTTTGATGTAATTCTCCACGAAAATGAATTATTGATTTTGATTATTAACAAGGTCGTCCGCCACCTCCAGTGCCTTATCATTTTCCCCATTCCCGGTATAGTAATTAAACAGCTCCCGTTCATATTTCTGAGCGAGTGCAATATAACCATGTTCTTTAAAATATGGAATTGCCTTATTGGCCAAGTATTGATGGTATTGGTTACTTCGTTTCAGAATTATATATTTATGAAGTGAAAATACAATTTCATATAATTTGTTTTTAATTGTTTTTGCGATGTCTAAACCTTTGAACACATCGTGCAGCAGTTCTTCTTCAGATAACAGTCCTCCATCATATGAGCTCTTGATATAACCTTCCAATGAAAGTAAATAAATAGTGGAGTACGCTTTTTTTAGCTTTAAAGATTGTTCATAAAGCTGTTTGGATTTTTGATATTTTTTCCTTCTTAAATTTTCGTAGGCAAAATTATGCAGCAGCTTTGCCGTTTTATCCGGGGAATTACAAAGATCACAGATTTTGAGCAGGTCTTCGTACTGTCTGGTGGTTTCATTAAAATCACGATGCTGATCGGATTCTATTTGAATAATCATAAGGTTTTCTGTGTCAATAACACCAAGGAAGTTATTGGTTTGTTTATATAGCTGTAATGCCTTTGCTGCATAATGATAGGACATTACGGGAGAGTTATTATAGTGATAAGCCGTTGCTATATCATAGTAAACCAAGGCATTGGAATAACGTTCTAAATCAATGTTTTTTAATAATTTAATCGCTTTTAAATGGTTCTCGATTGCTATGTTATAAATCCCTAATACATGGTTATATAAATTTTGTTCAAAAACAGGCAGATCTTCGGGTCCCTTGGTAAGTTTTTTAATGGCATTATGCACTTTATGTAATTCCTGATTTTTAAGGTGATGTTTGATGAAAAGCAGCTTGTAGCGCATTTCATATTCCGATAGCTTGATTAAATCATTTTTGTTCAATTCTTCGTGAATTTTCGCAGCTTCCTCCATGTTTTGTGAAATAATCATCTCATGCCATTTGTCGAGTTTTGCTTTGATATTCTTTAAACTTTTCACTTCTTCATCAATATCAATTTCCAGCCTGTTTGCCAGCAATGTGGTAATTTCAGGGGAATATTCGGTTAAACCCCGTTCAATTTTACTTATATGTGTTGTAGAACATATCCCTTCGCAGAGCTGATCTTGTGTAAGTCTTGCTTTCTTCCGGTAAAATTTGATGACTTCCCCTTCGTACATATCGAATCCCCCCATTTGATTCCAAGCCAATTACAAGCATAAATGTAACCATTTGTTGTCCATTATATCGAAATTTCCATAAATTTGGGGTTTTTAAGATAGTACTTAAGTACCGTTTTAAACATTGATCCAATTTCCCGAAATAACAGCAGATGATATGGCTGGCCTTTTGTAAGTCGATTTTTGTTTTATTTAGGACAGTTGATTTCCGCTGACAATGTCGAACTTCTCACCCGTTTATAATCTTTAAAATACTCCAAAAACCCCAATTTACAGCCTTCCAGCTTGTGCTTACTATGGAGTTAATAGTTATTTTTTATTGGAGGGAAGCGAGGTGAAATTCAAAAAATAACTAAAACCAGAAAATCACGGGAAAGGGGAAAAAGATGAGAAAAAGACGATTTACGGTATTGTCTATCGTATTATCTGTCATTTTAGTTTTGAGCACCATGATCCCGTCAACACAATTTGCAAATGCAGCGAACAATAAATCGAAAGACGCTGCAGACATTTTAAACAATCTGACAGAAAAAGAGCGTAATCAATTAAATAAACTGGAGGCAGATCCAAACTTTACAATCCAGCCGGGCATTAACATTGAAAGTACTGACCCGGTAAATGTAGTAGTTGAATTTAAGCAGGAGCCTGCCAAAGTTGAAATGGCCAAGGCCAAGTTAAAAAGACAACGGACCTCCGTAACACTTTCTAAGGCGGAAGAGAAAGTGGAGTCATCACATAAGAAGTTTAATGACGTGATCAGTCAGTTGAAAAAAAGGAAATCAGTTTCGGCACAGGAAATCGCTGTAACCCAAGAATATCGCAGTGCTTTTAATGGGGTTGCAATGACTTTACCGGGCAATAAAATTAAGACCCTGATTGACTCGGGACTTGTCGAGCGTATTTGGAAGGATAAATCGGTTCAGCTTGAATTACCTGAAAGCAATCAGAAAAAAATAGAACCTAAAATGGCCGACAGCATCCCCCAAATCGGTGTGGACAAGCTTCACGAAGAAGGAATTAAAGGTGAGGGAATAAACGTAGGTGTTATTGATACAGGTATCGATTACAATCATCCGGACCTTAAGAAAGCCTACGAAGGTTATAAGAAAACAAAAGGGGAAGACCCAAGCCAAGTTAATCCGGACAGTGTAAAGGGCTGGGATTATGTTGGAAATGATGCAGATCCGATGGAAACCACTTATAAGGAATGGCAGAAATCGGGTAAACCGGAATTTGATTATCGTGGTTCCAGTTATTACACTTCACACGGTACACATGTATCAGGAACCATCGCGGGACAAAAAGATAACGCCGTTGATTACGCGGTAAAAGGGGTAGCCCCTGAAGCAGATTTATACAGCTACCGTGTACTTGGACCATATGGAAGCGGTAAAATCAGCTGGATTTTGGCCGGAATCGATAAAGCGGTAAAAGATAAGATGGATGTTATCAATCTATCATTGGGTTCATCTGCTAAAGATCCGTTATCACCAACTTCTGTTGCGGTAAATAATGCAATGCTTTCCGGAGTGGTAACAGTTGTAGCAGCGGGAAATGCGGGGCCAGGCGAAAAAACACTTGGATCACCAGGTACATCCGCCATGTCCATTACGGTTGGGGCAAGTGATGTATCCCAGACAATCCCAACGTTTACGGCTTCAGCGGGTGACATCAAGTTTAACGATGTGAAACTGCTGGGGAAAAATTTCAAAGCTGACCTGAAAAAATATGAAGATCAAGCATATCCGGTAGTTTTTGCCGGGCTTGGAACGCCAGCAGATTTTGCGGACAAAAACCTGGAAGGAAAAATTGCATTAATCGAGCGCGGCAGCATTACTTTTGATGAAAAGATTAAAAATGCAACTAATGCTGGTGCCGAGGCAGTAATAGTCTATAACAACATAGATGGCCAGATTCCTTATTATCTGGGAGAAAATACTGCATATATTCCGGCATTTCGTATATCAAAAGAAGATGGTCAAGCATTAAAAGCTGCCATTACAGACGGGGCAGCCTTCACATTTCAAGAATTAGGAAATACAAAAACGGTTGGTGACCACTTGGCAGATTTCAGTTCAAGAGGTCCGGTATCGCACACCTATGATATTAAACCGGATGTAGTTGCACCGGGAGTAGCAATCTATTCAACAGCGCCATTTTACATCAATGATGCTGCAAATGGAACATATGAAACGGCATATCAGCGAATGAACGGTACTTCTATGGCAACTCCGCATGTAGCTGGTACTGCAGCATTAATTTTGCAGGAAAATCCGAAGTATACGCCATTTGATGTCAAGACCGCTTTGATGAATACGTCGGTTGATCTGCAAGAAGATTATTCTGTTTATGAGGTCGGATCCGGACGAATAAATGCATATGATGCCGTTCATGCAAAAACATCCATTTCCGTTCAAGATAAGACGGAAATGATGGACGAAGACGAACTAATCAACATGGACAACCCGACCGGATCGTTATCATTCGGCAGTCACTTTTTAGATGGTGAAGGTAAAATAAAAGAAAGCCAGTCAATCGTTATTGCAAATCAATCGAGTGCAGATAACCAATATAATTTGAATGTTGAATTTCTGTCTGCTGATGGTGACCGGCAGGATGCAGAAACGAATGATGTGTCATTGGAATTGAAACAAACGGTTACGATACCATCCGGTGATAACAAAGAAATAACACCGGTCATTTCGGTTCCGCAAACTGCTGCTGTCGGAACATACGAAGGGTACGTTCATGTGGTAAATGCGGACAATCCTGAGGAAGCATACCAAATTCCTTTTGCAATCCGGATTACGGAAAAAGGCATCAACAGTATGGAGCTCTTCAGGCACGCTGTTCCGAATGAATGGACATTCCATTCGTTTTTAGTTCCTTTTATCGGACTGGAATTTAAATTGAACAGCAAGATGGAAACAATTGACATGATTGTTGCGGACGCTGATACGGATGAACCAATCGGTTATCTTGGTTCATTAAATGCGAAAGAAATGCCTGTAGATACAACGTTGTATGTTGTTCGGGCATTTATGGGCAACGTTTTCTTATTCACAGGTGACCCTTCTGATCCAATTGCAGATGAGCTTACGAAATTGGATGAAGGAGCTTACAAAATTAAAATGATAGCTTCCGATAGTAATGGTAATCAGTACACGGCCGATGAAATTGTCGCAGTTGATAATACGCCGGCAGAAATGACTTTTGACGATTACAATCCCGGTATTTATGAAGTGGATGAATCAATGTATACCGATGAGGACGGCTACCATGCATTATGGGTGCACACGAATGTCTATGATTCTACCATTGATTTGCTTAATTCCTATGGTCTTGATTACGATCAGTCTGAAAACATCGTTGCATATTACCAAAATTCACCTTTCCCTGGAAGGTTGCCAGTATCGGCTGACGGCAATATGAAATTCGGTGTTCTGCCTGAAGAAGTAGAAAATGGGCCGGTTAAATTACGTCTGATGCCGGTAGACCTCGCAACAAATGCCAGATTAATTGATCAAATTCCATACGTGTTTGTGAAAAAAGGCACAGCCTATGGCGAGGTGGTTAACAATCAGAAAGAAGTAAAATTGGGTGATGAAATAACACTGACGTTAAAACTGGATAACGTTAAAAAACTTGTGTCCGGTGAATTTAAACTGAATTACATGAAAGATTTGTATGAATTCAAAGGTGTAAAGCTAAGTGATGAGCTAGCACAATATGCCAAGGAACACAATGTTGAAATCAATACAACGGAACCCGAGATTTCCGATGATCTATTTGCCAAAACCGTTAAAGTTGGAGCGGCTTTTGATAAACAGGATTTTGAAGGGTTCAGCGGGGATATTAATTTCATTGACGTGACCTTCGAGGTAATTGGTGATGCGTATTATGGAGAAAAAGCGCAATTGATTCATACGGTGCAGGAATTCACCTATCAATCAGGAAATAAAGACGAAGTGAAAAGTATTCCGGTTTTTGCACAGGATGAATACAACTTTATTTCCAAACATTCGACGGTTAACGGATATATTAATGCCGAAGCGTTCCTTCATGAAGCCGGTTTTCCGCTTAACCTGGACTACGAGGAAATTGGGGTAAAAATCTCTGCCAAAGATTCAAAAGGCAACATATACAAAGGAGCATTCACAAACGGCTCACGGTTTGAAATCAAAGGACTGCCGGTGTCGAAGGATCCTTATAAGATTATCTTGGATGCACCCGGACATTTAAATAGTTCGTCGAAAATACAGGTTAGCAAAAAAGTTGATGGCGACCTCCGAGGTGATTCGGTTCGGGTTGATCTGCCATTAAATTACGCTGGGGATGTGAATGACGATGGCTTGATTGACATTATGGATGTCATGCGTGTCGTTGCTCATTACGGCAAGTCCATTCCTTCAAAAGCTGACCTGAATAAGGACGGGACGGTTAATGAAACAGATATCCGTTATATCGAGAAAAACTTCCTGAAAGTCGGCAAGGAAGCAAAAGCAGGTAAAGAGCCAAGGGAGAAACTGGGTAACAAAGGTTTAAATGACTTTTTGCAGGCCATTGGACTTGAACCAGCAAAGTAATGAAAGGCAACTCGCATCATGCTCCATATGTGCGCATTGCCATTCAATAACAGGATGGGGGTATCTTGATGGGCGGTATAAAAAAAGTAGTTACACATAGTATTCGGTTCATGTTTGTTGTGTTGTTTATTGTTGTATCCTGGTTTGTTATTCAAACCATCGCACAGCCTGATCAACCCCCATCTTTTTTCGGTTATAAGATTTTTACTGTTTTATCAAACAGTATGAAGCCAGATTTTGAGACCGGGGATTTAATCGTGGTCAAATCAATGGCTGCGTCAGAAGTACAGCCAAACGATGTTATCACGTTCAGGGCTGACCATGAAAAACGTATTACACACAGGGTTATTGATATAGCACACAAAGATGGGTCACTGTTTTTTGTAACAAAAGGGGATAACAATAACGTCAAAGATGACAAATTGGTACCGGCGGAATCATTGGCGGGTAAAAAACTGTTTTCCATACCGTATGGCGGCTATATATCGGCATTTATAAAAAGTCCGATAGGCTTTACCTGTATCATTGTATTGCCTTTAATCATCTATATAGGTCTGGAAGTTTATGAAAGAAGGAAAAAACTGGAGCAGTCTGTAAACGTATAGTTTAAAAGGGAGGAATTGAAATTGAAAAAGACGAAAAATCTTTTATTGGGAATCGCGTTAGCCGGTATTTTAATCGCAGCAGCAGGGGGAACATATTCATGGTTTACTTCCGAAACGAATGCACAGGGTGATATGGTAAATGGCGCATTGGAGATCAATAATGGTGGGGATATAGAAGAACCAATGTTTTCCGGTGTAAAATTTGCCCCGTCTCAGCTGCAATATGGCAATTGGCTTACAATTACAAATTCCGGCGACTTGGATGCGTTCTTGAAAACCACCTACAGTCATACGGTTGACAAGGCATCTTTGGAATCTTATGACGTCGGTTTCATGGCAATGAAATATACAACTGCACCTGATCAGGATGTTTACGAGCAGTCAAAAATTGCTCTTGAGAACCTGTTCAATGGGACAACAAATGAAAAAAGTGCAACACTTTCCAGTCTGTCAGAAGGTGTTCAGGTCAAAGGCAAGGTATTGGCCGATGGTGAAGCAGATTCCGGAACGATTGTGTTTGGAGAAGGGGAAGATGATTCATTTTGGAAACTGGAAGAAGGACAGTACATTGATATTATGGTGGGCATTAAACTGGATGAACATGCCGGAAATGAGTATCAGGGTGCAACCTATAACGCTTCTCTAAACGTGAAAGCTAAACAAACCGATAATGGCGCACAATACGAATAAGCACATAGTTGATTGTTTTGGATGGTGATAATAATGGTGACAAAGACACGTATCGTTAAGTTTATATGCACGATGACAGTGCTGTATCTTTTCGCTGTTTCCATCAGCACAGCAGATACGTTCGCATGGTTTACAAGTGAAAGCAATGCACATGGAACGATGGTAAATGCTACAACGAACGATTTACTTTCCATTCAGGCGGATGTTATCTCCTACAAATCGAATTGTGAGGTAAAAGTTGCCGTTACAATCCAAAACACTTCTAAAATTGCAATCCCTATTCGATTGGCGAACTATCAGGAATCATTATCTCCCGGTGAAACGTATTCAAAGGAGTTTCAGGAGAAGCCTTCTTGTGTGGCAGCAGAAATTCAATATCCATTACAAGGCTTTACAAACTATATTAACGAAACAATCCATATACCTTTGGATCAGAAAAAGCTGGAAGAAGCAAGCCGTAATGGTCATGAAAAAATAAAACCGGAAAGCACAGGAACAAAAAACAACGAAATTACGGATGAAGTACAAAATCCAACAAAGGACATGGGCTAGCACTCATGTCCTTTGGAAAAAACGTAAATAAAGGAAACGTGATATGAATTCACCTATATATATTGATCCGGAAATAGATCTGCAAAGCAACGAAACAGCTGAGATTATTATAGAGTTTCGGATTAAACCAGCCAGTTTATCAACAGAAAAGTCAAATTCAGATGCCAGACGGAAGGTTGATGAAAGCCATTGTTACTTTCGGGAAGAATTACAAGCATTACTTGAAAATAATCGAGTTGCTTATAAGCTTATGAATACATACACGGAAACATTTAATGGCGTATCCATCAAATTACAGTCGGACAAGATTACGCTCTTATTGTCTTCTAACGTAATAAGCGCAATTTACAGCAATCGTGAACAGGTATTGCCGATAAAACCGATTGATCCCAGGTATCAGGTATGAACTATCTTTTTTTCTACCATAGATCAAATTAAATAGCATTGGGCCAACTACCGTCCCAATGCTATTTTTCTGGTTAAAATACCGGGAGTCCCAAAAGAAGCAGCTTATTTCAGTATATAGTTTGGAAAAGTTTACTAGTACTATCTATGTTACTTTGATAATATGGAAATAAACACCATAAATGTAAGGTGGGTGTAACATGCTGTATACGATTGCAATAGTTGTTCTAAGTATCGGATTACTCGGTTGCGTTTGGTATATTTTCCGTTTAAAGAAAAATACAACGGAAAGCCAGTTAAATGCATTCGAAAGGCATCAACAGGAAATTGCAGCTGCACAAGAAGATTTCAAATCATCGTATCATGAACAGGAGAATGAATGGCAGGAGAAGATGGCCGAATTTGAGCAGTTCTATAAAAAAGACATTCAAATCCTGAATACTCATATCAGCAAATTGAATAAAAACATTAATGATTTACAACGATATTCCCGGAATCACGGGGAAATTGTTACCCACCAGATATTGGAGCATTTAAAAAGTGAGCTGGTTCAGGAAAACATGATTTCCAGCGTTGAAATGTATATTTTACCCAATCTTTTTATACCATTTGAGGAAAATGGCAACTTAAAAACACGGCAGATGGATCACCTGGTATTATTGCCAACAGGCTTTTATGTCGTGGAAACCAAGTACTGGCAGGGGAAAATCGTTCATGGATTGACACAGGAAAATGCAGGATCATTTTCCTTCATAGCGGATATAATGACATCCAAAAACCCATCAACAAGAAAACATACGCTTGTTTTTGTTCCGGATGATGAAGGCATCCAAGTTAAATCATATGGTAATCCAACACAACAAGTTATGACAACGGCATTGACATTAAGAAAATATATCAACACTCATTTTGATCGAAATCCCTTTATTACGCCTGTTGTTTATTTCGGTTATTCATCCGACAAAGAAACAGATGGTGTAATTGATTTATCCGACAATCAAAACGTTCCCAGGTTAGTGGGGGAAACAGAGATTCGTCAATATTTTCGTAATCAGTTAAGGAATGAAGAGAAAAGGCATTCTAAGGAGGAACTCAAAGAGGTAAAGGAAAATCTTGAGGGGATAAATTATTTGATTACATGACTAGCTTATATTAATAGGGCACTTTAAATGGGAATTGGTAGACCGAATGGATTGATAACCATTGAATAAGGCTTGGCGGGATGAATATATAGGATCGTATATCTGCCAACTAATTTTTGGTAGAATAAGTTTACTGGGGGTTTACCAATGCATAAAGAAAAAAACTTAATCGTAAATTCAGAGCAAACCAATCTTCTTAAAGAGTTAACATCTTCCTTGGAAACGTGTAATCGATTCTATTTTAGTGTCGCTTTTGTAAATTTTAGTGGTCTCCAACTTCTTTTGGACCCAATGAAAGAAGCACAAAAAAGGGGAGTGGAAGGGGAAATTATTACTTCTACATACTTGAATTTTACGGAACCAAAAGCCTTGGAAAGACTGAGACAGTTTGAAAATGTAGATTTGAAGGTTTTTGTAACTGAACGTAATATTGGGTTCCATACAAAAGCATACATATTCGAATACGATGATTATTTTAAAGTGATGATTGGTTCTTCCAATATAACTCAGTCTGCATTGAAAAGTAATGTGGAATGGAACGTTGAGATTATTTCCAAGAATGATGAATCTTTTATTCAACAAGTGATATCGGAATTCCATAGTTTGTGGAAAAGAAGTACGGTAGTGAATGATTTCTTTTTACAAGATTACAAACAATTTATTAAGAATATTGACCGGGTAACCTCATCCAAATCAATGATCTATGAGAAAGCTGATTACATTGTCCCGAATTCCATGCAAACAAAAGCGATGGAAAATCTGGATAGGCTTCGAACCCTTGGGGAGAAGAGAGCATTGGTCATCGCGGCTACAGGTACTGGTAAAACATATATGTCGGCGTTTGACGTACAGCATTTCAAACCTAAAAAGCTTCTCTTTGTTGTGCACCGTGAAGAAATATTGACTAAAGCAAAGGAAACGTATGAAAAACTTCTCCCTAATAGGAATATAAGATTCGGTATGCTAACTGGGACAAGGAAAGATTTAGAAGCAGAATATATTTTCGCAACGATCCAGACACTTTCACGACACTATCATCAATTTAGTCCGGATGAGTTTGACTATATTATTTATGATGAAGCACACCATGCTACTGCAGATACGTATCAGGATGTTATTGAGTACTTTAAACCAAGTTTTATGTTAGGGATGACGGCCACTCCAGAACGCGGGGATAGCCGGTCGATCTTTGAAATATTCGATTTTAACGTTGCACTTGAAGTGCGTTTACATGACGCGCTTGAAGATGACATTGTCGTACCATTCCATTATTTCGGGATTACAGATATTGATGAAATTGACCTTAGTGACGTTTCCGTTGATGATCTAGATGAGATTACAAAGCGACTTAAGGTCAATGAACGTGTGGATTTTATTATAGAAAAAATGAAGTTTTATGGGCATGATGGGAAAAAGCGTAAATGTTTAGGATTCTGTGCAAGCAGGGAGCATGCGCGTTATATGGCAGATCAGTTCAATAAGCGTGATATTCCCAGTGCTTATTTATCGGGTGAAGACGATGTACCAGTCAGACAAGCTCGGATAGCTGAATTGGAAAATGATCTTAACGATTTACAAGTTATCTTTACTGTAGATATTTTTAATGAAGGCGTTGATATTCCGTCAGTCAATACCGTCTTGATGCTTCGTCCCACTAATTCTCCAATTGTGTTTATTCAACAATTGGGACGTGGGTTGAGAAAATATCAGGATAAATCCTTCTTAACAGTCCTTGATTTCATTGGCAATCATACGAAGACATTTTTAATTGCCATTGCCCTAAATGGCAGCCGATATTATGATAAAGAAAGCCTAAAAGTAGCAATATCAACCGGGTTTGCTCACTTGCCAGGTGCCACTCATATTCAAATGGATAAAATATCTCAGGAACGTATTTTGGCACAAATTGATCAAGAGAAATTCACCTCCATGAAGTATTTAAAAGAGGAGTATTTTGAATTTAAAAAAATGAACAATGGTAGGGTTCCTAAACTATTGATGGATTTTTATAAGTATGATGGCGCACCAGATCCGGTGAAATTCATTGATAAAGAAAAGTCTTATTTAAACTTTGTTGCAAAAGTGGAGAAAGATCAACAGCTACAACAATTACTGGCCAACGAGCCGTTTGAAAAAGCACTGAAATGGTTGTCCAGCATGCTGCCACTAAAGCGAATCTATGATTTTGTTATATTGAACTACTTGTTTGAACAGCCAACAATCACAATAGATGAGGCCGAACAAGAGATACTGAAATGGGTAAAAAATGTTGATGAAGATAGTGTTTATCACGCCATAGAATTCTTAAATCAGAACTTTTTTGATAACACGCAGAAAAAAAGAATTCCAAAGTTAGCAAACTTACAAGGAGAGCGGCTTTTAAGGACTAATTCATTTGAACAGCTTTTGACAAATCCTAGTTACAAGAAGTACTTAATTGATGTTATTGAGTATGGTTTGTTCCGGTATGAAAGAGAATTTGGAGAGAAATATTATGGTGTACCTCATTTTAAGTTATATGAGCAGTACCAAATGATGGATGCAGCATTGCTTTCAAATTATCGAAAGAGCCATAGTGCATACAGAGGTTCTGGCTTACTTGCAAATGGGGATGATTATTTCCTTTACATAGACCTCCATAAGGAAGTAGATGTAAAGGAAAGTCTTAATTATAATGATAAAATTATTGATCGAAAGCATTTTCAATGGGAGACCCCTAACAATACAGCACAAAGTTCTGAACGTGGTAAGAACATTATTTATAACCAGGATAGAGGAATCAATTTACATTTATTTGTACGAAAGTTTAGGGAGATTGAAAAAAATAATGTGGAACCCTTTATTTATATCGGAAAAGGGAATACGATCGGCTATCAAGGGGAAAGACCAATTGAGGTACAACTGGAATTGGAACACACACTACCACAACAACTATATATAGAATTAACAGAGAAGGTATAGGCCTCTTCGAAATAAGGGCCTATACCTCTTTAATCAATTGTTCCACTGCTGGTATGTCTGCAGGAGCCCAAACTAGTGATTGTAAGTTTTCTCTTTTTAGCCAAACAAATTTGGAATGTTCGCTTAAAGATGGTTCACCATCAATAAGTTTAGCTTGAAGAGCGATTAGGTTAATAATAAAAGTATCATACTCATGAACGTTTTCATTAAAAATTTCAGTGGCTTTAATAGTACATGCAAATTCTTCCGTGATTTCACGTTCTAATGCGCTATGTAGGTCTTCACCGTCCTCTACTTTTCCACCAGGAAATTCCCACATATTTGGGATCGACATTTCCGGGGAGCGTAGGGCGCATAGTATTTCTTTGTTTTTGTTTTCAATGATCGCTGCGACGACTTTTACTGTTTTCTTCATGGAAACCACCTTTCTCGACATTATCATACCATAGAGGTTAAAGGTTTAATAAGTGTTTAATGCCAAGTTTATATTGTAAAATGATGCAAGATATGTAAAATGAATTATAAATCTATTATTTAGGGGGCTGTGAAAATGAGTCATAAGCTAAAAATTGGTGAGCTAAAAGAACAGTATATGACAGATGAAGATATATGGCGCATTTTTACCATTGTGCTATCCCCTAAGTCCGTGAAGTCTTCCACTTATAAATATGCGCTAATCAAGTCACTGATTGAGAATTTGTATCAGATCAATGACCATTATGAACTAATGTATGATCAGTTAGCACATGGGTTTACCAAAGTGTATTGGAATCTGGTTATTCATCATGGTTTGGAAAAACAGAATCGTGGTCCTAAAAATGCTCGAGTTGTAACGCTATTAAAAGAATTTCAGTTGAGCAATAATATCCCAGCAGGTTTTAGCTTTGACAAGATTAACGACTTTCTGCAGTTGAAAATAATTTCCCAAGTTAAAGGGGTAATGAAAGAAAATGTCTATGGTGCGTTGTATGGTGATACCAAAGGAGAATTTTATGCCTTTGACCATAAACGTGAATATTTCCGGTTCCAACCTAGTGTTCATAAATTTATGATGAAGTATCAACGGCTTTTAATACACCTGACAAATTATCATATGGCAAAAATGGTTGAAGATTTGAATGAAGTACCAGGTATTAATTACTTACTTGGTAAGATGGAACGTATTGCAAAGCGCAGTACATTAAAGCCATATGAAAAAATATTACTTAATCACTTTGAAAGAAGATGTTTCTATTGTGGCAAGGCTCTTTCAGATAAGAAAAAGACTACACATGTAGACCATTTCATTCCATGGTCATTTGTACAGTCTGATCAAATCTGGAATTTGGTTCTTTCCTGTAATACATGCAATGGTTCCAAAAATGATAAACTTCCCGAGAGAAAATATTTGGATAATATTATTGAACGTAATAATGATTTAAATGAACAAGTCGGGACTGAATTAATGAAGAATTATAAGCATAACAAAATAATTTTGTTATATGATTACTCAATTAAAAATGGCTTTGACATAATATGGAGTCCTAAATAATTTTATTAGTCAGTCCTCCACCTCTAGTAGAAAAATTTTATCGTCAAATCCTCCTCGTTCGGTTTTCTTTTTTTCCCTTATTTGCTCAACTTCTTTGATGGAACCATTGTGGATGGAAGAAAGTGCATGGATTAGTTCTAGAATATCCGCGAGTTCTTCAAGTGCTTCCTTATTACCATCTGATTCTTGATACTCAGCGACTTCTTCATTTAATTTTTTTTTAAGCTCCGTTATATAACTTTCATTGTCTAATACTTCAGTTTTTAAGTTTTTACCAGTTTTTTGAATGATTTTTGGAATACGATCACGTACCAATTTATTATATATAGGCATTTGGTTACCTCCAATATTTAACAGTTTTTCAAATATAGTTGGGATTTGCACTACAGGAATTATTTTTATGAAGTTTGATATATAATTTCGTTTAAGATTTTATGTAGACAGTTATATATAATAAATTTTACCATTTTTAAACCATTTATTATACAATGTTGCGCATGAGAGAAATTATTTCTAATGTTTTTGGAGCCTTTGAGAAGTATTTTTTTTTGGGTTTACTGAGTTGAATCAATTTCATAATTGCTCTTATTAAAAATACAAAGACCTGCAAAATTTATAAGAATCACGTTTAAAAATTACTAGGCGGCTTGTTGTTGTTTTAACTTTGCATTAATCCTATCGGCTGCCAATTTTGAGGCATTGTAGAAGTGTTGCGATTCAAAATGAACCTTGGCGCGCTAACAGGTGCGATAACGGAAGTTGTTCAGTTGAAAAGAATTAAATATGTATTCAGCTGTTTGAAATGGTATTCCAAGATGTCTTCAAGCTTTTTATAAGCTGGAAGTATGATACTTTAATCGTCGGGATTCATTTAATAATTCTTACAAAAGCAGTAGTAGTCAAAGCTGCATAGTTTCGTTCTTCCGACAAACTGCATTGCGTTGCCTATTGATAGTGTGATAAATCGTATCGGTGTCGATGGCAGAAATAATGGTTTCATATTTTGGGTAGGTGCCATCTCCTATAATTCATGGATGCTAATTAAATTAGCTTGTCGTATAATATTTACAATGAGTATCCCCAGTATGTTTGCTAATACACCAGATTTAGGGAGGTACCTCTTTTTGCATTCTAAATACATCGGGGAAGAATTATGAAATTCGTTCGTTTTTTTGTATGTTGCTTTACTAGCTGACGATATATTTCGAATGAGGGATTATCTATGAACCATTATCTAAAACCACATATAGCTGCTAAGCTATTGAAACTAAATAAATTATTAACTCAGTCACTAAAACTTGAAGAGGTTTTACAAAATGTAGTTGCATCTGCAAGTGAATTGGTTAAAGTTGCTGATACAATTATTATTTATCTATTTGATGAAACAGAAGAGAAACTTAAGTTCGCAGAAGGTGAAGGAGTTGACAGTAAAGTCCTTCAGCAGATAGCATTTTCCCCTGGCGAATCAATTGCAGGAAAAATTTTCCAGGAAAGAGAAGCGAAATTATTTGTTTCAGAAGAGGAAATTGATTCTTTTATGAACAACATGTCCCAAGAGAATTACCCTCATTATTTTCAGGGAATATATAGGCGTAAGATTAAAAGTGCCTTTTGTGTGCCAATTGTGAATAAGGATCGTTGCCTTGGAGTGCTGGTGGTTGATAATTTTAAGCAGGATGGTATTTTTACGGAATCTGATATGCAGGTGATTCAGGTTTTAGCTGAACAAAGTGCAATTGCTATTGATAATTCGAATGTTTATCAGAGTTTGAAAAAGACGAATAATTTGCTTAAGCAGGCAGCGGAGATGCATCACAGATATTATCAATTGATTATTGAAGGTGGAGGTATTGATAGGATAGTATCAATGCTGAAAAGGTTTATCAATTCAGATGTGATATTTGATTCCACTGATATTTATGAGGAGGATGATAATAAAATCTTTCCAATTGTCCGGGGTAAAGAGGTATTGGGGATTTTACAACTTGCCAAGCCGTTTTCAGATTTTACTGCAATTGAACAAGCTGCGATTGAGCAAGCAAGTCTTGTTATTGCTATTGAGCTTATGAAGGACCATGCACTGATGGTAAAAGAACTTCAGTTTAGGGAAGAGGTTTTTAATCAGCTCATGGAAGGGATACCTAATCATGATTTGGGTCGGATTCTTCAATATTTTGAATGGGATGAATACTCCGATGTTCAATGTATGGTTATGGAAGGAAGTAATAATCCCTTGTGGAAACAGGATAGACTAAAGGATAAAGAACGATTAGTTCGTTCGATAGAGGAAGCTCTTACAGCGGTCTGCGGTAAAAGTCTAGTCATAACCCGTGCTTTTCAGATAATAACAGTTTTTCCGGCGAACAATGATAAAATTACTGGAAATGCGATTACTAATATTAAAGCAAATTCTGGAACAAAACAGCTTCTTTTTGGTGTGGGCCGGAGAACCTCCATTTCTAAAATAGCCACATCCCACGGTGAAGCCGTTCGTTCCCTTAGTTATGCAAAAGTCAGTCCTGATAAAAATATTGTGGAATATGCGAAACTTGGAATGGAGCGGCTGCTTCATGAAATCGATAGTTCGATAGTTATAATGTATATTCAGGACAAACTGGGAGATTTACTTAGCGCAGAAAAGGATTTGTTGGAAACACTTCAAACATTTATTAAATGCAATAAGAATCATAAGGATACAGCAGCCAATCTGCATATTCATGTTAATACACTTTACTACCGACTAAGACGTATTGAGAAGCTTTTGGATATAGATATGAATAACCAAAAAGAATGGCTGGATTTAGTTGTGGCACTTCAATTATATGTGGCAAGCAACAATTATTAGTTTTTAAATTTGTTGCTTGCCACATTTATTATTATTTACCAAAGTTTTATAATAATTTAAAGCGCTTACAAGGAGGGTTTTAGAAATGGAAACATATCAAAACTATATAAATGGAAACTGGGTCGTATCAGCAACAGGGGAAACGTACACAAGTATAAATCCAGCCAATTCAGAAGAAATTCTTGGTTATTTTCAATCTTCGAATAAGGAGGATGTTGAGTTAGCCATTCGGGCTGGTGAGAAGGCATTTCCGGAATGGTCTTTAGTGGCAGCCCCAAAGCGAGGGGAAGTTCTGTTCAACTTGATTCAACTATTAGAGGATAGTAAGAAAGAATTGGCAACGCTTATTACAAACGAAGTTGGCAAAACCTATCATGATGCAGAGGGTGAGGTACGTAAGACTATTGAAGCAATGAAACAGTTCAGTGGAGAGGCTTCACGTTTATCTGGTGAAACAATACCTTCGAATGATAGCGATATTTTTGGATATACAGTGCGGGAGCCATTAGGGGTTGTTGGCGTGATTGCACCATATAATTTTCCGCTTGGAATCGGAATATGGAAGATAGCGCCGGCAATTGTGGCAGGAAACACAGTTATATTCAAACCTGCAAGCAATACATCCTTAATTAGTGTGAAAATTGTTGAGTTATTTGAGAAAGCTGGTGTTCCAGCTGGAGTAATCAACATGGTGACTGGATCAGGAAGTATAATAGGTAAAGCAATCGGAAGCCATCCGAAAATAAAGGCAGTATCCTTCACCGGATCGACCGAGGTTGGCATGGCTTTGGGTAAATCGGTTACGAACAGAGGCGGACGAATGCAAGCAGAAATGGGCGGGAAAAATCCATCAATTATTCTTGAAGATGCTGATATTGATGAAACCATTGAAAACATCGTAATAAGTGGATTTTTGGATAATGGACAGAGGTGTACTGGAACAAGCAGGTTAATTTTGCCAAAGTCGATTGCTAAAGAGGTAACCGAGAAACTGGTTGAACGGGCTGAATCACTGGTAATCAGTAATGGATTTACGAATGGTGTAGATAATGGTCCTATCATAGACGAGGACCAAATGAGACGCTATTTGCATTACGTTGATGTTTCTGTTGACGAAGGAGCAACTTTGGAATGCGGTGGCAAGCGATTAACTGATAATGGCAGGGACAAGGGTTATTTTGTTGCTCCGACAGTGATTAGTAACGTTACAACCAATCATTCAATTTTTCATGAAGAAATTTTTGCACCGGTAATTGCGATTACCGAAGTGGAAGACTATGAAGAAGCGCTGGAAGTTGCCAATGACAGTGAGTTTGGTCTGTCTTCAACGATTTATACGAAAGATTTGAAAAAGGCGATGCACTTTGTTCGTAATATCCGATCCGGTGTTACGCATGTAAATGTACCTTCCAACTACTTTGAAAACCAGTACCCGTTCGGAGGTAAAAAAGCATCAAGCATCGGTCCGCGGGAACAAGGATCCACTGCACTCGATTTTTGGACGGATTATAAGACAGTCTACATGAAAGCATAGGAGGAAGAAATATACAATGAACAAAATAGGAGTAATCGGGTGCGGTTTAATGGGAAGCGGAATCGTTAAAAATCTGTTAAAAAACAATTATGAAGTTTATATTTATGATGTTAACACGAAGGCAGTGGACAGGCTGGTAAATGAGGGGGCGATTGCTTCACATGTGCCAGAGGAATTTGCAGCAAAAATTGATTGTTTGATATTCTCACTGCCCACCCCTGAATTAGTAAATCAAAATGTTACAGATTTGATCCGATTTTTAAAAAAGGGAACGCTCATTTTGGATATGAGTACAAATGATGCGGAATTAACCCGCAAATTGTTTGAACAATGCCAGGATAAAGGAATTGAATTTTTTGATTGCCCACTAAGCGGCGGTCCTGATGGGGCTGAAAATGGAACGTTAACTATAATGATAGGCGGAACAGAATCTGCATTACCATCTGTTATGCCGATATTGCAGGCGGTTGGCGAGCAAATTGAGTACATTGGCGAAAGTGGAGCCGGCCAGACGGTCAAATTATGTCATAATATGGTGGTTGGCGGAGTTATCGCGTTGCTCAGTGAAGTATTTGTCGCTGGTGAAAAAGCCGGTGTGGAAAAAGAAAAGCTTGCTTCGATTTTACAGAAGGGGTCTGCCCAGACTCGTGCAATGGATGTGTTTGGTGTAAATATAGTAGAAGATAATTTTCTAAATGTGAAATTTTCACTTGCCAATATGACAAAAGATATTCTTTTATACGATAATCTAATTGCGAATAATAAAGTACCTGCTCTTGCAAGTCAATCCGCTAATCAACTCTATAAACTTGCCAGTTATCAGGGGAAAGGGCAATTGGATTCCGCGGCGGTTTATGAGGTGCTGCATGAGTTGGAATCTAGTGTCCGGAAGTAGTAAAAGAAAATAATATTGTGGAAATTTGTAATTATTGCTTTATATATCTGAATTTTCATATTAAAATGGAGAAATAAAAAGAAAGAGGGGCGATAGTATGGAGAGGCTTTACAGTAAATTAGATAATATTTATGAAGATATTGTGGAGATACGGCGATATCTTCATCAAAACCCGGAACTTTCATTTGAAGAAGAAAAAACAGCAGCATACATCATAGATTTCCATAAAAAGTTGGGGCATGAAGTTAAAGGTAATATAGGAGGAAATGGAGTGCTGGCATTCCTTGAAGGAGACAAGCCTGGACCAACTGTTGCTTTAAGGGCTGATTTTGATGCACTTCCTATAAAAGAGGAAACGGACGTACCGTATAAATCGGTAAATAACGGCGTCATGCATGCATGTGGACATGACGGGCATACCGCAACCTTATTGGGCTTGGCACAAGTGCTGAATCAAATGAAGACGGAAATAGCAGGAACAATTGTTTTTTTGCACCAGCATGCGGAGGAATTACCACCGGGTGGAGCGATTTCTATGATTGAGGACGGCTGTCTGGATGGGGTTGATGCAATATTCGGTACCCATTTGCAGGCTCAAATGCCACTTGGAGAAATTGGTTATCGAACAGGACCGCTTCAGGCTGCACCGGATCGATTTGATATTAAGATTAAGGGTGAAGGCGGACATGGGGCAATGCCGCATGATACGAAGGACAGCATAGTGATAGGCGGTCAACTAATTAATAATCTTCAGCAGATTGTCAGCCGTAAGGTAGATCCACTGGATAGCGCGGTTGTATCTATTTGTAATTTTGAAGCTAAAGGACCTTACAATGTAATTGCTGATTCAGCACAGCTAACAGGGACGGTTCGTACATTTAAGGAAGAGACCAGAAACTATATCGAGCACGAAATAGAAAATGTTGTAAAAGGTACATGTCAGGTGTCACATGCCAGCTATGAGTATACGTATACAAGAGGCTACCCTACCTTAATTAATCACAAGGAAGAAACAGAATTTGTTAAAGAGATTGCCGAAAATGTCCCAGGCGTGGTTGCCGTGAAAGAGACACCACCGATTATGGGCGGTGAGGATTATGCTTATTATTTGCAACATGTGAAAGGTACATTCTTTTTCACCGGTGCAAAAAACCCTGAATGGGAAAAGGCATATCCCCACCATCATCCAAAGTTTGATCTCGATGAAAAGGCACTGCTGATTGCTGCTAAAGCCCTCGGAAAAACTGCGCTTGAATATTTGAAAGATCAAGCAAAAGAATAAAGATTTTATTGAATTAATGGAGCTCCTTTACCGGGCTCCTGTTTAATAAGAAGGGGGAAACTGTCATGTCTGAACAAATAATTAATAAGTGGAAGGACTGGCGTCTGCATGCATTGGTATTCGGAATTGTAGTGCTAACGGAGTTTATTGGTACACATGAGATTCCTATCGGTACAGGGGTAATTCTTTTACTTCCAATGTTATACGCAGTAGTAATTGGCATTGGATTATATTTTACACCAATTGTAAAGAAGAAGCAGTCAATTAATGCAGAACCGCTCGTTTTTATTTCGGTAGCATTGCTGGTAGCAAAATTCGGTGTACAGGCAGGACCTGCATTGCCAAAGTTAATTGAAGCAGGACCAGCACTGGTACTGCAGGAACTCGGAAACCTTGGCACTATATTTCTTGCTCTTCCATTCGCTGTTTTACTTGGTATTAAACGTGAAAGCATAGGGATGACCCATTCTATTGGAAGAGAACCGAATCTGGCGTTAATTACAGACAAGTATGGTCTGTCCTCACCGGAAGGCCGGGGAGTTATGGCAATTTATATATTCGGTACTTTATTTGGAGCAATATTTATGGGATTGATTTCGGGGCTGCTGGCTACTATAACACCAATACATCCCTATTCATTTGCCATGGCAACCGGAATAGGAAGTGGAAGTATGACAGCTGCTTCGCTGGGACCGCTTGTTGCAGCATTTCCAGAGATGGCAGATACCTTGACGGCATTTTCCGGAGCAAGTAACCTTTTAACGTCTGTAACTGGTTTATATGCAAGTATATTTATAGGTCTGCCGATGACTGAAAAGCTTTATAAAGTGTTAACGAGGAGAAAGGCCAATAAGCAGAACAAGAATTCAAAGGTGGTGTAGAAAGAATGTTGAAAAATATACAGGAATGGGTTTTTCTTTTTATAATAATAGGATTTATGGTTATCATTGGAAACTGGATTGGCTATGAGGTTATGCCGCTTGCTGCACTTCCAGGAGTGGCCGCGTTAGCCGCAATAAGTTTGGCTGGCCTAATCATTCATAAACTAGTTAACTATCAAAAGATTCCTAGTATCGCATATATTGGTATACTGGCATTTATTCTTACAATCCCAGGAGTACCAGGATCTGACCATATAGTTGCCTGGACATCTGAAGTAAACTTGCTGGCTATTGCCACACCGATTCTTGCGTATGCGGGTATATCCATTGGACGTTCATGGACAGATTTTGCTAAACTTGGCTGGAAAACAATTATTGTTGGTATGTTAGTATTGCTAGGAACATATATGGGTTCTGCAATTGTTGCAGAAATCATCTTACGCATGCAGGGTATTATATAAGTAACCCAACTGTGGCAATGGACCAATTAAAAGCTATCTTACAGTAAGATTCATTGGCGCAGTTAAAACTATACTAAAACTATGTAGTCGGTATGGATAATATCAATCCCGCTGCATAGTTTTTGTTTTAGTGAGGTGAATTTAATAGAGAACTATTAAGCTTATTTTGTTTATTTTATATTCAAAAAAACTTGACTAACCAACGTGTTGCTAAATCGCTAAAATAAATCTGAATAAATCGTTATTAGTATGTTTAGCTGAAGTAGGAGTGTTTTAGCTAAGCGAAAAAGACCGGAAGTTGACGGCTATGTCTGACCAGAAGTAGACTGATAGAGTGACCGAGGAAAAAACCTGAAGAAAGGAAAAGGACGTCCCCATTAACGTGAAACTGCGGGAACAATTTCACTGGAGACGCCCACCAAAAAAACAATATATGGTTAGTATATCAGATTATACGTTGGTTGAGAAGAAGAATGAACCTGGCGTTTTTTGTTAGGAGTGCGGAAATCAATCACTGTCCTTGTCGTGAAGGTCCTTTAATAGTGGCAGGCAGCCGGCGAAGGGTATGGTATAGACATTCCGGAAACAAAGCGAAACTTATTATACGTCGCCTCTTTTGTGAACGCTGTCATAAAATTCATCATGAACTACCAGATCTTCTAGTCCCCTACAAACGTTATGGGACAGAAAGCATCGAACAGGTTCTGGATGATCATTTGATAGATGTGGCGGCTGATGAATCGACATTGGGCCGCTGGCGTGAATGGTTTCGGAATTGGGGGCCTTATGCTGTGGGTTGTTTCAATTCTATTATCAGGCGCTTTCAATTGGATCTACCCGTGGGGAGCACGTCCGATCCCCCACGGACCGTGCTCCAAAGAATCGGACGCAATGGAGAATCATTCGTTGGATGGCTGGCGAAAGTTGTCCGTCCCATTGTAAATGTTCATTTATGGGTACAGACCCGTTCTGCATTCCTGTCCAAACAGCCTTAAGATAGACTCATGTTAAATAGCTTAAAAAGGAGGCTTTTTGGCATGAGAGATCAAAAGAAAGCACAGGAAATTGCTGCTGAACGGGTACAATTATTGTCCCCATTATTGGCGGATGGGTTGGATGCTGCCAAAGCTAGACAAATAAGACGACAAATTTGTGAGGTAAGTGGATTGTCTGAACGAACCATTCGAAGATATTTGGCTCACTATCGACAAGCAGGGTTCGAAGGGTTAAAACCAAAAGGAAAAGGCACACAAACCAAGGAGGCCATTCCCCATCATTTATTGGAACAGGCCATCTTACTGCGTCGAGAAGTCCCGACACGCAGTATTGCCCAGATTATTCAAATTTTGGAATGGGAAAAACTTGCTGAACCTGGTCAATTGAAGCGAAGTACATTACAGGAAAAGCTCGCTGAAAAAGGATATAGTGCTCGGCATATGCGGATGTACAATGATCCCGGTGTAGCTGCGCGGCGTTTCCAACGGAAAGCGCGTAATCAATTATGGCATTCTGACATTAAGTATGGGCCGTATCTTCCCATTGGCCCAGGTGGCGAGAAAAAACAAGTTTATTTGGTGGCGTTCTTGGATGACGCTACGCGTTTTGTATTGCACGCCGGGTTTTATCCCACGATGGATCAACGTATTGTGGAACAGGGTTTCCGTGAATCTATCCAGTTATACGGTGTTCCTGAATCTGTTTATTTTGATAACGGGAAACAATATCGCACGAAATGGATGAAGCGAACCTGTTCGAAGTTAGGCATCCGGTTATTATATGCTAAGCCTTACTCACCGGAGTCGACCGGTAAGGTGGAAAGGTTCAACCGAGTAGTCGGTCATTTTTTAGATGAGGTTGGACTGGAGAAACCTACAACGCTGGATCAATTAAATGAGCGCCTTCGTGTATGGTTGAGTGAATGCTACCAGCATAAACCACACAGTGCTTTAGGTAAAGATCAAAGTCCAGAGGCAACTTTTCGTAGCGATGACAATATCTTACGGTTTGTTGGTACAGAAGAATTGGCACAAGCATTCTTACACTGTGAAGCACGTAAAGTGGATAAATCAGGGTGTATTAGTTTTATGGGAAAAAAATACGAAGTTGGATTATCGTTTATCGGCTGTAAGGTCGATGTGGTTTACGATCCTTCGGATATTACGGAAGTAACAATTGAATACGAAGGACACGCACCTTGGACAGCCCGTGAATTGGTGATTGGCGAACGCGCTGGGAAACGACCAACGATGCCGGACCATCTTGGAAAACAGTTTGCGGAGCACTCTAGACTGTTAGACGCAGCTTCGGAACAATATGCTTCCCGTACGGACGTTCAGAAGACAGCGGTCTCCTATCGCAGGGTTAAGAAAGAGGGTGCGTCACATGTTTAATCAGTTTTATGGCTTTACGCGTACCCCTTTTACGCGGGATATTCTGACATCCGCATTATACTATCCGGATATGCTGGACGAAACAATCGGGAGATTGGAATATGCAGCCCAATCCCAATTATTTGTGGTTGTGACAGGTGATGCTGGGACCGGGAAAACGACGACACTGAGAAGATTTACGAGTGAACTGGATTCCGGTCATTTTAAGGTTTTATATCTAGCCGATTCAAAATTAACACCGCGACATTTTTATAAGGGATTGTTGGAACAGTTGGGATGCGAGTCCAAGTTTTACCGTGGTGACGCTAAACGTCAGTTGCACAATCAAATTGAAATGATGCGTGGTATTCATGGATTATTACCAGTGGTTATTGTAGATGAAGCACATCTTTTGGATCGGGAAATGTTGGAGGAAGTTCGCTTCCTGCTTAATTTTAAAATGGATGCTGAAAGTCCGATGGCGTTGATCCTTGTTGGACAGAGTGAACTTTGGGATCGGCTTAGGCTCCAATCATTTGCGGCTATTCGGCAGCGAATTGACCTGCAATGTAAGCTTCCGCACTATGATCGTGCTCAGGTGGGTGAATATATACGGAAACATTTAATGGAAGTTAGCGCTCAAAGTGACATTTTCACAGATGCCGCCATACGTGAAATTTTCCAGTTTTCGAATGGGACGCCAAGACTGGTCAACAAAATTTGTACGCATTGTCTCATTTACGGTGCCCAAAATAAACAAAAGCTTATCGATGACCATATGGTAAAGCTGGTCATAGAAGGTGAACTATCATGACAGAAGGGATAATGACGTATGAATATGATCGAGACGCCTGGGTGGTTGAAATAAATGGTTATCAATATACACTCCTCTGCGGGGAGTCATTTGAACTCATTGTTGGACAACGTAACATCCCTTCAAGGCTAGAATTGGGAGAAGACTGGTATATTATAATGGAGGAGAATGTTCCATTCGATCTTCGAATATGTAACGTATACCATATTTACATCTAAGTTTGTAAAACCACGGGAAAAAGGAAAACATCATCCTTCTTCCCTTTATTTTTACAACCATGGGTCACTAATTCCATCAAAAATTGGACAGTGTACGCAATCAATAGAAAGGCATTATATACTAGCAGTAACAATAACTATACAATTCTATATTAAGAAGGTTAACGATTATAGTTTTTGTTGTACAAAAGGATCAATTTTTATGAATTGGATTTTACAAAGGATCAATTCAATAAGTTGAAAATCATACCCTTTTATGTGCTTGACTTAGGAATTTGGTTGGAGTTAAACGATAGATATACTTATGTTTCGTGATCCCTGTAGGGTAAAAAGGTTATATTATTTGACAGATGTTCCTTTTGAACCTCTATCATAATAGTAGATACCACTTCGATTAAAAATTTGTGGTTGATTTTCGTCTAGACTGAATAGTTAGTTTTTTTCTATAAAATTATTTTGACAAATGTTATATTCCAAAATAGGCCTGGCTAAATAATAACTACTTCTCATACTAATAAAAGTGGAATCATAATTTTTAATTTATTACTATGAAAGCTGGTGATATTATGTCTGATAGAATATCTAAAGAAGCTCGTAGCAGAAATATGTCGGCAGTCAAATCAGTATCTAAATTAGAGGATAAAATAAGTAAAGACCTTTGGAGGAAAAATCTAAGATATAGGAGAAATGAAAAGTCATTATATGGAAGGCCGGATTTTTCCATAAAGAAATATAAGATTGTAGTATTTATTGACTCTTGTTTTTGGCACAATTGCCCTATCCATGGAAAAATACCAAAAAATAATTCTGGTTTTTGGGAGAAAAAGTTAAATCGTAACGTGGATAGAGATAAGGAAGTTACAGATTATTATCTATCCAATGGATGGAATATACTCAGAATTTGGGAGCATGAATTAAAGGAAGATTATGAACAGGCAATAAATAAAATTTTGGCATTTGTGGTGAACGTCAAAGGCTAAAATGAAAACTTTGTGAATCCCCGTTTTCATAATAACCCAATATATACGAGAAATATCTGAAAAATACATTAGATTAAATTTATGTTAAAATATAGTAAATGTAGTTGAATTCTGTCATAAAAAAAAGGGGGGGTAGACTTGATTAAATTTGATAGTATGACATGGCCAATTGAGTTATTACAAAAATCTGAAATACAATATAATGGTGAAAAAGTATATTTGTTGGATTCTGACAAAGAATTATTGGAGTTATTTACCGGTAGCAATGCAAAAAAAAGTAAAATTATTAATGTGAATCCCTATGGTTTTTTAAGGATTTTATTATTAGCTATATTTTTTCAGTTGAATGGTATCAGAGAGGAGATTGTAAAACAAAATGAAGAAAACATTCAACATCTCAGTGTTGGGCAAAAAGTAAAATTGGATGGAAGTATAGGGCTAGTTAAAGAACTTAATCAGGATCATAGGGTTAAAGTTAAATTTTCGGATATGACATACACTTTGCCGAAAGCACTTATTTGGAGAATAAGTGTATATAACGGGAATGCAAAAATAACTAAGTATAAATATCGACCAATCAGCAGCATTAAAAAAGTGCGAAAAATATTTTCGGATATATTTAATTTTGATTCAATAGAAATCCCCGCAATAAATACTTATAAGACATTAATAGTTTGTAATAAAAATGAAATGAATAGTATTGAAGATATTTATATAAAGGGAACGCCATTAATAGATTTAATACCTACAGCCTATTACTCAAATGTTGATAACTTTAAACGAATAGGAAGGGACCCTTTACAAAGAGATCCACTTTTTTGTTTTACGTCAAATATTGAGACCGCCTATGAAATAATTAAAGCGGATAAAGATATAAAAAATCTAATAATTTTTGGTAAAAAGAAAATACTTGGAAATAGTGTATATATTGATGAAATAAATAATCATAGTTTTGATAATATTTCTGTAATAATGGATCTTAAGGAAATGGATTTTGAGATAGTTTCTCTTATAAAGACATTGGGTTATGAAATCGTTCCAGAGTTTATCCCAAACACGCCCAATGACTCAATGCTTTTTAACAGTGCGGTTCCTAATATTAATCTTTTATCTGAGAGAAATATAATCGCAAAAAGATTGAGTTGTTTTGAAAGAAAGTTTATACAGATTGAATCAGATGTGGATAAAATGTTACATTCATTGAAAAAAAAAGTGCTTACTTTGAAAAAAGATTTTGTAGAAAACATTTATATTATGGATATGGTAAGAAAAACATTAGGTTTGTTAAGTTTTTTAAGAACAATGCCAATACCGATGAAAGAATTAGGAGATATCAATCCCGAATTTCCATACTATCGTATTGTAAATGACCTGGAGTCGGAAAAATTGAATGTACTTGCTACAACTTCTGAGGAAACATTTAATACGGTGAATAGTATTATTAAGGATATAAAAAGTTTACTTTTATTTCATAATTTTCAACACCCAAAGGAAGAAACGCTTAGAAAAATAATTTCTAAGTTAGGGTCTAACGATTGCATTGCAGTTAAGAAAAAAAATAATGATTATTTATGTACCTGGATCCACCGTGAATATCCAGACCTTAACATACCTATAAAAACCATAAAACAAATACAAAAGGAAGAGAAATTCTACCATAATATCTATATATTAGGATGGTACGACAGTGATGTGTTTCATTTGGAATCGAAAACAAAAGGACAGTGTGAACATTATGTTTTTTATAAAGATGAACGGACTTCCTTTAATTATTACTTTCAACAATTTAATAAAATGATAAGTCCTTTCGTAATAAGAAACGATACGGATAATAAAGTGGAGCCAATTGATCAAGGCTCGGAATTAAACGACAGGGAATATGAAGATTTAAATTTTATAGAAGAGAATATGGAAACTTCATTAATAAAATCATATAAAACGAAAGGGACTCCTGGTGATGAAGAATCCACACTGGTTTTTTTTGAAGAAGATCAATTTGCCTTTTTAACGAATGGATATAACTGTCGGGTTCTTGACAGGGAAAAAGAGACTATTACATTGAAAAGTGTTTCTGAACTTCGAGAAAATGATGAATTAGTTTTTGTTGATACTGATAAAGATGTTTTTAACGAGGTAGTAAATAAGATGAGGGAATCATCTGAAAAGATAAATAACCTTTATGTATTAAGTGAATTATGGACAAATACTCTTAAAAAATATCAAGAAAAGTACGGCTATACTGAGATAAGTATTGCTAATCAGTTGAAGGAATATGGTATTTCGAGGCACCCTGCAACTATCTTAAACTGGCTGAAAGATTCTTCGGTTATAGGGACTGGGGATGCAATTGAAGCAATTTCTAGATTAACAAATGATAAGACACTTGTAAATAAACTAACTGATGTAAAAAAAGCTTGTAGTCAAATCCGGGCATTACACATAAAGCTAGGGAGATATCTAGCAAATTCTATAATTAGTTCGTATAATACAAATGGTAATTATACTGATAAAATATTAAAAGAGTCGGTGGAAGATTTAACCAAAAACATTAATATAGTACAGGTTCAAAAGAAAAGTTCACATAAAGCTTATGTTCCTGTTTTAAAAACAAATAAATTATTGGGGTAGGAGGGTTAGAATTGGCGAAAATGATTCCACCTTATTTCCATAATGAAAATAAGAGTAATGCTGAAAGAAAAGTATTTAAAATTATTGAAAATGACTTAGGAAATAACTGGACATGTTTTCATTCTTTAGGGTTGGCGCAGCATAATAAAAAGGTAGAAGGGGAAATTGATTTTGTTCTTGTTGGTGAAAGCGGTATTTTTTGTTTGGAAGTAAAAGGTGGAAGGGTAAAAAGGGAAAATGGGGTATGGAAGTTTATTAATAGATATGGTATTGAAAGTACTAAATATGAAAGTCCTTTTAGTCAAGCTTCTACCGCGATGTATTCTTTAATGAGCACATTACAGTTAAGGGACAAGGATTTCAGAAAAGTTCTATTTGGTTACGGTGTAGTGTTTCCGGATATAGAGTTTAAAATAGAATCACCAGAGTGGAATGGACAGATTATTTATGATCGAAGGGACGGCAAAACTGAATTTTCTAGTTACTTGATGAAATTGGTTAAATACTGGGTAGAAAAAAATAAATATAAGAAGAATCTAACACCAAAACAAATATCTAAAGTTATAAAATATTTAAGAGGTGATTTTGAACTAATACAGCCTTTAACAAATAAATTAAATGAGATGGAGCAAAAGCAAATCAGACTTACTGAAAATCAATATAAGGCGTTAGATAGATTAAGAAATAATGATAGGATTTTCTTTCAGGGAACAGCTGGAACGGGTAAAACACTGCTTGCTATTGAGAAGGCAAGAAGGGAAACACTAGAAAACAGTAAAGTTTTATACCTTTGTTTTAATAAATTGTTAGGTGAGAAAGTTAAGCAAAAATTTAATGACGAAAATTTGGATGTAGAAGTAAGTTCAGTTCATAAATTTTTCTATTCAACAATAATGAAAAGTAGTTTGAAAAATGAGTTTCTGTCTGAAATTAGAAAGTTTGATCAAAATGAAACAATTGTCTATAAAAAAGTCTATACTGAATTTTTTATAAATGCGATCGTTGAAAGTAAACAAAAATTCGATTATCTCATAGTTGATGAAGGGCAGGATATACTAAACATTGAATGGATGAATGCCCTGGATCAAATAATAATAGGAGGACTTGAAGACGGAAAATGGGCTATTTTTTATGATTCGAATAATCAAGGTGAGATGTATAAAAATTATGATCAAATGGTAGTAGATTACTTAAAAGGATATGGAGCAGTTGAATACATGTTGGATTTAAATTGTAGAAATACTAAACCAATATGCATTCAAACTTCACTTATTTCCGGATTTCGTGTAGAGGATACTCTCATTAACGAAGGCGAAAAAGTAACATATAATTTTTATTCCGATAAATCGGAACAAATTAAAAAAGTTTCTTCAACTATAAACACTTTAATTTCAAAGGGGATTAACCCTAATGATATCACTATTCTTTTACCTAATAATAGGAATATAAGCTATGTAAACAAATTAAATATTACATGTTCACTAGAAAAATTAACAACTAAAAATATAAATGAACCAGAAAAAAATACAATTTATTATACGACTGTTCAATCTTTCAAGGGACTTGAGAATCAGATTGTAATATATTTTGGAATAGACTCCATAGATGGAAAATGGATTAATACGGTTAACTACGTTGCAATGACAAGAGCAAAAAAGGTTCTTTTTATATTCTTGGATCATTCTTTGGTTACAAAAATAAATAAAAAATCTAAAGATTATCTAATAAGGGAGGCATTACAATAATGACAAATATATACTCGCAATTTCGAAATGAATATCTGGAGTGTGTTATTAAAGAAATGGTTGGTCCAGGCTCCGAGGGGGTAATGCAGGATATCGAACATGAAATAATCAGTGAGAGGCCAAGTCAAAGATATTCAATGGGAATATTATATCCGCAAGAAATTCTGATGACAGGTACTGAAGAAGAGGAGAAGTCGGAGGATGAGGAAATTGTTGATGAAAAATATATTTCATCAGCAAATGCTGATACCAATCGTTCTACTGAAATAGATGATGAAACTTTTGATGACTCACCTGTGAATACCTCGACTCAATATTTTCCGTCTTCATTGGGCCTGAGCTTTTATGTTTCTGGTTATAATCCTTCGATTAATGTGAAAATTAATGCTGCTAAGTATTCGAAAGTTATAAAGACCGACTGCGAAGTATACTTTAATGAAATTCTTCCTGATGAGATTGTTAATTCCACAGTTTTTAACAGACATTTAAAACAAGAAAATAATAAATTGATAATAATTAAAGAATTTAATAAAAAAGAAAGAGATTCCTTAATCAATCTATTGGAAAATACCCCCTTCAAGAATGCCATCTATAAGTTATATAACTTGCAAATTTCGGGGTGGCGTAGAAAGCCTTTAAATGAAAATAAAGTAAATAACATTATACCGCATGGTACCACCAAACAACATGAGGAATCAATAGATGATGGGCTAAAATTGATTTGTATACGAAGGCCAAACTTTGAATCAAAGAGCACTTTGTTCACAATTTCTTTAGTAAACACAAATCACGGGGAGGAAAGCCAAAATAAAGACGGTAATTCGTATTTTCAAGTAGGGTTAAAGGTAAGCACAACAGACAATAGTGAAGAGATTATTGAATATGATACGTATAATCATAGAACAAATGATTTTGAAGAGCAATCAAATGCTTTATTGTATAGAAATAAGAAATCCTACGCTGTTGGCCATGGTTGCTCACCGCATTGGAATGTTTCAAATAATAAGGTTATAAGTATAAGTACAAAAATAGTTCCATACGAAGAAGTTCCTCCAATGAGATTTGATATCGAGGAATTAGGCGGAAATTCCGAAGAGATATTGTCTATGAGGTGCTTGTCGGATTTATCTTCGTTAAGCGATGAAGAAATAATAAATAATCTTGCTAAATTTACAAATACATATAAAGGATGGATTAATGATTTAAGTGAAAAACTTGATACTTTATCTCCCCCTATGAAGAAAATAGCCACTAGACACATAGAGGAATGTCAAGATGTTTCAAATCGTATGATGAATGGAATCAACCTTCTTAAAAATGACAAGGTAATATTAAAAACGTTTAAGTTAGCTAATAGGGCTATGTTAATGCAACGTGCTCATACAATAATTCAAGAGAAAAAAAAGTGGCCAGATGAAGATATTAATGTTTTTGATTACAAATTAATGAAAGTATCAGCTGCAAGCTGGAGACCTTTTCAATTAGCTTTTTTTCTTTTGAATATCAGCGGTTTATCTTCAGTAGATTGTCAGGACAGAGATATAGTTGATTTAATATGGTTTCCAACAGGTGGAGGTAAAACAGAAGCCTATTTGGGTGTATCTGCTTTTATAATTTTTTATAGGAGACTTAGATACTCTGAGGTAAGTAATGGAACTGCCATATTAATGAGATATACTTTAAGACTTTTAACTGCACAACAATTTCAAAGGGCAAGTACCTTAATTTGTGCGTGTGAAGAAATTAGAAAAGAAATACCTGAGTTGGGTAGTGAACAAATATCAATAGGATTATGGATCGGTTCCTCCTCCACACCAAACAGTTTTACAGACGCCAAGAGGGCATGTGATAACTTGGTTAATAACCAAGAAACAAATAATCCTTTCCAAGTATTAAGCTGTCCATGGTGTGGAACACGGCTTTATAAAGAAAGGCTGAAGGGACAATGGGGTTATAAGCCTACATCCAAGCCCAATAGATTTATTATACATTGTACTCATAATGAATGTCCTTTTAACAAAGAATTACCGATAAAAGTTGTAGATGAAGATATATATAAGAGCCCTCCTACCTTGTTATTTGGGACTGTAGATAAGTTTGCCATGATGCCTTGGAACGGAAATGTGTCAAACATTTTTGCTTTAAATCAAGGAAACAACAATCGTCCACCAGAATTAATAATTCAGGATGAACTACATTTAATTTCTGGTCCTTTAGGTACTATGGTTGGTTTATATGAATCTGCTATAGATGCACTATGTTCAATTAGGAACGTTAAACCAAAAATTATTGCCTCCACAGCAACAATAAGACGAGCTGGAGAGCAAGTGAAAGCACTTTATAATAGAGAAGTCTCACAATTCCCTCCACCGGGAATAGATGCGGAAGATTCGTTTTTTTCCAGAGAGGACAAGAGTAAGCCTGGAAGGCTTTATGTTGGTTTGATGTCTATGGGAAAAACACAAACTACAACACAAGTAAGGTTATTCTCTGGATTACTTCATTATGTGAATGAATTGGACTATAAAGATGATGTGAAGGATAAATATTGGACTCTGGTGAGTTACTTTAATTCAATTAGAGAGCTAGGAAAATCATTAACCCTCACCCAAGTGGATATCAAAGAGCAAGTATCAAGAATAGCGAGGAGAAGACTGAAAAAATTAAGAAAGTATGGAGAAGCGGCAGAGCTAACAAGTAGAAGGAAATCGGGAGAAATAACAGAAGTATTGGAAAACTTAAGTGTTGAATATCCTGACAAGAATGTAATACCAATGCTCTTAGCTACCAATATGATTTCTGTGGGGGTGGATATTGATAGGTTTGGCTTGATGACTGTTATGAGTCAGCCGAAAACAACCTCTGAGTATATTCAGGCTACGAGTAGGGTTGGACGGAAATATCCAGGGATTATTTTTACACTTTATGATGGCGCCAGACCAAGAGATAGATCCCATTATGAAACTTTTTCTTCATATCATCAAGCATTTTATAAATATGTGGAACCTACTAGTATAACCCCTTTTTCGCCACCAGCCCGAAAGAGGGCATTACATGCTGTATTAATCTCATTAGTTAGACATTTGACTTTATTAAACAAAGATAATGAGGCGTCTAGATTCAGAAAAGATTTGACGGGGATAGAGCAAATCAAGGATGTTATACTGGAAAGAATAGAAAATATCATGCCAGAGGAGTATGAAGATGCGGTTGAAGAAGTACAAATGGTTATTGAAAACTGGCATAATGTTGCTTCCATAGATGAAAATCTAACGTATAGAAATTCTAAATTAAGAAGGTTGCTATATCCATACCATGAGCAATTTCCGGGGAAAGATGTTTTTCCGACACTTCAGTCAATGAGAAACGTAAGTGAAGAATGTGTTGTAAGAGTAAAAGATTAGGAGGGGTTGTATGTCAAGTAATCAACAAAAAAAACAATACGATCCAGAATTAAGGTATGATGTTTTCAGGAGTAATCAATTTATTGGGCCATTTGGTGTTGGCAGTATTGTTGATTTTCCTAATGAATCTGTAATGCCAGCCGGTATCGATAAATGGGATACTACCGGTATTCCATATTTATATGATACAAGATTGCAAAAAAGATTAAAAAAGTTTAACATAACACATTTTAAAAAAGTTCCTTCTAAAAATGAGTACAGAAAAGGAATTCCTTTTTATCGTTTTCCTAAATGGTTATATTGTAAAAATTCAAGGTGCGGACGATTGAAACACATAGATGAGTGGAGGGAAAATTATAGGAAAACCAAGGGAAAGGATTCGAAGTTTCCGACTTGCAACATTTGTAATTTAAAATTGGTACCTAGTCGCTTTGTTGTAGTTTGTGAAAAAGGTCATACGGATGATTTCCCATGGAAAAAATGGGTGCATAAAGGTAAAGGCTGCGAAAATGTTGATTTAAGACTTTGGGTAGGTGGAAGTAGCTCAGGGCTGGGGGGGATAGTTGCAGAATGTAAAGGATGCGGTGAAAAACGTAGTTTAAGCGGGGCATTTAACGATAACGCTCATGATGAAAAAAGTTGTACAGGGTTTAAACCATGGCTTGGTGAAAATGATCAAAAAGACTGTGATTGTATTCCAAAAACACTACAAAGAACTGCATCAAATGTATATTTTCCAAAAATAGTATCGTCTATATTAATTCCGCCGTATTCAGATCAATTAATTGATGATATTCAACATACAAATGCTTGGAATATTTTTCAAACCCAAAATAATTTATTTCCTGATCCAAGTCCATTATTTAAGTCCATTGCAGAACAACTGGGAAAAAGTTTAAGTGATGTTAAGCGGGCAATAGAAAATATCAATAACTCTTCTACTGATTCGGTAGATGAGGTCGAGTATCGTTACCAGGAATATATGGCGTTATTAGGAAACTTTGATAAAGAAGAAATAAGCTCGGATAATTTCGGGATAAGTAAACAGGAACCTAAAAATTATAAAATACCTGGTATCGAAAATATGGTGCTTGTTAATAGCCTAAGGGAATTACGGGCACTAATAGCATTCAGTAGAGTGAACCCCTTGGGCCGCGATGAATATGGTGTTGGGGATGAAAATGGAAACGATGGTAAAGGTATTCCTGTTAAAAACTATACAACTGATTGGCTTCCTGCTATTGAAGTTAGGGGAGAAGGCATTTTTATGTCGTTTAATGAAAAGGTTTTAGGTGATTGGCAGAAAAATCCTGATGTTCAAAAAAGGGCAGAAATCATTAATAAGAGGTATAAAAATTATGTAGACAAGAGAGGGTTAGAATACAGACATATTTCTGCAAAGTTCATTCTTCTTCATACGTTAGCCCACTTGCTTATTAGGGAATTAAGTTTTGAATGCGGATATGCAACATCATCATTAAGAGAAAGGCTGTATTGTAATGAAAGAGATAACCAGCCTCAAATGTCAGGGATATTGATTTATACTGCAAGTGGAGATTCTGAAGGCACTCTAGGGGGACTAGTAAGGCAAGGGAAATCGGAGTTTTTTAACAAAATATTTGCAAACGCTGTAAGTAGAGCATCATGGTGTTCATCTGATCCTTTATGTATCGAAAGCGAAGGCCAAGGAATGGGGGCTTTAAACCTATCCGCCTGCCATGCCTGTTCCTTATTGCCGGAAACAAGTTGTGAAGAATTTAACAGGTTATTAGACCGCGCTTTAGTTGTTGGAACACAAGATAAAGACATTGGCTTTTTTAATAATTAACCTTTATGAATTGACCAGCCCTGTATATGTATGGGCTGGTTGATATTTATTCAGGAATATACGAGATTAGGTTCACTTTCCGTTACTTTTGAATTAAGTTCCCGGGTAATTTCTGTAATGAAGGTTTTAGCCAAATTAACAGGAACTGCATTTCCGATTTGTGTTGAAAGTATATCAATTGAACCCATGTTAATATCCCCATTTATATTACCAGTGAATTTGTAGGATTTAGGAAAGGTTTGAATGAGTGCCGCTTCCCTTAAAGAAATAGCCCTGTTGTATATTGGATGGCCGAATCGTCCTTTTGAATAACTTGTACAGCCGGTAGTGATTGTAGGGGCATAATCGTTATAGTTCATTCTTCCATACACATCTCCATAGCTAACGCCTTTCTTCTTATGGCAATCCAATTGAAGCTCTTCTGGCCAATCATCACGTGATCCGCCATTTTGTGGGGTATAGCTAATTCTTTTTTTATTTAAATCAGAGAGATTACGGGCTTTGTGTAATGAATCTATTTTACAAGTTTCGCCAGGTTCAATTTTTGTTAGATTATACTTTATAAGGTATTGGCCTAAACTAAGTGACTTCTGTTTTTTAGGCCATATATCATGAGGTTTCTCAACAGAAGGAATATTACCCTTTTCATAAGTTATAACTGCATCTTTATTTGGAAACGAATCAATTCTTTTTGCGATAAGAATTAGCCTATTTCTGTTTTGCGGTACATTATAATCAGAGGCATTTATTCTTTCAAAACGAATGTGATAAGATGGCCATTTTGAAAATCGCTTATATCCATTTCTATCTAGGTTTGTCAGGATCCTTATAAATCGGGAGAATTGGGTAAAGTTAACAATGTTACTTACATTTTCAAAAAAAATATAAGAAGGTTCAAAGATATTTGAATACCTAATTGTTTGCATTATTAATTTATTTCTTTTGTCTTTATTTCCAGCAGCCTTTTTACGTGAGTGTCTTGAAAATCCTTGGCAGGGAGAGGTGACAGCTAGCAAATCCAATTCACCTGGTTTTAATCTTGTAAAAGCTAGTATTTTTCGTGGATCAAGGTTATTGATGTTATCTACTATCAAATGATCTTTACCATGATTTAGTTCGTATGTTTTTGCAATAATTGGGTCGTACTCAACAGCGCATTTTAAATCAAATTTGTCTTTAATAGCCTCTGTCACTCCCCCAGCACCCGAGAAGAGCTCTACGGCAGTATATTTGCTTTTATTCACGAATTTCACCCCAGAGTTGTACACATTTATATATTTTATATTGTAAACTAAAGGTTTTAAAAAGCAAATAATAACTTTTTATTCGCAATCCGTAAGATTTACTTAGTTTCACGATGTGATTGTCTTGATGTAAATAATACCCTAAACATGACCTTACTAGTTGAAATCAGCGTTATTTCAATGGTAACCATAAGTAATGATAAATCACTGAATTTAAGGGATTGGCAACATATACAAATGGTGTTTAGGCATGATTATGGCCAACAAAATGAAAATGTACCATCGAATGACAGTCTATTTCGGTCTTTATACAGAACACAACATTTTTATGAAATTGTCTTAGAGCCACTGCGGACCTGCTTGTCATTGATTGTTACGTACGATTCTTAGCAGACGCGTGCAGGGATCAGGGTCCCGCCAAAGAATGCTTAGAATCGGTTAGTCCGTGTTATCATATTTGAGCTGGTCTTTTAGGCATCATTTCTGCCTACAACAACACGGCCCAAATGTTAAGTCAATGGTGGCGGACAACTGAATTCACGCTACATAGGTAAGCAGATTGACCTTTCTTTGTGGTTGCATCTTCTGGTAAAATATTTGTCAAACACTGGTACAAAAGATGGCTAAGGTATAATATGATTATTGCATTCAATTTGTACCACTATTGCGGTTCTTTTTACCAATGTTTGCGGAGGAATTTGCCACACTTTGCGGAACTGTTTACCTTAAATCAAAAAACCTCCTGTATACTTAGTAAGCACGCCATTGACAGATGCCAATGACTTAAGCGTGACACTAGGAATACAGGAGGTTTTTGTATGTTTCCATATCGGAGAATATTGGAACTGCATGAGGAAAAGGCGTCCTTGCGAAATATCGCAATGATCACCCAACTGTTACTGCTAGTATATAATGCCTTTCTATTGATTGCGTACACTGTCCAATTTTTGATGGAATTAGTGACCCATGGTTGTAAAAATAAAGGGAAGAAGGATGATGTTTTCCTTTTTCCCGTGGTTTTACAAACTTAGATGTAAATATGGTATACGTTACATATTCGAAGATCGAATGGAACATTCTCCTCCATTATAATATACCAGTCTTCTCCCAATTCTAGCCTTGAAGGGATGTTACGTTGTCCAACAATGAGTTCAAATGACTCCCCGCAGAGGAGTGTATATTGATAACCATTTATTTCAACCACCCAGGCGTCTCGATCATATTCATACGTCATTATCCCTTCTGTCATGATAGTTCACCTTCTATGACCAGCTTTACCATATGGTCATCGATAAGCTTTTGTTTATTTTGGGCACCGTAAATGAGACAATGCGTACAAATTTTGTTGACCAGTCTTGGCGTCCCATTCGAAAACTGGAAAATTTCACGTATGGCGGCATCTGTGAAAATGTCACTTTGAGCGCTAACTTCCATTAAATGTTTCCGTATATATTCACCCACCTGAGCACGATCATAGTGCGGAAGCTTACATTGCAGGTCAATTCGCTGCCGAATAGCCGCAAATGATTGGAGCCTAAGCCGATCCCAAAGTTCACTCTGTCCAACAAGGATCAACGCCATCGGACTTTCAGCATCCATTTTAAAATTAAGCAGGAAGCGAACTTCCTCCAACATTTCCCGATCCAAAAGATGTGCTTCATCTACAATAACCACTGGTAATAATCCATGAATACCACGCATCATTTCAATTTGATTGTGCAACTGACGTTTAGCGTCACCACGGTAAAACTTGGACTCGCATCCCAACTGTTCCAACAATCCCTTATAAAAATGTCGCGGTGTTAATTTTGAATCGGCTAGATATAAAACCTTAAAATGACCGGAATCCAGTTCACTCGTAAATCTTCTCAGTGTCGTCGTTTTCCCAGTCCCAGCATCACCTGTCACAACCACAAATAATTGGGATTGGGCTGCATATTCCAATCTCCCGATTGTTTCGTCCAGCATATCCGGATAGTATAATGCGGATGTCAGAATATCCCGCGTAAAAGGGGTACGCGTAAAGCCATAAAACTGATTAAACATGTGACGCACCCTCTTTCTTAACCCTGCGATAGGAGACCGCTGTCTTCTGAACGTCCGTACGGGAAGCATATTGTTCCGAAGCTGCGTCTAACAGTCTAGAGTGCTCCGCAAACTGTTTTCCAAGATGGTCCGGCATCGTTGGTCGTTTCCCAGCGCGTTCGCCAATCACCAATTCACGGGCTGTCCAAGGTGCGTGTCCTTCGTATTCAATTGTTACTTCCGTAATATCCGAAGGATCGTAAACCACATCGACCTTACAGCCGATAAACGATAATCCAACTTCGTATTTTTTTCCCATAAAACTAATACACCCTGATTTATCCACTTTACGTGCTTCACAGTGTAAGAATGCTTGTGCCAATTCTTCTGTACCAACAAACCGTAAGACATTGTCATCGCTACGAAAAGCTGCCTCTGGACTTTGATCTTTACCTAAAGCACTGTGTGGTTTATGCTGATAGCATTCACTCAACCATACGCGAAGGCGCTCATTTAATTGATCCAGCGTTGTCGGTTTCTCCAGTCCAACTTCATCTAAAAAATGACCGACTACTCGGTTGAACCTTTCCACCTTACCGGTCGACTCCGGTGAGTAGGGCTTAGCATATAATAACCGGATGCCTAACTTTGAACAGGTTCGCTTCATCCATTTCGTGCGATATTGTTTCCCGTTATCAAAATAAACAGATTCGGGAACACCGTATAACTGAACAGATTCACGGAAACCCTGTTCCACAATACGTTGATCCATCGTGGGATAAAACCCGGCGTGCAATACAAAACGCGTAGCGTCATCCAAGAACGCCACCAAATAAACTTGTTTTTTCTCGCCACCTGGGCCAATAGGAAGGTACGGCCCGTACTTAATGTCAGAATGCCATAATTGATTACGCGCTTTCCGTTGGAAACGCCGCGCAGCTACACCAGGATCATTGTACATCCGCATATGCCGAGCACTATATCCTTTTTCAGCGAGCTTTTCCTGTAATGTACTTCGCTTCAATTGACCAGGTTCAGCAAGTTTTTCCCATTCTAAAATTTGAATAATCTGGGCAATACTGCGTGTCGGGACTTCTCGACGCAGTAAGATGGCCTGTTCCAATAAATGATGGGGAATGGTCTCCTTGGTTTGCGTGCCTTTTCCTTTTGGTTTTAATCCTTCAAACCCTGCTTGTCGATATTGAGCCAAGTATCTTCGAATGGTTCGTTCAGACAATCCACTTACCTCACAAATTTGCCGTCTGATTTGTCTAGCTTTGGCAGCATCCAACCCATCCGCCAATAATGGGGACAATAATTGTACCCGTTCAGCAGCAATTTCCTGTGCTTTCTTTTGATCTCTCATGCCAAAAAGCCTCCTTTTTAAGCTATTTAACATGAGTTTATCTTAAGGCTGTTTGGACAGGAATGCAGAACGGGTCTGTACCCATAAATGAACATTTACAATGGGACGGACAACTTTCGCCAGCCATCCAACGAATGATTCTCCATTGCGTCCGATTCTTTGGAGCACGGTCCGTGGAGGATCGGACGTGCTCCCCACAGGTAAATCCAATTGAAAGCGCCTGATAATAGAATTGAAACAACCCACAGCATAAGGCCCCCAATTCCGAAACCATTCACGCCAGCGCCCCAATGTCGATTCATCAGCCGGTACATCTATCAATTGATCATCCAGAACCTGTTCGATGCTTTCTGTCCCATAACGCTTGTAGGGGACTAGAAGATCTGGTAGTTCGTGATGAATTTTATGACAGCGTTCACAAAAAAGACGACGTATAATAAGTTTCGCTTTATCTCCGGAATGTCTATACCATACTCTTCGCCGACTACCTGCCACTATTAGAGGACCTTCACAACAAGGACAGTGATTGATTTCCGCACTCCTAACAAAAAACGCCAGGCTCATTCTTCTTCTCAACCAACGTATAATCTGATATACTTACCCTATATTGTTTTTTTGGTGGGCGTCTCCAGTGAAATTGTTCCCGCAGTTTCACGTTAATGGGGGACGTCCTTTTCCTTTCTTCAGGTTTTTTCCTCGGTCACTCTATTAGTCTACTTCTGGTCGGACATAACCGTCAACTTCCGGTCTTTTTCGCCTAGCTAAAACACCCAACATTCCCGCCAAAAGATTACAGAGGTAATCCGACTGGCGGAAAAGAAAGGAATAAAGCCACCATTAGAGGATGAAATGACCGATCCATGGCTGGAGGATTTCCTTTACCCCGAAAAGAAGCAGGAAATGAGTGGCAGGTACTTAATGGACTTTGAAAAGGTACATAAAGAATTGGCCAAGCCGAATGTGACCTTGACGCTTTTGCATGATGAGTACGTAGGAGAAGCACAAAGCGCAGGTAAAGTCCCCTATGCTTACCGCACCTTCGCTGAACATTACCATGCGTATGCGATGAAGTATAAAGCTACGCTGCGTATTCGGCGCAAACCAGGTGAACTGTTGGAGGTAGATTGGGCAGGCAGTACGATGTCGGTTATTGATCCGGATACTGGAGAAAAGCGGAAGGTATATGTGTTCATCGCCACGTTGCCTTGCTCACAATTGTTTTATGTAGAAGGATCTTACAGAATGGATCTTCCATCTTGGGTTCGTCTCCATCAACACGCTTTTGAATACATGGGCGGCACGCCACAGATACTCGTTCCTGATAATTTGAAAACAGGCGTTACCAAACATACATCCAAGGAACTTATTTTGAATAAGACTTATTCGGAAATGGCTACCCATTACCAAACAGTCATCATGCCTGCACGAGTGTTGTCACCGAAAGACAAGGCAAGCGTAGAAGGGTCAGTGAACATCGTTACCACCTGGATTATACAAGCTTTAAGAAACATCAAATGTTTTTCATTGGAAGAACTAAACTTAGAGATTTTTAAAAAATTGGATGAATTAAACCACCGGCCTTTTCAAAATCGCCCAGGTTCGAGGTGGTCGGCATTCTTGGAAGAAGAGAAATTTGCCCTTTCTCCTCTTCCGGATACGCCGTACAAACTCTCTGAATGGCACAAATCCAAAGTCCGACCAGATTATCACATTAACATAAACAGTATGTTCTACTCTGTCCCTTTTGAACTGATTGGAAAAGAGGTAGACATCAAAGTTTCTCCAACCGTGGTTGAAGTATACTTTCATCACATGAGAGTCGCCTCTCATCCAACATTATATGGTAAGTTTGGACAATACTCCACCTTGAAAGAACACATGCCGGCTAATCATCGGTTGTATGTGGAACAAACACCTGAAGAAGCGATGAGATGGGCAGCGGAAATGGGGCATTCCACTCTGCAGGTAGTGACGTTTATTCTTGACCACTATGAGGTTGAGAAACAAGCCTTGAATTCCATTTTCACGCTGAAAAAATTAGAGCGAACCTATTCTGCCTATGAAATTGAACAGGCGTGCAAGTGGGTGTTGGAAGCTACAAGCAGACCAACGGTCAAAAGTGTTCAAACCATGATTAAGACCATTCGCAAAGAGGATGAACGAAAGGCTTCAGAAATTAACTCGAAGACGACCGATGAAAAATACGGCTTTACACGGGGAGCTTCTTACTATGGGGGAAATGACAGATGAATCAACAAAACTATGACAAAATGAAAGCATTTAAATTAACTGGGATGGCAGAATCTTATGAGACATTGTTTATGAATCCATCATTTAAGGACATGAGTTTTGATGAATTGCTTGGTCTTTTATTGGACCATGAAGAAAGTGTGCGGAAAAGCAATAAACTGAACCGGCTTTTGAAACAAGCAAAGTTCCCTGAAAAGGCAGCTGTGGAAGATATCCTTTACGATTCCGATCGTAAGCTGGATAAGGAGTTATTGATGAAATTGTCGACAGGTGACTACATTCTTGATGGGCGGGACATTGTATTCAAGGGTGTTTCTGGTGCAGGGAAGACTTGGCTAGCCACTGCTTTTGGTGTACAGGTCTGCCGGCAGTATTATAAGGTTCAATACACACGCCTTCCTGATTTTTTAGAGGAGTTCAAGGTGGCCAAGTACCAAGCGGATGGAAGTTATTTAAAACTGATCAAAAAACTAACCAAGATTGATCTTCTGATTTTTGATGAATGGCTTTTATTTGAGCTTTCAAAAGAGGAAGCAGCATTATTATTAGAAATTATCAATGCGCGGTATACTGCAAAGAAATCAAACATCTTCTGTTCTCAATTTGATATCAACGGCTGGTATGAGAAATTGGGAGACGGAACGTTGGCAGAAGCAATATTAGATCGGATTATCCATAATTCTTACGATATCTTTATTGACGGCACCGTTTCTATGCGGGAAAAGTTAGGTTTAAAGAATTAAAGACAAGAAGTCGAACGATGTAACGGAACGAACCAACAGGAGGTAAAATTTATGACCATAATAACCAAAAAAGATCTATCGGAAATGGAAGAGTACTATTTTTGGAGTGGAAACCGGCAATATGTACCTTTTCCTGCGGATTTGAAGCGAAAGCTTCTGAAGATATATGGGAAAGAACCTCTCCCGCGTAATTGGACGGAACAAGATATCCATGAAGGTTCCAGAAAGATTATAATAGAGTATTTCCAAAACTAATTTGGATTCCAAGGGTCCCTCTGTTCCCCAGTGAATAGAAGGAGATTTAATGGCAAAAATATCCGGCAATCATCCTTTTATGATTCATTGGTAAACTGCTCCGCAAACTCTGGTACATTCCTTCGCGATATGTGGTAAAAAGAACCGCACAACTGGTAAAAATCGTCCGCAATACTCATAATACATACGCTAACGAAATCATTCAGAAATAAACTATTAAAATTGATGGTTGCTGGAAGTGAAATGACCTTTCGTATTATTTCAAAGACTTTAGAAGGTATTTCCCTGGGGCGTATTTATTTAACTCTGATAGATACCTGAAAACGGATTACTTACGGGGGAAGCGTCAAGTAATTTTGACGTTTACCCATTATGAAAAAAGAATCAGCAGAACAGGCAATCGCTTTCGCGCATGAAGCGATTGAAATGCACGGCGGAAATGGCTACATTGAAGACTTTGTTACACCGAGACTGCTTCGGGACGCACAGGTATTGACTGTCTGGGAAGGCACCGCAAACATTCTTGGACTGGAATTGATTCGATTGGTCAATAAGTATTCTGTTCATAAAATTTTTTTAAACGATTTGAAAGGAAGACTGGACCGATTGAATGCTCCTGAATTGGTGGAACAAAGGCATGCGTTAAAGAATCGCCTTGATGTTTTTGCGAAAGATGACCAGGTGACACAGGAGTTAAAAGCGAAGTCAATGGCAAAAGAAATGGCAGAGTTGTATGAACGGGTTGTTTATGAGGAATTGGGTTACTGAATGAAATCCTTTATGCGGCATTCCTAAAGCACAATTAACAAACAGAACGTTCACTAAACTTCTCAAATGTACGCAGGTTAATTTCCTGTTAATTCGATATGGATAATCCTGAATCCTCGGAGGTTCAGGTTTTTTTGTTTGCTTCGAATGTATATAAGTTATTTAATTGCCCAAACAACATGAGGGTTGTATGATGGTCTTTAGATTAATAATAGTCATAAAATCGGAAAGGAGGTCATCACGATGAACGCTTTAAATCTGACACGTCTACAACGGCGGTTAATCGTAGCAATCACATTGTCGGCAGCTTTTTTATCCGTTTTGACGCAATTTCTGCTCATTACAGCCTTTCCAAAAATTATGGATGAGTTTCAGATTAACTCGACAGAAGTCCAATGGCTGACAACAAGCTATATGTTAACCATCGCCGTTTTGATTCCGATAACGGCTTAATTTATTGATAAATTTCAAACAAGGTCATTAATGATGAGTGCCATGTTTCTGTTTTTTACAGGGACCCTGGTTTGTTTGATTGCACCTTCTTTTCCCGTTCTGATAGCGGGGCGCGTGATTCAGGGGATGGGTTCCGGGATTATGATTCCGTTAATGCAGACATTGTTGTTCCTAATGTATCCAAAGGAAAAAAGAGGGTACGCAATGGGGATTGCCGGGCTTGTGATTAATGTTGCACCAGCGGTAGGTCCTCCGATCTCCGGTATTATTATAAACTATTTTGAATGGCGTTCGCTGTTTTTGCTGACACTGCCAATTGCAGCTTGTATTCTGCTTTTGGTTTTCTTGTTTATGCACAATATTACCGAGCAGCGAAAAACAGAAATCGATGCGTTATCCATTGTTTTGTCAACGATTGGTTTTGGCGGACTGCTTTTCGGATTCAATAAATTGCAGGAGAATGGAATTACGGAAGTCACCACACTTGCCAGTCTGATTGCAGGTGCTTTGGCATTAGGCATGTTTGTGGTGCGTCAATTTCGGCTCTCGACGCCTATTTTGGAACTTCGTGTGCTGAAAGTGCCTGTTTTTGCGCTTATCTCGTTTATTTCCATTCTTTCGTTCAGTTTGCTTATCTCAACGGAGACCATTTTACCGATGTATGTACAGAATGCCCAGCAGTTCTCTGCGTATTACGGCGGCTTGATTGTGATGCCCGGTGCCTTAACCCTCGCTGTCATGTCTCTCTTTGCGGGAAAATTGTTCGATAAATACGGCGGTAAAATGATTGCAATCATTGGCTTTGTGCTGCTTAATATAAGCACACTCGGGTTTCATTATATCCTCGGTCTTGATACGCCATTCGCCATCACGATGGTATTATTCATGATTGCCATGGGTGGCGTGGCGATGATTAATATGCCAATCATGACAGCTGGGATAAATGCTCTTCCAGATAAATTGATTCCGCACGGGACGGCAGTAATCAATACGGCCCGCCAATTCGGGGGATCATTGGGGCTGACGTTTATTATCTCCTTCATCACGAGAGTAGGATCCGGATCTGAAGTAGTTGTGCAGCCGGCAACCTATTTGACTGGTGTGAAACATGCTTTTTTCATCGCATTTTTGTTTGCCATTATAGGATTGATTCTTTCACTGTTTCTGAAAAGGGAGAAACAGTCTGATGCAGAGGGGGATGCGTGAAACGCTGACCCGGTCAAATTTTGGTTAAGCAAAAGGATAATGGCATTAGGCTTGTATAATTGAATAAAAAAACTTTGCGTTGGCCATTCAGGGAACCCTGGATGGCTATTTTTAATGGATAAAGGTGCTTTCGAATGTGGGTAAAGGGATTATTAAATTGATTACGACGCGGATGAGCCGTTGTTTTCGATGCCATAAGACACACATTGTATTTAAAAAACTAACATGAAACTTGATTTGCGATACAGTTAAAAATGTCTGTAGTATAAAATTTGTGGGATAGGATAATTCTGATGAGGCGGTGAAAAATCTATGGATACGATAGGAATGTTTTTATCCATTTTAATATTTTTTGTTATACCGTCTTTCTATGCATTTTCCTTTATTAAAGATCCATCCCCGGTGAATTATGATATTCAAATTGACTCTGAAAGATTAAAGTGTGAAAGTTATATTGAACGACGATTATATGATGCATTAACATTCAGGGGCTATACAGTTAGAACTCAGGTCCCTTGCGGAAAGTACAGGATTGATTTAGTATTGTCAACCTCTAACTTGGCTATAGAGTGTGACGGGAAGTTGTATCATTCTTCGCTGGCTCAAAAAGCTCACGATAAGAGAAAAGATAAGTATCTAAAAGCACATGGCTGGGAAGTCCACAGATTTTCAGGAAGTATTATTCATAATAACCTGCAAAAGGTGGTAGTAAAAATTGAAGAGCACATACATTAGATAATTCTCCAATTTTGTTCTGTCGAAAATCCCCCCAACTCCATCATGAGACTGTGAACCGGTTTGCCTATCTTACACAATCCTTACTTCAGATCTGGATGCCGATAAAGAAATTCTTATTAAGAACAGTTTTTTGAAGAAATATTATCCTTAAAGTTCCCAACAAGAAATAATATTTATTTACCAAAATAATTGTAAATCAATGTAATAAATCTACTAACGGTTGGGGATAAATATCTTTTTTTTGCAATTGCTAAGTAGACAGATCTTGAAAGGTTCGGGTCATCAACGTATCTGATATGAAAGTTATAATCGTTTCGTCCGGAATTAACATAGCTTTCTGGGACAATTGATATACCCAGATTTTCTTCAACCATTCTGCAAGCCATTTCAAAGCCCTCTATTTCAATGCGAATATTAGGTTTTATTCCGGATTTGCGAAAGGCGTTAAGTATGTCATCTCGTGTTTGGTATCCTTCTTTACATATGATAAAATCCTGCTGTTGAAGATCGGTTAACCGTATTTTATCTTTAACAGCCAATGGATTTTTCGACGAAAATAGAGCAATAAGTTTTTCATCATATATTGGAATCAGCTTAATTTGTTCATCGTTAATATATTGGTTCGTTATTGCGAGATCAATTTTATAGTTACTTAAAGCATGCTGGACTTCCTCCTCACCTAAAACATCAAATAATTTTATATGAACATTTTCGAATTCGTTTTTAAATAATTTAATCACTTTTGGAGTCCAATACTTTGACGACTCTATTAACCCCATTGATATTATTTGTGGCCCTTGTGTTTTTAATCTATTTAAATCGCTTATTACATAATTGTAATGATTCACTAATTTTTTTAACTCTGAATAAATTATTTTTCCTTCATTTGTTAATTCTAACTTTTTGGTTGTTCTGTCAATTAAGGGAATTCCCATTTCTTCTTCAAACTTTTTAATTGACATGCTCAGAGAGGGCTGACTAATATGCAACTTTGAGGCAGCTGTTGAAAAAGAGGAATGGTCTACAAGTGTTATAAAATAATTCATTTTTTGGATGTCCATTAATTTCACCTTCTTAATTATAAGTCAAACCTATAAAAATATAAAAAATATATATTAGTAAAGAATGTACGAATTACCAAATAAAAATATTTGGCAAGGAAGAGTAGACAGTGAAACTGAAACCGATAAATTTAGATTTCACCAGGTAGTGCAATTGTGGGATGTAAGTGACGAAATCGAAGAAGGAAATGCTTTTGGCATTATAGGATTTAAATGTGATGAGGGGGTTAGGAGAAATAAAGGAAATGTGGGTGCTTCATTAGCACCGGATGAAGTGAGGAAAATGATTGCGAAATTGCCTTACAATATTGATGAAAATGTTTCTACCTACGATGTGGGAAATGTTTTATGTGAAAGTGATAAATTGGAAAATGCGCAGTCGGAATTAGGTGATTGTATTTCCAATTGGCTAAATCAATTTAATATCCCTATTATTATTGGCGGCGGGCATGAAACCTTATATGGTCATTATTTAGGTATAAGAAGATTTCTTGGTGAGGAGGCATCTTTAGGAATTATAAATATTGATGCCCACTTTGATTTAAGAACTAACACAGTCCCATCGTCAGGGACTATGTTTAAGCAAATCTTGGAGAAAGATATGAGTGCTGGATACTTATGTCTGGGAATACAAGAATTTAGTAATACAAAAGCACTATTTAATGATGCTAGAATTCACGGATGCAAATATATTCCCGAGAATGAATTAAACGATAATAAAATAAAGCATGCTTTTAATTTAATTGATGAATTCGCGGGAAAGTACGATTTTATTATGTTGACACTTGACATGGATTCTATAGCAGCCTCTGATGCACCTGGTGTGAGTGCTCCATCACCATTTGGTTTAGAAGTGAAAATTGTTAGGAGGCTTTTACGATATATAGTTTCTAAAAATAATATTACTAGCTTTGATATATCGGAAGTCAACCCTTCGATGGATGAAAATGATAAGACAATAAGATTAGCTGCCAATCTGATCGCAGAAGTTATGAAAAATTTTAAAGGGATTAACCCGGAAGGAGTGAAGTCATGATGTTGGAATTTAACCAGTTAACAACAATTTTCATCGCTTTAGCATTCTTAATGATAGGAAGTTATTTAAATAAAAAAATTAACATTTTGGATCGATTTTGTATACCAGCTCCTGTTGTCGGAGGTCTGATATTTGCTATTATCGCAACAACATTGAAAGGGTTTAATATTCTGGATATAAAATTGGACACGTCTCTGCAGGGATTATTTATGCTAACGTTTTTTACTACTATTGGTCTGGGTGCTAGCTTTCGTTTAGTAAAATTAGGAGGCAAACTTCTTGTTATATATTGGCTCGCATGTGGATTTCTTGCATTAATTCAAAATGTTATCGGTATATCTCTTGCAAAGTTCCTAAATATAGACCCCTTATTAGGAATTATGGTAGGAGCAGTTTCCATGGAAGGGGGGCATGGTGGGGCAACCGCTTTTGGAACAACGATAGAAGGAATGGGAGTCGATTCAGCTTTATCGGTAGGTTTGGCAGCTGCAACAGCAGGCTTGGTGGCAGGAGGATTGGTAGGTGGTCCGATTGTAAAATATTTAATAAATAAATATAAACTCGAACCAACTGAGTCTGGTGTAGGGGAAAGTGCTGCCAGTATTGAAGATGTCCAAGGAAGTACAACTCCTGTAAATTCCAAAACTTTCATCACACAGGTTTTCATTATCACGTTATGTATGGCAGTGGGATCTTATCTGGGTGATTTATTTACAGACGTTACTGGATTTGCATTGCCGGGTTATGTAAGCGCTATGTTTGTTGCAGTAATTGTACGTAATTTAATTGATAGTTATGATGATAAAATTATTGAAATGAAAAGTATCACTATAATCGGTGATGTAACGTTAGGAATATTCCTTTCAATGGCACTCATGAGTATTCAATTATGGGAAGTGGTCAATTTGGCTTTACCACTACTATTAATTGTAATAGTCCAGGTAATATTCATTGTTTTATTAGGAACATTTATTTTGTTCCGGGCTCTTGGCAAAGATTATGATGCGGCAGTTATGGTTGGTGGATTCGCGGGACATGGTTTAGGTGCAACACCAAATGCTATTGCCAATATGGATGCAGTTGTCAATAAGTTTGGTCCGTCACAAAAAGCATTTTTGATTGTTCCGTTAGTAGGAGCATTTTTAATCGATGTCTTTGCAATGCCAATTATTATTACATCAATAAATTTGTTTAGTTAGTTTAAAGGGTAAAAGGATAACTATATTCTTTTACCCTATTTAACTTTAATGTCCATTACTTTTGTTAAACATTTTTGCTCCGAAATTTCATATGTTTGATTTAAATTGCATATTGATAGGTTAAACGAATCATCGGACATGCAATTATCCAATATAAACCCATTCCCTTTATCTTACAATTATACTAATTCTTTCTCTAATTAGAAAAAATTATCACAAGTTGTCCAACTGGAAAATTCACAATTACTAAGTCAGCTATGAAAGAAAATAGGAGGTGTTTGAGAAATACAAAGAAAAGTACATCTTTAACAATTTTATAGGGGGAAATTCATGAAATCCATATGGAAGTGGTATAAAGAAAAGTCCTTTATTTTAAAAATTACTACAGGATTTGTGTTGGGAGCTATTTTGGGACTAATCATCGGCCCCTTAGCACAGATTTTATCTCCTTTTGGCGACATTTTCCTTCAGCTTTTAAAAATGATTGTTATTCCTTTGATTTTATTTACCCTTATTTCAGCAGTTAATTCGACCAATCCCAAACGAATGGGACGTGTTGGCGGTAAAATATTTTCGTACTACCTTTTAACAACTGCAATCGCCATGTTTATTGGAATAATGATCGGTTCCATTTTCAATCCTGGGGAAGGGCTGGAATTTTCCGAGCAAAAAATGGACGTTCCAGAAGCCCCTTCATTTATCGATACGATTTTGGCAATTATTCCGACTAATTTTTTCCACTCGTTGGCCAATGGCGATATATTGAGCATTGTGTTTGTGGCGGTTATTGTTGGTTTTGTGATCACGTCCATGCGACATGCGGAAGAATTTAAGATCAATGATTATGGCAATACATTATTAAAATTGATGGATGCCGGAAGTGAAGTGACCTTTCGTATCCTTGACGGCATTCTACTGTACGCTCCAATAGGTGTCTTTGCTATAGCTGCATCCAAAATAGGCAATCAAGGATTTGATGTTTTATCTTCACTTGCTAGTTATGTCGGGGCATCATATGTTGGTGTAGGTATTCAATTTGTCTTAGTCTATATGCTGTTATTATTTTTGTTTAAGGTTCCGATTGCGAAGTTTTTCCGGAATATCCGGGAGGCAATTATTACCGCTTTCGCAACATCCAGCAGTTTAGGAACGCTTCCGGTAACGATGAAATCAGCTGATAAGGCCGGAATCAAAAATGATGTTTCTAAATTTACATTGCCTATCGGTGCAACCATTAACATGGATGGATCCGCCATCCATTATGGTGTGGGAGCTATATTTGCCGCAAATGTCGTTGGATATGATTTATCTTTTGGCGCGATACTGGGGATTGTATTGGTGGGTACATTAGCTTCAGTAGGAACAGCAGGGGTTCCTGGAGCCGGTTTGATTGGACTGTCGATTGTGCTCACACAGGTGGGATTGCCAATTGAAATCGTGGGACTGACAGCTGGAGTTAATGTGCTGACAGACATGATCTTCACAACATGTAACGTAACAGGCGACCTGACTGGGGCTGCTGTTGTCAGTAAGAGTGAGGATAAATATGAGACTCAGGTTGGGTCTGAATTTGGTTAGATCAATGGACTTAAAGCTTAGAGATTAAGTATACCGATAAGGCATGTAACCAATATTTCGTGTAAGGATGGACTATAAATAGAAAGAAACTTAAAAAAGTCAGGTATTGTCCGGGTAACTCGGGTGCTGCCTGACTTTTTTAGTTGGAATTTTTCTGGATATTCATGATGTGGATTAATATGGTAGGACAAGCATCAAGATTAATTAAAACTAGTTTCTTGTGTCACCCCAATGTATCGTTTATTATATACTTGGACTATTCTGGTAATTAATATGTTTATTGCTTATAAAAAACTGTTATGGAGGTAAGGTAATGTCAAAAGTTCTCGTTTCTAAACAAACATGGAACCGCTTTCTTAAAAATGAAACTTTACCATTACAAGAAGCAGGATTATCTAGTGACATTATTGAATCCTGGCATTATTGCAGACAACATCAAGTGAACCCTTATGGCGGTGTAGCTCAACAACTATTAGAACCGGAATTACTTAAACAAAAGATGGAGAAAAACAGACTATTACTAGACTTGGCAAAACCCCATATCAGGCAATTGCAGGATTTTCTAAAAGGATGGCGGTATATAACAACATTGACAGACCGGGATGGTTACATTTTGCAACAAGATGGTGAGAAAACGGTTAAAAATGCAGCTTATAAAATCTACTTTAAAGAGGGTGCGAAATGGGACGAGATAGAGGTTGGTACCAATGCAATTGGCCTTGCATTACGATTAGAAAAACCGATAACTGTTAAAGGTTATGAACATTTTTCGGTTGCTTCACAAGCATGGAACTGCACCGCTGCTCCTATTTTTGACCAAAATGATGAAGTAATAGGTGCACTTAATATTTCCAGTTTATATCGCTCCATTAATTATGACTATGTCCTGGCTTCTGTAAAATTAGCAGCTGATTCTATCTCTTTAGAATGGAGAAATCAAAAGCAAGAGGATATGGAGGTTCTTATGCGATCGGGATTTGGATCTGAACGAAATTGTATCGTTAGTTCCATAAATGATGAAATTTGTTCACTGCCAATAGAGTTACTTCCCAGTTATCAGGAATATGTCGGATCCTCTTTAACAAAATTGAGCGATGAAACAGACATTCAACTATCAAATCAACGTATACCTATTCTAAACGCAAATCGAATAATTGGGTATCGAACCCCTGTTACCGTACTTGATAATGACCCTGCTTCAATTGCATTCAAAGGCTTAAAAGGTAAAAGTAGGAAGTTTCAAAACGTATTGGATAAAGTCAGAAAGGTGGCTGTTAAAGACACATCTGTTTATATTTATGGTGAAACGGGTACTGGTAAAGATTTGATTGCTCAAGCCATACATGATAACAGCAAGCGTTCAAATGGCCCCTTTTTGACTATAAATTGTGGTGCTGTGCCTGAAGGGTTACTAGAGAGTGAATTATTTGGTTATGAATCTGGTTCATTTACAGGGGCAAATAATAAAGGTCATAAAGGGAAAATACAGCAAGCAGATGGCGGCACATTATTTCTTGATGAAATAGAAGAAATGTCCCTATCCATGCAGGTTGCATTGTTAAGGGCCCTGCAGCAGAAAGAAATAACCCGAATTGGTGGAAGTAATTTGATTCGTGTAAATATAAGAATTATTACAGCATCCAATAAGGATATTAGAGAATTGGTGAAACAAGGGCAATTTAGAGAGGATTTATTTTATCGAATCTATGTTTTTCCAATTCAGCTCCCCTCATTAAAAGAAAGAAAAGAAGATATTATATACTTTATCAGGGATTATTTTCAAAGGAGAAAATGGCTTCCGACCTGGCATAGTCGATTGGAACAGATCTTCATGTATGGTGAGTGGCGTGGTAATGTTCGTGAATTATATAATGCACTGGAACGCTGTGAAATACTGTATGAGGATAAGGAACCTGATGATAGAGAATTATTTCAGCTTGTATCATCATTAGGGGAACCTTTCCAAAAAGGAGTTGAAAATAAAGTTGCTTATGACTATAAAACGCAGTTGGAGATAGACAAAATTAAAAATGCTCTGACTAAATTTGATGGTAGAGTATCTGAAACCGCAGAAGAGCTGGGCATGTCGAAGGCTACTGTGTATAGGAAGTTAAAGAAATATAACATTTAAAAAACACCGATTCATAGGTGGTGAGAAAAGATGAGACTATTTAATAATATGGTCTCATTTTTATTTTACTGTAAATTCGCATTTATTAAAAACGCTGTCATATCAAGGGAATAAATTATGGCATGATATTTGCTGAGTAGTTATTGAAAGGAAACAAAAAGGAGGATTGTAATTTGAAGGATTAATAACGTTAAGCAAGCACTTATAAAACACCACTTCAATCAGAAAGGGGATGATTCATTGAAAAATTTCGATGTCGTTGTAATTGGTGCTGGACCTGGCGGCTATGTTTCTGCAATTCGAGCTGCACAGTTAGGGAAAACAGTAGCAATTGCAGAAAAGAATAAACTTGGTGGTACATGTTTGAATGTTGGCTGCATTCCTTCTAAAACGCTTTTAAAACAAAGTGAATTAGTAGAAGGAATGAAACAAGCTAATGCTTGGGGTATTCAAACAGGTGACATTTCCATCGACTTCACCAAATTAATGAACCGAAAAGACCAGGTTGTTCAAACATTAACCGGTGGGGTTGCCCATTTACTGAAGAAGAATAAAATTACAATTTATAAAGGCGAGGCTGAAATTAAAGATGATTTAACGGTTCATATTGGAGAAGACCGGATTAAAGGAAATGATATTTTGCTGGCAACCGGCAGTCAACCGTTTGTTCCGCCGATTAAAGGGTTGGATGAAGTAGATTATGTAACGACAGATTCATTTTTTAAATTGAAAGAATTGCCGAAGTCATTAGTTATCATTGGTGGTGGTGTTATTGCTGTGGAATTAGCCTCAGCCATGGCTCCACTTGGAACAAAGGTAACGATAATTGAAGTTGCCTCCGATATTCTTTTAACGGAAGAGGATGATGTACGGAAGTCACTTAAAAATAAATTGGATGAACAGGAAATCCAGATGGTTACCGGGGCTGATATAAACCAGGTGAAAAAAGACAAAGTAATATTATCAGAGCAGGAAATTCCGTTTGATACGTTATTAATTGCTGCTGGTAGAAGGTCGAATCCAAAGTTTGCGGAGAAATTGGGATTACAAGTGAATGACAAAAACAAATCGGTTGTTGTTAATGAACATTATGAAACAAGTAAAAAACATGTTTACGCCGTAGGAGATATGATTGGCGACTATCAATTAGCACATGCTGCAAGTGCGGAAGGAATTGTAGCAGTGCATGCCATGGCAGGTGATTGTAGCAAATGCCTTAATCAAGATGAAATTCCAAGGTGTATTTACACACAACCTGAAGCAGCCTCTTTTGGGTTGGACGAAAAGCAGGCGAAAGAAGCGGGTTATGATGTCCAGGTAACAAAATCCTATATTAGTGGAAACAGTAAGGCGATTGCTACTGGTGAATCAGATGGGTTTATCAAAATAATTACAGAAACTAAATTTCAAGAAATATTAGGTGCTTTTATTGTTGGACCAAATGGAACGGAGTTAATCGGAGAAATATTAGCCGTGAAGAACTCAGAAGGAACGATTAATGAGTTGTCAACTATCATTCAACCACACCCTTCTATTTCTGAAGTGATAGGCGAAAGTTCGAATGCTTTGTTCCAGCAAGCGATTCATATGTAAAAAATCATACAAGGGAGGAACTGGAGATGAATAAGAAGGAAGGTATTTGGATTTATCAGAAGATGAATGAGATTAGATTTTTTGAAAATGAAGTTCATCGGACCTTTGGAAAAGGTGAAATCCCAGGATTTGTTCATTTATATGCAGGTGAGGAGGCGGTTGCAACAGGTGTGATGTCCCAACTAGATGAACATGATTACATTACAAGTACACATCGGGGGCATGGACATGCCATTGCCAAAGGGTGCAACGTTAATCGGATGATGGCTGAAATCATGGGAAAAAAGGATGGTCTTGGTGGAGGCAAAGGTGGTTCCATGCACGTTGCAGATATTGATCAAGGCATGTTGGGGGCGAACGGAATTGTTGGCGGTGGTTTTGGACTTGCTGCTGGTGCCGGAATTTCAATTCGGAATTTAGGTAAAGACAATGTGGCTGTTTGTTTCTTTGGTGATGGTGCTGCAAACGAGGGTACATTCCATGAAGGACTAAACCTTGCTTCAATACTGAATTTGCCGGTTATTTTCGTTTGTGAAAATAATCAATTTGGTGAGGGTACAGCACACGCATATGCAAGTGCTTCGGAAACAATTGCAGAAAGAGCTTCAGCGTATAATATGCCTGGGGAAAAGGTAGATGGGCAAGATGTTACAGCTATTTACAATACCATCAAAAAGGCCATTAAAAGGGCAAAAGCGGGTGATGGTCCTACCTTAATTGAATGTGACACTTATCGTAATTACGGGCATTTCGAAGGTGACGAACAAAAATACAAATCACCAGATGACCGGAATGCAGATCGGGATCCAATTGTTGAATTTCGTAAAAAAGTTATTGATAAGAAATGGCTTACTGCCGAGGAAGTTGACAAGATTGAATCTGAAGCGGAAAAGAAAATAGAAGAAGCAGTGAAATTTGCTGAAGAAAGCCCACTGCCGGATGAAGACTCGTTATATACAGATGTTTTTGCATAAAAAAAGGAGGTTTAAAAATGACTGAGAAAAGAACAATTTCGTATATGAATGCAATTACTGAAGGAATGGATTTGGCGTTAAGCAATGATGAAAAAGTGTTTTTAATAGGGACGGACGTTGCTGGTGGGGCAGAAGTCGATCATTTATCCAACGACGAATCATTCGGCGGAGTTTTCGGTCTAACAAAAGGTTTTGCAGCAAAGTATGGGCGACAGCGAATTATCGACACACCGATAGCAGAACATGGTTATTTTAGCGCCGCAGTAGGCGCGGCAGCTACAGGTTTACGACCAATATCTGAGTTGATGTTTAATGACTTTCTCGGATTTGCCTTGGATCCTATATTAAATCAAGGCGCTAAGATGCGATATATGTTTGGGGGAAAAGCTAAAATTCCTTTAACCGTTCGGACAGTTCATGGAGCAGGTGTAGGTGCAGCAGCTCAACATTCGCAAACTTTATACGGCATTTTTGGATCAATCCCTGGGGTGAAGGTAGTAGTCCCTTCCAACCCTTATGATGCAAAGGGGTTAATGCTTGCTGCAATTGAAGAAGACAATCTAATCGTCTTCTCGGAAGATAAAACACTTTATGGCACAAAGGGTGAAGTGCCGGAAGAATATTATACTGTTGAAATTGGAAAAGCCAAGGTGACAAAGGAAGGGTCAGACCTTACCATTGTTGCAATAGGTAAAATGGTTCAAGTAGCGCTAGAAGTTGCCGAGCGATTAAATGAGTCCAATGTTTCCGTTGAGGTTGTTGATTTAAGAACGATTTCCCCGTGGGATGAGGAGACTGTTCTAAAATCCGTTAAGAAAACTGGCCGTTTGATTATTGTAGATGAATCCAATCCGCATAACAATACTGCAACAGATGTTGCTTCAGTAATGAGCGACAGAGCGTTCGATTATTTGGACGGTCCAATAAAGACTGTGTGTGCACCGGATACACCTGTCCCATTTGCAACAAACCTTGAACAAGCCTACATTCCTGGTGCTAACAAGGTATTAACTGTCGCGGAAGAACTGATTGCAGATTTAAAAGCGGTCAAATCATCATAAGGAGGTGACGAAATATGAGTGAAAATATCGTGATGCCCAAGTTAGGGGTGACAATGACAGAAGGAACGGTTGAGGAATGGCATAAAAAAGTTGGAGATTCTGTCGAAGCAGGCGAAAGTGTTTTAATGATCAGTTCTGAAAAACTAACTCAAGAGATTGAAGCGCCAGTAACAGGTGTGTTGCATGAAATTAAATCAGATGTTGCCGAGGAGGCAAAAGTTGGTGCAGTTCTTGGGGTTATCGAACAGGAAGGTGAAGGGACATTAGATTCGACTGTTAATGAAACGGAAAGTGAATCGGTACCAGATGTTGCAGAAAGAAAGAATTCTGTTCAAACAAGTGGTTTCTCTGAAGGAATGGATACTAAAAGCCACGCAAGTAACAGTAATTCTGAGAGGAATACCGGAGCCCGCATCTTTATCTCGCCAATTGCTAGGAAAATGGCCAAAGAACATGATTTACAAATAGATTTAATAAAAGGAACCGGTGGCAACAATCGAATAACCAGAATCGATATTAATCGTGTACTTAAAAATGGACCTGATTATGCAGAAGGCGAAGATGTATTAGTTGAAGCAAAATCCACCTATCATGCAGTTGGTGAAGGTCTTAATCCAATGCGGAAAGCAATTGCTCAAAATATGCGGAGCAGCTTGGAACAAACAGCTCAGTTAACTCTTCACCGCAAAGCAAACGCGGATAAATTAATTGAATTCCAAAAAATCTTGCGCAAAGAAGCTGAAGTTAGTGAGCTGGATTTAAAATTAAGTTTAACCGTAATGATTGCTAGAGCGACTGTTCTTGCATTGCAGAATTTTAAAAAGATGAACTCACGTTATAGTGGCGGACAACTGTCCGAATTCGATGACGTCCACCTTGGTGTTGCAACATCACTTGATGAGGGATTAGTTGTACCGGTCGTTAAAAATGCCCATCAAAAGACCATTGGTACATTAGCTAAAGAAATGAAAAAGATAACAATTGGTGCTAGAAATGGTGATGCTGGAGGAGATTTGCTCACTGGCTCCACCTTTACCATTACAAATATGGGAGCAAGCGGTATTGAATATTTTACACCCATTTTGAATCCGCATGAAACGGGTATTTTGGGTGTGGGGTCATTGCAAGAAGAATTGGCATTAACAGAAGATGAAAAGGTAGAGTCAATTAGGAAAGTGCCATTTAGCTTAACATTTGATCATCAAATTTTAGATGGTGCCACAGCAGCAGAATTTTTAGAGGTATTGGTGAAATATATCGAGTCACCTTACTTGTTAGTGCTTTAAAATTATTGGATATTACTTGTAATCCTCCCAGTCCGTGAAAATAGAATTGTAAACTATGTAGTGGGGACAGCGTACATTTCCCACTACATAGTTTTTGTTTTAGGGGAATTCTGGTTATATGGACAAACTTATTGCGGGATATCTTGCAGACAAAATAACCTAAATTATTAATGTTAAATTATGTAGACGGCTTAAAAAAAGTTTAATCGTCCTGGTTTGTCAATACCTAAGTACACTAAATGCATTAAACAAAACACTTGTTCGCAAATGACTGACTTGATATACTATTATTAGAATCTCACATTTATTTTTCCTCATAAACCTACTAGGGGTGTGTTCCAAATGTCCGTATTTTCACTTGTGCGAGAAGGCAAGAAAGACTACGTTCATCATGATCAACTCTTTAAGGAACTGATTCACCATTTTTTTGAAGAATTTTTGGAAGCATTTTTTCCAGAAGTATCTGAGTATGTTGACTTTCAATCTATAAAACCTTTGTCTGAAGAAGTGTTTACAGACATGCATGAGGGAGATGCCCGACGATTGGATATAGTGGTTGAAACCAGATTAAAAAATCAGGATGCAGTTATCATTGTCCACATTGAACCTCAAAGCTCGACCCAATCGGACTTCCACGAACGAATGTATCTTTATTTTAGTTTATTGTATAATAAATATAGGAAGCCAATTATACCGATCGCAGTTTACACTTACGATGAAAGCTTGGAACAGAGGGAATTTAATATGTCATTTCCGTTTCACCGTGTTTTGACTTTCAACTTTTTCACGTTACATTTGCGTAAAAAGAACTGGCGTGATTATATACGGTCAAACAATCCAGTGGCTGCTGCCTTATTGAGTAAAATGGGTTATAGTGAATCGGAAAGAATTCAAGTCAAGAAAGAGTTTTTACGAATGTTGGCAAAAATGAAGTTGGATCCTGCCAGACAACGGTGGATTTATGGATTTTTTGAACGGTATCTAAAACTGGATGAGCGTGAGGAGGGAGAACTAATGAAGGAAATTAGACAAATGGGGGATGCGGAAATGCTGTCGGAATTGCCGATTTCCTATGAGGAGAAGGGCATTGCAAAAGGAATGGAAAAAGGAATGGAAAAAGGAAAGCAATTGGGAAAGTTGGAAGAAGCAAAACGGGTTGCTAAAGAAATGCTGAAAGAGGACGCCCCAATTGATTTCATTTCAAGAGTAACCCATCTTGAACCAGAAGATATTGAAAAATTGAAGTAGTTGCAACTGGTCAAAGTCGGATTCTTGCGAAGGAATCCGGTTTTTTATTATTGTGCGTGCAAGTGGTGAACAGACCAGGAACCTGACTCCATTTCTTCGCAGTTAATTGTCCGCTCCTTTAATATATGATAGCTTAATAGAGACCGTCGAATTTTGACGCATACATAGAAGGAGGAGCGTATGTTATGAAGAAAAGCCTGATCTGGCAGTTAATTGCTGCTTTTATACTTGCGATTGCAACCGGTATCATATTCGGTGAAAAAGCGCAAGTTGTTCAACCGCTTGGGGATCTGTTTCTGCGATTGATTAAATTCATTATCGCTCCCTTGGTACTTGCCACACTTGTTGTTGGAGTTGCCAGCACAAATGATGTGAAGAAACTCAGCAGAATGGGTGGAAAAACCGTTGCAATTTATCTCATTACAAGTATGCTTGCCATTACACTTGGGATTATTGCCGGGAAGATTTTTTCACCGGGCAGCGGGATTGATGTTTCACTTGAAGGCAAAGAGGCACCGGAACCGAATGAAACCGAGGGCGTTGTGCAAACGATTTTAAATATTGTTCCGACAAATCCGTTCGATGCGCTATCGTCGGGTAACATTCTGCAAATAATCTTTTTTGCGTTGATGATCGGGATTGCAATTGCGTTGGTAGGAGAAAAAGCTGAACCTGTCCGGAAGTTTTTTGATGGGTTTGCGGAAGTAATGTACAAAATTACCGGTATGATTATGGCGATTGTTCCGATTGGAGTTTTCGGCTTGCTTGCTCCTGTTATTGGGGAGTATGGCGTGGATGTACTGCTGCCGTTAATCAAATTGGTATTGGCGATGGTGGCCGGTTGTATTATTCAACTTTTCGTAGTTTATTCACTAATTGTTAAAGGCTTAGGAAAGATGAGCCCGCTCAAGTTTTTTAAAGGGATTTTCCCGGCATCAGCTGTAGCCTTCAGTACAAGCAGCAGTTCCGGTACATTGCCGGTAACCATTAAGAGCGCACAGGAAAATCTTGGTGTATCTAAAGAAACAAGCACATTCGTATTGCCGTTGGGCGCAACGATTAACATGGATGGAACAGCGTTGTATGTCGGTCTGTGTTCGATGTTTGTTGCGCAGTATTTTGGAATGGATTTGACCTTTTCGCAGATGGTGACGGTTGTACTGATAGGTACACTTGCATCAATCGGAACAGCTGGTGTACCTGGAGCAGGACTGATTATGCTGACGATGGCATTGAGTGCCGTTAATCTGCCGCTTGCCGGAATTGCTTTGGTAGGTGGCATTGACCGTGTTCTGGATATGATGCGGACATCGGTTAACGTTACAGGTGATGCAGCAACTGCAGTGGTTGTCGATTCCAGTGAGAAGAAGGCTTCTGGCGGGGAGGCAGTATAGTCTGCGTAGTTCTTGCAGGAATCGTGGCCGTACAGGGAGGGAGGCATTTTCCCTTCCTGTTTTTAAATGAGGATCGGTATTTTGTTTGAAAGGAATGACCACGTGACAGGATTATTTCTGCATGCTAAGCTAGTAGATGAAACATCATAAAGGAATCTGCATGGATGCAGGAGAGGTTCGAAACCATCCCTCTATAAAAAACTAGGGAGACAAGACAGCGTGCTTCTTAGTGCTGTCTTTTTTTATGGAATTTTTTGAATCTCTTTCTTTACCTAATTGGGGAAAGGGGAACGAAAATGGATAATCAAAATGCAGTAGTTGTTTTCAGCGGAGGTCAGGATAGTACGACATGCCTGTTTTGGGCGTTGGAAAAGTTTGATCACGTTGAGGCGGTAACATTTCAATATGGACAGCGCCATGTTGCTGAACTGGAATGTGCAAAGGAAATTTGTGAGAGGTTAAACGTTCGTCAACACGAGCTTGATATGGAATTGCTGAATCAATTGGCACCAAATGCCTTAACCCGTGAAGATATAAAAATAACGGATGATGGTGGGATGCCGTCAACATTTGTTCCGGGACGAAATCTGCTGTTTCTTTCTTTTGCTGCTATTCTTGGAAAGCAAATCGGTGCCAAACATATCATTACTGGTGTAAGTGAAACAGATTTCAGTGGATACCCGGACTGCCGGGATAGTTTTATTAAATCCCTGAATGTCACATTGAATTTATCCATGGATGACCAGTTTGTTTTGCATACACCGTTAATGTGGCGGGACAAATCAGAGGTATGGGAGTTGAGCGATGAGCTCGATGCATTTGAATTTGTTAAAGAACATACGCTGACATGCTATAACGGAATCAAGGGAGAAGGTTGTGGACAATGCCCGTCCTGTAAACTCCGCCATAACGGGTTGGAGCAATATGAAATGCGTCGGAATAATGGGGTGGTTAAATGATGCAGCAAATTTATCCTGTTCCCAATCATGATTATGCGTATGAATTGAATAAAGACTTTCATTTTTCCGCAGCTCATTATATTGCCGATGAGTCAGCCGGGAAATGTCAACATATGCATGGCCATACGTATTTTGTGAACATCACAATTGCTGGTGAAAGACTGGATACAACCGGTTTTCTGGCAGATTTTAAAACGATCAAGGATTTGATTCATAAGCGGTTTGATCACACAACATTGAATGATGATCCCGCATTTGCCGTCAATCAGCAGGTTTATTTTCCAACAACTGAGGTCGTCGCTAAAATAGTTTACGAGATTATCCAGGGCCATTTGGATAACCTGGAAAATAATCCTGTGTGCTTGCAGGTCTTTTTGCGTGAGACCCCGTCAAGTTATTGCATCTATCGGCCGAAGAGGGGGACAGATCAATGAAGCTGCCAATTCTTGAAATTTTTGGTCCAACCATTCAAGGCGAAGGGATGGTGATTGGACAAAAAACTATGTTTGTCCGAACGGCTGGCTGTGATTATTCCTGCTCATGGTGTGATTCCAAATTCACCTGGGACGGTTCGGAAAAAGAAAACATCAGGCTGATGGAGGCGGATGAAATTTTGGAAGAACTGAACCAGCAGGCAGGCGGGCGGTTTGCGCATGTAACAATTTCAGGGGGCAACCCCGCTTTACTTTCCGGGTTGGGAGATTTTATTGATTTATTAAAAGGAAACCGGATAAAAATCGCATTGGAAACACAAGGGAGCAGGTGGCAGCCGTGGTTTGCAGCTATTGACGAGTTAACCTTATCACCAAAGCCGCCCAGTTCCGGAATGAAAACCAATTTTTCCATCCTTGATGATATTATTACTTCATTGAAGGAACAACAAAAAGGAACATGCAGTTTAAAAATTGTAATCTTTGACTTGGCTGATCTGGAGTATGCGAAGAAGGTTCACTTACAATATCCGAATGTTCCGTTGTTTTTGCAGGTCGGTAATGATGACACCGGAAATGCGGACGATAATCTGCTGCTTCGTCGTTTATTAAACCGGTATGACTGGCTTGTTGAGCAGGTGATGGACAGTCGTGATTTGGTAAACGTCCGTGTGCTGCCGCAGCTTCACACTTATTTATGGGGGAATAAGCGGGGAGTGTGACGGTTGATAACTATGCTGTGAAGGTTGATATTTATACCTTGAAGGTTGATAACTATGTCTCGAAGGTTGATATTGATGTCATGAAGGTCGATAACCATGTTTCAAAGGTTGATAGTTAACCTTGAAGGTCGATAACTATGCCTGATGGTTGATTCTGTCGAAACGGTTAATAGAATATTCTCAGCAAAATAATTACGGCAGCGATGCTTTGTCGTTAACAGCCCGGCTTATCCAACCCTGGAAGAGCCGGGTTTTTTCCATAAATAAAGGGTACTGGCATTAATTGGTTTCGATTCTTATTAAAACGAATTTTGTAAATCTTTGACGAATAGTATAAAATATAAAAAAATACAATAAAGATGAACGGAGGCAGAACATGTCCAAGCATGCGTATGATGAATCTGATTTAAAACCGGGCAAAATGACTAGAAAACAAAAGCAGGTCTTTTGGGGAGCGATTTTCTTGATGGCTACCTCCTCGATTGGGCCCGGGTTTCTGACACAAACCTCGTACTTTACCGATCGATTTGCCGCCAGTTTTGCATTTGCAATTCTAGTATCGATTATTATTGATATCGGGGCACAATTAAACATATGGCGCGTTCTGGTAGTTTCCAAAAAAAGGGGCCAGGATGTTGCGAATATGGTGCTGCCGGGTTTGGGAACATTCATTGCTATTTTGATCGTGTTAGGTGGACTTGCCTTTAACATTGGTAATGTAGGCGGTGCAGGTCTTGGGGTAAATATTTTAATAGGTGTGTCTCCTAAGATTGGAGCGATTATTACTGCAATTCTAGCTATCATTGTATTCAGTTTAAAGAATTCGGCTAAAATAATGGACTTTGTGGCGTTAACACTTGGAATTATCATGTTAACGATGGTTGCGATTGTGATGGTTACCAGTTCGCCGCCGGTCATGGATGCGGCTGTCAACAGTGTGTTTCCGGGTGATTATGGAACAATGCTGCTTCCTGCCATTACATTAATTGGCGGTACTGTTGGGGGATATATTACGTTCGCAGGCGGGCACAGGCTGCTTGATGCGGGCATACATGGAAAAGAAAATGCCGGCTTTGCGGGGAAGGCTGCCAACTGGGGCGTTCTGACAACAGGCGTGATGCGCGTTATATTATTCCTGGCCATACTTGGTGTTGTAACAGCGGGGTACAATCTGTCTGACAGTCACCCGACTGCTTCTGTTTTCCAGTATGCATTAGGGGGTGCCGGTTATAAAATCTTTGGAGTTGTTTTGTTCTCTGCAGCACTTACATCAGTTATTGGAGCGGCATATACAAGTGTTACATTTATGCGCTCATTCCACCCGGCTGTTGAAAAATATAACAATTTGTTTATTATCGGCTTTATCGTTTTTTCTACGTTAGTATTTGTACTGGTGGGACAGCCGGTTAAAATCCTTGTGCTTGTCGGATCAGTGAATGGGTTAATCCTGCCGCTAACTTTGGGTGCGATTCTGGTTGCGTCCAGGAAGAAAAAAATTGTCGGCGACTACCAGCATCCGACATGGATGATTGCCCTTGGTGTGCTGGCAGTAATTGTTACGGTTATTGCGGGTTATTTCTCACTTCAGGGAATTGCCGATATATGGACAGGCTGATGTGGTCGTTTAGCAGATTTGGAACAGTTAGGCGAAATGGAGGGTGATGATGAACTTTACAGTGTCTCCGCTTGGGGATGAAGCGGTTGTAATGGAATTTGGTGAGGAAGTCTCCAGTGAAAAACAAAAGCTGATTATGGCAGTTTCCAGCTATTTGGATAATCATCCAATCCCCGGCATGATAGCTTATATCCCAGCCTATACAACGATTACCATTTTTTATAATGCGATGGAGGTGCTTGCGAATTTGACTGGAGCAAATGCGTACGATTCTATGCTGGGGGAGATTGAAAAAATGGTTTCCCGATTACCGGAAAATCCCGAAACAGAATCAAAAATTGTTGAGATTCCGGTATGTTACGGCGGGGAATTCGGTCCTGACTTGGAAGTTGTTGCGCGCCGGAATAATCTTCGTGAAGCGGAGGTTATTGATATTCACGCCAATGGGGATTATATGGTACACATGATTGGGTTTGCGCCAGGGTTCCCATTTGTCGGCGGAATGTCGGAAAAAATCGCTACGCCACGAAAAGATTCGCCAAGATTACAGATTCCTGCGGGCTCCGTGGGCATCGCCAGCGGACAGACAGGGGTGTATCCGATTGAAACACCAGGGGGCTGGCAGCTGATTGGACGAACACCTGTAAAATTATTCCGTCCGGATGAGGACATACCGATTTTATTGAAGGCAGGCGATTCGATCCGCTTTTACCCAATATC